>DASYGN010000063.1:0-8142 GCA_035999625.1 Caulobacteraceae bacterium | reverse complement strand
AAGCCCTCGCGGTCGACCGCCAGGGCCCCGCCAGCCGGCGTTTGATGGCGATCCGCGCAGGTCAGGATCAGCGATCCCAGCCGGCGCATCTCGGCGTGCAGCAGCCCGACCGCATTGTGCTCCGGATCATCGCCGCGGAAGGAGTTGGAGCACACCAGCTCGGCGAAATCGCCGCTTGCGTGCGCCGGTGTCGCCACCTGTGGGCGCATCTCGTGCAGGATCACCCTGGCGCCCAACTGGGCGGCCTGCCAGGCTGCCTCACTTCCGGCCAATCCCGCACCGATGATCCGCACCAGGTTCATAGGCGTACAGGGATAGCGGGCCAGGGCCGTGCGAGAAAGTGGCGCATAGGCCGGGCATTGGCCTATCCTTATGATCGCCCAACGACCGAACTCCAGCGTGGGGGGCACGCGAGTGACGAGCTTCAACATTGAAGACGCAGCCTTCGCCGGCGTCGGCCTTCTGGCCCGCCGGCCGGCCGCCGCGATCGTCTGGGCCCTGGTTTGGGCGCTGCTGGTGGCGCTGGTGGCGATTCCCTTCGCCGGGGCCCTCGAAGCCTATGTCACCCTGGTCGCCAAGTCCGGCGGCCACATCACGCCGGCCGAGCTTATCCCGCTGGCGCCGCAACTCGGCGCATTCGGTTTGCTCATGGGTCTGGGCGGCCTGGTGGTCGGCGCGGTGGTCTCGTGCGCCGTCTATCGCGCGGTGCTCGAGCCGGAGAGCAGCAGGTTCGCCTACCTGCGTCTGGGTGATCAGGAGATCCAGGTGATGCTGGTCAACTTTGTTCGCGGCGTGATCCTGTTCATCATCAATTTCATCATCTCGATCACCGTGGCCATGTTGGTGATTGTCGCCGGCGGGACCAACGCGTTGGCGGTATCGATCCGCCTGATCGGCGAATTGCTCCTTCTCGGGGTGATGTTCTGGGTCCAGCTGAGGTTTTCGCTGGCCGGCCCGATGACCTACGCCGAACATCGCTTTCGCCTGTTCGAGTCATGGGCTCTCACTCGCGGGCTCACCTGGCGCCTTCTGGGCGTTGGCGTCATTCTGCTGGTGATCGGCGTGGTGGTCTATCTCGCGGTGGTGTCGCTGGCCGTCGCCGGCAGCTTGGCCCTGTGGAACAACGCCCCGCGTCCCGGTGATGTACACGCCCTGCTGACGCTGCCGCCGGCGCAGTGGATGGCGGCGCTGGCGCCGTTCATCGCCCTGATCGCCGGCATGGTGGTGCTGGCCGCCGCGCTCCTGACCCCGATCGGGTTGGCCCCGTGGCCGCAAATCTACCGCATTCTGACCAACGGCGGATCGACGGCTTCGACCGCTTCGAGCTAGGGGAGGGGACATTGGGGGGCTTATCGGTCGGCGAGGCGATTGGCGAAGGCTTCCGTCTGATTGCAGCCCGCCCGGGAGCGGTCCTCGCCTGGGGCGCGGTGCGGGCGGTCTTCATCGTGCTCCTGTGGCTGCTGATGGCGCCATTGTATCTCGCCCGTTTCACCGAGGCCCTGGCGCGGATGCGCGGACAGGCCTCCCCCCAGCCAGACTTCCCCGCCCTGATGGCCATGCAGAGCGCCAATCTGCTGACCACCCTGCTCGGCCTGGCGGTCGGCGCGGTGGTGACGTGCGCGGTCTTCCGCGCCGTGCTGGCGCCGCAGGACAATCGCTTCGCCTACCTCAGGCTGGGAGCCTCCGAGCTGTTCTTCTTTCTGCTGATTTTCGGCTTCTCCGTCGCCTTGGTCATCGGCTTCATCGTGTGCGCGGTTCCGATCGCCATCCTGGTCGCGATCCTGGCCGTCGCCCACGCCAAGGCGGCCGCGTTCCTGCTGATGCTGGCCCTGTTCCTGGTGCTGGTGGGGTTGATGATCTTCGTGTTCTGCCGCCTCTCGGTGGCGGGACCGATGATGGTCGCCGATGGCCGGTTTCACCTGATGGACGCCTGGGCGCTGACCCGCGGCAAGGCCGGTGATCTGTTTCTGATCGGCTTTGGCCTGTTCCTGGTTGTGGTGCTGATCGAGGTCGTGCTGGGGGCGATCGCCCTGGCCATCGGCCTGGCGGTGGTGGGGGCGAAATTCCAGACGCTTGCCGCCCTGTTCGCCCGACCCCCGAGCGAGATCATTTCCGGGCTGGCGCCGGTTCTGGCGGCCGGCGTGGTGATCTCGATCCCGGTGACCGGCTGCCTGCAGGCGATCATCGCCGCGCCATGGGCGAGGGCCTGGCGCGATTTGGCTGGAGCGCCTCCGGCGGCGGCTGTCTGACAAACCCAAGCTCGATCATCGGCGGGGCCGTTGTCGCGTCCGTCCGGTTTGTGCCGCCGGCCTGGAAGCAATGCTGGGCGGCGCTGGCCCTGACCGCTCTGGCGCTGTGGGCGGCGCTCGCCGGCGCCGCGATCGCCTGGCCGTTGGCGCTGGCCCTGGCGCTGATCGCGCGCGGCGGCCTGTGGCGAATGGCGCTGGACAGGGGCGAGGCCGGGCCGGGCGGCCTTCAGGTTGGGCCGGTGGAGGCCAGGTTGCTGGCGACCTGGCTCTTGGCGATGCTTTTCCTCGCCATCCTCGCCCTGCTGCTCACCACCGCCCTGCTGTGCCTGACCTTCGCGGTGGCCACGGCCGGTCGCGGTTTCCGCATCGACGAGCCGGCTTCCTGGGCGGGCGCGATCCGCCCCGGCGGGCGGATCGTCCAGAGTTTCGCCATTCTTGCCGCGGGCATCGGTCTGGTGTTCGCGGCCGCGCGCATCTCGCTCGCCGAGCCCGCCGGCGTGGTTGGCGGCAAGGTTCAGCTGCTCGCCGCCTGGCCGCTTACGCGCGGACACGCGCTGCCGATCGCCATTGGTAACCTGGCGGTGGCGATCGCGCCGGTGGCGGCCGGGGCCTGGTGTCTGACCGGCGCCAGGGTGGTCGCGCCATTGGTCCTGGCCGCGATCGGAGCTTGGCTTTGGCTTCCCATGCAGGTTGGACTCATGGCTTACTTTTTTCAGGTTCTGCCGGCGCCGGAGCGATGAAGCGGCTTTCTTCACAATACGCCGCGCGCGAAGGCTTCCGCCTGATGGTGCGCGAGCCGCTGGCGTTCCTGGTGTGGACCGGGTTGTGGCTGGCGACGTTTTCGGTGGCCGCGTCTGTGGTCGCCGCCAGCACGCCGGCCGGCCTCGCCCAGGCGCGTCTGGCGACCAGCGCCGGAAACCTCACCACCCGCTTTGGTCCGTTCAGCTTCGTCGTCGTCCTGCTGTTTCTGCTGGTGTGGCTGGTGACGGCGCTGGCCGCGTTCCGCGCCGTGCTGCGCCCGGAGGATCGGCGGTGGTTCTTTCTGCGGCTGGGCGCTGACGAACTGCGGCTGGGCATTCTCACCCTGGTGGCCTTCTTCGCCGCCATCGGGGCCGGGGGCGCCCCCGCCACTCTGGTGTTCATACTGGCCAGTCCGATCATGCATGCCCTGCCGACGGCGTCGCGCCTGATCGCAGAGGTCGGCGTGGCCGTCACCGTGTGGTTCGAGGTCTGGCTCGGCGTGCGCCTGTCGCTGATCGCCGTGGAGACCTTTTCCGAGCGGCGTTTTCACCTAGCCGCCTATTGGCCGGTGACGCGCGGGCGTTTCTGGTACCTGCTGGGCGCCTATCTGCTGTTCTTCCTGATGCTCCTTGGACTGACGGTCTTGTTCGCTCCGGTGATCGTCATCCTGACGCCGACGGACGTCACCCCATCGCCCGGTGATCTGCCCAGGCGCGCCCTATTGCTGTTGCAAGCCGGCCTGCTGGCTGGCCTGATCTCGGTGTTCTGGACGTTGAGCTCGACCCTGCTTTACGCCTGTCAGGCGCGCGCTTTCAGCGCCATCGCCGGCGAGGATGGGGTGCCGCCGTGACCGGCGCGTCAGGCGCTGACCTTGGCCCGGCGCGGCTCCTGAAGCGCCGCCAGCCGCTGGCGATGGCGCTCGAATAGCTGGGCGAGATACCGGCCAGTCCAGCTCGCGGGATCGGCCGCCACGGCCTCCGGCGTCCCGGTGGCGATGATCCGTCCCCCGCCATCGCCGCCTTCCGGTCCGAAGTCGAGGATCCAGTCGGCGGTCTTCACCACGTCGAGGTTGTGCTCGATGACCACCACTGTGTTGCCCTGCTCGACCAGTTCGTGCAGCACCTCCAGGAGCTTGCGCACATCCTCGAAGTGCAGGCCGGTAGTCGGCTCGTCGAGAATATAGAGGGTGCGGCCGGTGGCGCGCCGCGACAGCTCCTTGCTGAGCTTCACCCGCTGCGCCTCGCCGCCGGAGAGCGTGGTCGCCTGCTGGCCGACTTTGATATAGCCGAGGCCGACCCGCTTCAGGGTCTCCATCTTGTCGCGAATGGCCGGCACCGCGCGGAACATCTGCGCCGCCTCCTCGACGGTCATGTCGAGGACATCGGCTATCGATTTGCCGCGGAAGGCGATCTCCAGGGTCTCGCGGTTATAGCGATGGCCGCGACAGACATCGCAGGTGACATAGATGTCGGGCAGGAAGTGCATCTCGATCTTGATCAGCCCATCGCCTTGGCAGGCTTCGCAGCGGCCGCCCTTGACGTTGAAGCTGAACCGCCCGGGGCCGTAGCCGCGCGCCTTGGCCTCCGGCAGGCCGGCGAACCAGTCGCGGATGGCGGTGAAGGCGCCGGTGTAGGTGGCCGGATTGGACCTCGGCGTGCGCCCGATCGGGCTCTGATCGATGTCGATGACCTTGTCGAAGTGCTCCAGGCCCTCGATGCGCTCGAAGCTGGCCGGCGCATCGGAGGCGTTGTTGAGCCGCCTGGCCGCGGCCTTGTAGAGGGTCTCGACGGTGAAGGTGGACTTGCCCCCGCCGGAGACGCCGGTGATGCAGGTGAAGGTTCCCACCGGGATCTCTCCAGTGACCTGCTTGAGGTTGTTACCGGCGGCGCCGATCACCCTCAGCACCCGCGCTGGCGAGACCGCACGCCGGTCTTCCGGGATGGCGATCCCCCGCGCGCCCTTCAGGTACTGGCCGGTCAGGCTCGCCTCCGCGGCCATGATGTCGGTGGGGCGGCCTTCGGCCACCACCTCGCCGCCGTGGATGCCGGCCGCGGGGCCCATGTCGATGATGTGGTCGGCGGCGAGGATCGCCTCTTCGTCATGTTCGACCACCAGAACCGAGTTGCCGAGATCGCGCAGGCCTTTCAGGCTCTCGAGCAAGCGGGCGTTGTCGCGCTGGTGCAGTCCGATCGACGGCTCGTCGAGGACGTACAGAACGCCGGTGAGGCCCGAGCCGATCTGGCTGGCCAGGCGGATGCGCTGGCTTTCGCCGCCCGACAGAGTGCCAGAGGCGCGGGAGAGGTTGAGGTACTCCAGGCCGACGTCGACCAGGAAGCGCAGCCGGTCGTTGATCTCTTTGAGGATGCGCCGGGCGATCTCCAGCTGCTTGTCGCTGAGCTCGCTCTCGAGGCCGCCGAACCAGTCGCGCGCGGGCCGGATCGCGAGCGCGGAAATCTCGGCGATGTTGCGGCCGGCGATCTTGACCGCCAAGGCCTCCGGCTTGAGGCGGGCGCCGCCGCAGGCTTCGCACGGGCTTTCCGACTGATAGCGGCCGAGCTCTTCGCGCACCCAGCTGGAGTCGGTCTCCCGCCACCGCCGCTCGAGGTTCGGCATCACCCCCTCGAAGGTCTTGCTGACCTCATACTTGCGGGCGTTGTCGTCATAGACGAAACGGATTTTCTCGTTTCCCGAACCATGCAGGACCACCGACCTCGCGGCCTCGGGCAGCTTCCACCAGGCCTCGTCCATGGAAAAGCCGTAGTGGCGGGCGAGCGCCTGCAGGGTCTGGGTGTAGAGCGGCGAGGGGCCTTTGGCCCAGGGTGAGACCGCCCCCTTGTGCAGGCTCTTGTCCTTGTCGGGGATGATGAGGTCGGCGTCGAACGCCAGCTTCATGCCCAGGCCATCGCATACCGGACAGGCGCCGGCCGGGTTGTTGAACGAGAACAGCCTGGGCTCGATCTCGGTGATCGAAAAGCCCGACACCGGGCAGGCGAATTTCTCGGAGAAGATCAGGCGCCGGGGCGCGTCCTCGCCCTCGGCCGTCTCGGCCCATTCGGCGACGGCGATGCCGTCGGCGAGGCGCAGCGCCGCCTCCAGGCTGTCGGCGTAGCGGCTCTCCTGGCCGGAACGGGTCACCAAGCGGTCGATGACCACGTCGATATCGTGCTTGTAGGTCTTCTCCAGGGCCGGTGCGTCTTCGATCGGATAGAAGACGCCGTCGACCTTCAGCCGCTGGTAGCCGGCCTTCTGCCAGGCGCCGACCTCCTTGCGGTATTCGCCCTTGCGGTCGCGGACCACCGGGGCCAGCAGATAGAGCCGTTGGCCGTCCGGCAGTTCGGCCAGCTTGTCGACCATCTGGCTCACCGTCTGGCTGACGATCGGCAGGCCGGTGACCGGCGAATAGGGGATGCCGACCCGGGCCCACAGCAGACGCATGTAATCGTGAATCTCGGTCACCGTGCCGACGGTGGAACGCGGATTGCGGCTGGTGGTCTTCTGTTCGATGGAGATCGCCGGCGAAAGGCCGTCGATCAGATCCACGTCCGGCTTTCCCATCAGTTCGAGGAACTGGCGCGCGTAGGCCGACAGGCTCTCGACATAGCGGCGCTGGCCCTCGGCATAGATGGTGTCGAACGCCAGGCTGCTCTTGCCAGAGCCGGAAAGCCCGGTCAGCACCACCAGTGCGCCGCGCGGAATGTCCACGCTGACGTTCTTGAGATTATGTTCGCGCGCGCCGCGCACGCGGATGAGGGGGCTTTGTTCAGACATTCGAGACCTTGGCCCCAATCTAATAGCTGGAGTCGACGACGCAGCAAGAACAAACAAAGAACTTGTGCCGATCGTCCGAGCGGTTATGACATGGCGGCGTTGCAACCGGAGTTGCGCACATGGGCCGCGTCATCGCCTTTTTCCAGCCTGGCTGGGCGGATTGGGAAGCCGGCCCGGTGCTGGCGATGTTGCGCGAGGCCGGCCGTTTCGCGGTTACGGTGCTGACCCCCGACGGCGGGCCACAGACTTCCATCGGTGGCGTGCGGGCGAGCGCCGACGGCGCCTTTCACGAGGTCACGGCCACGGACGCCGACATTTACCTCATCATCGGCAGCGATGCCTGGCCAGGGTGGCGCGATGAGGCCCTCGATCGGCTCCTGCGCTCGGCGCTGGCTTCAGAGCGTATCGTCGGCGCCATCTGCGCCGGCACGGTGGCGGCGGCCCGGGCGGGACTGTTCGCTGGGCGCGCGCACACCAGTAACGGCGCCGCCTGGCTGGCAAGCCACGCGGCCGACTATCCGGGCGCTGAACACTATGTCGACACGCCGCGCGCGGTGAGCGCTGGCCGGCTGGTGAGCGCGCCAGGCTCGGCGCCACAGACGTTTTGCAGCGCCATTCTGCATCTGGCCATGCCCGAACACGCCAGCCTCATCGCTGATAACGACGCGATGATGGCCAGGGAGTGGATCGTCTGATGGCTGACTCTAACGATCCCAGATCGAGCGGAAGTCACCGCCGCCGTTCAGCCGGTCGGCCGGGCTTGACTTGTCGATATGGCCGATAAGGCCGCGGTAGACGCCATAGCCGACCAGCTCCTGCAGCCTGGGCGAGAATCCGCGCACGATTTGCGGTGAGAGACCCAGCTGCTGATTCTCCTGCTGGCGGATGAAGCCGGCGCAGTAGTTCATGGCCACGCCCGTGCGGCGCTGGTCGGTGCGGTTGGCGCCGCCGCCGTGCCAGAGCGCGCCCTCCCAGATCAGCACGCTGCCCTTGGGCATCTCCGCGGCGATGGTCTCGTAGGCGCCGCCGTATTCCGGATTGGGCTTGCGGTGACTGCCGGGGACCAGGCGGGTCGCGCCATTGGCCTCGGTGAAGTCCGTCAGCGCCCACATGGAATTGCAGACCACCGGCGCGTGCGACTTTTCGAGCGGAATCACCTGGTCGTCGGCGTGGATCGGCTGAGCCGTCTCGCCGGCGTCGATGGCGATCGAGGAGAGCGAGGAGATCAGGCAGCCGGGATCGAGCACGCCTTCGATGATCGGCAGCACGGTGGGATGGATCGGGACCTGGTCGAAGGGGGCGCCATGGGCCAGGAGGTTGTAGATGCGCACCGTGCGATGGCCTTCGAAGCCGTTGCCGGCCGGCTTGGCGCCCAGCTCTCGCT
>DASYGN010000061.1:0-2085 GCA_035999625.1 Caulobacteraceae bacterium | reverse complement strand
CGTTCAGCAGCGGCAGGCCGAGGACGCTCAGGCCATCGACCCCGATGCTCAGCGCCGCCGTGGCCAAGCCGGCCCGGGGCGCGTCGACCTGCCAATAGTCGCCGGGCGCGACGGTCAGGCGCACATCGCCGGCCTCGCCTTCGAGGACCAGGCTCAGCGGCGGCCATCCGGCGAGGTCGAGATCGCCCGCGGCGACCGCGGTCCCGGCCATCGACGCCTTGAGCTGAGCCTGCTGAGCGGGACTGAATTTGGCCAGCACGGCGGCCAGCAGCGTCGGCCCCAAGGTCAGGGCCGGATTGCCGCTGTCGACGATGGCGTTGGACGGAACGCCCTGCAGAGCGCCGGCGGCGACCGGGATGGCGGCGCCGCCGACCATCACCGCCTTGAGGTTGGTGTTGTACCATTTGTCGGCCATCACCGTCACGCTCTGGAACGGACCCCGGTAGAGATCGGCGCAATCCCGGCCGCCGCCCAGGATCAGCCAGCCCTGGTTGAGGAGATCGGCGGCGCCGCCATGCCCCTGACGGACCAGCGAGCGGCGGGTGCAGAGGGCGATGCTGTCGGTCCCGAGCCCGGCGGCTCCGAGTTGGCTCAGGTAGGGCGCGATCGTGGTCCGCCGGCCCTGCCGCACCCGCTCGGCCGGATACTGGCCGGCCCAGGCATCGCCGGGCGTGGCGAAAGCCTCGTCGAGGGCGGCATAGGCCAGGCCGAGGATGCCGTCGGTCGAGCCGAACGGATTGGCCAGGGTCTGATAGGCGATCGCGGCGTGCGCGCCCGGCAAGGCGAGGGCCCCAGGCCCCTCGCCGATGCTCACCGCGGTCTCGATCACCGCCCCGGTCCAGGCGCTGCCATCGCCATAGCCGACGCTCTGGGCCAGGCGCGTGGTGCGATCGCCCGCGCCCGGCCTGTACCTGGCCCCATCCAGCGCCAGGGCGCTGCTGCCGGTGTCCAGGAGCACGTTCAGCGGCGTCTTGCGCGCCCCGACCAGGATGGTGGCCGCGTACTCACCGCCGGCGAGCAGGTTGCTGATCGGAACCCGGGTGGCCACCGGCGTCCAGACCCGGCGGTCAAGCCGACCTATTTCTTCTTGGAGCCGGCGCTCGAGGCGGCCGGCTTGGGCTTGTTCTGCTTCGGCTTCCTGACTTCCTTGTTGCTCTTCTTCTGACCCTTGGCCATGGCGATCTCCTTCCCCTGGCGCGGCGCGCCTGGTGACCTATACCCGCAATCGACGGCAAGGAAGCGGAACGGCCCGCGGGCTCAGATGCCCGCGCCGTTGTCGATCATCGCCAGCGCCGCTTCGTGGGCGGCGGCTTCGGCCTGGATCCAGGCCACGAACGCCTTGACCTGAGGCAGGCGCGCCTTGGCCTTGGGGTGGACGACGTAATAGGCGAAGCCGACGTTGGTGGTGATCGCCATCGGCGCGACGAGGCGGCCGGCGTCGATATCATCCTGGGCCAGGGTGCGCTTGGCCAGGGCCACGCCCCGGCCAGCCAGCGCCGCCTCGATCACCAGGCTGGACTGGTTGAAGCGCGGCCCCCTGGCCCCATCGACGCCTTTGACCCCGCGCGCGGCCAGCCACATCTGCCAGTCGGGGCAGCTTTCGTCGGCGTCGGGCGAGCCGTCGTGCAGCAGAGTGTGGCGTGAAAGATCGCCCGGCTCGGCGAGCGGGTTGGCGGCGTTGAGCGCCGGACTCATGACCGGGATCACCGTCTCCTGGATCAGGCGGATCGCCTCCAGGCCGGGATAGGCGCCGCCGCCGTAACGCACCGCCAGATCGACATCGCCGCCGGTGAAATCCACCAGGTCCATGTCCGCGGAGAGCCAGACGTCCACCTGCGGGTGGTTCTCCTCGAAACGGCCCAGGCGCGGCACCAGCCACTTGGCCGCGAACGAGGGCGGGGCGGTGAGGGTCAGGCGCCGGCCATCGACGGCGGCGGTCAGGAGCGAGGCGGCTTCGGCGAGGCGGTCGAAGGCCTCGCGCAGGGCCGGCAGGGCGGTCTGGGCGGCGTCGGTGAGCAGCAGGCCGCGCGGGGTGCGCTTGAACAGGGCCGCGCCGATGTAGTCCTCGAGGTTCTGGATCTGCTG
>DASYGN010000054.1:0-2157 GCA_035999625.1 Caulobacteraceae bacterium | reverse complement strand
GGCGAGAATGATCAGCCACAGCGCCAGCAGGCCGCCTAGGATTCTCAGCAGGCCGCCGGTCTTGGCGGCGGCGAAAGCGACGAAGAAGGCGACCACCAAGAGCGCGGTGGCGTGCAGCACGCCAAAGACGATCATGTGCATAGGGCTATCCTCCCTGATCTCCCGGCACAGCTTAGCAGGATTATCCGCAGATGACGCCCAGGCCCTGCGTCGTCATCAATCCAGACGGCTGAGGCGATTGACGTGGCCCATCTTGCGGCCGGCCCTGGCCTCGCCCTTGCCATAGAGCCACAGGCGCGATTCCGGCTCGTGCGCCAGCCGCTCCCACGCCCCGGCCTCATCGCCCAGCAGGTTGGTCATCTCCACATGCGCCAGGGCCTTGGTGGGGCCAAGCGGCCAGCCGGCCACGGCGCGGATGTGCTGTTCGAACTGATCGACCTCGCAGCCGTCCAGGGTCCAGTGCCCGGTGTTGTGCACCCGGGGCGCGAACTCGTTGACCAGCAGGTGGCCATCGTCGCGCTCGAACAGCTCCACCCCCAGCACGCCGACATAGGAGAGCGCCGCAAGCAGGGTGGCGGCGATGCGCTCGGCCTCGGCCGCCGTGCGCGCCGAAGCCTTGGCCGGGGCGCTGGTGCGCCGCAGAATGCCATCCTGATGGTGGCTCTCGGTCAGCGGATAGAGGGCGATCTCGCCATCCCGGCCGCGGGCGGCGATCAGGGCCAGTTCGCGGCGGAAATCGGCCGGGGCCTCGGCGATCGCCGGGCGCCCTCCGATGGCGGCGAAGGCGGCGTCGGCCTCGCGCGCGTGGGCGACCCACACCTGGCCCTTGCCGTCGTAGCCGCCACGCCGGGTCTTGAGCAGCAGCGGCGGGCCGAGGTCTGAAAGCGCCTGGCGCAGCTCAGCGGCGGTCTCGACCGGCGCGAAGGCCACCGTCGGCAGGCTCGCCCCGCCCAGGAACCGCTTCTCCTCCAGCCGGTCCTGGGCCACCGCCAGGGCCGGCGGCGACGGGGCGACCTCGGCCCCCAGGCCGGCCAGGGTTTCCATCGCCCCAGCCGGAACGTTCTCGAACTCCACCGTGATCGCGGCGCAGGCGCGGGCCAGGGTCTTCAGCGCCGCCGGGTCGTCATAGGCGCCGATGATGGTCCCGGCGGCGACGCGGCTGGCTGGCGCGTCCTTCTCCGGGGTCAGGATCACAGCATCGAAACCCAGGCGCGCGGCGGCCATGGCCAGCATGCGGCCCAGCTGGCCGCCGCCCAGAATGCCGATGGCCGCGCCCGGGGCCAGCGGGAAGGTGCTCATCCGGCCTCGTCCACGCCCTCGGGCACCTGCGCCGCCAGCTCGCCCCGCGCTGCCTCCAGCCGCGCGGCCAGGGCCGGATCGGAAAGGGCCAGGATCTTGGCCGCCAGCAGGCCGGCGTTGCGCGCCCCGGCCTCGCCCACCGCCAGCGCCCCCACCGGCACCCCGGCCGGCATCTGCACGATGGAAAGCAGCGAATCCAGGCCGTTCAAAGCCTTGGACTGGATCGGCACCCCCAGCACCGGCAGGTCGGTGAGCGAGGCGGTCATCCCCGGCAGATGCGCCGCGCCGCCAGCCCCGGCGATGATCACCTTGAAGCCGGCCGCGCGCGCCCCCTTGGCGAAGGCGTAGAGGCGCTCGGGGGTGCGGTGGGCGGAGACGATCCTGACCTCATGGGCGACGCCGGCGGCGTCCAGGGCCTCGGCGGCGCCCTTCATGGTCGGCCAGTCGGAGCGGCTGCCCATGATGATGGCGACGGGTGGGCTCAAGGAGTGAGGCTCCGCTAAAGCGGCGACTATAGGCGCCGGGCGGCGGCGTGGCCACTGGAGGGATTGACGAGCCAGCAGGGCGAAGGCCCTGCGGGCGTCAACGAATGCCCGACACGTCACCGGTCGGGCATGACGGTCTCCAACGGATCATTTCTTGCGGTAATCGACATCGTCCCAGGTGATCGCCGACAGCGCTTTGCGGCGCGGGCCGAGGTAGCCGAACAGGAACGCGGCCACCTTGCGCATCTGGATCTCCTCGCTGCCCTCGGTGATGCGATAGCGGCGGTGGTGGCGATAGATGTGCTCGAACGGCTTATGGCGTGAATAGCCGATGCCGCCATGCACCTGCATCGCCCGGTCGGCGGCCTCGCAC
>DASYGN010000021.1:0-35383 GCA_035999625.1 Caulobacteraceae bacterium | reverse complement strand
TGACGGCGATGTAGCTCCCCACCGGCATGATGTGGCTTTCCGCCTCGCGCGAGAGGCCGGTGAGGTAGGCGTCGCCGGCGAGCACCGCGTGTCTGGCCCTGACCGATCCTCCCCGGGTCGACACGGTGACCCCGGCGCCGTCGTCGGTGAGCGAGATCGCCAGGGAGTCCTCGAACAGCCTCACCCCCGCCGCCTCGGCGGCCCGCGCCAGCCCGAGCGCGTAGTTCAGCGGGTGGAAGTGGCCGCCGGCCGTATCGAGAAGGCCGCCGCGATAGGGGGTATCGACGATCTCGCGCGCCGCCCTGGCGTCCAGAAGCCTGGCGTGCGGATAGCCCATGACTTCGTCCAGGCAGCGAACTTCCGCTTCCATATCCCGTAAATGACTAGATTTCACTGCAGCTTCCAGGTGCCCGTCCAGAACCAGGTCGCAGGCGATCTGGTGCGCATCGACGAGGCCGGCCACCAGATCGCGCGCCTCCACGGCAAGGTCGAAAATCGCCTTACCGCGCTCGTTCCCATAGAGCTTCACCAGCTGATGGGCGCCCTTCCTGAGGCCCGGAATGATCTGGCCGCCGTTGCGTCCCGAGGCGCCCCAGCCGATCCGGCCAGCCTCCAGCAGGATGACGCTCTGGCCTGCCCGAGCCGCGTGCAGGGCGGCGGAAAGGCCGGTGCTGCCGCCGCCCACCACCACCACGTCGGCCTCGGCATCGCCGGTCAGCGCCGCGAAGCGCTCGGCCGGATTGGCGCTGGCCAGATAGTAGCTGCGCTCGAAATCGAGGTTGGCGTTGAGGGTCACGCCCACCCCCCTCCCGGCTTCGCCGGTCCTCCCCCGCGCCGACGCTGTCCTCCCCCTCTGGGGGATGGGGACCACGAAGTGGTGGAGGGGGCTGCCGAGGCGACCACCGCCCTCACACCTTCAGCAGCAAGTGGTCGCGCTCCCAGGAGCTGATCACGCCCTGAAACGCCTCGAGCTCGGCGTCCTTGATCGCCGCGAAGGCGGCGTAGAACGGCTCGCCCAGCAGCTCGCGCACCGCCTGGCAGGCCCTGAACCGCTCCAGCGCCTCGTCCAGGGTGCGCGGAAGGGTGCGGGCGTGGATGTAGGCGTTGCCGCTGGCCTGGGCGGTGGGCTCGATCTCACCGGTGATCCCCAGCCAACCGGCGGCCAGCGCCGAGGCCATGGCCAGGTAGGGGTTGGCGTCAGCTCCCGGCAGGCGGTTCTCGATCCGCCGGTTGGCCGGGTCGGCGATCGGCGCTCTGAGGCCGCACGAGCGATTGTCCGAGCCCCACTGGACGTTGATCGGGGCCGAGTGGCTCGGCCGCATGCGGCGGAAGGAATTGACGTTGGGGGCGAACAGCGGCGCGATCTCCGGCAGGTAGGTCTGCAGGCCGCCGACGAAATGCCGGAACAGGGCCGAATCGGCGCCCGTCTCGTCGGCGAACAGGTTGCCGCCCTCCCCTTCCACCGAAATGTGCAGATGCATGGCGCTGCCGGGCTGGGTCTCCATCGGCTTGGCCATGAAGGTGGCGTACATGGCGTGATTCATCGCCACCTGGCGGACGATGCGCTTGAACACCATCACCTCGTCGGCCAGGGTCACCGGATCGCCGTGCAGGAAGTTGATCTCCAGCTGCGCCGCGCCGGATTCGTGGATCATGGTGTCGACGGAAAGTCCGGCGATTTCCGAGTGCTCGTAGATGTCGTCGATCAGGTCCTCGTATTCGTTGAGCGATTCGAGGCCGTAGGGCTGGGGCGCCGATTCCGCCCGGCCCGAGCGGCCGACCGCCGGCGTCAGGGGAATGTCCGGGTCCGGGTTGACCACCGTGAGATAGAATTCCAGCTCCGGGGCGATCACCGGTTTCCAGCCGCGCTCGGCGTAGCGCTGGCACAGCGAGCGCAGCACATGGCGCGGGGAGGAGGCCCAGGGCGTCCCGTCGCGATGCAGCGCGTCGGCGAACACGAACGCCGTCGGCGTCTTCAGGCCCGGGGCCAGGCGCAGAGTGGCCGCATCGGGCGCCAGAACCATGTCCGGATCCTGGTAGGTCTCGTCGTCGTCCTCCGAGCCGGCATATTCGCCGGTGACGGTGACCTGGAACACGCTGGAGGGCAGGCGCAGCGAACGGTCGCTCTCGGCCGCCAGCAGCTTGGCCGCCGGCAGCACCTTGCCGCGCAGCACCCCGTTCATGTCCGGGATCAGGCATTCGACCTCGCTGATCCCGCGCTCCTCGATCCAGGTGTGAAGTTCCGACACAGTCCCTCCTGCGATCACAGCCGAGGTTTCGCGCGCCGCCCCCGCGTCCGTCAATGGGGGCCGTTGCGCGCGGTGGGACTTGCCGGCATTCTGAGATCACATGAGCGCCCTGGCCCCCATCGACGACGAGCCCCTGCTCCACGCCAGCGTCTACGAGGAGCTGCGCGCCCGCTTCATCACCGGCAAGATCATTCCCGGCGCTGGTCTCTCCACGCGCGGCCTGGCGGCCGAACTCGGCGTTTCGCAGATGCCGGTGCGTGACGCCCTCTCGCGCCTGGCGGCCGAGGGCGCGGTGGCCATCCGCTCCAAGCGCCGGATCGAACCGCCGGAAATGAGCGAGGCGCGGTTCACCGATCTCCTTCAATGCCGCCTGTTGCTGGAGCCGGAGGCGGCGGCGCTGGCCCTGCCCCACATCGGGCCCCCGCTTCTCAAGCGCCTGAAGGAGATCGACGCGGCGCTCGATCACGCCATCGAGGCTGGCGATGTGCTGGCCTACATGGAGTGCAACTTCGCCTTTCACTTCGGCATCTACCGCGCCAACGGGCGGGCCACCCTCAACCGCCTGATCGAGACCCTGTGGCTGCAGTTCGGGCCATTCATGCGCGTCGTCTATGGCCGTTACGGCACCGCCAAACTGATCGACCAGCATCAGCTGGCGCTGCAGGCCATTGGCGCGCACGACGTGGCCGCCCTGCGCGCCGCCATCGCCAGCGACATCGCCGACGGCATGGGCCTCATCGGCCGCAGCAAGTGGGCCCGGGAGTCTTGAACCGCAGAGGCGCAGAGACGCAGAGCATGCGAAGGTGACATCCTCGGAGAGCATGGACGATCTATCGCCGATGGCTTGATCGGCCGACCGTGGGTCGGCCAAGTAAACCTCTGCGTCTCTGCGTCTCCGCGGGTCAAAGAAGGAAATGGATCTCAGAGGGGAGAGGCGTGGAGCTAAGCCCTGAGCACAATCGCGTTTCCGGCGCGATCGTCAATTCCGCCTTCGCGGTTCACCAAGCCCTCGGCCCTGGTCTACTGGAGTCGGTCTACGAGCAGTGTCTGGCGCAAGAGTTCGAGACCCGAGGTCTGGCGTTTGCGCGCCAGGTCGCATTACCGGTTGTCTATCGGGATCGGCGCTTGGACGCGGGATTCAGGCTCGACCTTGTTGTAGAGAATCTGGTCGTCATCGAGGTCAAGGCGGCGGAACGGCTACTCCCGATCCACGACGCGCAGCTTCTGACATATCTAAAGCTCTCGGGCTTTCAGCTTGGTTTGCTGATCAACTTCAACGTGCCACTCATCAGGAGCGGCATCAAACGCCTGGTCCGTTCAACGTGACCGTCCGCGTCTCTGCGCCTCTGCGGTTCAAAGAAGGAATGGCCGATGGACATCGCCGATCTCATGGCCAGGCGCGAGCGGGCCTTCGGGGCCGGAGCGCAGCTGTTCTATGAGCAACCCCTGCACCTGGTCCGCGGCGAGGGCGTGTGGCTCTGGGACGCCGACGGCCGGCGCTATCTCGACATGTACAACAATGTCCCCTGCGTCGGGCACGCCCACCCGGCGGTCGCCGAGGCCATGGCCCGCCAGCAGGCGATGCTCAACACCCACAATCGCTATCTGCACGAGGCGATCGTCGCCTTCGCCGAGCGCCTCGCCGGCCTGCACGGACCCCAGATCGAAAGCGTCGTCTTCGCCTGCACGGGCACCGAAGCGATCGAAATCGCCCTGCGCATGGCCAGGTTCGCCACCGGCCGGCGCGGCATCATCGGCACCAACGCCACCTACCACGGCAACAGCGAGCTGGTCGGCGCTCTCAGCCGCACGGGGGAAGCCCAGCCGCGCGACCCGGAGTTGCGCACCTTCCCGTTCCCGCAGACCTACCGCGTGCCCACGGACTCCAGCTTCTACCTTGCCGCCCTCGATGCGGCGATCGCCAGCCTGGCGGCCAGCGGCGCTGGGCTGGCGGCCCTAATCCTTTGCCCGATCCTGGCCAATGAGGGCCTGCCTAACATCCCGACGGGGTTCATGGCCGAGGCCGCCAAGAGGGTCCGCGCCGCCGGCGGCCTCGTCATCGCCGACGAGGTTCAGGCTGGCTATGGTCGCACCGGCCGCTGGTGGGGTTACGACCTCGCCGGCTTCACCCCGGACATCGTGGTCACCGGCAAACCCATGGGCGCCGGGCTGCCGCTTTCCGCCGCCGCCGCCGGGCGAAAGCTGGTCGAGGCCTTTCGCGCCGCCACCCGGTATTTCAACACCTTCGCCTCCAGCCCGCTGCAGGCCGCGGTCGGCATGGCGGTGCTGGACGTCATCGAGACCGAGGGCCTGATCGACAACGTCCGGGTGGTCGGGAGCGAGCTAAAGACGGCGCTCGCGCAGCGCATCGACGCCAGCCCATACATCGGCGAGGTGCGTGGCGCGGGCCTGTTCATCGGCATCGAGATGGTCGAGGACAAGACCGGCAAGACCCCCGACCGGGCGCGCGCGATCTGGCTGGTCAACCGCCTCAAGGATCTCGGCTATCTGACCAGTAACGCCGGGGCGTTCGGCAATGTGGTCAAGATCCGCCCGCCGCTCTGCTTCTCCCAAGTCAACGCCGACGCCTTCCTCGGGGCCTGGGACCAGGCGGTGGCGGAGCTCGCGTGAGCCGACCCCCCACCCGGGCTTCGCCGGAGCCCCCCCCAGAGTGGGGAGAGAGCGCCAGCGCCTCTCCTCCCCCCTTGGCGGAGGGGGACCGCGGAGCGGTGGAGGGGGCGCGCGAGGCCCTGGCGGGGTTCGGCGTCGAGCCGATCAGCCTCGAACTGGCGGCGCGCTCGGAGAACATCACCTTCAGGGTTGAGGCGGCGGACGGGCCCTACGCCCTGCGCCTGCACCGGCCGGGCTACAACAGCCTCGAAGAGCTCAATTCCGAGCGCGCGTGGACCGCCGATCTGAACCGCGCCGGCTTCGCCGTTCCGGTCGGGATCAAGACTGCGGACGGGCGCGATTACGTCGCCGTGACCCTCCCCGGCGGCGAAGCCCGCCATGCCGGCCTGACCCGCTGGACGCCAGGCGAGGTGCTGGCCAAGGTCATCGAGCGCCAGGACGGCGACCTTGCCAACTGGTTCGCTCGCCTGGGGGCCATCGCCGCCGACCTGCATGGCCACTCCACCTCCTGGCGCCCGCCAGCCGGCTTCACGCGCCGGGTCCTCGACGCCGACGGCCTGATGGGTTTCGACCCCTCCTGGGGTCCGTTCTGGGAGCACGCCAATCTCTCGCCGGGTGAGCGCGCCCTGATGGAAGCCGCGCGGACCAAGCTGCACGCGGCGCTGGCCGCCTTGCCGCGCGGTCCGGAGCACTTCGGCATGATCCACGCCGACCTGCACCACGGCAATCTGATCATCGACGGCGAGGCGCTGAGCGTGATCGATTTCGATGACGCCGCTTTCGGCTGGTATCTCTTCGACCTGGCCGTCTCCCTGACTCACCAGCAGCAGCGGGCCGACTTCGACCAACTACAGGCGGCGCTGCTCGCCGGCTACCGCACCCGGAGGGCGCTGAGCGCGGAGGACGAAGCCCGTCTGCCCTTGTTCCTTCTGGTCAGGCGCCTGGCGGTGATCGGCTGGCTGCACCAGCGCCCCGAGATCGAGGCCGCGGCCTACCTCGCCGACATCAAGCCGCTCACCTGCCAGATGTGCGAAGATCTCATCCGCGGATAAACAGGAGAAGCCATGAACATCGCCGGCAAGATCTGCGTCATCACCGGGGCGGCGAGCGGCATCGGCAAGGCCCTCGCCCATCGGTTCGCCGCTGAGCAGGCCAGACTGGTCATCGCCGCCGATCGCGACGGCGAGGGGGCCAAGGCCACCGCGGCCGAAGTCAACGGTGCGGCCTTCACCGCCGATGTCTCCGAGGAAGACGACATCGCCCTCCTGATCGACAGCGTCGAGCGCGACCACGGGCCGATCGACCTGTTCTTCTCCAATGCCGGCATCGGCCTCGGCGGCGGGGCCGAGGCCCCCAACGAGGCCTGGCAGAAGATCTGGGACATCAACGTCATGGCCCATGTATGGGCCGCCCGGCACATGATCCCGCGCATGATCGCCCGCGGCGGCGGCTACATGGTCTCCACCGCCTCGGCCGCCGGCCTTTTGAGCCAGATCGGCTCGGCCCCCTATGCGGTCACCAAGCACGCCGCCGTGGCCCTGGCCGAGTGGCTGGCGATCACGCACGGCGATGACGGCATCAAGGTCAGCGTACTCTGCCCCCAGGCGGTGCGCACGGCGATGACCGCCGGCAACCCGGACGGGGTGGCCAGCATCGATGGCATGATCGAGCCCGAGGACGTCGCCGAGGCCTGCGTCAAGGCGATCGCCGCCGAGACCTTCCTCATCCTCCCCCACCCCGAGGTGCTGGACTACATGCGCCGCAAGACCGGCGATTACGACCGCTGGCTCTCCGGCATGCGCAAGCTCAATCGACGGTTTCGGGGCTGAACCGCCGCCGGGCTCGCCGATGGACCGCCGGCTGGAGCCTCAGCCCTCGGGCCCCTCGCCGCATTCGATGCGGTTTTCGTCAAGGTCGAACAGCGCCAGGACATGACTCTGTGGCAGCAGGCGCGCCCGCTCGCGCGCCTCGGCGACGGCCGACGCCTCGTCGGCCGCCTCGAAGGTGGCGCGGCCGACCTCGCGTCCATAGGGCACGCGCGAATGCCGGTTGTGGGTGATCGTCCGATACCAGGCCATGGTCGACCATAGCGCCTTCGGCCGGTTTAGGCCATGACGCGGTACCGGAACCGCAAAACCGCCCCCTGAATGTCAAAGGCCGACAAGCTGCTGGCGGCGATGCGCCGAAATCCGGCCGCCGACTGGCGGATCGAGGACGTGGCGGTCGTGTGCCGAACGCAGGGGATGGAGTGCGTCGCGCCAAGCCGAGGATCGCATTGGCGGATCGCGCACCATTCGATCGCCGCGATCCTGACCATACCGGCCCGTCGTCCGATCAAGCCGGTGTATATCCGGATGCTGCTCGACTATATTGACGAGCTGGAGGCCATCGGCAGACATGGATAGTCCGCGCTACGCCATCGTCATCGAACCGCTCGGCGAGAGCGAAGGCGGCGGCTATCTGGCCACCGTCCCCGACCTGCCTGGGTGCGTCTCCGACGGGGCCACCGACAGCGAGGCTCTGGAGAACGCCCACGACGCCATCGAAGCCTGGATTGAACAGGCGAGGGCCATGGGCAGGCCGATCCCGGCCCCCAGGCGCGAGCGCGTTCATGCCTGACGCGGCGCCCCGCCGCGCGCGGCGTCTTGAGCTCTGACCGGGCCCGGACGATCGCGCCTGATGGACTTCCGCATCGCCGACACCTTCACCCCGCCCTCGCCCGACTGCCGGCGCAGGACCAGAAGGCGGTAAAGACCAGCGCCTTCGACCTGCAGCTGAACCCCTCGACCCCGGGGGCTGCAGATGCCGGCGCCGAACCGGGCGCGGACAATGTCTGCGATGTCGACAAGCATGACGCCGACAGGGATGGCCGCATGGCCCGCTTGCCACCGCCATCTTTGGCGGCTGACAATTTGGGCCTAAGGGTGCATCGGTTGGAGGGCCGATGGAGCTTCACGTCAACGGCGCGGCGCACCAGGTGGAGGCGGAGGGCGATACGCCGCTCCTGTGGGTCCTGCGCGATGTGGTCGGCCTGACCGGGACCAAGTTCGGCTGCGGCGCGGGCCTCTGTGGCGCGTGCACGGTGTGGCTGGATGGAGCCCCGGCGCGCTCCTGCCTGACGCCGCTCTCGGCGGTCGGCGCGCGCACGGTGACGACCATCGAGGGCCTCGGCGCCACGCCCGCCGGCAAGGCGGTGCAGCGGGCATGGCTGGAGCTGCAGGTGGTCCAATGCGGCTATTGCCAGAGCGGCCAGCTGATGAGCGCCGCCGCCCTGTTGGCCAAGACCCCGCATCCCACCGATGGCGAGATCGACGCGGCCATGAACGGCAACGTGTGCCGGTGCGGGGCCTATCCGCGCATCAGAGCCGCGATTCACCGGGCGGCCCAGCGTGCCTAACCCCCCTCCCGGCTATCGCCGCCCCTCCCCCCAACGGAGAGAGAGAACACCGGCGCTCTCCTCCCCCACTGGGGGACCGCGAAGCGGTGGAGGGGGTCCGTCGAGACGCGCGGTCCTCTCCGGCCTGATCGTCGCCGTGGCGGCGCCGTGGCCGGCGCGCGCCGACGATGCCGCGCCGCCGCCCACCAGCGCCTTCATCCGCGTGCCCGCGAGCGGTCCTGTCGTCCTGGTCATGCCCAGAGCCGAGATGGGTCAGGGGGTCTACACGGCGCTGGCCATGCTGCTGGCCGAGGAGCTGGAGGTCGGCCTGGACCAGGTGACGCTGGAGGCTGCGCCGCCCAACCCCGATCTCTATTCCGATCCGATCAACGGCGAGCAGGTGACCGGCACCTCGGCCACCGTCATGGCCTGGAGCGAACCGCTGCGAGAGGCCGGCGCCCGGGCGCGAACGATGCTGATCGCCGCCGCAGCGGCGCGCTGGGGCGTGAAACCCGCAGCCTGCCGAGCCAAGCGCGGGGTGGTCATCGGACCTGGCGGCGAGCGGGCCAGCTATGGCGCCCTCAGCAAGGCCGCCTCCGCCCTCCCCGCCCCGACCAAGGTGGTGCTGAAACCGCCGGAGCAATGGACGCTGCTCGGCAAGCCGGTTGCGCGCCTCGATCAGCAGGCCAAGGTCAACGGCGCGGCGCAGTACGGCATCGATACCCGTCTGCCGGGCATGGTATACGCCGCCGTCGCCGCCTGCCCGGCGTTCGGCGGCAAGCTGACGCGCGTCGACCCGGCGCCAGCGCTGGCGGTGGCCGGGGTGCGCCAGGTGGTGCGCCTGCCGGACGCGGTGGCGGTGATCGCCGATCACACCTTCGCCGCCTTCAAAGGCCTGAAGGCGCTCGCGCCCGCCTGGGACCTCGGCCCCGGCGCGGCTGATTCCAGCGCGCGTGTGTGGGCGGCGATGGACAAGGCCTCGGCGGCGCCCGGAGTGGTGGGGGCCAAGACCGGCGACGCCGCCGCTGGCCTCGCCGGCGCGGCCAAGCGCATTTCGGCGATCTATCAGATCCCCCTCCTCGCCCACGCGACCATGGAGCCGATCAACTGCACGGTCCTGGTCAAGGACGGGACAGCCGAGGTGTGGCTGGGAACCCAGGCGCCGGTGCGCGCCCGCGACGCGGCGGCCAGGGGCGCCGGCGTCGCACCCGACAAGGTGAGGGTCCACAACCTTTTCCTCGGCGGGGGCTTTGGCCGCAGGCTCTACGTCGATCACGTCGAGCAGGCCGCCGCCATCGCCCGCCAGATCCCCGGCCGACCGGTCAAGGTCACCTGGAGCCGCGAGGAGGACATTCGCCACGACCACTACCGGCCGTGCTACTTCGATCGGCTGGAGGGCGGCCTCGACGCGGTGGGGAATGTCCTCGCCTGGACCCACCGGACCTGCGCCTCGGCGGTCTCCTACGAATGGGACCCGACTTCGCTCAAGGATGGGCTGGATCCGGACGCGATCGATCCGGCCGCCGGCGTCTATGGCTTTCCCAACCTTCTCATCGACTATGTGCGCGTCGAACCCGGCCAGGTCCCCACCGGCTGGTGGCGCGGGGTCGGGCCGACCCACAACCTCTATATGGTCGAGAGCTTCATGGACGAGCTGGCGGCGGCCGCGGGGGCCGATCCGCTGGCGTTCCGGCTGAAGCATCTGGCGGCCCAGCCGCGCGCGGCGGGCGTTCTGAGGGCGGCGGCCAAGGCGGCCGGCTGGGGGACGCCGCTGGCCAAGGATCGCGGGCGCGGCATCTCGCTTTCGCCCAGCTTCGGCAGCTTCCTGGCGGAAGTGGCCGAGGTCACCGTCGCGCCGGACGGCAAGGTCAAGGTCGACAAGGTCACCTGCGCGGTGGATTGCGGCCACACCGTCAATCCGGACACCATTCGCGCCCAGGTCGAGGGTGGCATCAATTTCGGCCTCACCGCCGCCCTGTGGGGCGAGGTGACGCTCGACAAGGGCCAGATCGTCCAGAGCAACTTCAACGACTACCGGCCGATGCGGATTTCGGAAGCTCCGGTGGTGGAGACGGTGATCATCGCCAGCAACGAGGCCTCCGGCGGGATCGGCGAGCCGCCGTGCTCGGCCGCCGCGCCGGCCCTGGCCAATGCCGTCTTCGCCGCCACCGGCAAGCGCATCCGCCGGCTGCCGATCGGGGACCAGCTCGCGTAGCGAAGGGGTGGAGGGGCTTACAACTCAGCCAGCCTGGGCGCGGCCAGGTCCAGCGCCTTTTCGATCGTCGCCGCCAAACGGTCGATCTCGGCGTGGGAGATGACCAGCGGCGGGCTCATCACCAGGGTGTCGCGCACCGCCCGGATCATCAGGCCGTTGTCGATACACAGATCACGGACGATCGGGCCGGCCTTGCCGGGCGCGCCGCCAAAGCGCTTGTTGGTCCCCTTCTCGGCCACGATCTCCACCGCGCCAATCAGGCCCAGAGAGCGGATCTCGCCAACCAGCGGGTGTTCGGCCAGACGCTCCAACGCCTGCGCCAGGTAGGGGCCGGCGTCCTCCCGCGTCCGCGCCACCAACCCTTCCCGCTCCATGATCTCGATGTTCTTCAACGCCACCGCGGCGCAGGTCGGGTGACCGCTGTAGGTGTAGCCATGGACGAAGTCGGCGCGCGCCCCGCGAATGGTCTCGACCACATGCTCGGCGACACCGACAGCCGAGATCGGCAGGTAGCCTGAAGACAGACCCTTGGCCATGGTGACCAGGTCCGGCTGCACCCCGAAGTGCTGGAAGCCGAACCATTGGCCCAGCCGACCAAAGCCACAGATGACCTCGTCGCAGGCCATCAGGATTCCGTATTTGCGGCAGATCGCCTCGACGCGCGGCCAATAGTCCGCAGGCGGAATGATCACCCCGCCCGCCCCCTGCACCGGCTCGCCGACAAAGGCGGCGACGTTCTCCGGTCCCACCTCCAGGATGCGCTCTTCGATGGCGTCCGCGGCCCGGGCCGCGAAGTCCTCCGGCGCTTCGGTGAAGCCTTCACCGAAGTGATAGGGCTGCAGGACATGCTCGATGCCCTCCAGCCACGGGCCGCCCTGATCGTGCATCGCCTTCATGCCGCCGAGGCTGGCGCCGGCGATGGTCGAGCCGTGATAGCCGTTGACCCGGCCGATGATGACGGTGCGCCGCGGCTGGCCCCGCACCTGCCAGTAATAGCGGATCAGGCGGATCAGGGTGTCGATCGCCTCTGAGCCGGAGGAGTTGAAGAACACATGGTTGAGCGGTGGGCCGAGCAGGGCCGCGACCTTGGCCGCCAGCTTCACCGTCGGCGGCGCGGCGGTCTTGAAGAAGCTGTTATAGTAGGGCAGCTCCAGCATCTGTTCGTGGGCGGCGTCGGCCAGCTCAGCGCGGCCATAGCCGACCTGCACGCACCACAGCCCGGCCATGGCGTCCAGGAGGGCGTGGCCGTCACCGTCGTGGATGATGCAGCCCTCGGCCCGGGTGATGATCCGGCTGCCGCCAAGATCGCGGATCAGCGCCCAGTCGGCCTGCGCCGGCAGGTGGTGGGCCACGTCCAGGCGGCGCAGTTCGGCGATGTCGTGGTTTCTGAGCGTCACTCTTCAAGTTCCTTGCGCAGCATGGCGCCCATGAGGGCGAAAAAGGCCCGGGAATCGGGATTGGTCTCGGTCGCCCACTCCGGATGCCATTGGACGGCGAGCAGGTTGTCGGCCGACACCGCCTCGATCAGGCCATCGGGGGCGCGCGCCTCCACCGTCAGGCCTGGACCCAGGCGATCGATGGCCTGGTAGTGGACCGAATTGACCTTGAGGCGCTCGCGGCCATAGGCGCGAGCGAGCTTGCCGCCCGGTTCCAGCGCCACCTCGTGACTGTAGGCGAACAGGTCCGCGAGCGCGGCGTCGTCCGGCGCGTGGTGGCCCTGAACACCCCGCGCGAGGGTGCCACCGAAGGCGACGTTGACCTCCTCGAAGCCGCGGCACACGCCGATCACCGGCTTTTTCAGCCGAGCCATCTCCTTGATCAGGGCCAGGGTCATCTCGTCCCTGCCCGGGTCGAACGGGCCATCCCCCGAACTCGGATCGCCATAGCGGGCCGGTTCGACATTGGACGGGCTGCCGGTCAGGAGCAGGCCGTCGAGACGCGGGGCGACCTCGGCGGCGGTCATCAGGTCTGGCAAGGCCGGGACCAAAAGGGCGGCGACGTCACCATGGCGCATGGCCGCGGTCACATAGCGGTCGATGGCCACCTGCGCGCTCTCGCCCCCGAACGGGCGGTTGCAGCAGGTGACGCCGAGCACGGGACGAGTGGCGCTCATCGCACGAACCTCATGACAACAGCACCGCCGGGGCCGACGGGCGCCAGGAAAGCCAGACGGTATCGCCAACGGAAAGCGCGTCCGCGGCATCCCGCGCGTGATTGGGGCGCAGCGCGCGCAGCACCCGGCCGCCGGCCAGGGCGACGTCGTAGAGCGACTCGCTGCCCAGATAGACGCTGTGGCGGATGACGCCCTGCACGGCGTTGCCTGACTGAGCGGCGGCGGCCTTGCCGATGCCGATCTTCTCCGGGCGCAGCGCGACCCAGACCGTGGCCCCCTCCGCGCCGCTGACCCCATGGTCGAGGACGACGCGCGCGCCAAGTTCGGGGCAATCAACTTCGGCGTGGCCAGGCTGGTCCACCGCCAGGCGCCCCTCGATCAGGTTCACCTGGCCGATGAAGTCGGCGACGAAGCGGTTGGAGGGGTATTCGTAGAGATCGGTCGGCGTGGCCACCTGCTGCAGCAGGCCCCGATGCATGACCGCGCAGCGGCTGGCCATGGCCAGGGCCTCGTCCTGGTCGTGGGTGACGAACAGGAAGGTGACACCGATCTCGGCCTGCAGCTGGGCGAGCTCGGAGCGCATCGCCTCGCGCAGCTTGGCGTCGAGGGCCGAGAGCGGTTCGTCGAGCAGCAGCACCCGCGGGCGCTTGACCAGGGCGCGGGCCAGCGCCACCCGCTGGCGCTGACCGCCAGAGAGCTGATCCGGCCGCCGCCCGCCAAGCCCCTCCAGCTTGACCAGGCTGAGGACCTCCCCGACCCGGCGCGCGCGCTCTGCGCCAGCCACCCGCTCGACCTTGAGCCCATAGCCGACATTCTCGGCCACGCTCATATGCGGAAACACGGCGTAGGACTGAAACACCATGTTGACTGGCCGCCGATTGGGCGGGGTCGCCGAAACGTCTTCGCCGTCGATCAGGATGCGGCCCTCGGTGGGCGTCTCCAGGCCGGCGACCATCCGCAGCAGGGTGGTCTTGCCGCATCCCGAGGGGCCCAGCAGGGCGAAGAACTCGCCCTCGCCGATATCGAGGGTGACCCTGTCGACCGCCGTCACCTTGCCGAAACGCTTGGAGACGTTTTCGAACCGGATGATGGCCGCTCGCTCGGTCACGCCATGTCTCCGGCCTCGGCGGCGGCGACACTGGTCCCCTGCAGCCTGAGGGCGATCGCGGTCAGCGCCACCGTGACCACGATGAGCAGGCTCGAGGCGGCGTTGACCTCCGGGGTCACCGAGAAGCGGACCATCGAATAGACCTTGACCGGGAAGGTGATGGTGTCGGGTCCGGAAGTGAAGAAGGTGATGACGAAGTCGTCGAGGCTGAGGGTGAAGGCCAGTAGCGCCCCTGCGATCAGGCCGGGACGCATGTGCGGCACGATGACATCCCAGAACAGGCGCCATTCGCTGGCCCCCAGATCCCGCGCCGCCTCCTCCAGCTCGCGGTTGAAGCTCGCCAGGCGGCCGCGGATGACGATGGCCACGAAACTGAACGAGAAGCTGACGTGGGAGATGATGATCGCGCCCAGGTTGAACGGCCAGGCGATCTCGGTCGGCCAGGGGAGGATCTGGGTGAAAAAGGCCAGCATGGCCACGCCCATGCAGATTTCCGGAACCACGATCGGCAGGCCGAGCGCACCCTCCAGCGCGGTCTTCATCGGAAACCGGAACCGCCACAACAGAAGCGCGGTCATCGCCCCCAGGACCACGGAAATGCAGGTCGAGACGGCGGCGATGGTCAGGGAGTTGCCGAAGGCGGTGAGCAGGTCGGTATCGCCGAAGACGATGCCGTACCACTTCCAGGTGAAGCCCCGCCAGACGATGGTGCGCTTGGAATCGTTGAAGCTGAACGCCATCAAGGTGATCAGCGGCGCGTAGAGAAACAAGACGGTGACGGCGAGCCAGGCCTGGATCGGCCAGCGGCGCAGATAATCGAGCGGGCCTGGCGGACCGTTCATCGCGCCCTCCCGGCCCGGGCGCGGGCGACCGCCGCCTGCACGGCCATGGCGACGAAGGTCATGTACATCAGCAGGAATGACAGGGCGGCGCCGAACGGCCAGTCATCGGCGGTCTTGAACTGGCCCTCGATGACGTTGGCGATCATCTGGCTGGAGGGGCCGCCCAGGAGATCGGGGGTCAGATACGCCCCCACCGAGGGGATGAAGGTGATCAGGACGCCGGAGATGATCCCCGGCATGGCCAGCGGAACGACGATGCGGGCGAAGGTCGAGGCATGCCCGTGGCCGAGATCGAGGCTGGCCTCCAGCAGCGAGCGGTCGAGCCGGTCGAGCGCGGCGTAGAGCGGCAGGACCATGAACGGCAGCTGGACGTAAACGAGGCCGAAGATGACCGCGAAGTTGTTGTGCAGCAGCTCCAGCGGCGTGAACGGGGCCAACGGATGGCCAAGCGCGCCGGTCAGGTGCGAGGCCGCGTTCCACAACCAGCCCAGGGTGAAGTTGACGTAGCCCTCGTCGCGCAGCACCGCCATCAGGGCATAGGTGCGCACCAGCAGGTTGGTCCAGAACGGCAGCATGATCGCGAGCAACAGCCAGACCTTGGTCTTCTCGGCGGCGAAGGTGATGGCGATGGCCACCGGAAAGGCGACGATCAGGCACAGGGCAGTGGTGGCGGCGGCGAACCACAGACTCTTCCAGATGATCTTCAGATAGAGCGGGCTCAGGGCATGGGCGTAGTTGGCGAAGGTGCCGGTGATCCCGATCCGGGTCAGGGTGACGTTCTCACCGAAGCTGTAGGCCCAGATGATCGCCATCGGCACGAGGAAGAACACCGCCAGCCATACCGCCGGCGGCGCGATGACGACGCCGAACACGCCCTTGGACTTGGTCCACGATTCATCCATGGGGGGAACCGCCGCTCACGCGGCGAAGATCCGGGTCATCGTCTCTTCGTAGAGACGCGAGCGGGCGAGGCCCTCGAAGTCGGCGTATTCACATCTGGCCAGCGCCGCGGCTGGCGGAAAGATGGTCCGGTTGTCGCGGTAGGACGCGGGCATCAGCGCCAGGGCGGCGGCGTTGGGCGTCGGATACATGATGGTGCTGGAAATCTCGGCCCCGTTCTGGCCGTCGAGCAGGAAGTTGATGAACCGGTGGGCGTTGTCGGGCCGTGGCGCGCCGGTGGGGATGCACAGGCAGTCGGAACTGAGCACCGAGCCCTCACGCGGGACGACGAAGTCGAGATCGGGATCCTCGACCATCACCTGGGCGATATCGCCGTTGTACTCCATGACGATGTCGATATCGCCGGCCAGGAGCAGGTCCTGGCCCTCGTCATGGTGGAAGATTTTGATGTTCGGCTTCTGGCGGATGTACATCGCCGCCACCTGGTCGACCACCGGCAAGGGGATGTTGCGCACCGAGTGGCCCAGGTACTTGGCCCCCAGCTCGATCATGTCGTCGGCCTCGGAGAATACCCCGATGCGCCCCTTGTAGCGGTCGGAGTTCATCACCCATTTCCAGCTGTCGGGCACGCCGTCGATCTTCGACTTGCGGTAGCCGAGGCCGAGAACCAGCCAAGTGTAGGGCATCGACCAGCGGCGGCCGGGATCGAACGGCGGGCTCTGGAAGCTCGGCAGGATGTTGGCCCGGTTGGGGATCTTGGCCAGATCGAGCGGCTGGATCAGCCCGGCGATGCGCAGCATGGTGACGTAGTTGTTGGTCGGCACGATGACGTCGAAACCCGGGTTGCCGGCGCGCAGCTTGGAGAACAGCTCATCGTTGGTGGCGAAGAGGCTCATCTTCACCTTGACGCCGGTCGCCGCCTGGAAGTCGTGCAAGGTGCTGCGCCCGGTGTAGGTGTCCCAGTTGTAGAAGTTGAGCCGCTCCTCCTCGCCGTTGGGGCCGATCGGACCATGCTCGGCGCAGCCATCGAGGGCCAGGCCCGCGGCCACCGCGCCCAGGCCGGCCAGCAGCGAGCGGCGCGACCTAGGCATTCTTCAGGTACCAGTCGTAGTCCAACGGCGAGACCACCGCGTTGAAGCGGTCCTGCTCGGCGCGTTTGACGGTGGCGAACATGGAGACGAACCGCTGGCCCAGGTATGCCTGCAGCACCTTCGATTGGGCGAACAGCTCGACCGCCGAACGCCAGTCGGTGGGCAGGCGCTCATCGGAATTTGCGGCGGCCGCGTAGCCATCGCCCTCCACCGGCGGTCCGGGATCGAGCTTGCCGGTCAAGCCATGGTGGACACCGGCCAGGAGCGCCGCCAAGGCCAGATAAGGGTTGGCGTCGGCCCCCGCCACCCGGTGCTCGATATGGCGGCTGGCCGGCGGACCGGCCGGCACGCGCAGGGAGACGGTGCGATTGTTGATCCCCCAGGTCGGGGCGATCGGAGCGTAGGAATTCACCCTGAAGCGCCGGTAGGAATTGGCGTTGGGCGCGAAGATGGCCATGCTCTCGGCGAGCAGCGCCTTGAGGCCGCCGACCGCGTGGGCGAGCGGCGGCGCGCCTTCCGGCGCCTCGGCGGCGAAGATGTTTCGGCCCTCGCCGTCGAGGACGCTGACATGCAGGTGCAGGCCGCTGCCGGAAAGATCGGCGAAGGGCTTGGCCATGAACGTCGCCTCCAGCCCATGACGGGCGGCGACCCCCTTGGCGAGGCGCTTGTACATCACCGCCTCGTCGGCGGCGCGCAGGCCGTCCGGGCCATGCCGCAAGGTAAGCTCTAGCTGCCCCGGGGCATATTCCGAGATCGCCGCCTCCAGGGGCACCCCCTGGGCGTCGGCGCTCGCCCACAGCGCGCGCAGGAAGCCGGAAAAGTCCTCCAGTTCGCGCAGGCCATAGACCCCGTGCAGCCTGGGCCGCTCGCCGCCCGGACCGGCGGCCAGAGAGACCTCGCCGTTTGGCCCGCGCACTGGATCGACGAGGTAGTACTCCAGCTCGCAGGCGACCACGGGCGTCAGGCCATCGGCGGCGAAGCGCTCGACCACGCCCTGCAATACATGACGCGGATCGAGAGCGTTGGGCCGGCCGTCGAGTTCGAACATCGAGGCCAGGAACTGGGCCGTGTCCGCGCCCAGCCACGGGGCGGCGACTAGGCTCCCAGGCGCCGGCCAGGCGAGGCGGTCGGCGTCGCCGTCCTCCCACACCAGGCCGGTTTCCTCGACATCGCGGCCGGTGACATCACAGACCAGCACCGACCCCGGCAGGAAGCGCCCGTTTTCGTACACCGCCATGAGCTCGCCGCGGCGCAGGCGCTTGCCACGCGGCACGCCCGACAGGGCCGTGAACACCATCTCGAAGAACTGAGCCTGCGGATTGGCGTCGAGGAACGCTCGCGCCTCCTCGGGCGGCGCCCGCTTGGCGCCTTTCGTCACTGGCTCGCCGGTGCGCCGGTCCAATCTTCGCCTCCCCAATCTGTGATCACTGTTTGAGGTAGAACTTGTCGCTGTCAAGGCGACGGACTTTTATCGCATCGCGGGATGGCGCAGATAGCGCCGATGAGCGAACGCGGCGACGCCGGTGAACATCTGAACCCCGACCTCACCTACGGCGGCTATCTGGAACTGGACAAGATCCTCACTGCCCAGCACCCGCGCTCCGATCAGCACGATGAGATGCTGTTCATCATCATCCACCAAGCGAGCGAGCTGTGGATGAAGCTCTCCATCCACGAGCTCACCGCCGCCAGAGACCGGATCGCCGCCGACGATTTGCCGAGCGCGCTGAAGATGATCGCCCGCGTCGGTCGCATCCAGGCGCAGATGATCCAGTCGTGGGATGTGCTGGCCACCCTGACCCCCAGCGAATACCTGCGCCTGCGCCCCGCTCTCGGCCAAAGTTCGGGATTCCAATCCTATCAATATCGTCAGCTGGACATGATCCTCGGCGTCCGCCGCGCCGGCCCGCTCAAGGTGCATGAGGCGAGCCCCGCCATCCATGCGGCGCTGGCGTCGATGGCCGCCCAGCCGAGCCTCTACGATGAAGTCGTCAGGCTATTGGCCCGGCGCGGCTTCGCCATCGACAGGGCGCTTCTCAAGCGCGACTGGCGCGCGCCCCAGCCGGAGAGCCCGACGGTGGAGGCGGCCTGGTTGGAAGTTTATCGCGCGCCGGAGACCCACTGGGATCTCTACGAACTGGCCGAGAAGCTGGTCGACCTGGAATATCGCTTCCAGCAGTGGCGCTTCGTCCACCTCAAGACGGTGGAGCGCATCATCGGCGGCAAACCCGGGACCGGCGGCAGCGCTGGACTGACCTACCTGGCGCGGGCGCTCGAAACCCACTTCTTCCCGGAGTTGCTGAAGGTGCGCACCTCTCTCTGAGAGGGGCGTCGCGCCCTCCCCGGCGCCGGGGAGGGCGAATCGATTCGCGCTAGCCGCTATTTGAGGTGCTTGGCGATATGCTTGTTCATCTCAAACATATTCACCCGATCCTTGCCCCCAAACACCGGCTTCAGCTTGGCGTCAGCCAGTATTTCCCGCTTGTTCGAAGGGTTCTGAAGCTTGTTTGCCTTGATGTAGGCCCACATCTTCGAAACGACTTCACCCCGTGACAACGATCCTGAGCCGACGATCGCGGAAAGCTCTGACGACGGCTTAAGAACTTGTTGCAGGCCGTTTGGCTTCTTATCCGGCATGTTGATATTCTCGCTCCCTCAGAGGACGCGCGCGGCGATCGCGCCGGCCTCATAGGCGGACAATGGCCCTTTCCTGGGTCTTGCCAAGTCCTTTTCAGAGAGAAATCCTCTCTGCGGCGCCCCGGTCTCAGATCAGCGCGCTGGCGGCGGCGTCGAGGATGGCCTCGGCGTCCAGGCGATAGACCCGGTAGAGGTCGTCGATCTCGCCCGATTGGCCGAACGTCTCGACGCCCAGCGCGCGCACCCGGTGGCCCATGACCCCGCCCAGCCACGACAGCGTCGCCGGCGGTCCATCGATGACGCTGACCAGGCGCGCGCCGGGCGCGAGAGAGGCCAACAGGCGCTCGGCGTGACAGGCCCCGCCGCCGGCGAGGCTGGCGCTCCAGCCGCGGTGCAGCCGGTCGGGGCTGACCACCGCCAGCAATCCCGCGCCCGGCAAATCCTCGCGGATGGCCTCGAAGGCGGCCATCGCCTCGGGCGCCACCGCGCCGGTGTAGACCACCGCCAGCGCCGCTCCGGACGCCGGTTCGACCTGCCAATAGGCGCCTTCGATCAAGGCCTCTGTCCAGCCTTCATGGATCACCCGCTCAGGCTGGTCGAGCAGGCGGGTCGACAGGCGGAGATAGACCGAGCCGCCGTCGTCATCCTGCAGATGGCTGAAGCTCCAGCGCATGATCTCGGCCAGTTCGTCCACAAAAGCCGGCTCGAAGGCTGAAAGCCCGGCCTGGGCCATACCGATCAGGGGCGTGTGGATCGACTGGTGGGCGCCGCCTTCCGGGGCCAGCGTCAGGCCCGAAGGGGTGGCGGCGAGGAGAAAACGCGCGTCCTGGTAGCAGGCGTAGTTCAGCGCATCGAGGCCGCGGTTGATGAACGGATCATAGAGCGCGCCCACCGGCGCCAGTCGGGCGCCGAACAAGGGTCCGGCGAGGCCGAGCGCGCCCAGCATCAGGAACAGATTGTTCTCGGCGATGCCGAGTTCGATGTGCTGGCCCTTGGGCCCCATGGCCCAGCGCTGGGTCGAGGCGATCGCCGCCTCGCGGAAAGTGTCGCCGACCGCTTCGCGGGCGAACAGGCCGCGCTGGTTGACGAACGGACCAAGGTTGGTCGAAACGGTGACATCCGGCGAGGTGGTCACCAGGGCGTCGGCCAGAGGACCGCCGGTTCTGGCCAGATCGTTGAGGATGCGACCGAACGCGACCTGGGTGGACTGGCGGCCGCTTGGGCGCGGAAACGCATCCGGCCCCGGAACCGTCAGGCGCGGCGCGGGCGCGAGCCTTTTCCTGGCGGCGAAGGGCGCCGCTTCGAGAAAGGCCCGATATTCGCCCTCGCCCCGCGGCAAGCCGGCGAACGGCGCCCACTCCTCGCCCTCCGGCACCGCCATGCGCGCCTGGAAAGCGCGCATTTGCGCAGTCGTCATCAGCCCGGAGTGATTATCCTTGTGGCCCTGGAACGGCAGGCCGAAGCCCTTGATGGTGTAGACGATGAACAGCTTCGGCGCCTCGTCGCGCACCGTCCCGAAGGCGTCCAGAAGCAGCCCGATATCGTGCCCGGCGAGGTTGGTCATCAGCTCGGCCAGAGCGGCGTCGTCATAGCGCCCGATCAGGGCTTCAGCATCGGCATCGCCGGCGAGACCCGCCAGGATTGCTTTCCGCCATGCCGCGCCCCCCTGATACGAAAGCGCCGCGTAAACATCGTTCGGGCAATCCTCGAACCAGCGGCGCAGAGCCGCCCCACCCTTCTGGGCGAAGGCCGCCTCCAGCTTGCGCCCGCTTTTGAGGGTGACGACGTCCCAGCCGACGGCGGCGAAGATCTCGGCGAAGCGCAGGAACATGCGCTCGGGCGTCGTCGCGTCCAGGCTCTGGCGGTTGTAGTCGACGATCCACCAGCAGTTGCGCAGGCCATGCTTGGCCCCTTCGATTACGCACTCATAGATATTGCCTTCGTCGAGCTCGGCATCGCCCAGCAGGGCGATCATCCGCCCGGCTTTTTCCGGCGCCATCAGGCCGTGGGCGATCAGGTAGTCCTGGGCGATGGAGGCGAAGGCGGTCATCGCCACGCCCAGACCCACCGAGCCGGTGGAGAAGTCGACCTCGTCCTTGTCCTTGGTCCGCGAGGGATAGGATTGGGCGCCGCCCAGAGCGCGAAATCCCTGCAGCTGTCCCAGGCTCTGGCGACCGAACAGATACTGGATGGCGTGGAACACCGGACTGGCGTGCGGCTTGACCGCGACTTTGTCCTCCGGCCGCAGCACGGAAAAGTAGAGCGCCGACATGATCGTCGCCATCGACGCCGAGGATGCCTGGTGGCCGCCGACCTTCAGACCATCGCGGTTGGGACGCAGGTGGTTGGCGTTGTGGATCGTCCACGCCGACAGCCAATGCACCTTGCGGTCCAGCTCGGAGATGATGTCGAGGGCCGCGTTGGAGGCCCCGTCGCGTGGCATGGAAAGGCGTCCCCACCGTTGCGGCCGGTGTCCTATCATCGCCTCGGCGGCGCCGCCACGGCGGACGCTTCAGGCGGCGCTCGGCGCCTCGCCAATGAGGGCGTCATAGTTGGCCTGGATGGTGGCGTAGCATTCGCACACGCCCTGAGCGAGGCGGTCGCGGTCGAGGATTTCGACGCGGCTGCGTCCGGTGGCGATGATGCCCTGCTGGACGAGACCGGCCAGCAGACTGCTCACCGTCGTGCGTTGAACCCCGACCATGGTCGCCAGGTGTTGCTGCGTGGTGCGAATGATCGGCGCGGCGGTGCGGTCCTGGCACATCAGCAACCACCGCTTGAGGCGGGCCGATGCGTCGTGCAGCGCGTTGCACGCTACCCCCTGGTGGGCCTGGGCGAGGTTGGCCAGGGCATGATGGACCAGCAGCTTGCGCAACGCCGGACTGTGCTCGGCCTGGGCGCGCAGACGCGCGGCCGAGAGCCGCAGGGCCAGCCCCGGTATCTGGGTGAAGGTGCGGCTGGTGGCCCGGCTCCGGCCCAGAGCGGCGAGAATGCCGACCGCGCCTTCGCGCCCCACCGTGTCGCTCTCGACCGTCCGGCCATCGCGCATCACCGTGACCACCGACAGCACCGCGGTGCACGGAAACCACACCCATTCGATGGCATCGTCGGGCTCGTATTGCACCGTGTTCGGGGCAAGCTCGACGGGCGCCAGATGCGCGTCCAGGGCCTGGTGATCGGTGGCCGAGAGCGCGGCCAGAAGGAAGTTGCGCCGCCTCGCCCCGGCGCCAGTTTCGCCGCCGCTCTGTCGCTCAGCCGACACAACCGCTCGTGAAAGTCGGCTATCGCCTCCACGGACCGCCTCAGACACCATCGGAGGTCTCCTGAAGGCTTACATCCTTTACATCGACGACGCGCGCTACCGGGTGCCGACCCTGGAGGTGGTGAACGCGCCCGACGATGCGGCGGTGCGCCAACTGGCCCGCGAGCGGCTGGACGGCGGCGCGCATTATCGGGCCATCGAAATCTTCGAATTCGACCGCAAGGTCGCCCGGGTCGCGCGCACGGCTCAGGACCCTTCGCCAGCGTAGATGGCGATGACCTTGGCGAGCAGCTCCAAGGCCTTGCGTTTGGGCCGCTGAAAAGTGTTGCGGCCGATGATCGAGCCGAAGCCGCCGCCGGCGTGGATGGCGCGGATCTCGTCCAGGAACGCGTCCTCGTCGGCCACCGCCGCGCCGCCGGAAAAGATCACGATCCGCCGCCCGGCGAAGGCCGACTGGACGATGTGGCGCACCCGCTCGGCGGGCGTGTCGATCGCCACCTTCTCGTCCTCGTAGACCTGGCGCGCCGCCGCCTGGGCGATGTGACCGCTAGGCAGCTTGACCTTGATCACATGGGCGCCGAGCTGGGCGGCGATCTGGGCCGCGTAGGCGACCACATCGATGGCCGTTTCGTCGTCCTTGGCCAGGGCCCCACCGCGCGGATAAGACCACACCACCACCGCCAGGCCGTGGCGCTTGGCCTCGGCGGCGATGGCGCGCAGCTGCCCATACATGGCGTTCTCGTGCGCCGACCCCGGATAGATGGTGAAGCCGACCGCGCAGCAGCCGAGGCGTAGGGCGTCCTGCACCGAACCGGTCAGGGCCTGGGCGGGGTCGGGATCGCCACGCAGGGAATCGGCGTCGTTGACCTTGAGGATCAACGGCAGTTCGCCGGCGAAGGCGCGCGCGCCGGCCTCGATGAATCCCAGGGGCGCGGCGTAGGCGTTGCAGCCGGCCTCGATCGCCAGCTCGAAGTGGTACATCGGATCATAGGCCGGCGGATTGGGCGCGAAGGAGCGCGCCGGCCCGTGCTCGAACCCCTGGTCCACCGGCAGAATGACCAGCTTGCCGGTGCCGCCAAGCTTCCCATGGTTGAGAAGGCGGGCCAGCTGGGCGACGACGCCGGGCGAGTCGGAGGCGTAGTTGGCCAGGATGGCCTTCACCGGCGAGGTCAAGGGGCGGCTCCTTCGGTTGGCGCGCGCGGCAGGATGAAGCGCTCCACCGCCCTGGCGAAGCCCTCGTCCTCGTTGCTGTCGGTGACCGCGCTGGCCTTGGCCTTCACCTCGTCGGAGGCGTTGCCCATGGCGATGGAAAAGCCGCTGACAGCGAACATCACCGTGTCGTTGGGCTGATCGCCCAGGGTGGCGATCTCCGAGGGCGCGATGTGCAGGCGGGCGGCCAGGGTGCGCACCACCTGCGCCTTGTTGGCCTTGGCGCTGGTGACGTCGAGATAATAGGGCTGCGAGCGCGCGGCGCTGGCGCGGGCGCCGAGTTCGGCCTGCATGCGCGCCTCGCACGCCGCCACCTTGTCCAGGTCATCGGAGCAGCCGGTCACCTTGACCGCGCGGTCGAGGTCGGCCGGTGAGAAATCCTCGACCACGCGGGCCTCGAACCGCACCGTCCACGCCTCGCGCGCCACATGCGGGGCGGAGGCGTCGCGGATCTGCCAGTCCTCGGCGGTGTAGAGCCAGGCGTCGAGGCCATCCTCGCGCATCACGGCGACCGCCTTGCGGGCGCTTTCACCATCCAGTTCATGGCTCTCGAGCACCTCGAGATCGGGCGTCACCAGCACGCCGCCGTTGAAGCCGGCGATCGGCGTGGTCAGGCCCAGGGGCCCGATCAGCATCTTCATGCCGCGTGGCGGGCGTCCGCTGGTGATCGCCAGCATGATCCCGGCGCGGCCGAGCGCGCGGACCGCGTCGAGCGCCTGACCGGTGAGCACCTTGTCCTGGGTGACCAGGGCCCCGTCGACGTCGGCCAGCAGCAATCGAATTGGACCGCTCACGCGCCCACCGACAGGGGTGACATGGAACTGCTCCTCCTCTGGAGGTTAAACGGCGCCGCTGGAGGATGGTTCAAGCGCCCTGAGCGCAAGCCCTTTTTTGCTGCGAAATCAAGCGACTCAGGCCACTGTTGGCGGATGGACCCGTTCGATCGCAAGCGCATCGAGGACTGGCAGGCTCTCGCGGATCGCAAGCGGCGCCTGCTCGACGACATCGCCGCGGGGAGAAAATCCCGCCCCGCCGCCGATATCGACCGCGTCCGCGGCGAGGCCGAACAGCTGGAATCGTTGATCGCCTTCTACAGCGCCAGCCTGACCGACGCGGCGGCGTAGCCCGCCCTGCTCCTGCCTCAGCCTCTGGCGCACGGCCGACTTCTCGCCCGCTACAAGCGCTTCTTCGCCGACGTCGCGTTGGATGACGGTCGCACGGTCACCGCCCATTGCCCGAACCCCGGGGCCATGCTTGGGCTCAACGCGGCCGGGATGGGCGTGTGGGTGTCGGCGGCGGACAATCCCCGGCGCAGCCTTGCCTGGACGCTGGAGGTGGTGGAAGCCGATGGCGAGCTGGTAGGGATCAACACCCTGCATCCCAACCGCCTGGTGGCCGAGGCCCTGGCCGCCGACGCCATTCCCGAACTCGCCGGCTACGCCGTGCATCGGCGTGAGGTGAAGATGGGCGAGGCTAGCCGGGTCGATTTCGTTCTCGAAGCGCCGGACCGATCACGCTGCTGGCTTGAGGTAAAGAACTGCCATTTGCGGCGCACGGCGGGGCTGGCCGAGTTCCCGGACTGCGTGGCGGCGCGCTCGGCTCGCCATTTGCGCGAACTTACCGCCAGGGTGGCCGCTGGCGAGCGGGCGGTGCAACTGTTCGTCATCCAGAGGATGGACTGCCAGGCGTTCGCCGCCTGCGCCGATCTCGACCCGGCCTACGCCGCGGGCCTGGAAGCCGCCGCGCGTGCGGGCGTGGAAGTGCTTGCTTACGCTTGCCAGATCGGCCTGGAGCGGATCGAGATCGACTGCCCGATCCCCTGGCGGCGCTACTAGCGATGCGAAATGACCATTTCGAGATCCTGGGCGTCACCCGCAACGCCACCGCCGAGGAGATTCGCGCCGCCTATCGGCGGGCCGCCAAGCAGGCGCACCCGGACCGGGGCGGTTCGAATGAGGCTTTCCTGCGCGTTCAGAAGGCGGCCGAAGTGCTGCTGGCCGAGCTGCAAAGACGGGGGCTGTCCAAGCTTGATCCATCTTACAGCGCCGGAGACAGGACCAGCGCCGAGGGGTCGTGGATGGACGTCGCCGAGGCGCTGCGCTCACGCTGGCGGCTAGCGTTCGCGCCGGTCACGCTGTTCGCGCCGCTGAAAATCGGCCTTTCGCCCTTCGCGACGGCGACGAGCCTCAATGCGCCGGCCTACCAGTGGCTAACCCGAACGGTCGGCCCGCGCGGCGAAACCTGGGATTTCCACGTCGCCGATTCCCAGACCCGGATGTTCTTTCGCCACACCGACGATGCGCGCCTATTCAAGCTCCGATTCTTCTGAGCCAGGAGAGTTGAAGTCCTCGGTCGAGATTGCGACATTGGCGTAACATCCGCCAAGTGAGAGTTCGGCCATGGTTCTGGCGCACGATACGATCGAAGTTCGCAGCGAGCGGATCAAGATTCACGGCCCGGAAGGCGTCGCCGGCATGCGCGTCGCGGGCAGGCTGGCGGCCGAGTGCCTCGACATGCTGACCCCGCACGTCGTTCCGGGCGTGGCCACCGACAAGCTCGATGCTCTGGCGCGGGAGTTTATTCTCGACCACGGCGCCCTGCCGGCCTGTCTCTTCTACCGCGGCTACTCCCACACCCTGTGCATCTCGCCCAATCACGTCGTCTGCCACGGTATCCCCGGCGAGCGCACCTTGAAGGAAGGCGATATCGCCAACATCGATGTCACCGTGGTGGTCGATGGCTGGCATGGCGACACCTCGCGCATGTATCCGCTGGGCGAGATCGCGCCGCGGGCCCGGCGGCTGATCGACGTCACCTATGAAGCCCTGGAACGCGGCATCGCGGCGGTGAAGCCGGGCGCGCGGCTCGGCGACATCGGCCACGCCATTCAGGAATATGTCGAAGGCCAGCGGTGCAGCGTGGTGCGCGATTTCTGCGGCCACGGTGTCGGTCGCGTCTTCCACGATGCGCCCAACGTGCTCCACTACGGACGCCCGGGCGCCGGCGAGCGCCTCGAACCGGGGATGTTCTTCACCATCGAACCGATGGTCAATCTCGGCCGCTATCAGGTGAAGCTGCTCAACGACGGCTGGACCGCGGTGACCAGGGACAAGTCGCTTTCGGCCCAATGCGAGCATTCGGTGGGCGTGAGTGAAGACGGCTGCGAGGTGTTCACCCTCTCGCCAGCAGGATTGTTCAAGCCTTAGCTCTTCGCTGCCACTTGGCCAGCAACGCCGCCTCGCGCTCGGGCGTAAGGCCGGCGCGCAGCCTGGCTTGGCGCTCAGCCGGCAGGGTCCGGAACCAGGCCAGGGTGTCGGCGGCCGTCGCCTTCACGGATCGGAAAGTCAGACCGGCGGCCAGCGCGCGGGCGATGCTGCGACGATGGAAGCCGGCGGAATCGCCGCTGGCAGGGACCCAGACCGGCATGTCGCTCCACGCCGAAACCTTCTCCGCGTCCAGGAACGCCGCCGGAACCCACACCAGTTGGTCGCGGCCGTGCACGGCGGCGGCGATCCCTTCCAGCATGGCGCGGGTGGTCATCCCCCGGCCGGTGGCGTTGAAGGTTCCAAAGGTGCGCTGCTCGGCGCAGCGAATGGTCCATTCGGCCAGATCGCGGGCGTCGATGAACTGTACCGGATCGGTCCCATCGCCGGGCGCCAGCACCTCGCCGCCGCGGGCCAGGCGCACCGGCCAGTAGGTGAAGCGGTCGGTCTCGTCACCTGGTCCGACGATCAGCCCCGGACGGATGATGGTCGCCCGATCGCCGAACTGGCGGCGGGCCTCGCTTTCGCTCACCGCCTTCAGCGGTCCGTAAAGTCCGCCAATGTCGGCTCGCAAGGTGGCGCTGGTCTCGGCCATCGGGTCCTTGCCCGCGTAGACGGCCAGGGGGGCGGCCTCGTCCGCCGGCTTGTCGTTGTCGGCGTAGACCGAGATGGTGGAGATGAAGATGTACTGGCCGGTGTGGCCGGCCAGAACCTTGCCGGCGTCCCGGACCCAGAACGGCAGGGTGGTCGGATTGTCGATGACGGCGTCGAAGTCGCGCCCGGCGAGCGCTTTCAGATCGCCGCTGTTGCGATCGCCGATCAGCTCCTCCACCGGTCCCGGCCAGGACTCCTTCTGACGACCACGGTTGAACAGCGTGACCTGGTGGCCTCGAGCGAGCGCGTAGCGCACCTGATGCGGACCGATGAAGCCGGTGCCGCCGAGGATCAGGAGGCGCAAGGGCTTTCTCGGCTTGGCCAGCGCAAGGCTGGGCGCCGCCAGGATGGCGAGGCCGGCAAGGTCGCGGCGGGTGAGGGCCATGGGGCGGTCATACCTCATGCTTCGCAGTCGGGTCCTCGGCCAGTTGGACCAGGGTTTTGCCGAAGTTTTCCCCGCGCATCATCCCGGCGAAGAGGCTCGGGATAGTCTCGAACCCGTGGCCGATGTCCTCGCGGTACTTGATCTTTCCGGCGGCCACCAGCGGCGCCATCTCGGCCAGGAAAGCATCCTGATGCTCGGCGACGAAATCGCCGACGAACAGATTGCTGACCGAGACCCCGCGCTCGACGAACACCCGTTCGCCCTTCTTCATCAGCGCAGCGCGGGCGTCGCCCGGTTCGCCATAATGGGCGATCAGTCCACAGATGATCATCCGCGCGCCGGGGTTGAATTCCGGCAGCACGGCGTCGAACACCGCCCCGCCGACATTCTCGAAATAGAGGTCGATCCCAGCGTGGCAGGCGTCGCGAAGCTCGTCCGCAAAATGCGGCGAGCGATGCGAAACGCAGGCGTCGAAACCCAGTTCGTCGACGACATAGCGGACCTTCTCGGGCGCGCCGGCGACGCCGACCACGCGCGCGCCCCGCAAGCGGGCGAGCTGACCGGCGATCTGGCCCACTCCGCCGGAGGCGGCCGAGATCACCGCCGTCTCGCCCGGCTCGGGCTTGCCCATGAGGATCATGCCGGCCCAGGCGGTGAGGCCCAGCATGCCCAGCACGCCAACAGCCAGAGAAATGCGACCGCGCTGCGGATCGAGCTTGCGCGGGATCATGTAGGCTGGCCGCTCAATGCCGGCGCCCATGAGGGCGTACTCGCTCCAGCCATTGGTGTTGAACACCAGCTCACCCGGCGCAAATTCCGTCATGCGGCTGTCGATGATCTGGGCCACGGTGCGGGCGTGGCAGACGTCGCCGGGCTTCGCGCGCTTGAGATAGCCCCATTGATAGGGATCGAGCGAAACATAGAGCGTGCGGCTGAGCGCCTGGCCGTCACCGGGGACCGGGATCGGCGCCTCGTGGGCAACGAACATCTCCGGCCTCGGCAGACCGGCAAGCGGCGCGCCGCTCAAGGTCCAATAGCGGTTCACGCGGCCATCGCTTCGCGCAGGGCCCTGGGGCTCATGCCGGTCCAACGCTTGCAGGCCCTGGAAAAGGCGGCCGGCTCGGAAAACCCGACCAGATAGGCGGTCTCGTTCACCGACACCTTCGCGCCGGTGAGATAGTTCACCGCCATCTGTCGGCGCAGCTCGTCGAGGACTTTCTCGAAGGTCACTCCCTCGGCCTTCAACCGACGGAACAACGTCTGCCGGCTGATCCCCATCGCGGCGGCGACCTTGGCGATGCTGCTCTCACCCCGGTGCAGCATCGGCAACAGCAGGCTTTCCACCCGCCCGCGCGTCGACTTGGAGCGCTCCAGCTCGCGGCTCAAGGCCTCGGCGCGCTCGGAGAGGATGCCGAAGACGTAGCGCGGCTGGAGCGCCACGCGGTGGCTCGCCACGATCGGATCGATCAGCATCGCGTTCCACTCCGCCGCGAAGGTGACCGGGGCCTGGAATATGCGCTCGTATTCGGCGGCATGGGCCGGCGCCGCATGGGTGACGTGGACCGCCTTGGCCAGCTTGGCGACGCCGACCCGGCGCGGGCCGCAGATCATCCGCGCGAAGGTGGATTCGGTCAGCTCGGGAAAGGCGTTGGGATTTTCGCGCGTGTCGACCACCCACATCCCATCGGCCGTGGGGACCACCTTGAAACGCTCCTTCGGCCCGTCGAATTCGATCACCAGTCGTCCATAGCGATTGAGCTGGATAAGGGCGTCGCCCATCGTTTCCGAGGCATAGGCCAGGAGGCCGACCACCGAGATCTGCGCCAGGTCGTCGGTCTCGCCGTAGTGCAGGGCCAGCGCCGGATCGGCGGTGGCCGCCTTGGCTCCGCGCATCAAGGCGACATAGGTATCGAACCGCAGGCGATGATCCTGATCGGCGAGATCGGCGGGGTCGATGCCGACGGCGCGCGCCAGGCCGGCCGCATTCGCGCCCTTGGCGGCGGCGAACTCGATGAGGCCTCTGGCGAGCCCGGCGGCGATGGTCAGCTCAGGCATGGCGGGGTCCGCTGTTACCTGGGGTCAAGTTATTGATCCACCGCGTCATGTCCAGCCGCGCTGCACGGGCCTAGCGTTGCCTCCCGTGACGCCGACTTTCAATCATCTGTTCTCTGGAGCGCCATCGTGGCTGATCGCCGCGGCGATGGTCGGGGTGATCATTCACGTCAGCGCCGGTGGCGTCGGCATCCTCTCGGGTGCGGCGGCGATCGCCTTGCGCAAGGGCGAGCGCCATCACCGTCTGGCCGGAAACGTCTTCTTCGCCGCCATGGTGACCATGGCCGCCGCGGCCGGGATCATGGCCACGGCGCTGGTCGCGCTCGGCGTCGTAGCGCAGGTGAATAACCTCTTCGCCTCGCTGTTCACCCTCTATCTGGTGGGCACCGCCTGGGGGACGGTCAAGCGCCCCGAAGGGACGACCGGGCGATGGGAAATCGCCGCCTTCATTGCTGGTCTGGGTATCGTCGGGATCGCCCTGTTCGCCATTGCCCCGCTGCTGTCGGGCCCCGCCGGTCGCCACTCTGGCGCGCCATGGTTTGCGCCTTACATTTTCGCCGCCGTGGCGAGCCTCGCCGCGGCCACGGATCTCAAGGTGATTCTGCGCGGCGGGATCACCGGAGCGGCGCGGGTCGCCCGCCACCTGTGGCGCATGTGCGTCGCCTGGTTCGTCGCCTCCGGCTCGTTTTTCCTTGGCCAGCAAAAGGATATGCCGCCGGCGATCCAAGATTCTCCTGTGCTGGTCATTCTGGGTTTCGCTCCGTTGCTGCTGATGCTGTTCTGGCTCGGCTTTGTCGCCCTCACCCGGACGTTCAAACAGCCTTTGGCGGGGCTCGCGTGAACCTGTTCGATCGCATCGTCCCCGCTCGAGCCGACAATCGCCGGCTGGGCCACCCCATCGCCCTCTGGATCCTGGCCGTCATCGTGGCGCTGAGATTCCTCATGGGCGCCAACTCGATCATCAATTCACGCGCCATCGCCAGCGGGGCGGACGGCATTCCACTGGCGAGCTTCAACGCCGCCGCGCAAGCCGAAGTCATCCAGATGTTCGCCCTGCTGGGCCTTTATCTGGTGCTGCTGGCGCTCGTCGGCTTGGTGGTTCTGCTCCGTTACCGCGCCCTCATCCCCCTCGTCTTCGTCTACCTGCTGGTTCAGGAACTGGGGGGCAAGCTGGTGCTTTGGACCCACCCGGATACGAGCCGCGGCGACAGTCCGGGTTCGATCGTCACTCTCGTCATCATCGGCCTCACCGTCGTTGGCCTTCTGCTTTCGGTGACCGGCAAAGGCTACGCCCAATCCCCAGCCTGGCATGATGACCCTTGAAGAGGACGACCGCCTGGGCTTGAACCCTGGGCCATGGACAAGCCCGAGACCTTCATCGCCCTGGATCGCTACATCGACGATCTCTTCGCCCCCGAGGATTCCGCGCTCACCGCCGCCCTGACGGAGTCCAAGGCCGCCGGCTTGCCGGCCATCCAGATCTCCGCCGGCCAGGGAAAGTTCCTTTATCTGCTGGCCAAGCTGGTGGGCGCGCAGCGGATCCTTGAGCTCGGCACGCTCGGCGGTTACTCCACCATCTGGCTGGCCAGGGCGCTGGGCGCCGACGGCAAGCTGGTCAGCCTGGAGTTTGAACCGCGCCATGCGCAGGTGGCCAGGGCCAACCTCGCCCGAGCCGGCTTGGCGGCCAAGGCGGAGGTGATCGTCGGCGCCGCGCTCGACACCTTGCCGGGGGTGATCGCCAAGGCTGACGGGCCGTTCGATCTCGTCTTCATCGACGCCGACAAGGTCAATTATCCCAACTATTTCGGCCTGATCATCGGGGCGATGCGACCCGGCGCCTTGATCCTGGCCGACAATGTCATCCGCGCCGGTGCGGTCCTCAAGCCGGTGGACGAGGCGGCCAGGGCGACCGCCGCGTTCAACGCCATGATCGCCGCTGATCAGCGCGTCGAGGCGGTGATCCTGCAGCAGGTGGGGATCAAGGGCCACGACGGCCTGGCCATCGTCAGGGTGAAATAGGATGGGAAAGAAGCTCGATCTGTCGGCCATCCCGGTCGAGAGCGGTTGCAACTATCCGCCGCCGTTCGACCAGCCGTGCCTGGGCGGCAGCTGGCGCAAGCTCGGCCGCGCGGGGGGCCTCACTCAGTTCGGCGTCAACCTCTCGCGCCTGCCGCCCGGCGCCTGGTCCAGCCAGCGCCACTGGCACACCCACGAGGACGAGTTCGTCATGGTGGTCGAGGGCGAGTTGACCCTGATCACCAACGCCGGCGAAGAGATCCTGCGCGCCGGAGACTGCGCCGCCTTCAAGGCCGGGGATCGCGATGGCCATCATCTGGTCAATCGCTCGCAGCGCGATGCGCTGGTGATCGAAGTTGGAACCTCCGATCCGGTCAACGACTGCTGCGATTATCCCGACATCGACATGCTCGCCGGCCCGGACGGCTACACCCACCGCGATGGGACCCGCTACTAGGCCGCCAAATCTCTCGCCCCCTGGACCCTGTCCACCAGACCCCAGGCCATCGCCTCTTCGGCGCTCATGAAGGTGTCTCGGTCGAGCGCGCGCTCGACCTCCGCCAGTGTGCGCCCGCAGTGCTGGGCGTAAAGGGCGTTGATACGCGCCTGCGTCTCCAGGGCTTCCTTGGCGTGGCGCTCGATGTCGGAGACCTTGCCCTGGAAGCCGCCGGAACCTTGGTGGACCATGATCCGCGCGTTGGGCAGCGCGACCCGGCTCCCCGCCGCGCCGGCCATCAACAGGAACGAGCCCATCGAGGCGGCGAAGCCCATGCAGGTCGTGGCCACCGGGGCCTTGATGTACTGCATGGTGTCGTAGATGGCGAAGCCGGCGGTCACCACCCCGCCGGGCGAGTTGATGTACATATCGATCGGCTTCTTGGGATTTTCCGATTCCAGAAACAGCAGCTGGGCGCAGACCAGCGCCGCCATCTGATCCTCGATCTGGCCGTTCACGAACACGATGCGCTCGCGCAGCAGGCGCGAGAAGATATCGAAGGCGCGCTCGCCGCGGCTGGATTCCTCCACCACCATGGGAACCAGGCTCACGCCGCCATCCTCCAACGGGCCGGCGTCGGAAAGGCGATCACCTCGGCGCCCGCCGGCGCGTGGGTGATGGTCAGATGCGCGCCGGCATCCCCGCGCCCGACCTCGAACGTGACGAGGCTGCCATCGCGCGTGTCGCGGAAGCTCAGGCGTTCGGCGCCAGCCACCTCGACCGGCTCCAGGGCTTCGGCGGCTTCCACCCCGAGCCATTGGGCGCGCAGATCCGGCTCGGACAGCGCGCGCCAGACTGTTTCCGGCGGCGCGTCGAGATCGGCCTCGAAGGTGAGTTCGCTCATCGGTCCATCCTTTTCAGCAGATCCCTGAGGCGCTCGATACGCTCCGGCCACAAGGCGCTGGTGCGGGCCATCCAGTCCATCAGTGGGTCGAGGCCCGCCGGCTCCGCCTTGTAGTAGGTGCGCCTGCCCTCGCGCCGCTCGCTGACCAGGCCGGCGCCCTTCAGGGCCGCAAGATGCTGGGAAACCGCGGGCTGGGTGACATCGAGGAGCGCGGTCAGGCCAGCGACGTTCATTTCGCCAGCGGCCAACCGTTCATAGACCGCCCGCCGGGTGGGATCGCCGAGCGCGCGAAACAGCGCCTGTTCCATGTCGCTATAAATAAGCGATTACTTATGAAACTGGCAAGCAGAATCCGCTGGCGCGCGGCGGCGTTTGTTCCTAGTTTGTTCGACCATGCTGCAGGAACAGGCCGGGTTCAAATTCGAGGCGGACGCGGCGATCTCACCCAATGCCGGCCATCGCCAGCGGCTGCGCCAGCGGGCGGCGATCAGCCTGGCCGCCCTGCCCGACTACGAGCTGCTGGAGCTGGTCCTGGCCCGCGCGGTGGCCCGCGGCGATGTCAAGCCGCTGGCCAAGGCGCTGCTCACCCGGTTTGGCGGCTTGGCGGCGGTGTTCGGCGCCTCGCCGGAGGAGTTGCGCAGCGTGAAAGGCGTCGGCGCCGCCATCGCCCTTGATCTGAAGCTGATCCACGAAGCCATCGTCCGCATCGGCAAGGCCGAGGTCAAGAAACGGCCGGTGATCAGCTCGTGGAGCGCGCTCCTGGCCTATGTGCGAACCAGCTTGGCGCACGAGGCGCGCGAACACTTCAAGGTGCTGTTCCTGGACAAGAAGAACCAGCTTATCGCCGATGAGATGATGGGCTCGGGCACCGTCGATCACGCCCCGGTCTATCCGCGCGAGGTGGTGCGCCGGGCGCTGGAGCTGTCGGCGAGCGCCGTGATCCTGGTCCACAACCACCCAAGCGGTGATCCGACCCCCTCCAGCGCCGACGTTGATATGACCCGCCAGGTGGTCGAGGCGGCCAGGCCGCTGCGTATCGCCGTCCACGATCACCTGGTGGTCGGCCGCGACGGCGTCGCCAGCTTCAAGGCCCTGGGGCTGATCTGACTTCAGGCGAGATTGGCGAGCACCCGCTCCAGGGCCCCAAGGAACCGCCGCCAGCCAAAGCTCGCCCCTTTGAAGCCGGCCTCGTCCTGCGGGCGGAAACCGGACTGCTCCATGCGCAGCAGCGTGCCGGCCTGGCTCGGGGTCAGGGTCCAGGTGACCACCGTGCGCGGGGCGCTCGCCGCCTGGTCGCCGCCGGAGCCCCAGGTGTAGACCAGGCGCTGGTGAGGTTCGACCGTCAGCACCTCGCCCTCGACGATTCCATTCCAGTTCGGCGCCGGCTCCGCGCGCAGGCGGAAGCGATGGCCGACTTCGGCCTCGAAGTCGTTGTCCATCAGCCATTCGGCGATCAGCGCCTGCTGGGTCAGGGCCCGCCAGACCTTTTCCGGCGGATGCGGCATTTCCTGCTCAATGACCACCGAGCGGGTGGCGGCGATGGTTTCAGTCATTGATCCATCCTCTTCAACAAGTCCTCCAGGCGGCCGAACCGGCCTTGCCAGAATCCGGCGTAAAAGCTGACCCAATCGATCAGCGGGCCAAAGCCTCGCCACCGGACGCTGTAATGGGTCTCGCGGCCGCTATGGCGATCGCTGACCAGACCGGCCTCCTTAAGCACCCGCAGATGCTTGGAGATCGCCGGCTGAGAAACGCCCGCGTCCTCAGTCAGCCTCCAGACCGTCTGTTCGCCCTCGCGGCACAGGCGCTCGAAGATCGCCCGGCGGGTGGGATCAGCGAGCGATTTGAACAGAACATCCGGCGGCGGCGCGCGCATTTTCCATAACCGTTAGATTATGGTTTTTTCCATAACCCTGTGGCTATACGTTTGTCAACCCGGTCAGAGTTCAAGCGGCCTGGGCGACCTCGGCCAGGGCGTCTTTTTCCCAGGCGAGGAACTCCGGCGTCTCCAGCAGCCGGGCGGCGTAGGAGCCCGCGGTT
>DASYGN010000015.1:0-5090 GCA_035999625.1 Caulobacteraceae bacterium | reverse complement strand
ATCTACGGCATCGGCTCGGTGGAGACCTACACCGCCATGACCTTCGACCTGAAGCTCGGCGACAAGATCGATCAGCGGCGGCTGATGGGCGACCTGGTGGCCCAGCAGTACAAGCGCAACGACAACGCCTTCGAGCGTGGGACCTTCCGCCGGCGCGGCGACACCCTGGAGATCTTCCCGGCCCACTACGAGGACCGCGCCTGGCGCATCTGCATGTTCGGCGATGAGATCGAGACGATCGCCGAGTTCGATCCCCTGACCGGCAAGAAGACCGCCGATCTGCCTCAGGTGCGGGTCTACGCCAACAGCCACTATGTGACCCCCCGGCCGACGCTGATCCAGGCGGCGAGCGCGATCAAGGCCGAGCTCAAGCAGCGCCTGGACTGGCTGACCGCCAGCGGCAAGCTGCTCGAGGCCCAGCGGCTGGAGCAGCGCACCACCTTCGACCTGGAGATGATCGAGGCCACCGGCAGCTGCGCCGGGATCGAGAACTACTCGCGCTATCTGACCGGCCGCCGGCCCGGCGAGCCGCCGCCGACCCTGTTCGAATATATCCCCGACAACGCCCTGCTGTTCGTCGACGAGAGCCACCAGACGGTGCCCCAGCTCGGGGCCATGTATCGCGGCGACTACAACCGCAAGTTCACCCTGGCCGAGTACGGCTTCCGTCTGCCCTCCTGTCTCGACAACCGGCCGCTGAAATTCGAGGAATGGGACGCCATGCGGCCGGCGACGATGTTCGTCTCGGCCACCCCCGGACCCTGGGAGCTGGAGCGCGCCGGCGGGGTGTTCGTCGAACAGGTGATCCGCCCAACCGGCCTCATCGACCCGCCGGTGGAAGTGCGACCGGTGAGCAAGGACGGCTTCTCGCAGGTCGACGATGTCATCGACCAGTGCCGGCAAACGGCGGCCAGGGGATACCGCATCCTGGTCACGGTGCTGACCAAGAAGATGGCCGAGGACCTGACCGAATACATGCACGAGCAGGGCCTGCGCGTGCGCTACATGCACAGCGACATCGACACCCTGGAGCGGATCGAGATCATCCGCGACCTGCGCCTGGGCGCCTTCGACGTGCTGGTCGGCATCAACCTGCTGCGCGAGGGCCTCGACATCCCCGAATGCGGCCTGGTGGCGATTCTGGACGCCGACAAGGAAGGCTTCCTGCGCTCGGAGACCTCGCTCATCCAGACCATCGGCCGGGCGGCGCGCAACGTCGACGGCAAGGTGATCCTCTACGCCGACACCATCACCGGCTCGATGGAGCGGGCGATGGCCGAGACCTCGCGCCGGCGCGACAAGCAGGCCGAATGGAACGCCGACCACGGCATCACCCCGGAGAGCATCAAGAGCCAGATCAAGGACCTCCTCGCCAGCCCCTACGAGCGCGGCGACCGGGTGACGGTGGACGCCGGCGTGGCCGAGGACGCGCGGCCGTTCCTGGGCAGCAACTTCCAGGCCACCCTGCGCGACCTGGAGGCCAGGATGCGGGCCGCCGCCGCCGACCTGGAGTTCGAGGAGGCGGCGCGCCTGCGCGACGAGATCAAGCGGCTGAAGCTGTTGGACCTGGAATTCGCCAGGGACGCGCTGGGCAATTGAGGTGATCCGGATGACCGCGCACGCCACCGACATGACCGCCTTGCGCGGGATTGACCGGGCATGGATCGAATTGACCATATCTTCGCCCGATTGGACTGATGCGGATCCACTCGATCGCCGGCTGCTGCGCGCCTTTCGCCAAATCGATGCCGCTGATGGTCGAACGCTGCGCGTGGTCTATCGTGTGGAAGGCGAGGACGCTGTGGTAATTACTTGCTTCCTGGATCGCGGAGCGCGGAGATGATCTCGACAACCTATGATGCCGACGCCGACGCAATCTACGTCCGGCTCGCCGCCCGAAACGTGGCGGAAACCAGGGAACTGGAGCCGGGACTGATTCTCGATCTGGATTCGGGCGGCCGGATCGTCGGTGTCGAAATTCTCAATGTTCGTGCAAGGGCAGGTGAAGGCGCGGTTGCAGCCTGACCGGTTTCGACACCGATGACCACGGATGGCCATGCGCGCCTCGCGGTTGCCAGAGCGCGCTAATTCCTCAGCGCGCCGCCAGCACCACCCCGATCAGCACCGCGGCATATTGCGTTCCGGCCGCGGCGAGCACGAAGCCGTGCCAGATGGCGCGCCGGAACGGCAGGCTGCGGCGGGCGTAGACGACCACCCCCAGCGAATAGAGGATCCCGCCGGCGGCCAGCAGGATCAGCGCCGCCAGCGACAGGGCGGCGAGCAATGGCTTCAACGCCGCCAGGGCCGCCCAGCCGAGCGCCAGGTAGAGACCGATCCAGAACCCTCTCGCCAAACCGGGCAGGAACAGCTTGGCCGCCGCGCCGGCCAGCGCCAGGGTCCAGACGGCGGCGGTCATGGCGATCGCCCATGTTCCGGTCAGGCTCTGGGTGGTGAACGGGGTGTAGGACCCGGCAATCATCAAAAAGATGGCGGCGTGGTCGAACCGGCGCAGCAACGGCCGTCGGCGCGCGCCGGCGAAATTGTAGGCGGCCGAACAGGCGAACATCGCCAGCACGCAGGCGGCATAGATGGCCACCGCCGCACTCTGGCCGAGGCGGTGCTGAACCAGCGAAATCGTCAGCAGAACGAGGCCGCCGACACCGCCCGCGGCCAGACCCGCGGCATGGATCCACGCATCGGCGATGCGCTCGCGCGGTCTCGGATAGTGGGCGGCTTGGTCCATGGCCGGACAGGCTCTATACTCGACTGACGGAGGTCAAGATGATCGGCATGGTTCTGGTTGCCCTTATGCAGGCCGGCGCGGCCACGGCCACGGCCGCCCCGCCAGTGACCACGGTGGCCCCGGTCGTGGCCCGCGCCAACCCGGAAGACAAGGTCGAGTGCAGAAGCCAGATCGACATCGGCACCCGCCTCGGCGGCCACAAGGTGTGCATGAAGAGATCGGACTGGGAGGCGCAAGCCGCCGACTCCCGCAGGCAACGCGATTTCGGCCCCCCGGCCGGGATCGCCGGCCAGCACTGACGCCTAACGCCGCCCCAAAGCGGGACCGAGATCGTAGCCGGCGCCGGCCGCGGCCCGCGTCACCTCTTCGAGGCTCATCCTGCCGCTGGCCGCCTCGCCCATCGCCCAGGTCATCGCCGAGCGCGTGCCGGAACGGCAGAAGGCCAGGGTCCGCCGACCGTGCGCGGCCTCGACCACGTCATGGGCCTGCTCCGCGGTCGGCCGGCCGATCACCGGAATGTGGACATAGTCCAGCCCCTGGGCCCTGGCGGCGGCCCCGATCACCGAGCCGTCCGGCTGGTCAGGGGCCTCGCCGTCGGGTCGGTTGTTGATCACCAGTTCGAAGCCCTGCGCCCTGGCCGCCGCCAGATCGTCGAGCGCAAGCTGTGGACTGACCGCGAACTCGGCGGTGATGGGTCGGAAACTCGCCATGACTCAGCTTTCGCGTTTCGCCTTGCCCGCCCCTTGGCCGTCGATGGTCATGAAGTAGGAACCCAGGACACCCTTGCTGATCTCCACCTTCGATCCCTTGTGCGGACGGCGGCCCAGCTCCACCGGCTCGCTCTGACTCCACACGGCCCCGTCGTCCAGGGTGATGACCCATTCGCCGACGGCGTTGCGCCCGACATCGGCCGCGGTCGCGGCGAGGTGGCTGAGTTCGCCGGTTTTCTCGCCGCGTTCGAGGAATGACAGGCTCGGCAGCAGGAACCCGAACGTCTGGCGCCGGGCTTGCCGCCGCTGTTCGCGATCCAGCGCCACCAGATCGCCGTTGGCGGTCGCCTTTTCGAGCGCCGCCGTGGCGTGGTCGAAACAGGCGAGGCGTTCGGCGCTGTCGGCCACGGCCCGGCATTTCAGCACCGCCTGCATGACCTCCGGATTGGGCATTGGCTCCAGAGGCTTGGCCGCCCGGGCCGCCATCGGCGCAGCCAGCACGGCAACCGCCGCGATCATCGTCAAAGCCTTGCCCATCTCGCCGTCCGTTGAAGTTTCGGCGTCATAGAGCCCCAACACGGCGCCGCGCGCAATCGCCGGATTCGGAGCCGAGCGGGTCCCGCATCGCCGCCCAGGGGGGAATAAATTCGCCGGCAACGGCGCAGATGGCGAAATCTGTGACCGGAAAGTGACAGGGGAGCGACGATCACCATTACAGGCGCGTAATCCGCGTTGACCGAGTCGGTCCAGCAATCCTAAAGCGGGACCATCCGGGGGGGATTCTGCTCCGGAACCCTTTTGCGCACGCGCCTAAAAGCTGTCGTCAGGACGGTATCAGGGGCTGACTTGGAGGACTGACACTTGACCAAAATGACCATGCGTACGCGCCTGATGGCGTCGTCCATGATTTCCGGCGCCGCGATCGCCACCCTGGGGGCCAGCGACGCCCTCGCCCAGGCGGCGCCGCCGCCAGCCGCTGGCGGGACCACCGTCCAGGAACTGGTGGTCACCGGTTCGCGCATCCCATCGCGCAACCTGACCAGCGTCAGCCCGGTCACCACCATCAACAGCCAGGACGTCAAGCTCCAGGGCACGACCAACACCGAAGACCTGATCAACAACCTGCCGCAGGCGTTCGCCGACTTCGGCCAGTATGAGGCCAACGGCGCCACCGGCACGGCGACCGTCGACCTGCGCGGCATCGGCGACAAGCGCACCCTGGTGCTGATCGACGGCAAGCGCTTCCAGGGCGGCGACCCGTTCGTTTCGGTGCCGGACATCAACTTCATTCCCCCGACGCTGATCGACCGGGTGGAAGTGCTCACCGGCGGGGCCTCGGCCGTGTACGGTTCGGACGCCATCGCCGGCGTGGTCAACTTCATCATGAAGAAGAACTACGAGGGCCTGCAGATCGACGCCGAATATTCGGTGGGCGAGCACAACAACAACAATGCGCAGGTGCGCAAGGCCAACACGGTCGGCCACAACACCTTCGGCTTCCCGCTGCTCAACCTGCCGCACGGCTCGGTGTGGGCCGGCCAGCGCGAGACCTTCACCATCACCGGCGGGGCCAACAGCCCCGATGGCAAGGGCAATGTCGAGTTCTACATGGCCTACACCCACATCGATCCGGTGCT
>DASYGN010000005.1:0-8595 GCA_035999625.1 Caulobacteraceae bacterium | reverse complement strand
TGAAAGGCCGAGGATATCCACCCCATCGGATGGATATGGTTCACGTGCGATCCACCCGGCCGCAGCTTGACCGACCATGCGCCGGAGAACCGGTAGCCCTCGCTCACCCGGCGCCCGAGCACGTCGTCGCGCCCGCGGAGGCCGTCGATATAGCTGCGGATCGGACCATCGAGCGCGGCGAACAGCGCTTGGACGACCGGATTGTCCGAACGTTCGAGCGAGCGATTGCTTTGCACGCCCTGACGCAGGGACTGGCCGACCGGGTGGGCTCTCAGGCCTTCTTCCGGGCTCAGCGCCGCGGCCAGATCGGCCAGGAAGGCGGCCCTGCTCGGCCAGCCCTTCGGCGTCTCGATGGGGTAGGCCTTCACCAGCCGCTCATAGTCGTAAAGCTCGTGATAGCGGGGATCGCCGAGCAGCCGCCAGGCGGTGGCGGCGAGGGTCACCGGATGCTGATCGAGCGGCCATTCGCGGCACAGCCGCTCGGCGATCTCGGCGGCCACCTGCGGGCGGCCGATGGCGAGATTGGCTTGGCAGAGCGCCGCGGCGGCCTGGCCGCTGGTGGGATCGATCGTCTCGGCGTTGATGGCGTGGAACATCGCCATCGCTCCATCCTGGCGAAGAGCCAGCAGCGCCGCGGCGACCTGCAGCTGGAGATCCCCAGGCCGCGCCTCCAGAGCCGGACCAAGCGAGGCGTAGGCGGCTTGCGCGCCTTCGGCGTATTCCAACAGCTTGGCCAGGGCGAGGTTCAGCGGACCATCGAGCGGCTCGGGAGCCAGAGCGGCGTCAAGGCCGGCGCGCGCCCTGGCCACGTCCTCGGTGCGCGTCCAGATAAGCTGCGCCAGTTCGGCGTGAGCATCGGCGAATCCCGGCCGGCGCTTGATGGCCTCGCTGATAGCGCTCTCGGCCTCGTCGAGGCGGCCAAGGCCGATAAGCGCGCGACCGCGCACCAGCCAGGTCTCCGGAGCACCGAGACCAGCGGCGAAAGCGCGTTGGCATGCTGCCTCGCTCTCGGCGAAACGGTGGGCGTCCCCGAGCGCCCCGGCTAGGTTGTGTGCGTAGGCGCCGATCCCCGGGGCGGCCTCGGCGGCGCCGCGGTGGGCTTCGACAGCTTCGTCGGCGCGACCAAGTCCCCGCAGCGCCACGCCGTAAACGTTGAGCATCTCGGCGTCGGCGAGCTTCGCCTCGACCAAGGGTTCCAGCAGGCTGGCGGCTTCGCCCGCCGCGCGCCGGCCAATGAGGATGTTGGCCAGTCGCCTCGCCGCCGCCGGTTGGCGAGGGTCGAGCCTCAGCGCGCGCCTCAACGAGGCCTCGGCGCCGGCGCGATCGCCGGCCGCATCCAGCGCCTCGCCGAGCAACGCATGGGCCTGGGCGAAATCAGGCTCAGCCGCGATCAACTCGCCGAGCGCGCCACGGGCCTGGCCGATCCGCCCGGCGCGCAGCAGGCTCTCGGCCGCCCCAAGTCTCGGATCGCGCGACACGCTCACAGGCCCTGGCCCGCCGCCCCGCCATTGAAGTGATCGAGGGTCTTCATCACCCGGGTGATCAGGTCCCGCTCTTCCGACGACAGGCGCGGGTTCCAGACATCACAGATCAGCACGCAGCGCGGCTTGTCACTGTCGTTCCAGGCCTCGTGCTCGATGGTGTCGTCGAAGACGAAGGCTTCGCCCTCGCGCCACGGCCGGGTTTCGCCACCGCACCGGAAACGGCAATTCTCCGGCACGATCAGAGGCAGGTGCAGGACCAGCCGGGTATTGGCCACGCCGGTGTGGGGAGGGATGCGCGTGCGCGGCCGCAGGATCGAGAACATCGCCGCCGGCGAGCAGTTCAAGGTGTGCGGCTGATCGACCTTCGCCAGCGCGGTCATGGTCGCCGGGCACTGGCTGGCGTTGGCTTCGACCAGGGCCCCGTCCTTCCACAGGTGGAAAGCGCTCCATTTCAGCGAGTTGTTGAGCTCGGCCCACTGATCGAGCGGCGCGCCCGCCGGATAGTGCACGTAGGGCGTCAGCTCGGGGGAGCCTTCGCTCCACACCGCCAGCGCTTCGGCGCGGATAGCGGCGAAATTCGCTTCAAGCCCGGCGAGAAAGGGAAATTCGTCGCGTTCCCAGAACTCGATCGCCGGCAGCCCAGGGAAGTTCACCTGGACCGGCTCCTGCTGATAGATACGCCGCCGGCCGGCCACGGCGTCGATGAAGATTTCGGCGCGGCGAGCCAGGGGCCGCGTGACGCCTTCCGCCGCCGCGCCGAGGGCCTCGATGAGGGCGCTGGTGAATTTCTGGTGCAGGGCCGCGCCATGCTCCAGCGCGCGTCGGGTCGGCTCGTTGAGACTGTCGGCCGGCGGCGCGAGCTGAGCGGCGACGCCATAGATCTTGGCCGCCTCGCTCGTGCGGCCGAGCGCTTCGAGCAGCGATCCTTTCATCAGCAGCGCGGGAAACGATCTCGGCTCGAGTTGGAGCGCCGAATTGACCGAGTTGAGGGCGCCGACCGCATCGCTTGCGCCGCGCTGACTGGCGGCCAGTCCCATCCACAGATCGAGCCTGCCGGGGGCGGCCGCGAGCGCGCGCTGAAACAGCGCCGCCGCCGCCCGCGGATCGGCGGCGCGCAGCGCCCGATTGGCGGCCTCCTGCAGCGCCGGCACGGTTTCGCTCGTGGCCTCGATGGTCATCGGCGATACCTCACGCGCCGAATGGCCGGTCGTGAATCCACTGCGACATGACCCATTTCTCGCCCCGGGTGATGACCAGCCCGGCGTGCAGGCTCAGGGGATCCTGTTTACCCGAAGCATCGACGTGGGCGAAATAGATGCCGTCACCCTTGGCCCCTTTGCATTGAAAGCCGGTCTTAGGAAAGCTGAGTTCCCCGCCCTCGTAGCCGTCATTGAGGTAAAGCAAGAAGGTGACGATTCGATCGCCCAGGTAGCCGCTGTCGCCATAGCCTTTGACGCCGTCGCCGGCCCGGTCGAAGTGGGGCTTGATGTCCTGGCCAAGGGCGTAGTGGAATATCCGCGGCGGCTCCATCACCGGCGGCGGCAGGCCGGTGGTGGCCGCGATTTTCTCGCGCACCAGCTGCACGACGAGGTCGGTGTTGAGGATGTCGAACTGATAGTCACTGCACGTCCGATGCGGGTCGGCCCACTCGGTCTTGGTCTCGCCATCATACATCATCGCTGCCCGCAGGCGTCCGCGCGCCCGGCCGATGAGCCAGTCGCACACGTGCGGAGGAACGAACGCCTGGGCCTGGCGCACTCTGGGCGCCTCGGTCAGTGGCGCGCGCGGCGCGGCCGCCATCCATGGCGCCAGATCGATCGCGGCCCTGATTTCGGCCCAGGATCCGCCCGACGCGCCGGATGACAGCAGGCGAAGCTGGCCACGCGCCGGCTCCGAGCCGCACTCCGCGGCGCGCTGCAGGAGATCGAGCGCCGCCGGCCAGTCGGGTGGTTTCGTCACCCCCACCGCGGTGATCGTGGCCAGTAGCTCCAGGGCCTCGCCATCGTCGCCGGCGGCGACCGATTCGATCATGCCGACCGCCGTGGCTACGTCCTGGTCGCCATCCCGACCGATCAGCAGCGAGCGAGCCCGATCGACCAGCGCGCTCGCCGGGTTTGGAACGCCAGTGAAATTCCGCATCTCAGACATGGCTGGCTGTCTATTATACAAGCCGCCAGCCGGGGACCACACGTGCCGCCATCGATCGATTTCAACCACCTGGTGCGCGCCGGCCACGACAGCCTGGCGCGCGGGGACGCTGGCGCGGCCAAGCTGCTGTTCGAGCGGGTGATCCGCGACCGGCCGGGCGACGCCGGAGCCTGGTGGGGCGTGGCGCTGGCCTGCCGCGAATTGGGTGAGGCGGACGCGCAACTGGCGGCGGCCGATCAGGTGCTGGCCGCCAATCCCGGCCATCTGCCGGCGCTGATCATGAAGGGCGATCATTTCGCTGGCTCAGGCGATGGCCGCGCGGCCAGCGCCTTCTATCGCGCCGCCGTCGATCGCGCGCCGCCCCGGGAGAGCCTGCCGCCGACCCTGCGTGAGGAGGTGCGCCGCGCCGAGACCGAGGCCCGCCGCTTCAGCGACGCCTATGAGCAGCATCTGCTCGCCAGCTTGGGCGGGCTGGAAGCTGGCGCCATCTCGCCGCGAGGCGCGGCCGCCGTCGACCTCTTGCTGGGTCGCCGCCAGGTTTTCCACCAGGCGCCCACCGCGTTCTACTTCCCCGAGCTGCCGCAGCGGCAGTTCTATGAACGCGACGAGTTCGCGTGGCTGGCGGCGCTGGAATCGCGATGGCGGGAGATAAGAGACGAACTTCTGCCCATCGCCGGAGATGACCTCGCCTTCCAGCCCTACGTGCAGAGCGACGCCAGCCGGCCGCCGCGTGACTATGGAGACCTGCTCGACAGCGCCGATTGGAGCGCCCTCTACCTGATCCGTGGCGGAACGGTCGTGGCAGACGTCGCGGCCCGCTTTCCGAACACCATGGCGTTGCTCGCCGACGTCCCGCTGGCGCGTTCGGAGGGACGGACCCCGGCGGTGCTGTTCTCGCGCCTCAAGCCCGGCGCGCGCATTCCGCCTCACACCGGCTACACCAACGCTCGCCTCATCTGCCACTTGCCGCTGATTGTCCCGGAGGGTTGCGGCCTGCGCGTCGGCAATGAGACCCGCGCCTGGCGGGAAGGCGAGGCGCTGATCTTCGACGACAGCATCGAGCACGAGGCCTGGAACACCAGCGATCGCGTCCGCGTGGTGCTGCTGTTCGACATCTGGCGTCCGGAGCTGACCGAGGGTGAGCGAAAGCTCGTGGCGGCGCTGATGGCGGCGGTGGGCTCATTCGGCGGCGGCGAGTGGACTTGAGGGCCGAAGCGCGCCCCGGCCCCCCTCCCGGCTACCGTTCTCCTCCCCCTCGGGGGAGGGGGACCGCGAAGCGGTGGAGGGGGTTAGGGTGAGGGTGCGGCCCTACTCCAGCGGATAGCCGAACCGCCTAACCCACGGCTCGAGCAGCGGCAGCACCGGCGCCATCTGTTCGCGATAGCGCCGCCAATGGCCCGATCCGCCGGTGTAGAGGCCGCGGGCGATCTGAGCGGCGCTGGCGCTGGCCACCTCGCCGCGTTGCGCCCGCCCGGCGAAATCGATGAGATCGTCGCGCCATTCGACGCCGATGAAATCGCAGGTGGCGCGGGCCTCGGCCTCGAAGTTGGCCACCAGCCGCTCATAGACCAGCTGGTGCTCGGCGTACCGCAGCTTGGCCCGCATCAGCTCGGCCAGGCGCATGGCGCCATCATAGTTGTGCGCGGTGCGCGCCAGATCGAGGTATTCGTAGGTCGAGGGATTGATGCCGAACCGGCGACGGAAGCAGCTCAGCACCACGTCTCGCGGGTCGCGAATGGCGAACAGGATGCGGGCGTTCGGAAACAGCTTCAGGATCACCGGCAGCTTGAGGGTGCCGAACGGGTTCTTGTCGACGAACACCTTGCCCTTGGTGTCGATGCCGAACTGGGCGACCCTGCGCCAATAATCGTCCCGCAGGGGGCGAAGGCGCGACTCGGGAGCATCGGCGAGGCTGGCGAGGTCCTTGGGGTCGTCGAGAAACGCCAGCACCGCATCGTGCAGGGTCTCGCGCTCCTCCAAGGTGACGATGCCCGGATGCTGCCCAAGCATGCTTTCCATCACCGTGGTTCCCGAGCGCGGGAAACCCATCAGGAAGACGTGACCGGCTTCCGAACCTGGGGGCGCTGGCGCTGTCCGCCAGGTTCTGGCGTCCAGTTTCTCCGCCCAGGCGATCAGCTGCAGGAGGCTGGCGGCGATGGTCGGCTGGCCGGCTGTCTCGAAGCGCGGGGCCACTTCCTTGCGCAGTTCCTCGTTGCTCGCCGCGTAGGCGGCGAACGCTTCGGCTGGGCGATCCTGGGCGTCGAGCGCATCGCCGAGTAGCCCGAACGCCAGTCCCCGGTCGTAGGTCGTCAGCGGGGTCGCGAGCAGGCCGCGCAGGCGCGCCTCGGCCTGCTCAGGCTGGTCGATCTCGGTCGCCGCCAGGGCCAGCAAGGCGGTGGGAAAGTCGGGCTGCAAATCCAACGCGCGCTGTGCCTGAAGTCGGGCGCTTTTGAACTCGCCGCGCGAGGCGTTGAGGAAGGCGAGGCAAGCCCAGGCCAGGACATGGTCTGGCTTGAGTTCCACGGCCTTGGCGTAGGCCAGCTCGGCCTGGCCTTTTTCGCCCACCCGCTCGAGAGCCCAGCCGCGGTTGAACCAGGCCGGCGCGAACCGGGGCTCGATGGCGAGCGCCTGATCATAGCAATTGAGCGCCTCATTGTAGCGCTCCATGCGGGTCAAGGTGACGCCGCAGGCGTTGAGGATGGCGAAATCGCGCGGGGCCAGCAGATGCGCGCGGCGCAGGTCGGCCAGGGCTTGCTTGAACAAGCCGGCGTCCTCGGCCTCGAGGGCGCGCAGGTTGAGCAGCATCGGGTGCTCGAGGCCACGCTCGAGCGCCTGGCGGGCCAATCGCTTGGCTGTCGTCAGATCATTGGCGCGCACAGCCGCAACCACGGGCTCCAGAGCCGCCGAGCTTGCCGCTTCAACTATCGGCATAGCCGAACTTCTCGATCCACGGCTGGAGCAGGGGAATCACCCCGGCCATCGGCTCGGCGTAGTTGCGCCACTGGCCGGCGCCTTCCTCATAGAGGCCGCGCCGGACCTGGGTGCTGCTGGGGGTGGAAATAGCCCGCTCGGTGGAGGCGAAATCCCTGAGTTTGTCGGTCCACTCGACGCCGAGGAAGTCGCACAAGGTGCGAGCCTCGCGGTCAAAGTCGGCCACCAGATCCTCGTAGCGCATCCTGTGCAGCTTGAGCGGCAGGCGGGCAAGGTAGGTTTCGCCGGCGGCCATCACCGCATCGTACATTCTGGCCGTGGCTTCCAGGCTGTTGAATTCATAGGTCACGCCATTGATGGCGAAGCTGCGCCGGAAACAGCTCAGCACCACATCGCGCGGATCGCGCACGGTGAAGATGATCTTGGCGTCGGGAAACACCTTGAAGATCAGCGGCAGGCGCATGGTGCTCAAGGGGTGCTTGTCGACGAACACCTTGCCGGCCGGATCGACACCGAACTCGCGCGCGCGTCGCCAGTAGGCGTCGCGCAGAGGCTCCAGCAGGTCGCTGACGGCGCCTGCCAGGCGGATCATGCCGCCGGCGCGGGACAGGAACTCGGCCTCGGCGTCCATCATCACCGGCTGCTCGCCAAGGGCGATCATGTCCGGATGGGTGGCGATCACCTGCTCGAGCAGGGTGGTGCCCGAGCGCGCGAAGCCGACCAGGAAGGCGTGGCCGCGCGCCGGGCCACGCTCGATCGGCCGGGCTGGAGCCGCCCAGGACGATGCCGGCGTCTGCGCAAACTCGGCCGCCATCGCGCGAACGACCTCTGGCGCGGTGGGCCGGGCGCTTCCTTCGAACCGGTCCGAAAACTGCGCCTTCAGATCGGCCTTGCCGTCAGCGTAAGTCGCGTAGGCGGCGTCGAATCGGCCATCGGCGTCCAGGGCGTCCCCCAAGAGCAGCTTGGCCTTGGCGCGGGTCATCGGCTTGATTTTCGGGCGGTCGATCAGTTCGCGCAGGCGCTGCTCGGCGGCCTCCAACTGGCCAAGACCGATTTCCACGCGGGCCAGGTGAATGGTGGCGTCGGTCAATGACGGGTCGAGGGCGAGGGCGCGCTCGGCGAGGTCCCGCGCGACCTTCCAGGCCCGGCGCCGCGCCGCCAGACCGGCCAGCCCGGCCAGGGCGTCGGCCCGATCCGGGTCGAGAGCAACCGCCCGTTCCCACGCTGACTGGGCGGCTTCCAGAGCGCCGAGATTCTCGGCCGCCCAGCCGTAGGCGAAGCTCGCCTTGGCGGATTCGGGATCGAGGCGAAGGGCGGCTTCGAGCACCTTGGCCGCCTGCTCGCGTCGTCCAAGCTCCAGGAGACAGAGTCCGACCTCGGTCATCAGCTGGGCGTTGTGCGGATCGCGCTCCAGCGCCTGGCCGAAGGCCAGGATCGCCTCTTCGAAGCGCTCCTGGTTCTTCAGCCGGGAGCCGTCGGCGGCGTGGAATGAGGCAGTTTGTATGGTGTCGTCAGGCACGGCTGCCTCGGTAAGCACATTCTGGGACCCTGGCATCCGCCAGGGAAACGAAGGGGTGGCCCATATTCCGCTTTCCTGGCGAAAGCCAGGACCCAGGCTCTCTGAAAAGAAAAGGGCCGGGCCAGCCCCGTGGAGGGAACCGACCCGGCCCGGATCAGGCCGTCGCGGACCGCTTTAGAAGTCGGCGGTCAGACCAATGAAGAACACCCGGCCCAGCGGATCGTAGACCTGCGGGTAGGTGTTGGCGTTGCCGAACGGCGGCGCCGAGATACCGAAGTTGTTGGTGTCCAGGAGCGGCGGGGTGCGGTCGAACACGTTGTTGACCCCGCCGCGCACCGTGTAGCGGTTGTGGAACTTGTACTGGAACGAGACGTCGAAGTAGCTGAACGCCGGGATACGGGCGTCGGTTGGCACTGGATCGAAGGTGCCTGCGAGAGCCGGCTGCTTGGTGTTCAGATCCAGCGAGGTCGGGCTGACGTAGCGCCACGCCGCCGACAGCGTCAGGTTCCACGG
>DASYGN010000135.1:0-6319 GCA_035999625.1 Caulobacteraceae bacterium | reverse complement strand
CGCTCCCGCCGGCTGGCTGGCCGATCCGCGGCTTTCGGAACTCGGCTGGCGCGGGTATGGCCGCCCGCCGCCCGCCGGGCCGGAGGGCGACTACGAGGCTCACCGCCTGCGGCTGGGCGTTCCCGGGCCGGCCGATTTTGGCGATGACCGCACCTATCCCATCGAGGCGAACTTCGATCTGCTCAATGGGATAGACTTCAAGAAGGGCTGCTTCGTTGGCCAGGAAACCACTTCGCGCATGAAACGCCGCGGGCAGATCAAGACGCGCATGGCCCCGATCGCCTACGAGGGCCCGGCGCTGGCCCCCGGCGCCGAGTTGTTGGCGGCGGGCCTCAGGAGCGGGGAAAGCCACTCCAGCCGCGATGGCGTGGCCCTGGCCTCGCTGCGGCTCGATCGCGCCGAGGCCGAGCCGCGCACCCTTCCCGATGGCCGGTCCTGGCGGCCGTTGTGGCCGGCGTGGATACGATCGTGATCGACGGCCCCCGAGTCGCCCCGGCCACGGGGGCCGCGCCGCGCTCGCTGGTCATCCTGCTGCACGGCTACGGCTCCAACGGCGATGACCTGATCTCCCTGGCCCCGCACTGGCGCGGGCTGCTGCCTGGGAGCGCGTTTATCGCCCCCAACGCGCCCGAGCCGTGCCCGGGCGCGCCCGGCGGCTATCAGTGGTGGGCGCTGACCAGCGCCGATCGGGCCGCCCGCGCCGTCGGCGTCGCGCGCGCGGCGCCCATCCTGGACGCCTTCATCGACGCCGAACTGGCCAGCCATGGCCTGACCGAGGCCGAGCTGGCCCTGGTCGGCTTCAGCCAGGGGACGATGATGGCGCTGCACGTCGGGCCGCGCCGCCAGCGCCCTCTCGCCGGCATCGTCGGCTATTCCGGCATGCTGGCCGATAAGGCCGGTCTGGCCACCACCCGACCCCCGGTGCTGCTCGTTCACGGCGATGCCGATCCGATGATCCCGGTGGCCGCCCATCACCAGGCCAGCGCCGACCTGGCCGCGGCCGGCTTCCCGGTCCAGGGCCACGTCTCGCCGGGGCTTGGCCACAGCATCGACCTGGACGGCCTGCGGCTCGGCGGCGCCTTCCTGGCCAGGGTGCTGAGCTAAGAAAAGACCCCGCGCCGGGCGGGCGCGGGGCCGTCTCAGAGGGCCGGGCAGGGGCGGCGGTTAGTCGCCGTCTTGGTCGTAGCCGTTGCCGTAGCCGTAGCTCGAACCCTGGTAGGGCCGGCCATAGCCGTAACCGCGGTTGTTGTAGTTGTTATAGTTGTTGTAGTTGGAACCATAATAGCCGTTGCGCCCGTAGTAACCGGCATAGCCGTTGTAACCGTTGTAACCATTGTAGCCGTTGTAGTTATTGTAGCCATAGCGGCTGTCGTTGTAGCTGTGATGGTGGCTGGCCAGGGCGGCGCCGAGCGCCAGGCCGACGATGCCGCCGGCGATGGCGTAGCCGGCGTCGTCATGGTTGTGATAGCCCCAGTCGTGCGCCGAAGCCGGCGCCGCCGCGAGGCCGGACCCGATCAGGGTCAGGGCGGCCACGCCCGAGGTGAGAAACTTGTTCATCGACATCTCCCGTCTAGGTCGGATTGGCCGTCAGCGCGCATCCGAGCTGGCCGGCGGCCTCACGATGAGGTTGGCGCCACCCTAGGAATCCGCGCTTGAACCTTGTCTGAACGTGAACGAGGCTCGCCGTTCATGTTCGCCGCGCCGCGCGAGGGCGGCCAAGGAGCTTTAAGGAACGGTCATGCGAAAATCCTCCCACGCCGCCGGGGCCGTGCATCGACTGACGGTGGAGAGCCAGGTCCTGCGCGGCAATCTGCTCGGCGATCCGACCGGCCGCATGGTCGATGTCTATGCGCCGGCCGGAAGCGACGGCGCCGGCCTTCCCCTGCTCGTCGACCTGGTCGGCTTCACCGCCGGCGGCCCGGCCCACACCAACTGGGCGGCGTTCCGCGAGAACCTGCCCGAGCGCCTCGACCGCCTGATTGGCGCCGGCGCGATGGCGCCCGTCATGGTCGCCTTCCCCGACTGCTTCACCCGCCTGGGCGGCAACCAGTACGTCAACTCGGCCGCCACCGGCGCATGGGCCGACTTTCTCATCCACGAGATGCTGCCCGCGGTCGAAACCCGCTTCGGCTGTGGCGGAGCGGGACGCCGGGGCGTGTTCGGCAAGAGCTCGGGCGGCTATGGGGCCCTTGTCCACGCCCTCGACCACCCGCAGGTGTGGGCCGCGGCCGCCTGCCACTCCGGCGACATGGCCTTCGCGCTCTGCTATCTGCCCGACATGCCCGACGTGCTGCGCGCGCTGGCCAAGGCCGAGGGCTCGATCGAGGCCTGGTGGACCAGGTTCGAGGCCGCGCCCAAGCCCTCGGACGGGGCCATGAAGGTGGTCAACATCCTGGCCATGGCGGCCAGCTACGACCCCGATCCTGGCCAGTTCCTCGGCATCCGCCTGCCGGTCACCCCGGATACCTGCGAGATCATCGCCGAGCGCTGGGCCAATTGGCTGGCGCACGATCCCGTGGTCAAGCTCGAGCGTCAGGCCGAGGGGCTGCGCGGGTTGAAGGCGCTCTATATTGATTGCGGTGTCGCCGATCAGTTCAACCTCGTCTATGGCGCGCGCCGCCTGCATCGGCGCCTGGAGGACCTCGCCATCGCCCATCGCTACGAGGAGTTCGACGACAACCACAGCGCCGTCGACTACCGCATGGACGTGAGCCTGCCGTTCCTGGCCAAGGCGCTGAGCGAATGACCTCGCCCCGGGGCTCAAAGATATTTCCTGAGCTCCGCCGTATAGGGCTGATAGCCGGCGCGGGCGTAGATGTCGGCCGCACGGCGATTGGCGGCAAGCAGGCCGATCCGGACCTGGCCCAGGCCGCGCCGGCGCGCCTCGTTCTCGCAGGCCCCGATCAGCGCCCGACCGACGCCCCGCCCGCGCGCCGCCGTCTCGACGAACAGCTCGGCGATATAGCCGTGCCTGCGCTCTTCCTCGATAACATAGACCATGCCGGTGACGACGGCGAAGGCGGCCCAGCCGATCGCCCGACCGTCCTCCTCGGCGACGAACACCCGCCCGCCGTTTTTGGCCACTTCGTCCATCATCTGGGCATAGTAGTCGTCGGCCACCTCGGCGTCGGTCCGCCGGTCGGCCTCGAAGGCGCGCTCATAGAGCTGCGAGCCGAGAATGAAGGCGAGCGCGGCGGCCCGGTCCCGCGGCGGCTCGAAATCGCGGATGATGACCGCCATCGATGGCGGCGCCGTCAGCCCCCTTTCAGGCGCCATTGGGTGGCCATCCCTGCCTCCTTTTTCGCCAGGGGGCGAACCTAGGCCGGCTTAGGGGCGCCGACAACCGGCCGGTCTCTCCGGGTCGAGGCGAAGCGTCGGTACACGAAGGCCGGTGCGGCGGCGGCCGATTCCTCCATCGCCAGCGAGAGCATCAGCGGATGGTCCTTTGAAAGCGCGCACGCGGGATCGGTCTTTGAAGCGTCGCCGGTCAGGGCGAAGGCCTGGCACCGGCAGCCGCCGAAATCGATCTCCCGCCGGGCGCAGGAGTGGCAGGGCTCGGGCAGCCATTCCGTACCCCGAAAGCGCTGGAACGCCGCCGAGCTGCGCCAGATCTCGCCTAGAGACCGCTCGCGAACATTATCGAACCGCATCCCGGCGATGGTCTCGGCAGCATGGCACGGCAGCACCTTTCCCGTGGGCGTGACGTTGAGAAATCTGGCGCCCCAGCCCCCCATGCACGCCTTGGGCCGCGTGGCGTAATAGTCGGGAACCACATAGTCGATCACGAGCACGCCCTTGAGCCGCGCTCGCGCCTCGTTGACGACCGCGGTCATCGCCTCCAGCTGCGCCCGCGTCGGCATCAGCGCGGCGCGATTCCTCAGCGCCCAGCCATAGTACTGCGCGCTCGCCACCTCGGCCCTGGCCGCGCCCAGGTCGACCGCCAGCTCGAGCATGGCCGGCAGATTGGCGGCGTTCTGCCGGTGGACGACGAAGTTGGCGGTGAGCGGCAGGCCGGCCGCCCGCACCATGGCCGCCACGGCGAGCTTCCTGGCGTGGCCGCCCTTGTAGCCCCCGATCCGGTCGGCGCCGGCGGCGGCGGCGTCCTGAAAGGATAGTTGCACATGCTCGAGGCCGGCCTCGAGCAGGCGCTCCAGACGCGCCTCGTCGAGCAGCACCCCCGAGGTGATCAGATTGCTGTAGAGTCCGGCCTTGGCCGCCCCGGCGACAAGCGCCTCGAGATCGGTGCGCGCGGTCGGCTCCCCGCCGGAGAAGTGGATCTGCATGCAGCCGATCGCCGCCGCCTCCTCGATCACCCGCAGCCATTCGTGGGTCGCCAGCTCGCCGCTGGATCGCTCGAGATCCAGCGGATTGGAGCAATAGGGACATTGGAGCGGGCAGCGATGGGTGAGTTCGGCCAGCACCGCCATCGGAGGCTGGAGCGCGCTCACAGGCCGATCACGCCCTTGTCGACCAGGTCCTGGACGAGGGCCAGGACATCGCGCTCAACCGTTTCCCTGGCCGGATCACCAAACGCCGCCCGCAGATCCTCGATGATCGCCTCCAGATCGGCGGCGCCATCGCAGCGGACGATGATGGCGTGGGCGGTTTCGTCGAGCATGAAGCTGCGCTCGGGCGCCTGCAGGGTCCAGCAATCGCGCGCCTTGTCGAAGCGCAGGCGAACGTGGGCGGCCAGGGCCGGCTTGCAGCCCAGCTCGGCCAGGCGGCGGGCGGTCATCCGACCGCGGGCCGGAAAGCGCCGATGGGGATCAGCCCTGGCGTCACATAGGCATGGTGCAGGGCGTCGAGCTGGGCCCACAGGACCTCGGTCTTGAAGCGCACCGCCGCCAGGCAGAGCTCCTGCTGCTCGCGGCTGGCGGCGTTGCTGATCACATAGTCGAGGCCGAAAGCGACATCGCGTGGCGCTTCGGAGAGCCGGGTGCGGAAATAGGACAGCGTGTCCTCGTTGGCGAACGCATAGTGCTCCAGCAACCCGGCGATGCGGGTCCGATGGAGATCGGGCGCGAACAGTTCGGTCAGCGACGAGGCGATGGCCTCGAGGATGCTCCGTTCACGGACAAAGTGGACGTAGGCCTCGCAGGCGAAGCGGGTTCCCGGCAGCACCCCTTCGCAGCTCGCCACATAGCCGCGATCAAGACCCACGCCCTCGGCGAGGATCAGCCAGCGCTCGATACCGCCCTCGCCGGCCTTGGTCCCGTCGTGGTCGAGGATCCGGCCGATCCACTCCCGGCGCAGGTCGATATCCTCGGTGCGGGATATCAGCGCCGCGTCCTTCAGCGGGATGGACTTTTGATAATAGAAACGGTTCAGCACCCAGGCCTGCACCTGAGCCTGGTTCAGCGCCCCCTCGTGCAGCAGGTGGTGAAACGGATGCTTGTCGTGGTAGCGCTCGGCCCCGATGGCGCGCAGGCGGGCCTCGAACTCGGCCGGCTTCCAGGCGGCGCTCACAGGTCGATCTCCATGCCGTCGAAGCCGACCTGCCACCCGGCGGCCTCGACCCGCGCGCGTTCGGGCGAATCGGCCAGCAGCACCGGGTTGGTGTTGTTCAGATGGACGAGGATCTTGCGTCGGACGCCAAGCTCGGCGAACGCGGCCAAGGTCCCCTCCTCGCCCGAAAGGCTCATGTGGCCCATGCGCGCGCCGGTCTTCGCGCCCACGCCCGCGGCGATCATTTCCTCGTCCCGCCACAGGGTGGCGTCGAACAGCACCGTGTCGGCTCCTCTGAGGCGGCCGGCCAACGCCGGGGTCATCGCCGCGCAGCCGGGGATATAGAACAGCTTGCCGCCGCCGGCGCTGACTTCCACGCCGATGGTGTCGCCGACGTCCGAACCGAAGTTGTCGGCGCCGGGACGCTCCAGCCACAGCGCCACCTTTCCGGGCACGGCGAAAGCGGTGAGCTGCAGGCCCAGTGCGGCGCCCTCGGCGTCGGTCAGCTCCATCGGCGTTTCAAGCGCCAGCGCGCGCCGGTCGACCACCGCCTCGTCGAGCACGCCAAAGATCGGATTGGCGGCCAGCACATCCAGCACCCGCCTGTGGCCATAGAGGGCGAAACGCTGATTCTCGCGCAGGCTGAGCAGGCCGGCAACGTGATCCACGTCGGCGTTGGTCAGCACCACCGCGGTGATCGGCGAGCCCCGCTTGGGGCCGTCCGCCGACGGCTGCAGCTCTGATCGCTCGGCGATCTGCTGGCGAAGATCCGGCGAGGCGTTGAACAGAACCCACCGGGTTCCCTCGGCGCTTACCGCCAACGAGGACTGGGTGCGTGGCGGAGCCGCCGGATCGCCGGCGCGCGCGCGCCGGG
>DASYGN010000083.1:0-7186 GCA_035999625.1 Caulobacteraceae bacterium | reverse complement strand
GTGGTCGTCTGGGGGCCGAAGGCCTCGGGCATCACGATCTCCTAGTGTCCCGATTCCGAAGTTCGCTTGTGCATGATGGCGGTCCCCGACGAACTTCGGAAACGACAAGGACACTAGCGCATTCGGCTGCGTTGTTGAATCGATTGTGATCGCGGACGGGATTCCGCGGCCGGGCGAAGTGTGAGTCCCTGCAACCTCTTGATTCGGGAGGTGGACATGGGTGCGGCGCATTCGGAAGATCTTCGGTCACGGGTCGTGGCGGAGGTTGCGGCGGGGAGTTCGAGACGCCAGGCGGCGGCGCGGTTCAAGGTCAGCGCGGCATCGGCGGTCCGATGGACGGCGCTGGAGGCCGAGACCGGCAGCGTCAGAGCCCGACGAAGGAGCGGCGAGAGCCGTTCGCCGCTGGAGCCGCACGCCGGCTGGCTCAAGGGCCTGGTGGCCAAGGAGCCCGACCTGACGCTGGCGGAGATCGAGGTGCGGTTCCTCGAAGGGCTGGACCTGAGGATCACCGAACGTTCGATCCGCCGGTTCTTCAAGCGACATCGGATCAGCTATAAAAAAAACGCTGCACGCCTCCGAGCAGACGCGGCCCGACGTGGCCGAGGCGCGCGAGCGGTGGAAGGCGGGGCAGGCCGGGCTTGATCCGACCAAGCTGGTCTTCGTCGATGAGACCGGGACCAACACCAAGATGGTCAAGTCGCGGGGCCGCTGCCCCACCAATCAGCGCCTGATCGGTCGCCAGCCGTTCGGCCACTGGAAGACCACCACCTTCACCGCCGGCCTCCGATGCGACGGCATCACCGCACCCTTCGTCCTCGACGGGCCGATGAACCGGGACGCCTTCATCGTCTATGTCGAGCAGATACTGGGACCAACCCTCCGTGAGGGCGACATCGTCATCATGGACAACCTGCCCGCCCACAAGGGCGACACCGTCCGGCGCATCATCGAAGAGCGAGGCGCGAGCCTTCGCTTCCTCCCGCCCTACTCCCCCGACCTCAACCCCATCGAGCTGGCCTTCGCCAAGCTGAAGACGCTTCTACGAAAGGCCGCCGAACGCACCGTCGGCGCGCTCTGGGACCGCATCGGTCAGGTTCTCGACGCCTTCACATCCGACGAATGCGCCAACTATCTACGCCACGATGGATACGTTGCAGCTTGAGCGCCGAATGCTCTAGCAAGGCTGCGAAGCCGATCCAATGATCTGGCGAACTTCAGAACCAGCACACTGCGGTTGGTTCGAGCTTAACTGATGGCGATCATGCCGGCGAGGCGCCGGCTCTGCGCCTCGCTGACCAGCAGCCAGTTCAGATGCGCGCCCTTGCCCAGATGCGGTTTGCGGACGAGGGCGCGCGGTCCGGCCGCCGGCCGGTCGTCGATGTCGAAATACAGATAGCCCAGGCCGTCGACGATGGCCTCCACCTGCGCTCCGGCCGCATCGTCGAGAATTTCCACCAGCATGGCCGGCCGGGCCGTCTGCAACAGTGCGCCAAGACCCTCCAGGGCCGCGGCCTCACCGCCCTCGACGTCCAGCTTGATCAGATCGATCCGGCTCAGGCCCTGGCCGCGGGCGATGGCGGCCAGGGTCGTCACCCGCACCACCTCGCGGGTCGGATTACGCCAGAGTTCGAAGGGCGCCTCCAGCCGGCCCATGATCGATCGCTGATCGTCGCTGAAGAAATCGGCCTGGCCGGTGAAGTTTGACACCGCGAGGTCAAGGCAGACGATGTCGTAGCCGTTGGCCTCGACATTGCGCCGCAGGTCCTTCTGCCGCGGGGGAAAAGGCTCGATCGCCACCACCTTGGCCCCGGGCCGCAGGCATTTGGCAGCCAGGGCGTAGATACCCTCGGCCGCGCCGATATCGAAGATCACCTCGGCGTCCTGGCACAGGACTTTCCAGGCGGCGAGCGATCGGTGCTCCCAGGCTTGGTCGATGCCGTTCCAGAAGATTTCGGTTTCGATTCCGTAGTGGTTGTGCTGACAGAGCCGAAACCGGTTCTGCGCGTCGAGGGCGATCGTGAACGGTCCATCGAAATAGAACAGCCGCAGCGCCTTCGGTGCGCCGAGCGCTCGCATGAGCTCCAGCACCTGACGCCGGAGCGGCAGGCGACGATAGATCCGGGCCATGGGCGAAGGCTGCATTTGAGCGAGCTTAGCCGGTGATCCTGAAACCGCCAGCGCGCGTATGAGGGGCGATGACGCCGCCCGTTCAACTCCTGGCGATCAACGCCGCGCTCACCATCGCCGCCTTCATCCTGTTGTGGCTGATCAATCTGAGGGTCCGCGATCCGAGCTTCGTCGACGCCTGGTGGCCGCTTGGCATGGTGCTGACCGCCATCGTCAGCTTCGCCCTCGTCGGCGGCGGCGGCGCGCGCCGGCTGGCGCTCACGCTGCTGACCGCGGCGTGGGGCGGGCGGCTGGGCGTCCATCTGCTGGTCCGCTGGCGCCGTCAGGGCCCCGACCCGCGCTACGCCGCCATGATGGCCGAGGCTCAGGTGAAGCATGGCTGGAGCTACGCCTTCGCCTCGCTGGTGGTGGTGTTCGCGCTCCAGGGGCCGCTGCAGTGGCTGGTCTGCCTGCCGGTGCAGCTTGGCCAGATCGGGGCGCCGGCCCGGCTTGGCTGGGTCGGCCTCATCGGCGCCGGGCTGGCGGCGGTCGGCATCGGCTTCGAGAGCATCGGCGATTGGCAGCTGACCCGGTTCAAGGCCGATCCGGCCAACGCCGGCACGGTGATGCAAGCGGGCCTCTGGCGCTACACCCGCCATCCCAACTACTTCGGCGAGGCCTGCGTGTGGTGGGGCCTCTTTCTGATCGCCGCCGAGGCCCCGCTCGGGCTTTGGTCCCTGCCCGGACCGCTGCTGATCACCTTCCTGCTGACGCGGTTCAGCGGCGTGCCCACGGTTGAGGGCCGCATGCGGGAGACGCGGCCGGGATATGCGGACTATGTGCGCCGCACATCCGGCTTCCTCCCCCTGCCGCCGCGCAAGCGGTAGCCGCGGCGAGGTTGCCTTCGGGGGCGCTTTGCCCTAGAGACCGCGCCTCTCCAAGGACCGCCTGGCCAACGGCATGCCAGGGCGCTCCATTCAGCTTTTCGGAAACCAGCAAAATGCCCAAACTGAAGACCAAATCGGGCGCCAAGAAGCGCTTCAAGATCACTGCCACCGGCAAGATCAAGGCCGGGGTGGCCGGCAAGCGTCACCGCCTGATCAGCCACAGCGGCAAATACATCCGCCAGAACCGCGGCACCAAGGTGATGGGGGCCTCCGACGCCAGGATCATCGCCACCTACCTGCCGAACGGCCTCTAGGGGGACGCGAGATGGCGAGAGTAAAACGGGGAGTCACCACCCACGCCCGGCACAAGAAGGTGCTGGAAGAGGCCAAGGGTTTCTGGGGCCGGCGCAAGAACACCATCCGCGCCGCCAAGGCGGCGGTCGACAAGGCCGGGCAGTACGCCTACCGCGACCGACGGGTGCGCAAGCGCTCGTTCCGGGCCCTGTGGATTCAGCGCATCAACGCCGCCGCCAGGCTCGAGGGCCTGACCTATTCGCGATTTACCCACGGCCTCGAGCTGGCCGGGATCGACATCGATCGCAAGGTCCTGGCGGACATCGCCGGCGCCGACCCAGCCGCGTTCAAGGCCATCGCCGACAAGGTCCGCGCCGCCCTGGCTGCCTGAGGCTATCGGCGGGGCCTACTGCTCCCGCCCCTCATGCCTTAGAGACGCCAGCCAATGACCGATCACGCCCGCCTGGAATCTGAACTCACCGCCGCGATCGCTGGCGCGAGCGGCCTTGCGGCGCTGGAAGCGGTGCGCCTGGAGGCGCTCGGCAAGACCGGCGCGATCACCGGCCTGCTCAAGAGCCTGGGGGCGATGAGCCCCGAGGAACGGCGCGCCGAGGGGCCGGCGATCAATGGCCTCAAGGACCGTATCGGCGCGGCCATCGCCGCGCGCCGGCAGACGCTGGAGGCGGCCGAACTCGACGCCAGCCTGGCCGCCGGCGCGCTCGATCTGTCCCTGCCGGCGGCGGCCAGGCGCCAGGGCTCGGTGCACCCGGTGATGCAGGTCATGGACGAGATGGTGGCCATCTTCGCCGAACTCGGCTTCGCCCTGGCCGAGGGGCCGGATATCGAGGACGACTTCCACAACTTCACCGCGCTCAACTTCCCGCCCAAGCATCCGGCGCGCGAGATCCACGACACCTTCTTCCTCAACACCCCTGAGGGGCGCATGCCGCGCCTGCTGCGCACCCACACCAGCCCGACCCAGATCCGGGTGATGCGCCGGGCCAACGCGCCGGCCGGCGCGCCGCAGTTCGAGGTCCATCAGGACCCGCCGATCCGCATCATCGCCCCTGGCCGGGTCTATCGCTGCGACAGCGACGCCACCCACACGCCGATGTTCCACCAGATGGAAGGTCTGGTCATCGACCGCGACATCCACATGGGCCATCTGAAATGGACCCTGGAGACCTTCGCGCGCCGGTTCTTCGAGATCGACACCGTGGTCACCCGCTTTCGTCCGCACCATTTCCCGTTCACCGAGCCGTCGGCGGAGATGGACGTGCAATGCGACCGCTCCGCCGGCCAGATACGCATCGGCGAGGGCGACGACTGGCTGGAGATTCTGGGCGGCGGCATGGTCCACGCCAACGTGTTGCGCACCTGCGGGCTTGATCCCGACCAATGGCAGGGCTTCGCCTTCGGCCTCGGTGTCGACCGCCTGGCGGCGCTCAAGTACGGCATGCCCGATCTGCGCGACATGTTCGCCTCGGACGTGCGCTGGCTGGCCCACTACGGCTTTTCCGCCTTCGCCACGCCGAACCCGGCCTCGGGGCTGAGCCGATGAAGTTCACCCTCGCGTGGCTGAAGGATCATCTGGAGACCGACGCCGGCCTGGCCGAGGTGGTCGAAGCCATGGTCATGGCCGGGCTCGAGGTCGAGCACGTCGACGACCCGGCCGAAAAGCTGGCGGCGTTCAGCGTCGCCAAAATCCGCGCGGCCAGGCGCCATCCCAACGCCGATCGCCTGTCGGTATGCCAGGTCGAGACCATCGATGGGCTGAAGGAGATCGTCTGCGGCGCGCCCAACGCCCGCGCCGGCGTGACGACCATCTACGCCCCGATCGGAACCCATATTCCCGGAACCGGCATCACCCTGGAACCGCGCAGCGTGCGCGGCGTGGTTTCCAACGGCATGTTGTGCTCGGCCGCCGAACTGGAGACGGCCGAGGAATCCGACGGCATCCTCGAGCTGGCCGACGCGCTCGCCGTGGGCGCGCCGGCGGCGCGGGCGCTGGGCCTGGAGGCGGTGATCGACTTCGAAGTGACGCCGAACCGGCCCGACTGGCTGGGGGTGCGCGGCATCGCCCGCGACCTTGCGGCGGCCGGCCTCGGCAAGCTGAAAGCCGATCCGGTGAGGCCCATCGCCGGCGCCTTCCCCTGCCCGATCGACATCCGCCTTCCGGCCCCCAGCGCCTGCCCGGCCTTCGCCGGTCGATTTATCCGTGGACTGAAGAATGGTCCATCGCCGGCGTGGTTGCAGCAGCGCTTGCGCGCCATCGGTCTGCGTCCGATCAGCGCCCTGGTCGACATCACCAACTTCATCACCCACGATCGGGCAAGGCCCCTGCACGTCTACGACGCCGACCGGATCAGCGGCGGGGTCATCGAGGCGCGCCTCGGCCGCGCTGGCGAAACCGTGGCCGCGCTCGACGGCAAGACCTACGCCATCACCGAGGAGACCTGCGTCATCGCCGATGGGTCGGGCGCCATCGGCCTTGGCGGGGTGATGGGCGGCGCCGCCACCGGCTGTTCGGAGGCCACCGTCAATGTGTTCATCGAAAGCGCCTGGTTCGATCCCATCCTGACCATGGAGACCGGCCGGCGCACCGGCGTTCTCTCCGACGCCCAGTATCGCTTCGCCAGAGGTGTCGATCCGGCCTCGCTGGTTCCGGGAATCGACCTGGCCACGGCCCTGATCCTCGACATCTGCGGCGGCGAGGCCTCCGAGACCCTGCCGGCCGGCCAGGCGCCCGGGCCGCGCCCGGCGTTCGCTTTCGATCCCGGCTATGTGCGCAAGCTCGCCGGCCTGGACGCGAGCCCCGAGCGCATCTTCTCGATCCTCGCCGACCTCGGCTTCACCCGCGAAGGCGCCCTGGTGCAGCCGCCGAGCTGGCGGCCGGACGTCGATGGCAAGGCCGACCTCGTCGAGGAGGTGGCGCGCATCGTCGGCTACGGCGCCTTGCCGACCACGCCCTTGCCGGAGGCGCCGCGCACCACCAGCGGGGTGCTGAGCGTGCGCCAGAGCCGCATCGCCACCGCGCGCCGGGCGCTGGCCGCCGCCGGCTATCACGAGGCGGTCACCTGGAGCTTCATCGCCCGATCGAGCGCCGCCCTGTTCGGCGGCGGCGAGGCGGCCCTCACCCTCGCCAACCCGATCAGCGCCGAGCTCGACTGCATGCGGCCCTCGATCCTGCCGGGCCTGATCGAGGCCGCGGGGCGCAACGCCCGGCGCGGCTTTTCCGGCGCGGCTCTGTTCGAGATCGGGCCGGTGTTTTCCGGCGATGAACCGGGCGACCAGCGGACGCTCATCGCCGCCCTGCTCGCGCCGCGCGCGGAGAAGCGCTGGGATGGGGCGCCGGGCGAGGATCTCTATGGCCTCAAGGCCGACCTGCTGGCCCTGCTCGAAGACCTTGGCGCCCCGGCGGCGAACCTTCAACTCGCCCAGGACGGCGCTCCCCCGTGGTGGCGGCCCGGCCGCCATGGCCGCCTGCAACTCGGCTCCAGGGCGGTGCTGGCGGCGTTCGGCGAGATCCATCCGAAGGTTCTGCGCGCGCTCGACGTCGAGGGGCCGATCCTGGCCTTCGAAGCCTTCGTCGAAGCCATTCCCGAGCCGCGCCGCAAGGGTCTGAAGACGCGGCCGGCGCTCGCCCTGTCGCCGTTCATGCCCCTGACGCGCGATTTCGCCTTCGTCGTCGCCCACGAAACCCCGGCCGCGGAGGTGGCGCGCGCCGCCCGCAGCGCCGAGCGGGCGCTGATCGCCGAGGCGCGCGTGTTCGATGTCTATGACGGCGAGGGAATCGACGCCGGCCAGAAATCGGTGGCTGTCGAGATCACCCTGCAGCCGCGAGACCATACCCTGACCGACGCCGAGATCGAGGCGGTGTCCGGCAAGATCATCGCCGC
>DASYGN010000051.1:0-19939 GCA_035999625.1 Caulobacteraceae bacterium | reverse complement strand
CTGGCGCGGCCGGGCGCACGGATAGCCGGTGACGAGGCCTGGGCGGCCATCGCCGATGGCCGCGAGCCGTTCCGGGTGATGTCCTCGGCGCTGGCCAAAGGCTCGCTGACCGGCAGCCGCGCCGGGCGCCTGATGGCCCCGCCGATGGGACCTGCGGACGGGACCTGCGTGTTCGCCGAAGTGGGTTATCTCTCCGCCTTCCTGGCCTATGGCGACCACGGCGTGATCTACCGCTTCATGCCGCGCGGCGTGCTGGAGACGGCGATGGAAGTCATCTGGCTGGTGTCCGGCGAGGCTCGCGAAGGTCGCGACTATGATCCCGAGGCGCTCACCTGGCTGTGGGACGTCACCAGCCTGGCGGACAAGCGGATCATCGAGACCAACCAGGCCGGGGTGCTGTCGCGCTTCTATGCTCCGGGTCCGTTCTCGACCATGGAGCCTGGCGCGCGCCAGTTCGTCGACCGCTACCTGGCCGACCTCGCCGCCACGGCGCCCGCTTGACCTACGACGCGCTGATCGTCGGCGGCGGCCACAATGGTCTTGTCTGCGCCTTCTATCTGGCCAGGGCCGGCTATCGCGTGCGGGTGCTGGAGCGGCGCGAGATCGTCGGCGGCGCGGCGGTCACCGAGGAATTCCACCCCGGTTTCCGCAACTCCACCGCCAGCTATTCGGTCAGCCTGCTCAATCCCAAGGTGATCGCCGACATGGCCTTGGCCCGCCATGGCCTGAAGGTCGTCATTCGGCCGCTCTCCTATTTCGCGCCGCTGGATGAGCAGCGCTACCTGATCCTCGATCGCGATCCGGCGCGCTCGCGGGCCGAGGTGGCGAAGGTCTCGCCCAGGGACGCGGCGCGGCTGGACGCCTTCCATGCGCATCTGGATGGGGCGGTCGATCTGCTGCGCGCGCTGATCCTCAAGACCCCGGTCAACCCGGCCGGCGGCGCGCGCGATCTGTTCTCGGCCCTTTCCCTGGCGGCGAAAGTGCGCGGCATGGGCCTGCAAGGCCAGAGCCTGCTGCTCGACCTGTTCGGCAAGAGCGCCGGCGACATGCTCGACGGCTGGTTCGAGAGCGACGCCCTCAAGGGCCTGCTGGGCTTCGACGCCGTGGTCGGGGCCTACGCCAGTCCGTACACGCCGGGCTCGGCCTATGTGCTGCTGCACCACATCTTCGGCGAGGTGAACGGGATCAAAGGCGCCTGGGGCCACGCCATCGGCGGCATGGGCGCGATCACCACCGCCATGCGCGCCGCCTGCGAGGAGGCCGGGGTGGAGATTTCCACCGCCTCGCCCGTGCGCCAGATCGCCATCGCGGGTGGGCAGGCCAGTGGCGTGGTGCTGGCGGACGGGACCGACCTTTCCGCCAGGGTGGTGGTCTCCAACCTCAATCCCAAGCTGCTGTTTGGCTCACTGGTCGCCGATGAGCATCTGCCGGAGACCTTCCGTCGGCGGATGGATAGCTGGCGCTGCGGCTCGGGCGTGCTGCGCATGAACCTCGCCCTATCGGAGCTGCCGCGCTTTACCTGCCTGCCCGAGCCTGGCCCGCACCACGGCGCCAGCATCATCATCGCCCCCTCGCTGGCCTACCTCGACCAGGCCTACATGGACGCGCGCCAGGTCGGCTGGGCCCGGCGACCGTCGATCGAGATGCATATCCCGAGCGTCCTGGATGACACTCTGGCGCCGCCCGGCGCCCACGTGGCCAGCCTGTTCTGCCAGCAGTTCGCGCCCACCCTGCCGGACGGATCGAGCTGGGACGACCACCGCGAGGCGGCCGCCGACCTCGTCGTCGACACCATCGAGACGATGGCCCCAGGCTTCAAGGCTTCGGTGCTCGGGCGGATGGTGCTGACGCCCTTGGACCTGGAGCGCAAGCTGGCGCTCACCGGCGGCGATATCTTCCACGGCGCCCTCAGCCTCGATCAGCTCTACGCCGCCCGCCCGGCGCTGGGCTTCGGCGACTATCGCTCGCCAATAGCCGGGCTCTACATGTGCGGGTCCGGGACCCATCCCGGCGGCGGCGTCACCGGCGCGCCCGGCCACAACGCCGCCCACGAGATTCTCCGCGATCTGAGGCGAGGCGCAGTCAGGCGTCCTCGCCCTCCATCGCCCGCCGCGCGGCGCTAGCCAGGAAACCCGACCGGGTGCAGCCGTGCGCCTGGGCATAGGCGTCGATGCGCCGCAACGTCGCTTCCGGCAGGGTGATATTCACCCGCACAGAACGGGCTTCCGTCGCAGGCGCGGTCCAACCTCGACCGACCTGCGGTCAAGGTGTCAGCGGTTGCGGCGCAGGATGATCGGCGAGCGAACGAGGGCGAAGGCGCCATCGCCGAGGACCGCCTGGATGATCAGCAGCGCCAGCCACACCAGCGGCAATTCGGCCCCACCGGAGGTGAAATAGAAGCCCTTTCGCGCCAGCCAGAATTGCGCCGCGCCGATCATCATCGGGATGGCCCACACCGCCACCCAGCGGGTCCAGATCCCAGGGATCAACAACAAGGCCCCGGCGAATTCGGCCGAGAGCACATAGACGAGCGCGATCGGCGGATAGCCGAGCCTGGCGAGGCCGTGCCACCAGGCGTGGAAGCCGCCCTGCAGCAGGAAGACCTTCCAGTACAGATGGGCGATGAACAGCGCGCCCAACAGCAGGCGCATCAGCAGAACCCCCAGCGGCGCCACACTCCGACCGTTCATGTCACCCCAATCCAAGCTCAGCACTCGACGACGTTGACCGCCAGCCCGCCGAGCGAGGTCTCCTTGTAGATTTCGCTCATGTCCCTGCCCGTGCGCTTCATGGTGGCGATGACCTTGTCCAGGCTGACCGAATGCTGGCCATCGCCGAGCATCGCCAGGCGGGCGGCGTCGATGGCCTTGATCGCGCCCATGGCGTTGCGCTCGATGCACGGGATCTGCACCAGGCCGCCGATCGGATCGCAGGTCAGGCCGAGATTGTGCTCCATTCCGATCTCGGCGGCGTTCTCGATCTGGGCGTTGGAACCGCCGAGCGCCGCCGCCAGGCCGCCGGCGGCCATGGAGCAGGCGACGCCCACTTCGCCCTGGCAGCCGACCTCGGCCCCGCTGATCGAGGCGTTCTGCTTGTAAAGCGAGCCGATGGCGGCGGCGGTCAAGAGGAAGGCGCGCCGGGTTTCCGCACTCCCCGAGCAGAAGCGGTCGTGATAGCGCATCACCGCCGGGATGATCCCGGCGGCGCCATTGGTGGGGGCGGTGACCACCCGCCCGCCGGCGGCGTTCTCCTCGTTGACCGCCAGGGCCCAGAGGTTGACCCAGTCCATCGCCGCCAGGGGATCGGCGATCTGACGCTCGGCCCGCTCCAGCAGCGTTGCTCGCAGTTGCCGAGCCCGGCGCTTGACCGCCAGGCCGCCAGGCAAGGCCCCGTGCTGTCGCATGCCACGCTCGATCGAGGCGTCCATGGCCTGATGGATGGCGTCCAGGCGCTGATCGACCTCGTCGGCCGGGCGGCGGGCGCACTCGTTGGCGAACATCAGCTCGGCGATGGTGAGGCCGGCCGCCTTGGCTCGGTCGAGCATCTCGGCCCCGGAAGCGAACGGGTAGGGGACTTCGGGGCCCGGCTCGTCGCGGGTGTTGCGCGCCATCTCCTCTTCGTCGCGCACGAAGCCGCCGCCGATGGAGTAGTAGGTGCGCTCGGCGATCCTGTCGCCGCCGGCGTCGAAGGCGCGGAAGGTGAGGGCGTTGGGGTGCAGCGGCGCGCGCTCGCGGCCCGCCCAGACGATATCGCGCCCCTCGTCGAAGGCGATCGGCCGCGCCCCCGCCAAGGGCAGCGATTGCTCGGCGCGGATGCGCGCAAGCGCCGCTTCGCCTTCGTCGGGATCGAGGCTCGCCGGCTCGAACCCGGCCAGGCCGAGGATCACCGCGCTGTCGGTGGCGTGGCCGCGGCCGGTCAGGGCCAGGGAGCCCATCAGCGTGGTCTCGATGCGGACGGCGCGCTCCAGACCCTTCTGGTCGGCCAGCCGGCGCGTGAAGCGGCCGGCGGCGATCATCGGCCCCACGGTGTGGGAGCTGGAAGGACCAACGCCGGGTTTGAACAGATCGAAGACGCTGACGGTCATGGCTGAAGAGCGCGGGGCGCCCCGGTCGGGCGCGCGCCGCTTCTATCGCGGAAGCGTGGTCGATCCCATCAGAAACTGATCGATGGCCGCCGCGCACTGGCGACCCTCGCGGATCGCCCACACCACCAGCGACTGACCCCGGCGCATGTCGCCGGCGGCGAACACGCCATCCTGGCTGGTGCGGTAGTCGTCGGTGTTGGCGGCGACAGCGCCGCCCCCATCGAGGGCCACGCCGAGGTCTTCGATCAGCCCGTCGCGCCGTGGACCGAGGAAACCCATGGCCAGCAGGACGAGATCGGCCTTGAGCGCGAATTCGCTGCCGGCGATCTCGCTCATCACCAGCCGCCCATCGGCCCCCTGCGTCCATTCCAGGCGCACGCACTCCAGGGCTTCGATCGCCCCATCGGCGCCCAGCGCGCGCCGGGTGGCCACCGCGAAGTCGCGCTCGCAGCCCTCCTCCTGCGAGGAGGAGGTGCGCAGCTTGAGCGGCCAATTAGGCCAGGTGAGAGCCTTGTCTTCCCGCGCCGGCGGCTCGGGGAGGATCTCCAACTGGGTGACCGAGGCGGCGCCCTGGCGGTTGGCGGTGCCGATGCAGTCCGAGCCGGTGTCGCCGCCGCCGATGACCACCACATGCCTGCCGGCGGCGCTGATTGTCCCGGCTGGCGCGGCGAGAGGTTCGCTATCGCCGGCCCCGCGCCGGTTCTGCTGGGTGAGGAAGTCCATGGCGAAATGGATGCCGGTGAGGCCGTGCTCGGGCAGCATCAGATCGCGCGGCGCCTCGGCCCCGCCGGTCAGGGCCACGGCGTCGAACGCCTGGGCCAGGTCCGCGCAAGCGAGATCCGCGCCGACGTGAACGCCGGGGCGGAAGACGACGCCCTCGGCCTGCATCTGGGCCATGCGCCGGTCGATCAGCGCCTTTTCCATCTTGAAGTCGGGGATGCCGTAGCGCAGCAACCCGCCGATCCGGTCGCTCTTCTCGTAGACGGTGACGGCGTGGCCGGCCCTGGCCAGCTGCTGGGCGCAGGCCAGGCCCGCGGGGCCCGAGCCGATGACCGCCACCTTCTTGCCGGTCGACCGCGCCGCCGGCTCGGGACCGATCCAGCCTTCCTCCCAGCCGCGATCGACGATCTGGCACTCGATGGTTTTGATGGTCACCGGGTTGTCGTCGATGTTGAGCGTGCAGGCCGCCTCGCAGGGGGCCGGACAAATGCGACCGGTGAACTCGGGGAAGTTGTTGGTCGAGTGGAGCGTGGTCAGCGCCGCGCGCCAGTCCTCGCGCCAGACCAGGTCGTTCCAGTCGGGGATGAGGTTATTCACCGGGCAGCCGGTGTGGCAGAAGGGGATGCCGCAACTCATGCAGCGGGCGGCCTGGCGTTCCACTTCGGAAGCCGGCAGCGGGCGGACGAACTCGCGCCAGGTCTTCACCCGCTTGTCGCGGTCCTCGTAAGGACGCTCGCGCCGCTCGATCTCCAGGAAGCCGGTGACCTTGCCCATGGCGCTACTCCGCCGCCACCAGGGCGCTGGCGCGCCGCTCAGCCGCCAGCTCGTTCAGCGCCCGGCGATAGTCTTTCGGCGTCACCTTGACGAACTGCGTCAGCGCCGCCGGCCAGTCGGCCAGAAGCTTGGCCGCCCGGGCGCTGCCGGTGTGGCGCTGATGGCGCGCGATCAGCAGGCGCAGGCGCTCGGCGTCGTGGTTCAAGGGATCGCCCATGCCGCTATTCCAGGCGCTCGGCGCTTCCGCCAGCGGCGGCTCGGTATCCACGCGAGTGGGCTCGAGGGTGGACATCTCGACCATGTCCGGATTGACCCGACTGGAGCAGGTTCCCTCGGGGTCGTAGACGTAGGCGATGCCGCCCGACATGCCGGCGGCGAAGTTGCGCCCGGTCTCGCCCAGCACCGCCACCACGCCGCCAGTCATGTATTCGCAGCCGTGGTCGCCGACGCCCTCGACCACCGTCACCGCGCCGGAGTTGCGGACCGCGAAGCGCTCGCCGGCGACGCCCTCGAAATAGGCCTCGCCGGCGATGGCGCCGTAGAGGACGGTATTGCCGACGATGATGTTCGCCGTCGGCTCGCGGTTGGCCTCGCGGGGCTGGCGGACGATGATCCGCCCGCCGGACAGCCCCTTGCCGACATAGTCGTTGGCGTCACCGGTGAGATCGAGGGTGATCCCCCGGGCCAGGAAGGCGCCGAAGCTCTGGCCCGCGGAGCCGTTGAACACTGCCGTGACCGATCCTTCGGCCAGGCCCGCGTGGCCGAAACGCCGCGCCACCTCGCCCGAGAGCATCGCCCCCACGGAGCGGTTGGAGTTGCGGATCGGCAGGGTGATGCGCACCGGCGCGCCGCCGCCAAGCGCGCCCTGGGCGGCGGCGATGATCTGGTGGTCGAGGGCCCTTTCCAGGCCATGGTCCTGGCGGGCGCTGTTCCAGCGATCGCCGCCGCCCGCCGCCGGGACCGCATGCAGCACCCGGGTGAGATCCACGCGCCTGGCCTTCCAGTGTTCGAGCGCGCCATGCATGTCCAAGAGGCCGACCTGGCCGATCATCTCCTGGACCGTGCGCACGCCCAGCCTGGCCATGATCGCCCGCAGCTCCTCGGCGACGAAGAAGAAGTAGTTGACCACATGCTCCGGCTGGCCGGTGAACTTGGCGCGCAGCGCCGGGTCCTGGGTCGCCACCCCCACCGGACAGGTGTTGAGGTGGCATTTGCGCATCATGATGCAGCCGGCGGCGATCAACGGCGCGGTGGCGAAGCCGAATTCGTCGGCGCCCAGCAGGGCGGCGATGGCCACGTCCCGGCCGGTGCGCAGCCCCCCGTCGACTTGCACCGCGATGCGGTCGCGCAAACCGTTGAGCAGCAGCGTCTGCTGGGTTTCGGCAAGGCCGATCTCCCACGGCGAGCCGGCGTGGGTGAGCGAGGTCAGCGGGCTGGCCCCCGTGCCGCCCTCGTACCCGGAGATGGTGACATGGTCGGCCCGACATTTGGCGACGCCCGCGGCGACGGTGCCGACGCCGATCTCCGAGACCAGCTTGACCGAGATTCGCGCCGCCGGATTGACGTTCTTGAGGTCGTGGATCAGCTGCTTGAGATCCTCGATCGAATAGATGTCGTGGTGCGGCGGCGGCGAGATCAGCCCTACCCCCGGCGTCGAGTGGCGCACCGCGGCGATCGCCTTGTCGACCTTGTGGCCGGGCAGCTGCCCGCCCTCGCCGGGCTTGGCCCCCTGAGCCATCTTGATCTGGATGTCGCTGGCGTTGACCAGATATTCGGCGGTGACGCCGAAACGCCCCGAGGCCACCTGCTTGATCGCCGAGCGCATCGAATCGCCGTTGGCCAGGGGCCGATAGCGATCGACTTCCTCGCCGCCCTCGCCGGTGTTGGAGCGCCCGCCGATGCGGTTCATGGCCACCGCCAGGGTCGTGTGGGCCTCGCGGCTGATCGAGCCGAAGCTCATCGCCCCGGTGGAAAAGCGCTTGACGATCTCGCTCGCCGGCTCGACCTCGCAGAGCGGAATCGGCTCTTGCGGCCAGCGCAGGCGCATCAGCCCGCGCAAGCTCATCAGGCGCTGGTTCTCGGCGTCGATGGCGCGCGAGAAGGCCGCGTACTCGTCGGGCAGGTTGCCACGCACCGCGTGCTGAAGGGCGCTGACGCTTTCGCTCGTCCACGCGTGGGCCTCGCCCCGCAAGCGAAGGGCGTAGAGGCCGCCGACATCCAGCATCGAGCGATAGATCGGCGCTTCGGAAAAGGCGTCGCGGTGACGCTGGACGGCCTCGCCGGCGATCTCGCGCAGGCTGGCGCCCTCGACGAAGCTGGCCGTGCCGGTGAAATAGCGCTCGACGAAGGCCGAGGAGAGGCCGACGGCGTCGAAGATCTGCGCCCCGCAGTAGGACTGGTAGGTGGAGATGCCCATCTTGGACATCACCTTCAGCAGGCCCTTGCCGATCGCCTTGACGTAGTTCTTCGCCGCCTTGGCCGGCTGGTCGGGGTGAAGGGCCTCCAGGGTTTCGAACGCCAGATACGGGTTCACCGCCTCGGCCCCATAGCCGGCCAGGACGCAGAAGTGGTGCACCTCGCGCGCCTCGCCGGTCTCGATGACCAGGCCCGTCTGCATGCGCAAGCCCTGGCGGATCAGCTGGTGGTGCACCGCCGCCGTGGCCAGCGCCGCCGGGATCGGTATGCGTGTGGCCGAGACCGCCCGGTCGGAAAGGATCAGGATGTTGTAGTCGGCCAGCACCTTGTCGGTCGCCTCGGCGGTGAGCCGGTCCAGAGCCCGCTCCAGCCCCGCCGCGCCCTCTTCGGCCGGCCAGGTGATGTCCAGGGTCACGGTGCGGAAGGCGCCGTCCAGCAGTTCGGCGATGGCCCTGATCTTCTCCAGGTCGGCGTTGGTCAGCACCGGCTGGGTGACCTCGAGCCGCTTGTGCGTCCCCGCCTGGCGGCCAAGCAGGTTGGGGCGCGGCCCGATCATCGACACCAGGCTCATCACCAGCGCTTCGCGGATAGGATCGATCGGCGGGTTGGTCACCTGGGCGAAGTTCTGCTTGAAATAATCGTAGAGCAGGCGCGGGCGCTCGGAGAGCACCGCCAGGGGCGTGTCGGTCCCCATCGAGCCCACCGGATCGTCGCCCTCCGCGCCCATGGGAGCGAGGAAGAAGCCGAGATCCTCCTGGGTGTAGCCAAACGCCTGCTGGCGATCCAACAACTCGGCCCCGGCCTTGGCCGACGAACGGGCCGGCTGCCAATGCGGCGGTTCGGGCAAGTCCTCGAGCTTGAACTGGGTCTTGGCCAGCCATTCGGCATAGGGCTTGGCCCTGGCCAGCCGGTCCTTGATCTCGTCGTCCTCGATGATCCGCCCTTGCTCCATGTCGATGAGCAGCATCTTGCCCGGCTGCAGGCGCCATTTGCGCACGATCCGCTCTTCGGGGATGTCCAGCACCCCGACCTCCGAGGCCATGACCACATGGTCCTGGTCGGTGATCACGAAGCGGGCGGGTCTGAGGCCATTGCGGTCGAGCGTCGCGCCCACCTTGCGCCCGTCGGTGAAGGCGATCGCCGCCGGCCCGTCCCACGGCTCCATCAGCGCCGCGTGGTATTCGTAGAAGGCTCGCCGCTCGGCCGACATATGGCTGTTCCCGGCCCACGCCTCGGGGATCAGCATCATCACCGCGTGGTCGAGCGGATAGCCGCCGGCCAGCAGCAGTTCCAGGGCGTTGTCGAGCTTGGCGGTGTCGGAATCGGTGGGCTTGAGCAGCGGCCACATCTTGTCGAGATCGGGACCCAGGAGATCGCTCTCCAGGGTCCGCCGGCGGGCGTTCATCCAGTTGGCGTTGCCGCGCACGGTGTTGATCTCGCCGTTGTGGGCGATGAACCGGTACGGGTGGGCGAGGCGCCAGGAAGGAAAGGTGTTGGTCGAGAACCGCTGATGGACCAGGGCCACCGCCGATTCCGTCTGGGGATTGGCCAGGTCCTCGTAGAAACGCCCCACCTGATCGGCCAGCAGCAGCCCCTTGTAGACGATCGTCCGGCTGGAGAACGAGGGCATGTAGAAGCCGGTCAGGGCCGGGGTGTCATAGCGCGCGGCCAGCTTCTCCAGCGGGTTCTGGGTCTGCTTGCGGATGGCCAGGATCTTGCGCTCGAAGGCGTCCTGGTCCGGCGTCGAGGCGCCCCTGGCGATCACCGCCTGGCGGATCACCGGGGCTACCTTCAGCACCGCGGCGCCGATGCCGGTCCGGTTCACCGGCGTCTCGCGCCAGCCGATCAGGCGCTGGCCCTCGACGCGGATGAAATGCTCGAACTGGCCGATGGCCAACTCGCGCGCCTCCTCGTCCCTGGGCAGGAAGCACATGGCCACGGCGTAGTTGCCAGGGGCCGGCAGATCGAGGTGGTTATCGGTGGCCCACTGACGAAACAACGGGTCGGGAATCTGGATCAGGCAGCCGGCCCCATCGCCGACCAGCGGGTCCGCTCCGACCGCGCCTCGGTGATCGAGATTGACCAGGATTTCGAGGCCGGCGGTGACCACCTCATGCGACTTCCTGCCCTTGATGTTGGCCACGAATCCAACGCCGCACGAGTCGTGCTCGTGGCGGGGGTCATAAAGTCCCTGCGCTGGCGGAATTCCAGGCAAAATCTTCCTCTAGACAGCCAATGCGCCGGCCGCTTCCGCAACAGACGTTCAAAAAAGCGCCCATACGCGAAACGTCCCAGCCTGTCGATTCAAGCCTGCGCGAGGGCTGCGGCGAGTACAGGAAGGCCCATTTCTTAGGCAGGCGGCCGGGCTGCGTCCCGGTTCCCGCGCAGGCGCGGGGCGGGGATGACGCAAAGTGGCTGTGCCTTGACGCTTCGGCCCTCGACGTCAAAGGTTGGCCGCATGAGAATTGCGATCGTAATCCTGTGCGCAGGCCTCGCCGCGTGCACCGCGTCCAAGCCGAAGGTCGTCAACACGGCCAAGATCGTCGACACCATCCAGGCTAACGAGGTTCGCTCCAACGCCGACTGGGCGGCCCACGATGTGGCCAAGATCGTCGGTTTCTTCGCCCCCGACGCCTCGGTGATGCTGCCTGGGGCGCCGATCATGACCGGGACCAAGGCCCTGACCGACGGAATCAGCCAGAGCCTCAACGACCCCAACTTCAGCCTGACGTTCGCTTCCAACCGGGTGCTGGTGGCCAAGTCGGGCGACCTGGCCGTGGCCCGAGGGACCTACAAGCAGAACGGAACCGTGAACGGACAGGCGGTCACCACCACCGGGACCTACGTCACCGTGTTCCGGCCACAGCCCGATGGCTCATGGAAGGGCCAGTGGGACATCGTCACGCCAGGACCCTCACCGGCGCCGCCGCCGACCAGATAGAAGGAAGACGCCATGGAGCTCGCCCCCAAGCTCACCGGGCTTTCGGTCCCCCGCCTGGAGCGGATCACCGATCACCTGGAGCGCAGCTACATCCAGCCGGGCAAGATCGCCGGCTGCCAGCTCGCCATCGCCCGCCGCGGCCACCTGGCCTACTTCCGCTCGCTGGGATCGATGGACCTGGAGCGCGGCAAGGCGATGTCGGATGACGCCATCTTCCGCCTCTATTCGATGACCAAGCCGATCACCTCGGTGGCGTTGATGAGCCTCTACGAGCGCGGCTACTTCCAGCTGGGCGATCCGGTCAGCCGCTTTTTCCCGGCCTGGAAAGACCAGCGGGTGTGGGTCTCGGGCGAGGGCGCGGCGATGGTCACCGAGGCGGCGCGCCAGCCACCCTCGATGCGCGACATGCTCGGCCACACCGGCGGCCTCACCTACGGGGCGATGCTGGAGGCGCTGGGCGCGCCGGTCGCCAACCGCGAGGTCAACCGCATCTATGCCGAGCGTGGGGTGCGGCGGGGGCGTGGCGAGACCCTGGCCGAATTCATGGACAAGCTGGCCGGCGTGCCGTTGCTCTATCAGCCCGGCGAGCGGTGGATGTACTCGCTGGCCACCGACGTCTGCGGGGCCCTGGTGGAGAAGATTAGCGGCCAGCGCTTCGACCGCTTCCTTCAGGAGACCATCTTCGGGCCGCTGGGCATGAACGACACCGGTTTCACCGTGCCAGCGGAGAAGGTGGATCGTTTCAGCGCCAATTACCGGCGCAATCCCGACAAGACCCTGGCCCTCATCGATGATCCGCAGAAGAGCGAATACCTGGCCGAGCCCAGCTTCTTCTCCGGCGGCGGCGGCCTGGTGGGGACCACCCAGGATTATCTACGCTTCTGCGAGATGCTGCGCGGCGGCGGCGAACTGGACGGCGCTCGCATCCTCGGCCCGCGGACCATCGATCTGATGGCGCGCAATCACCTAAAGGACGGCAAGGACCTGATGGCCATGGCCACCGGCGGCTTTTCCGAGACCACCTACGAGGGCGTGGGCTTCGGCCTCGGCTTCGCCTCTACGCTCAGCAGCGTCAAGAATGGCGGCCTGGGCGAGGGCGACTTCTACTGGGGCGGAGCCGCCTCGACGATCTTCTGGGTCGACCCGCGCGAAGCCCTCTCGGTCGTGTTCATGACCCAGCTGATGCCCTCGGGCACGTTCAACTTCCGCGGCCAGCTGCGCAATCTGGTCTATTCGGCGATCGTGGACTGAGCCACTCCGGCGAAGGGATGGTCAGGTCTGAAAGCGCGCGATCGCCTCGACCTCCGGCGCGCTGGCGAAGTCTCCCGGCGCGATGAAGCCGCGGCCGTCCCATGGGATGCGAATCCCCACCTGCTCGAGACATTTGGCGACATACTCCGAACAGATAAACTCGTCGTCCGGGGCCAGGGCGGCGGGTGTCCTGAGCCGGGTCCGCCCGAACAGGATGCGGGCGGCGATCTTGAGCACCTCGCCGCTGGCGAACGGGTCGCCAAACCGGTCGACCGCGAAGTCGCCCAATCGCCTCATGGCCCCCGGATCGGCTGCGAGATGGTTCTGGAAGTCCCGGTGGCGAGCGAGGATGATCTTGCCCGGATAGGGCGTGACGCCGCTGCTGGTGCGCTTGATGAACATGCTCAGCGGCGCCGCGCGCACGCCAAGGGTGTGGACGCTCTCGAAGGCCATGAGCCGGCCCAGCGAAGGCCAGCGGTAGGCCAGGGCGACATGAGTCCAAGGGCTGCGCGTGGCCCATGAAATCAGCCGCGAGCCCATGTCGGTTGCCGCGCACAGCAGGATGTCGCCATCCTGGATCCGATCGGAGATCGCGGGCAGGGACTCCGCCGGCAAGGTCGTCAGGACGTCGTCGCCAATCGCCATCGCGTTTGAAGCCACCTCTTCAGCAAGCCTGGGCTTCACCGGAACCCGCGCTGCCTACGCTCGTTCCGTCGAAGCCGCACGCGGCGCCCCCCGCGCCGACGGCTGAACCGCGGCGGGGCGCCTCGATGCAGGTTCGCTTGCTGCACATGTCCGACATCCATTTCGGTTACGAGGACGCGCCGGCGGTGGCGGCGGCGGCGGCCTTTGCCGCCTCGGCCCCGTTCGATCTGCTGGTGGTGAGCGGAGATCTGACCCAGTATGGGCGCGAGGATGAGTTCCGCTCGGCGGCGGCGTGGCTGTCAGCCCTGCCGGGCCCCCAGCTGGCCACGCCGGGCAATCACGACACCCCGTGGGCGGGGCTGATCGAGCGGGCGACCAGACCGTTCGCCGGCTATGTCCGCGCGATCGGTCCGCAATGGCAGGCAAGCTTTGCCGCGCCGAATCTGAGCGCCCTGGCCGTCAATAGCGCCCGGGGCTGGCAACTCAGGCTCAACTGGTCGAAGGGCGAGATCAGCCGCCGGCAGGCCGAGGCGGCGTCGAGGAGCCTCGAAGGCGCGCCTCCGGGGGTCCTGCGGGTGCTGGTTTGCCACCACCCGCTGATCGAAGTCGCGGGCGCGCCGATGACCGCGAGGGTGCGCGGCGGCCGGTTCGCCGCCAAGCGGTTCGCCCAGGCCGGCGTCGACATGATCCTCACCGGCCATCTGCACGCGCCTTTCGTCCAGCCGCTGCCCTTTGCCGACCGGCTGACCTATGCGGTCGGGGCCGGCACCCTCTCCCTGCGCGAGCGCGGCGCGCCCGCCGGCTTCAACGTCATCGAGGTGGATGGTGGTCAGATGACGGTCAGCGCCATGGCCTGGGCTGGCGGCCGGCTAGAGGTGCGGCGCGCCTGGGTGGCGCCCTTGCGGCCGCGGGCGTGGGAGCCGGCGCCTCCCGGCTCGAGGAACGCCGGGCCAACCCAACCGTTGGCGTGAGACCGCTCGATCTGGATGAACGACGCTTCGGCGGTGGGACGCCAGATGGACATCGACGCAAGGGCCAGTCTCTCCAAGCGCGTGATCGCGGTGCTCAACACCGGCAGCGGCGGCTGCGATGTCCATTCGCCCGGACGGATGCGCGAAGTTTTCGATGAAGCCGGCCTCGGCCACGCCGAGGTGATCGGGGTCGCTCCGGCCGACCTCGGCAAGGCTCTCGACGACGCCATCGCCCGCGCCGACGTAGTTGTGGCGCTGGGCGGCGACGGCACCCTGCGCGCCGCCGCCGACAAGTGCGGCGCGGCCGGCAAGCTGCTCATCCCCCTGTCGGGAGGGACCATGAACATGCTGCCGCGCGCGCTCCACGGCGATGCGCCCTGGGACCAGGCGTTGGCCGCCGCCCTGGCCGCTCCGGCGATTCGCGAGCTCAGCGGCGGCAAGGCGGACGGGCAGGCCTTCTTCTGCGTGGCCGTCATGGGGGCGCCATCCCTGTGGGCCGATGTGCGCGAAGCCCTGCGCGGCTGGCGCCTCGTCGAGGCGCTCGAGCGAACCCGGACCGCCATCCGGCGAAGCTCGGAGGCTCTCGACTTTTCGCTCGGCGACGAGGTCGTGGGCACGGCCGGAGCGGTGGCCGTCATCTGCCCTCTGGTGGCCAAGGACATGCGCGACGATGGCCGCAACCTGGAGGCCGCGGCGCTGAACCCGGTGGCCGCCAGCGGCATGTTTCGCCTGGCCTTCCACGCCGTGTTCGAGGAATGGCGCCGCGACCCGTCCGTAACCCTGGCCAGGGTGAAGCGCGTCCGCGTCTCCGGGCACGGGCGGGTTCCCGGCATTCTCGACGGCGAGAAGGTCCGCCTGGGACGGACGGTGAATCTCACTTTCGTCGCCAGCGCCTGCCGGGTCATCGTCGCCGAGCGGCCGGGTCGGTGATCCGCCCGCGCGCCCCGCACCTGGGCGGCTCGGAGGCGGGTCTTGAAATTCGCCTGCTGCTTGGCTGCCTGGCGATCGCCGGCGCCCTGGTCGGCTTCGCCGCCCTGGCGGCGGAGGCGCGCGAGGGCGATATCGGAGCTGTCGATCGCACCCTGCTGCTGATCTTCCGCGTGCCCGGCGACCTGGCCGACCCGATCGGTCCGCCGTGGGTTAGGGAGGCGGCGCGTGACCTCAGCGGGCTCGGCGGCTTCACCGTGCTCACCCTGGTGACGGTATTCGCCACGGCGATGCTCCTGATGCATCGGCGGCGTGTTCAGGCCCTGGTCTTCGCGGGCGCCGTCGTCCTCGCCCAGGGCGCATCGGAGGGCCTCAAACACCTGATCGACCGCCCGCGGCCGATCCTCGTGCCCCACCTCGACCTGGTCTACTCATCGAGCTTCCCCAGCGGCCACGCGCTGATGAGTCCGGTGGTCTATCTGACCTTGGCGGCCGTGGTCGCCGCCGGCGCCGAGAGCCGGCGGGTAAAGGCGTGGCTTCTGGGTTCGGCCATCCTGCTGGTCATCGCCATCGGCGTCACCCGCGTGTTCCTGGGTGTGCATTGGCCGACCGACGTGCTCGCCGGCTGGGCGCTGGGCTCGGCCATCGCCCTGGTGGCCTCCTACGCCCTGCTGCGGGCCGCGCCACCGGCAATGGGCGGCCAGGCCTGATCCCCCGGCCACGCCGCCGGCTTCCCCTCACGTCTTCAGCTTGTAGCCGGTCTTGAACACCCACCAGACGACCAGCAGGCACAGGGCCATGAAGCCGGCGGTCATCGAAAGGCTGAGGCCGACGCCGACGTCCGAGAGCGAATAGAAGCTCCAGCGAAAGCCGCTCACCAGATAGACCACCGGGTTGAACAGGGTGATCTTGCGCCACAGCGGCGGCAGCATGGCGATGGAGTAGAACGAGCCGCCGAGAAAGGTCAGCGGGGTGATGATCAGGGTCGGCACGATCTGCAGCCGCTCCCAGCCCTCGGCCCAGACGCCGATGATGAACCCGAACAGGGAGAAGGTCACCGCCGTCAGCACCAAGAACAGGGCCATCATCAGCGGATGGTCGATGTGGAAGGGCACGAACAGGCGCGCGGTCAGAAGGATGATCAGGCCCAGCAGCACCGACTTGGTCGCCGCCGCGCCGACATAGGCGATCACCGTCTCCAGCCACGACACCGGGGCCGAAAGCAGCTCGTAGATGGTGCCGGCCCACTTGGGCATGTGGATGCCGAAGCTGGCGTTGCCGATGCTTTCGGTGAGCAGGGAGAGCATGGTCAGGCCGGGGACGATGAAGGCGGCGTAGCTGACCCCGTCGACAGCCTTCATGCGCGAGCCGATGGCCGAGCCGAAGACCACGAAATAGAGCGAGGTGGAGATCACCGGCGAGAGCAGCGACTGGGTCATGGTGCGGAACCAGCGCGACATCTCGAAGCCGTAGATGGCGCGCACGGCGTGCAGGTTCATGCGCAAAGCTCCGGCCCCTTGCGGCCCACCAGGGAGACGAAGATGTCCTCCAGCGAGCTTTCGGAGGTGTTGAGATCGGTGAAATCGACGCCGGCTTCGCTCAGGCGCCGCATCAGGCCGGCGATGCCGGTGGCCTCCGCCTTGGCGTCGAAGCTGTAGGTGAGGCGGGTGCCCTCATCGGAAAGGGCGAGGGGATAGTCGGCCAGGCTGGGGGGCAGGGCGGAGAGCGGGGTCTGCAAGTGCAGGGTGAGGTGCTTGCGCCCGAGCGTCTTCATCAGCGCCGCCTTGTCCTCCACCAGAATCAGCTCGCCATGATCGATCACCCCGACGCGGTCGGCCATTTCCTCGGCCTCCTCGATGTAGTGGGTGGTGAGGATGATGGTGACGCCGCCCTGGCGCAGGCGCCGGACCATGGCCCACATGTCGCGGCGCAGCTCGACGTCAACGCCGGCGGTCGGTTCGTCGAGGAACAGCACCTTGGGCTCGTGCGACAGCGCCTTGGCGATCATCACCCGCCGTTTCATCCCGCCGGATAGCGACATGATGGTCGAATCGCGCCGCTCCCATAGCGAGAGATCGCGCAACACCCCTTCCAGATAGGCGTCGTCGCGCGCCTTGCCGAACAGCCCGCGCGAGAAGCGCGCTGTCGCCATGACGGTCTCGAAAGCGTCGGTGGATAGCTCCTGCGGCACCAGGCCGATCAGCGAGCGGGTGGCGCGCCAATCGGCGATGATGTCGTAACCGGCGACGGTGATCGAGCCGCGGCTCGGCCGGACGATGCCGCAGACGATGCTGATCAGGGTGGTTTTGCCGGCCCCGTTGGGTCCCAGAAGGGCGAAGATCTCGCCCTCCTCGATGTCGAGGTCGACGCTGTTCAGCGCCGTCAGCCCGCCTTTGTAGGTCTTGGAGAGGCCAGCGACCCTGACGATCGCGGCCATTCAACCCGCCGGCGCGGGGATCGGATTGGCGGCGGCCAGCGTATCGTCGATCTCGCGCGCGCGCACGCAGGCCGGACGCGTGCTGATCCTCTGCCAGTAGGCCTCGAACGCCGGCCGCTTCTCGAACGAGCCGAACTGCATTCCCCAGCCGATCTGAGAGCCGGTGTAGACGTCGGCGGCGGTGAACCGATCGCCGGCGATGTAGTCCGAGCCGCTGACGGCCGCCTCGAGCACGTCCAGGACCTTGGCCAGCGAGCCATAGCCCATCTGCACCTCGCGCCCGGTGGAATCGAAGCCGCTCATCTTGTTGCTGGCCGCGGCCTCCACCGGGCCAGCCCCGAAGAACAGCCAGCGGTAGTAGGGTGCGCGCGCCTTGGACCCGCTCGCCGGCGCCAGGCCGGCGCCCGGAAAGGCGTCAGCCAGATAGGCGCAGATGGCTGCGGCCTCGGTGACCACCGTCTGGCCATGGCGGATGGCCGGCACCTTGCCCATGGGATTGATGGCCAGATATTCCGCCCCCTTCATCGAGCCGCCGTATGCCAGCACTTCGGTGCGGTAGGGCGCGCCCACCTCCTCCAGCATCCAGCGGGCGATGCGGCCGCGCGACATCGGATGGGTGTAGAGGACCAGGTCTTCAGCCATCGTCGTTGCTCCTATGCGAACATTTGCAGAACATAACCTTAGAGAGAGGCGCCGCGCTCGGCAAGCTCCACTCCGCCCCGGAGGACGTCCGCGCGCCACTGGCGCCGACACCGCGGCTCGCTTAGATTTCCAGCGAACAGAGGGAGCGCTTCCTTGACCACCACTCTTCGGCGCTACGCGCGCCTTGCCATGCTGTTGCTCGCGCCACTGGCGCTGGCCGGCTGCGGCATCAACGCCATTCCCACCAAGCAGGTCGCCGCCCAGACAGCCTGGGCCGACGTCCAGAACGACTATCAGCGACGCTCGGACCTGATCCCCAACCTGGTGGCCACGGTGAAGGGCTACGCGGCTCAGGAGCAGCGGGTGCTGGTGGAGGTGACCCAGGCCAGGGCCAGCGCCACCCAGGTCAAGGTCGACGCTTCGACCCTGACCGACCAGGCCGCCTTCTCGCGCTATGAGCAGGCCCAGAACCAGCTCTCCGGCGTCCTCGGCCGGCTGATGATGATCCAGGAAAGGTATCCGGACCTGAAGTCGAACGAAAACTTCCTGGCCCTCCAGTCACAGCTCGAGGGCACCGAGAACCGCATCGCCATCGCCAGGCGCGACTACAACGCCGCGGTGCAGGACTACAACACCACGCTGCGGGTCCTGCCGACCTCGATCTGGGCCCACACCTTCTATTCCGGGGCCAAGCCGATGGCCCTGTTCACCGCCACCGCGACCGCTCAGTCGGCCCCGACGGTGAACTTCGACACCACCCTGCCTCCGGGCGCGACCCCGGGCTCGGCGCCGCCGGCGACCAACACGGCCGGACGATGACCCCTCGGGCGGGGCGCGGCGCCCCGCTGGCCGCCCTGGTCCTGCTGCTGCTGGCGCTTTTCACCGCGCCGGCATGGGCCGCCCCCAAGTTCCCCCCGCTCACCGGTCGGGTGGTCGATGATGCGCACGTGCTGACGCCGGAGGTCCAGGCCAGCCTCACCGCCAAGCTGGCCGATCTGGAGGCCAAGACCAGCCGTCAGTTGGTGGTGGTCACCCTGCCGAGCCTGGGTGGCTACGATATCGCCGACTACGGCTATCAGCTGCTACGCGCCTGGGGGATCGGCCAGAAGGGGACCAATAACGGCGCCCTGTTCATCGTCGTCCCCTCCGAACACAAGGTGCGCATCGAGGTCGGCTATGGTCTGGAGCCGATCCTTACCGACGCCCTCTCAAGCGTCATCTTGCAGCAGGCGGTGATCCCCAAGTTCCGCGCCGGCGATGTGTCCGGCGGCATCGTCGATGGGACCAGCGCCATCATCGACCAGTTGAGCCTTGATCCTTCGGCCGCGGAACAGAAGGCGGCCGCGGCCGAGCAGGCCCAGCGCGCGCCGATGCGGCGCTCGAACCCGATCGGCGGGATCATCCCCCTGATCTTCATGATCTTCATCGTTTCGCGCCTGTTCAGGGGCGGCTATGGCGGCGGCCTTGGCATGCTGCTGCCGCTGATGTTCCTTTCCGGCGGACGCGGCGGCTGGGGTGGCGGCGGCGGCTTCGGCGGCTTCGGCGGCGGCGGTTTTTCCGGCGGCGGCGGATCGGGCGGCGGCGGCGGCGCCTCGGGGAGCTGGTGAGATGCTGAGCCAGGATGACAGAGGGCGGATCGAGGCGGCGGTGCGCGCCGCCGAGGCCAGGACCACCGGTGAGATCTTCGTCGTCCTCTCCGGCGAGGTGTCCCGATACCGCGAAGCGCCGCTGGCCTGGGCCGCGGCGATCGCCCTGGCCATCCCGCCGATCGTGCTCGCGTTCAGCCTCGCGCCCCTCGCCAATCTGACCGCCCAGCTCTGGCTGGCGGGCCAGGCCGGCGCGCTGCAGAGCGAACTGGCGGTGGCGCTCGGCGTTTACGCCACGATCCAGATCATCCTGTTCCTGATCGTCCTGGCGATCGTGCATGCGCCGCCCGTGCGCCGGGCGCTGACCCCGCGCGCGCTCAAGCGCCACCGGGTGGCGAAGGCGGCGCAGCACCATTTCGCCGCCATCAGCGCCAGGGCCGGTGGCGAGACCGGGGTGCTGATTTTCGTCGCCGTGGAAGATCGCCAGGTGCAGATCCTAGCCGACGCCGGCATCCACCAGAGGTGCGGCGAAACCCCATGGACCAA
>DASYGN010000012.1:0-59786 GCA_035999625.1 Caulobacteraceae bacterium | reverse complement strand
TCTGCGAGCGCCTGCTGCGCCGCTTCCCGCTCGAGGCCGACGTCGCGCCCGGCTTCACGGTGCTCGAAGACACCGCCGCCCTGGCGGTCTCCGGGAAGGCGCGTGAGGCGCTGGCCGCCCATGTGCTCGACCATCCCGATGGGGCGCCGGCCCTCGCCTACGCCCGCCTCAGCCTGGAAATGGACTACAGGGCCTTCAACGTCCTCTTCGCCGACATCGAAAAGGAGCGCGCGGCGATCGGCGCCTACATGTCGGGGCGCGACTGGCAGAGCGACGTCTGGCGCCGGTGCGATTTCCCCCGGCCCGCCGATCCCGAAACCATCGAGCGGGCGGCGATGAAGCGGGCCGGCAGGCTCGCCTGGCGCCGGGCGATCGAGGCCCTGGCGGCCAGTCCGGGGCTGAGCGACCGCACCCTCGCCGAGCGCATGGGCGCCGCCAGCGAAAGTGACGATCTCGAAACCTACCGGGCCGTGTTCCTCAACCCGGGCGGCTCGCTGCGCAAGAAGCTGATCACCAACAGCGCGCCCAAGGCGGCGCGCGATCTGATCGAGGAGGAGCAGGCCCAATACCTCGCCGCCTGCGAACGCGCCGCCGGCGCGCGCATGGCGATCCACACCATCGACGCCCTCACCCTGGCCGGGGCCTACGCCGATCTCTACGCCGCCGCCAAGGGCCGGGATCTCGATTTCGGCGATCTGATCTTGCGCACCGTGCAGCTCCTCACCGTGCGCGCCGACGCCGCCTGGGTGCTCTACAAGCTCGACAATGGTCTCACCCACGTGCTGCTCGACGAGGCGCAGGACACCGCCGCCGTGCAATGGGCGGTGCTCAAGGCCCTGACCGGCGAGTTTTTCCACGGCGAGGGGGCGGGCCCCAAGGGGCGGACCCTGTTCGCGGTCGGCGACGAGAAGCAGTCGATCTTCTCGTTCCAGGGCGCGGCCCCGGAGCGCCTGGCCCAGGAGACACGCGCCTTCGCGGCTCTGATCGGCGATAGCTTCAAGCGCCTGCCGTTGCAGGAAAGCCGTCGCTCGGCGCCGGAAATCCTCACCTTCGTCGATCGGGTGTTCGCCGATCGCGAAGCCATGGCCGGGCTCCGGGCGCAGGGCGACAACGTCGATCCCATGCCGCTCGAGCACACCACCGTCCGCCAGGATCACGGCTGCGTCGAGCTGTGGCCGATGGAGACGGGCGAGAAGGCGCGCGGCGAGGAGGATCCGTGGTGGTCGCCGGTGGACAGCGAACCGGCCAAAAGCGCCAATCGCCTGCTGGCCGCCCGCATCGCCAAGGCGGTGAGGGCCATGGTCGATGGCGGCGAGGTGGTGGCCGAGCGTGACGCCAAGACGACGCGGCCGTGCGCCTTCGGCGATGTCATGATTCTGGTCCGCCGCCGCAACGCCCTCTTCGATGAGATTATTCGCGCCCTCAAGCGCGAAGGCGTCCGCGTGGCCGGAGCCGATCGCCTCAAGCTCTCCGAGCACGGCCTCTACGGCGACCTGATGGCCCTGCTGCGCTTCGTCGCCTTTCCGGCCGACGACCTGTCGCTGGCGGTGCTGTTGCGCAGCCCCTTGTGCGACGTGGACGAGGAGAGCCTGTTCGATCTCGCCTGCGGGCGGCAGGGCTCCCTCTGGGCCACCCTGCGGGCCCGCGCCGGCGAGCGCGTCGACTGGGCCGGCGCCCACGCACTCCTCGCCTTCGCCATCGAGGCGGCCGGGCTGGTAAGGCCGTTCGACTTCCTGCTGACGATCCTGGCCAGGCTCGATGGCGCCGGCCGCTCGATGCGCCAGCGCATCCTCACCCGCCTGGGGGCCGAGGGCGAGCAGGCTTTGGAGGCCTTCACCGGCCAGGCGCTGGCCGCCGAGGCGGCCGGGGTGCGCGATCTCGAACGCCTCACCGACTGGATGGGCCGGCTCGATACCGAGATCAAACGCGAGCAGAGTGAGGCCGGCGGCGAGGTGCGGGTGATGACCGTGCACGGGGCCAAGGGCCTGGAAGCGCCGATCGTCATCCTGCCCGACACCTCGCTCAAGGCCACCTGGCAGGGCGGCCGGCTGATGGCGCTCCGCGACGGCGGCTTCCTCCTGGCCCCGCTCAAGCCCGACGAGTGCGAGCTTTCGGCGACCGCGCGGGCGGCGCGCGACGACAACCTGCTGTGGGAATCCTCCCGCCTGCTCTACGTCGCCCTGACCAGGGCGCGCGATCGGCTGATCATCGCCGGGGTCGAAGCCAAGGGGAAGCGGTTCGAGGGCAGCTGGTACGATTTCGCCCGCCGCGCCATGGCGACCCTGCCGACGCATCGCTTCGCTTTGCCGGGCGGCGGCGAGGGCGACCGCTTCGGTCCCGATCCCGTGGTGATGGCGGCGCCGGCGGCGGACCTCTCACCGGCGACGGCGCCGGACTGGGTCGGGCGGACAGCGTCGGCCGAGGCCCCGGCGGCGCGGCGCGCCTCGCCCTCGCGCCTCGACGAGCAGGCGATCGGGACCGCGCCCTCGCCGCTCGCCGCCGGTCTTGGCCGTTACCGCCGCGGCGAGATCATCCACCGACTGCTGCAACTGCTGCCCGACATTGCGCCGGCCGAACGCGCCGGCGCCGCGGTCGGGCTGCTGGCCATGGAGCCGGAGCTGACCGGCGCCGCCCGCGCCGAGATGGCCAAGGCCGCCATGGCGGTGCTGGAGGACGCCCGCTTCGCCGCCGTGTTCGGGCCGGGTTCGAAGCCGGAAGTGGCCATCGTCGGAACCGCCGCCGGCCTGGAAGAGCTCACTTTCTCCGGCCGCATCGATCGCCTGCTGGTCGAGCCCGAGCGCGTGCTGGTGATCGATTTCAAGACCAACCGGCCGCCGCCGGCGAGGATCGAGGCCGCCGATCCGGCCTATGTGCGGCAGATGGCCATCTACGCCGCCATCCTGGCCGAGACCTTCCCCGGCCGGCGCATCGAGGCCGCGTTGCTGTGGACCGAGGGCCCCTCGCTGATGCCGGTCCCAGCGGCGATGATGGCCGAGGCTCTGGCCGCGCTCCACGCAAGCAAACTCACGGCCAGCGCACGAAATCTCGAACCGAGCCAAGCTTGACGACTCGGGGCGCGCACCTAAATCCTCACCACCCCTTGGAGGACTTCGCATGACCACCCATCCCGTCACCGACGCCAGCTTCGAGACCGATGTTCTCAAGGCGGCGGGGCCCGTGCTGGTGGATTTCTGGGCCGAGTGGTGCGGACCCTGCAAGCAGATCGCCCCGGCCCTGGAGCAGATCGCCGAGGAACTCGCCGGCAAGATCACGGTGGCCAAGATGGACATCGAGGAATCGCCGGCCACGCCCTCGCGCTATGGCGTGCGCGGCATCCCCACGATGATGCTGTTCCGCGAAGGCCGGATGACGGCGATGAAGGTGGGCGCGATGCCCAAGCAGAAGATCCTCGAGTGGCTGAACGAGGCTGGCGTCGCGCTGGCGGCGTAGAGGCCCCCCATTCCTGCGCCTCAATCGTTCCAGCTGACCCCGTCGCGCTCGGTCAGCGCGATGGCGGCCGAGGGGCCCCAGGCGCCGGCCGGATAGGGCTTGGGCGTCATCCCGGTCTCGGCCCAGCCGGCGCGGATGGCGTCGATGAAGGTCCACTCCGCCTCGACCTCGTCGCGGCGCACGAACAGGGTCTGATAGCCGTCCATGAGGTCCAGGAGCAGACGCTCGTAGGCGATGCGCCGGCGCTTGTCGGCGAAGGCGTTGGGCATCGAGATGTCGAGCGGCACCTCGCGCAGGCGGATGCCGGCGCGGTCCAGGCCTGGCTCCTTGGCCATCAGGCGCAGGCTGATGTTTTCCTCTGGCTGGAGGCCGATGATCAGCTTGTTGGGCTGCAGCGCCGCCGCCGCGCCGGTGAACATGTTGTGCGGCGCCGCATTGAACTGGATGAAGATTTCGGTGTCGCGCCGCTCCAGCCGCTTGCCGGTGCGCAGATAGAAGGGGACCTTCTGCCAGCGCCAGTTGTCGACGTGGACCTTCAGGGCCACGAAGGTCTCGGTGCGGCTGGCGTGGCCGAGTTCGCTGGCGTAGCTGGCCACCGGCGCCCCGCCGATCGAGCCGGCTTCGAACTGGCCGATGACGCTGTGGGTGCGCACGCTGGCGGCATCGATCGGGCGCAGCGAGCGCAGCACCTTGACCTTCTCGTCGCGCACCGAGGCGGCGTCGAACCTGGCCGGCGGCTCCATGGCGGTGAGGGCCAGGAGCTGGAGCATGTGGTTCTGGACCATGTCGCGCAGGGCGCCGGTCTGATCGTAGAACGCGTGGCGCCCCTCCAGGCCGACGGTCTCGGCGACGGTGATCTGCACATGGGCGATGCCGCGCGCGCTCCACAGGGGCTCGAACAGGCTGTTGCCGAAGCGCAGCGCCAAGAGGTTCTGCACCGTCTCCTTGCCCAGGTAGTGATCGATGCGGAAGGTGCGGTTCTCGGGGAAGTGGGCGGCGACGGCGTCGTTGATCGCCCGGCTGGAGGCGAGGTCCTGACCGAGCGGCTTTTCCAGCGCCAGGCGGGCGCGGTCACCGGCGAGGCCGGCCTTGGCCAGGCCCTCGATGGTCGGGCCAAACAGGCTGGGGGCGGTGGACAGGAAGATGGAAAGGTCCGCGGGCGCGGCCCCGCCCACAGCCTCGGCCAGAGCCGCGAACGGCTCGGCCTCGGACACATCGGCGCTGCGGTAGCGCAGGCGGGCCAGGAACCTCTTCATCAGCTCCGGCTTGCGCCGATCGGCATCGACGAATTGCTCGAGCGCCTTGGCCGCGCGCTCGCGAAACCAGTCATCGCCGCCGGCGCTGCGGGCGGTGCCGACGATGATCAGATCGGCGGGCAGCAGGCCATCGCTGTCGAGCCCGTAGAGCGAGGGCAGCAGCATGCGCCGGGCGAGATCGCCGGTGGCGCCGAACAGGAGCAGGGTTTTCATCGTGAGGGCCTCTTAGCGGGGCCAGGTGTCCGGGCTCAAGGCCAGGATATCGCCGATGAAGTGCAGCGAGCCGCAGCAGACGACGTGCGGCGCCGGCCCGGGCGCGGCCAGAGCGGTGGCGAGGGCCGCTTCGACGCCCTCGACCCGGTGCGCATCGAGACCCGCCGCGCGCGCCGCCGCCGCCAGGTCCTCGGCGGGCGTAGCGTTGGGGGAGGCGAAGCCGGTGGTCAGAATCCTCGGCGCCAGATCCGTGAACGCGGCGAAGAAGCCGGCGGCGTCCTTGCGGCCCAGCATGCCGACGATCAGCGTCAGCGGTCGTCCGTCCTTGACCTGGAGGGCGGCGCAGGCCCGCGCCAGGGCGTGGCCGGCATGGGGGTTGTGCGCGCCGTCGAGCCACAGGTCGGCGCCGTGCGCGCCCGCCCGCGCGCCCAGCGGTCCGCCGGTCAGGCGCTGGAAACGGCCAGGCCAGGCGGCCGAGGAGACGCCCCCCGCCAGCGCCCCCTCGTCGATGCGTGGATCGGCCAGCGCCTGAAGGGCGGCGATGGCGAGGCCGGCGTTATCCAGCTGATGCGGGCCAAAGAGCGCCGGGGCCGGCAGATCGAGCAAACGGTCCTGCAACTGAACCGCCAGGCGCCCGCGCTCGCCCCAGGCGTCGAACTCCCGACCCATCAGGAATAACGGTGCGGCGAGGGCGGCGGCCTCGGCCTCGATCACCTCCAGCGCCTCGGGCTGCTGGCGCCCGGCGACCACCGGCGAGCCGGCCTTGATGACGCCGGCCTTCTCCCAGGCGATCTTGCCCAGCTCCGGGCCGAGCCATTCGAGATGATCGAGGTCCACCGGGGTGATCACGCTCACCGCCGGGCGGGCGAAAACGTTGGTGGCGTCGAAGCGGCCGCCAAGGCCGACCTCGATCAGGGTGAGGTCGGCGGGGGTCTGGGCGAAGGCGTGCAGGGCCAGCGCCGTGGTGATCTCGAAGAAGCTGATCGGGGCCCCGGCGTTGGCCGCCTCGACCTCGTCGATGCGCCGTTCCAGTTCGTCATCGCCAATCAGCTGGCCGGCGATGCGGATGCGTTCGGCGAAGCGGACCAGATGCGGCGAGGTGAGCGCGTGGACCTTCAGACCCGCCGCCTCGGCCATGGCGCGCAGGAAGGCCAGGGTCGATCCCTTGCCGTTGGTGCCGGCGATGTGGATCACCGGCGCGAGCCGATCCTGCGGGCGCCCGAGCGCAGCCAGCAATCGCTCGACCCGGCCAGTGGACAGGTCGATCAGGGTCGGATGCAAGGCGCGCAGACGCGCGATCACGCTATCCGAAGCGCGAATCGGATCGTGATCGACCGGAGCGCTCAGGCGGCGGCCAGGCTGGCGCGTCCGGCCATCAGGGTGCGCAGGATCGAGCCCAGCACCGCCGGCAGCTCCTTGCGGGTGACGATGCGGTCGACCATCCCGCGCTCGACCTGGAACTCGGCAGTCTGGAAGCCGGGCGGCAGGGTCTCGCGGATGGTGTCCTCGATCACCCGACGGCCGGAAAAGCCGATCAGGGCCGCCGGCTCGGCCAGCTGCACGTCACCCAGCATGGCGTAGGAGGCGGTGACGCCGCCGGTGGTCGGATCGGTCAGCACCACCACGTAAGGCAGGTGGGCGCGGCGCAGGCGCTGGATGGCGGCGGTGGTGCGCGGCAGCTGCATCAGCGACAGCGTGCCTTCCTGCATCCGCGCCCCGCCCGAGGCGGTGAAGATGACCAGCGGCGCGGCGCGCTTGAGCGCCTCGTCGACGGCCGCCAGGAAGGCCTCGCCGGCCGCCGCGCCCAGAGAGCCGCCCATGAAGGCGAAGTCCTGGACCAGGACCACGCTGGTCACCCCGCCGATCTCGCCCACCGCCGCGGCCATGGCGTCGGTCTCGCCGGTGTTCTTGCGCGCCACCGCCAGGCTGTCGCGGTAGGGTTTGCCGTAGGTGAACTCCAGCGGATCATCGCGGGTCCTGGGCAGGTTGAGCGCCCGGCAGCGGCCGCCATCGAAGGTGTAGGCGAACCGCAGGGCGGGGCGGATGCGCATGTGCCGGCCGGACGGGGTGACCCACAGCGCCGCCTCGAGGTCGGGGCGATAGATCATCTCCCCGGTGTCGGGGCATTTCTCCCACAAATTCTCCGGCGTCTCGTGGCGCGAGACCAGCTTGCGCACCCCAGGCGCGATCTTCGCCAGCCAGCCGCCGCGCTCGCGCCCCACCGGGGGGGCCGGACTGCGCAGCGGGCGTTTCTTCTTGTCGTCGGTCAGAGCCATTTCAGATCCTGGCCTCGCGTACAGCCTGAGCCATGGCGGCGACCCTGGCCAGGACTTTCGGGGCCGGATCACGCTTTAGTGCGATGGCGTCGGTGATCTCCTCGACCAGGGCCGAGCCGACCACGGCGGCGTCGGCGATCCTGGCCACCTCGGCGGCGCGCTCGGACGTCCGGATGCCGAAGCCGACCACCACCGGCAGGGAGCAGGCGGCCCGCACGCGCGCCACCAGGGGCGCGGCGGCGGCTGGATCGGCCTCCTTGCCGCCGGTCACCCCGGTGACCGCGATCAGATAGACAAAGCCGCTGGCCCCGGCGGCGATCGCCTTCAGCCGACCCTCGTCGATGGTCGGCGCGGCCAGGCGGATGAGGGCGATATCGGCGGCCGCCAGCGCCGCCTGCAGGGGCGCGCTTTCCTCCGGCGGCAGATCGACCATGATCAGCCCATCGACGCCGGCCGCAGCCGCCGCCTCGGCGAACGCCGCCAGGCCGAAGGCGAGAATGGGATTGTAATAGCCCATCAGCACCAGGGGCGTCATCGCATCGCCATCGCGGAACCGTCGCGCCAGGTCCAGCACGCCGGCGGTGGTCATGCCGGCGGCCAGGGCCCGCACCGCGCCCTTCTGCACCGCCGCGCCGTCGGCCATGGGATCGGAGAACGGCAGGCCGAGCTCGATCAGATCCGCCCCCGCGGCCGGCAGCGCCTCGAGCATGCGCCAGGCGGTCTCGGCGTCCGGATCGCCGGCGACGATGTAGGGAGCGAAGCCGGCCCGGCCGGCCTGGGTGAGATCGGCGAACCGCTTTTCGATGCGGGCGATGCTCATGGGATGAGTCTCAAACGCTCGGCGACCTGATCGAGGTCCTTGTCGCCACGCCCGGAGAGGTTGAGCACGATGATCCCATCGGGGCCAACTTCGCTGGCGATCGCATCCAGCCTGGCGAGCGCGTGGGCCGATTCCAGCGCCGGCAGGATGCCCTCCAGCCTGGCCAGGAGGGCGAAGGCGGCGAGCGCCTCCTCGTCGGTGGCGGTGAGGTAGCGCGCCCGGCCGGCATCCTTGAGGAAGGCGTGTTCCGGACCGATGCCGGGATAGTCCAGCCCGGCGGAGATCGAATGGGCTTCGGTGACCTGGCCGTCGGCGTCCTGCAGCAAATAGGAATGCGATCCGTGCAGCACGCCCGGCCGGCCGCCGTTCAGAGCCGCGGCATGGCGTCCAGTGGCCATGCCCTCGCCCGCCGCCTCGACGCCGAACAGGCGCACGCCGTCATCGTTCAGGAACGGATGGAAAAGGCCCATGGCGTTGGAGCCGCCGCCGACGCACGCCGCCAGGGCGTCCGGCAGGCGTCCTTCCGCGTCGACAATCTGCGCTCGCGCCTCGCGGCCGATGACGCTCTGCAGGTCGCGCACCATCACCGGATAGGGGTGCGGGCCGGCCACCGAGCCGATCAGGTAGTAGGTGTCCTCGACGTTGGCGACCCAGTCGCGCATGGCCTCGTTCATGGCGTCCTTGAGGGTCGCCGAGCCGGAGCTCACCGGCCGCACCTCGGCCCCCAGCAGGCGCATGCGCTGCACGTTCGGGGCCTGGCGGGCGACATCCACCGCGCCCATGTAGACCACGCACGGCAGGCCGAAGAGGGCGCAGGCGGTGGCGGTGGCGACGCCGTGCTGGCCAGCTCCGGTCTCGGCGATGATCCGTTCCTTGCCCATCCGCCGGGCCAGGAGGATCTGGCCCATGCAGTTGTTGATCTTGTGCGAGCCGGTGTGATTGAGCTCCTCGCGCTTGAGCCAGACGCGCGCGCGGTGATGCTCGGACAGGCGGGCGGCGAAGTAGAGCGGGCTAGGGCGCCCGACGTAGCTCGCCAGGCGGCCATCCAGCTCGGCGTGAAAGTCCGGATCGGCCCAGGCCTCGTTCCAGGCCCGCTCGAGCGCCAGAACCAGGGGCATCAGGGTCTCGGGCACGAACCGGCCGCCGAACGCGCCAAAGCGTCCGGCCGCGTCCGGCCAGGCGTCATAGGTGTTGGGTCTGGGGCTCAGGTCGTTCAGGGCTGGGCTCTTGGGCGGGCGCCCGCGGCGGTCAGGAAGCGGGCGATGAGAGCGGGGTCTTTTAGGCCCGCGCCCCTCTCGACACCAGAGGAAACATCGACCATCGGGGCCCCGGAGGCGGCGATGGCGCTCGCCACATTCCACGGATCGAGGCCACCGGCCAGCAGCCACGGACGCTGAAACGGCCGCCCTTTCAGCAGCGACCAGTCGAAGGCCGCGCCATGGCCGCCGGGCCGCTGGGCGCCCGCGGGCGGTTTGGTGTCGAACATCAGATGCTCGGCCACCTCTTCATAGTCGCGGGCGGCGGCGAGGTCGGCCGTCTCACCCACCCCAAGCGCCTTGATCACCCCGCACCCGGCGCGTCGCGCCGCCTCGAGCACCCGCGCCGGCGTCTCCCGGCCATGCAGTTGGATGAGGTCCGGCGAAAGCTTGGCCCTCAGCTCTTCGATCAGGGCATCGTCGGGATCGACCGTGACCGCCACCACCTTGGCCCGGCCTCGGGCCGCGCGGGCCAGATGGGCGGCGGCGTCGATACCGATACGGCGCGGGCTGTCCTGAAAGAACATGAAGCCCAGCATCGCCGCCCCGCCGGCTAGCGCGGCAGCCACAGCCTCGGGGCTCGACAGTCCGCAGATCTTGACCTGCGCCAAGCTTACCTCCCGCCGAGCTCACCCGGCGAGAGGTCTAAGCACTTCCCAGGGGGTTTAGGTCAAACTGAAACCAGTTCCCCTAACGGCGTCATCCCGGCTCTCCGCTGCGCTACGGCCGGGATGACGAGCGTGCTCAGCCGCGGTTGGCCAGCAGGTTGCGGATCTCGGTCAGCAGGGCCTCGGTCGGCGTCGGCCCCGGCGCGGGCGCCTCGTCCGGATGCTCCGGCTTCTGGAGAGAGTTGATCAGCCGGATCATCAGGAAGATGGCGGCGGCGATGATCACGAAGGTGATGATGGTGTTGATGAAGGCTCCATAGTTGATCGACACCTCGGCGATCTTCCTGGCCGGATCGCCAGGCTTGATCACCGCCTTCAGGGCCGAGAAATCCATGCCTCCGGTCAGCAGCCCCACCGGGGGCATGATGATGTCATTGACAAGGCTGGTGATGATCTTGCCGAACGCCGCGCCGATGACCACGGCGACAGCCAGATCGACGACGTTGCCCCTGCCGATGAAGTCGCGAAACTCCTTGAATATCGACATTGCCGAACTCCTTCCTGGTTATTCGGCGTTGAGCCGCGCCCGAAGCTCCTTGCCGCTCTTGAAAAAGGGGACGTGCTTGGCCCGCACGCGCACCGCGGCGCCGGTGCGCGGATTGCGCCCGGCCCTGGCCGATCTCGAACGAACAGAAAAAGCACCGAAGCCGCGCAGCTCCACCCGACCGCCAGCTTCGAGGGCGCGTACGACGCGCTCGAAGATCACGCCCACCACCCGTTCGATCTCTTTTTGGGTGAGGTGCGCGTTCTCCGCCGCCAGGGCAGCAATCAACTCCGACTTAATCATGCTGCGGACCCCTGACTGGCGTCCAAGGTTTGCGCGAAGGAACCCGAGAGATCAAGGGGATAACCCAAACTCTACCGTTATGGCCGCCCCCTCTCCTCCCCCTCGGGGGAGGGGAACCCCGAAGGGGTGGAGGGGGCGGGGGCCGCCTATTCCTTCGTCTGGGCCTTTTCGCGCAGGGCCGCGCCGAGGATGTCGCCCAGTGAAGCGCCGCTGTCGGAGGAGCCGAACTTCTCGATCGCCTCCTTGTCCTCGGCCATCTCCAGGGCCTTGACCGACAGCGACACCCGGCGGGCGGCGCGATCGACGTTGGTCACCTGGGCGTCCAGCCGGTCGCCGACCGCGTACCGTTCTGGCCGCTGCTCGGAGCGTTCGCGCGAGAGGTCCGACTTGCGGATGAAGGCGTTCATCGGCGCGGCGTCGTCGCCGAACTTGACCTCGATGCCGCCGCTGGTCACCTCGGCCACGGTGGCGGTGACCACCTGGCCCTTCTTGTAGGTGTCCGCGGCCATGGGATCGCCGGCCAGCTGCTTGATGCCGAGGCTGATGCGCTCCTTTTCAACGTCGACGTCGAGCACCCGGGCCTTGACCGTGTCGCCCTTCTTGTAGCGCGACATGGCCTCTTCGCCGGGCGTCGACCAGTCGATGTCCGAAAGATGGACCATGCCGTCGATATCGCCATCGAGGCCGATGAACAGGCCAAACTCGGTGGCGTTCTTGACCTCGCCCTCGACGCTCGAGCCGACCGGATGCTGCTCCAGGAAGTGCTCCCACGGGTTGGCCTGGGCCTGCTTGAGGCCAAGGCTGACCCGGCGCTTGGAGGCGTCGACGTCGAGCACCACCACCTCCACCTCCTGCGAGGTGGAGACGATCTTGCCGGGGTGCACATTCTTCTTGGTCCAGCTCATTTCGGAAACGTGGACCAGGCCCTCGACCCCCGGCTCCAGCTCCACGAAGGCGCCGTAGTCGGTGATGTTGGTGATCCGGCCGGTGAACTTGGCCCCGGCCGGATACTTGGCCTCGACCCCATCCCAGGGATCCGACTGCAACTGCTTCATGCCCAGGCTGATGCGCTGGGTGTCGGGATTGATCTTGATGATCTGCACCTTGACCGTGTCGCCCACGGCCAGGACCTGGCTCGGATGGGAGACCCGCTTCCAGCTCATGTCGGTGACGTGCAGCAGACCATCGATGCCGCCCAGATCGACGAACGCGCCGTAGTCGGTGATGTTCTTGACCACCCCTTCGCGCACTTCACCCTCCAGCAACTGGCTGACCAGTTCGGTGCGCTGCTCGGCCCTGGCCTCCTCCAGGATCGCCCGGCGCGAGACGACGATATTGCCGCGCGGACGGTCCATCTTGAGGATGGCGAACGGCTGTTCGCGGCCCATCAGCGGGCCGACATCGCGCACCGGGCGGATGTCGACCTGCGAGCCCGGCAGGAAGGCCGAGGCCCCGCCGAGATCGACAGTGAAACCGCCCTTCACGCGGCCGACGATCGCCCCGGTGACCGGCTCGTTCCTGGAGAACACCGCCTCGAGGCGGGTCCAGGCCTCCTCGCGGCGGGCCTTGTCGCGGCTGATCACCGCCTCGCCGAGCGCGTTCTCGATCCGCTCGAGGAACACCTCGACGGTGTCGCCGACCTTCAGGGTCGGCTTGCCGTCGCCATCGATGCCGAATTCCTTGACCGCTATGCGGCCCTCGGTCTTGAGACCGACGTCGATGACGGCGATGTCCTTCTCGATCGCCGCCACCAGGCCCTTGACCACCGTGCCCTCGGCGAAGTCGCCCGCGCCGCCCATGGTCTCGTTGAGGAGGGCGGCGAAATCCTCGCGCGTGGGGTTCATCGACAGAACATCAGTCATGTAAATTCCGGTATCCTTGAATGCTGCGCCGCCGCCGGCGTTCTCCGCCGCACGGCCGGGAATGTTGGGATTGCTGAAACTCAGTCGGCGGCCGTCCAAGGCCCGGCGCGTTGGGATTGCCCGTCAGGAACTCTGGGTCCCAGCTCCTGAGCGGGCGCGCGCCGCTTCAACGATGCGGCGGGCCGCATCGAAGGCGGCGTCTATACTAAGATCGGTGGTGTCGAGCAAGATGGCGTCCGGCGCGCGGCGAAGCGGCGCCGTGACCCGGCCCTCATCGCGCGCGTCGCGGCGGAGGATGTCGGCCAACACCGCCTCGTAGGTGGCGTCCCGATCGGCGGTTTCACGCCATCGACGGGCGGCCCTGGCTTCGGCCGAGGCGGTGACGAACAGCTTGGCGTCGGCGTTGGGCAAGATCACCGTGCCGATATCGCGGCCGTCGAGCACCGCGCCGGGCTCGCGGGCGGCGAAGGCGCGCTGAGCGCCGATCAGAGCCGCGCGGACGCTCGCATGCACGGCCACCCGGCTCGCGGCCTCGCCCATGGCCGCGGTTCGCAGGCCGGGGTCGGAGAGATCGCCCAGGGTCAGGGCGCGCGCCGCGCCGGCGCAAGCCTCCTCGTCCTCGAGCGCGCCGCCGGCGCCAACGACAGCTTTGGCCACCGCCCGATAAAGCAGGCCGCTGTCGAGCACCGGCAGGCCGAAGGCCTCGCCCAAGCGCGCCGCCAAGGTTCCCTTGCCGGACGCCGCCGGGCCGTCGATGGCGATGACGAAACCCATCAGGCCGCTTCCAGCCTCGCCCCGAGATCGCCCATCAGGGTGGCGAAACCCGGAAAGCTGGTGGCGATCATTTGCGTGCCAATGACGCGCACCGGGGCCGCGCCGGCGAGGCCGAGAACCAGGAAGCTCATGGCGATCCGGTGATCGCCAGCGCTGTCGATCCGCGCTCCGCCAAGGCCTCCCACCCGACCCTCGACGACGAGGCCGTCGGCCTCCTCGGCCACGCGCGCGCCGCAGTCGGCCAGGCCCCGCGCCATCAGGCTGATGCGATCGCTCTCCTTGACCCGCAGCTCACCGATGCCGCGCATCACCGTCTCGCCTGACGCGAACGCGGCGGCGACCGCGAGGATGGGATACTCATCGATCATCGAGGCGGCGCGCGCGGGCGGCACGGTGACGCCGTTGAGTTGGCAATGGCGGGCGGTGATGTCGGCCACCGGCTCGCCGCCTTCCTCGCGCTCATTGGCGAAGGTGAGATCGGCCCCCATCTCGCGCAGGCTCTCATAGAGCCCGGCGCGTAGCGGATTGATGAGCACGCCCTTGACGGTGACCGCCGATCCCGGAGTGATCAGAGCGGCGACCAGGGGAAAGGCGGCCGAGGACGGATCGCCCGGCACGCGCACCCTGGTTCCCTCCAGGCGCTGGCCGCCGGCGAGGCGGACGATGCAGCCGGCGGGCGCCGCCTCGACATCGACCCTGGCCCCGAAGGCCCGCAGCATCCGCTCGGTATGATCGCGCGTCGGATGGGGCTCGGCCACACGGGTCTCGCCGGCTGCGTTGAGGCCCGCCAGCAGGATCGCCGATTTCACCTGAGCCGAGGCCGCCGGCGGTTGATAGGCGATGCCCTGCAGGCCGCCGCCGCGCACCGTGAGCGGCAGGCGAGCGCCGTCCCTGGCCAGCCAGCGCGCGCCCATCAGGGTCAACGGATCCAGCACCCGCCCCATCGGGCGCCCCCGCAGCGAGGCGTCTCCGGTGAAGCTGGCGGCGATGGGAAAGCCGGCCGTCGCGCCGATGATCAGCCGCACGCCGGTGCCGGAATTGCCGCAATCGACGACTTCGGAAGGCTCGGCGAAGGCGCCCTGCCCGGTGACCCGCCAGCTGCCCTCGGCGAGGCGCTCCACGAGGGCCCCAAAAGCGGTCATCGCGGCGGCTGTGGCGATGACGTCCTCGCCCTCCAGCAGGCCGTCGATTTCGGTGACGCCCTTGGCCATGGCCCCCAGGATCAGGGCCCGATGGGAGATCGACTTGTCGCCCGGCGCGGCGGCTTCACCGGTCAGCGGCGCGCCCGGATGAGCCGTGGTTTCGCCCGCGGACTGAAGGCTTGTCATGTCGCTGGAACCGCCCCTGAACAAGGCTTCTGGATTGCTTTTGACAGTGGCCCTGACCCATGGCAAGGAGCCGCCGCCCAAAACCCCGCACCCATTCGAGGTCGATCCTTGGCCAATCCGGAACTCGGCGCCAAACAACTTTGCCCAAACTGCTCGTCGAAATTCTATGACCTCGGGCGTCGGCCGGCTCATTGCCCCAAGTGCGCAACCGAGTTCGATCCCGAGGAGGCGCTGCGCAACCGGCGAGTGCGCGCTCGGCCCCTGGCCCCCGAGGAAGTTGTCAAGCCGCCAGCCCCGACCGTGGGCGAGGAAGGCTACGAGGCCGAGCCCGAGGAGGCCCCCGAGCTGGATGCCGGCGTCGACGAGCCGGTGCTGCTCAGCGACGACGACGAGAGCGAGGACGCCGCGGTCCCCGCCAGCGGCCCGGATGAGAGTCTGGGGGTCGATTTCGCCGAGGACGACGAACTGGAGGCCGGCGCCGAGGACGACGAGGTGCCGTTCATCGAGGATGAGGACGACGGCTTCTCCGACGATGAGATCGACGGCCTGCCTCAGGAGGGCAAGGACGAGGATCGCTGAGGATGCTTGATCGGCGTCGGGCCATTGACTAGGTTCCGCGCCTTCGCGCCGACCGGCCGCGTCGGCGCACTCCCGATGGATCGGGGCTATAGCTCAGCTGGTAGAGCGCTTGAATGGCATTCAAGAGGTCAGCGGTTCGACTCCGCTTAGCTCCACCATCGCTCGACCGCTTAGCGGTGTTTCTCGATCTCCTGCCGAGCAATGCAACGATCAAGCCTTGCTGGACGTTGTCGCAGTCTCATTGAGTGGAGACGTCCATGAACCTCCGTTTAGTCATTCCCTCGCTCGCCATCGCGGCGCTCCTCGCCGGTTGCGAAAGCTATGACATGGATGGTCCAGGCTACGCAGGGCCGGGTTACGGTCCTCCGCGGACGGCCGAAGAGCGCTGGGACGCCACCCACTATTACCGCGACGGCGATTATCAGGAGCGCGTACTGACGCGCGACGATCGCATCTATGAGGGCAGCGACGGCCGCTATTACTGCCGCCGCTCGGACGGCACCGCCGGGCTCATCGTCGGTGGGATCGCCGGTGGCGTCCTTGGCAACGCCATCGCCCCGGGCGGATCGAAAACCCTCGGCACCCTCCTGGGAGCGGCCGGCGGGGCGGCGATCGGCGACGCCGTCGCCTCGGGGACCGTCCGCTGCCGTTAGAATCGGGAAAAGGCCGGCGGCTGGCTGCGGTGGAAGACCACGGGTAGCTTTGCGTCCATGAACGAGATCGCCGCGCCCGCGTGGACGGCGTGGTGCGCGTCCTGAGCATCCCCTAAGCCGCTCCGTCAGTTGGCGAGACTCGGCGAATCTCGGGGTAAGGTGGCGACGGGCGCCATCGTGGCGGCCAATCGTTCGCAAGGAGCTCGCCATTGAGTTCGATCCACAGCCGCCACCTCGTCGATGCCGAGCTCGGCCCCATGCTCGAGCTGTTTCCGGCTACCGCCCTCTCCGAGGAGACCCTCGCCGAGGCGCGCGCCCGCGCCTTGCCGCTGCCGATCGATCCGGCGGCCGAGGCGGCGGTGATCAGCGAAGAGCGGCGGGTCCCAGGTCCAGTCGGCGCGCCAGAGGTCGAAATCTTCCATCATCGACCGCGCGCGGCCACGGGCGACCTGCCATGCATTCTGCACATCCACGGCGGCGGCTACGTGATGGGCTCCGCCAGGTCCATGGCCCCGTTGCACAAGCCTCTGGTCCAGGCGCTCGGCTGCGCCATGATCGCGGTCGAATATCGGCTGGCGCCGGAGACCCGGGCGCCCGGAGCCGTCGAGGACTGCTATGCGGCGCTGACCTGGCTGGCCGCGCACACCGGCGAGATCGGGGTTGATCCTGCGCGCATCGGGGTCATGGGCGAGAGCGCCGGCGGCGGGCTGGCGGCGGCGCTCGCCTTGCTGGCCCGCGACCGGGCCGAACACCGCCTCGCCTTTCAGCACCTCATCTACCCGATGCTGGATGACCGCACCTCCGCCGACAACGCCGCCATCCATCCGTTCGCGGGCGAATTCATCTGGACGCATCACAACAATCGCTTCGGCTGGGGTGCGTTGCTGGGACCCGCCGTCGGCTCGGACACGGTGTCCCCCTATGCCGCGCCCGCCCGCGCGGAGAGCCTGGCGGGACTGCCACCGACCTTCATATCCTCCGGCGCGCTCGACCTCTTCGTTGAGGAGGATGTCGACTATGCGCGGCGACTTATCCGCGCCGGCGTGCCGACCGAGCTTCACGTCTATCCCGGCGCCTTTCACGGCTTCGATTTCGCGCCCGACGCCGAGGTGGCCCGGCGCGCGCGCGGCGACAGCAGGGCCGCGTTGGCCCGCGCTCTCGCGCGAAATTCCCCGCGCGGATGATGAAGACTTGGGACCTCTCTGCGTCAGGAGCGCGCCAGCGCCAGCCATGCGGCGAGGCAGGCGAGTTTCTGCTCCCTGCGCCAGGGTTTGGTCGCGCCCAAGTCTTTCAGGCGCACCTTGATCTCCGCAGGCGACAGACGGAGCACCTGGGCCGCCACGTCGGGCAGCGACGTCTCGTCCGCCTCAACGATCTCAAGGGCGCACCGCCGGCAGGCGCCGCGCAGCGCCTCGCGCACCGCCAGATTATCGGCCACAGCGGCATGCTCGGCGAAGGCCAGGCTGTAGCTAAGCAGATCGGTGACCCAGCCGGCGCGATTGACCAGCAAGGCGGCGAGGGCCGGCTTCCGCCCTAGCCGCTCGATGGTCCCCTGAAGACCTGCTGACGCCAGCTGTTCCTGGCGCCTCCGCCCCTCGGCCACGGCGGCGGCGGCGGCGGCGGCGAGCGGCAAGTCGCGGGCGACATGGTACGGCTCCAGCGAAAGCCGGTCGTCGCCGGTGCTTAAAAAGCTCGAGAGGACGACGCGCGGTTGATCATCGTCGAGCACGATCCCGACGACTACGGCGCCGCCTTTCCGCGCCCTCAGTCCTATGCCAACGTCCGCGACAGCCACGGACCCAACTGATCATAGGCGCAGCGATGATTGAAGGTTCTTGCGACTGCGGCGCGGTGCGCTGGCGCTTTGCCAACGTCCCCGAGCGGGCGACGGCGTGCAACTGCACCCTCTGCCGGCGCTACGGGGTGCTCTGGGCCTATGATTACGAGGACGGGGCCATCGCCGTCTCCGGCCCGACGCGCGTCTATGTGCGCGGTAGTGGCTGGATCGGCTTCCACTTTTGCGGCGCGTGCGGGGGCATCGCCTACTGGCGGGCGCTGGAGCCGGGCGAGGACGGGCGGCGGCGGATGGCGGTCAACCTGCGTCTCGCCGAACCCAAGGTCGTGGCGACGATCCCCATCCGCCACTTCGACGGCCTGGAGACCTGCGAGGACTTGCCCGACGACGGCCGCCGCCTGGCGGGCGACTATCTGTTCTGACTGGAGCAGGCCGGAGAAGCCCATGGCGCCGAGGTTTATCGCCGAGCAGCTCGCCAGCCCCCGTGGCGCGCGCGGCCGTTTGGTCAGCTTCATGATGAACCGCGGCAACGCCGCGATGAACGCCTTTGCCCTCGATCAACTGGCTCTGCAGGCCGGCGACCGCGTGCTCGAGATCGGCTTCGGCGGCGGGGTCGCCGTGCAGCGCCTGCTCGGCCGCGCCCGCTTCGTCTGCGGGATCGATCGCTCGGCCGACGTGATCGCCTGGGCCGGGGCCCGCTTCGCCGAGGCGGTGCGCCGAGGCGAGGCCGAGTTTCGCACCGGCGTGGTGGAAGCGCTACCGGCGGCGGCCGGGGAGTTCGACAAGGTCCTCAGTGTCAACACGGTCTATTTCTGGACCTCGCTCGCGGCCGGCGCGGCCGAAATCGCCCGGGTGCTGGCGCCGGGCGGACGCGTGGTCCTGGGATTCGTGCCCAAGGAGCGCATGGCGCGGATGAACTTCCCGGCCGACATCTTCACTCCCCGCGCCCCCGACGACGTCCTGGACGCCCTCCGCGCGGCCGGCTTGAGCGCGGTCGAGCTGCGCGCGCCGGGCGGCGGCAAGACTTGGCTGATCGCGACCGGCGTCAAGGGCGGCGCCTGACCATGGCCGCCCACCGCCTGCTGGTCTTGTATGGCTCCTATCGCACGCACCGCAGAGGCATCCGCCTGGCCGATTTCCTGGTGGAGCGCCTGGCCCGTCGGGAGAACGAGGTCGAGCTCATCGACGCCAAGGCCGTCGGCCTGCCTATGCTCGATCGCATGTTCAAGGAATATCCGCCCGGCGGCGCGCCCGAAGCCTTGGAGGCGCTGGCCGGCAAGCTGCGCGCCGCCGACGCCTTCGTGTTCGTCACCGGCGAATACAACTGGGGCGTGCAGCCCGGCCTCAAGAACCTCACCGATCACTTCCTCGAAGAATGGTTCTGGCGCCCCGCGGCGATCGCCAGCTACTCGTTCGGGCGCCTAGCCGGGACGCGCTCCAGCTACGCCTGGCACAATACCCTCAGCGAGATGGGCATGGTGGTGATTTCCAGCACCCTCACCGTCGGCCCGATCGAGGAGGTGCTGGATCGGCAGGGCGAGCCGACCGGCGCTGGCGGGGCGGCGCTCGAGCGCGCCTTCACCCGCTTCGCCGACGATCTCGCCTGGTGGACCGAGGCGGCCAGGGCCCAGCGCGCGGGGACCAAACCGCCGTATTAGACCTTGCCGGCCGACGATCCTGGCTTGCCGACACGCATCGCCGACGGCGATGACGGGCGGCGCTAGTGCAGCGGCGCTTCGCGCTCGAAGGTGCGTGGCGGTTCACGGGATCCGGGCGCGGCTTGATCGCCGCCCATGTAGCGTTCGAACTCCTCGCGGTAGCGCTCGGTGAGCTCGCTCTGCTCATGGGCAGAGGCCTTTTCGTGCAGGTCGACGAGCCAGTCGCCTTCCTCCTGATACATGTGATGGGCGACGGCGGCCTCGATGTCGGCCAGCAGTTTCACCGCGTCCTCGCTCATCGGATCGAGCTTTTCGAGGCGGGCCATGTGCATCTTGGCTTCGATCTGCTCGTGATAGCCGTGTTCAGCGTCGCCTTTGTCGCCGGCCTCGGCCAGCGCCGGATAGATGACCGATTCCTCGGCGATGGAATGGCCGGTGAGCACGCCGCCAAGCTGTTTGAGAGCCGCGTGGCGGGCTTCGCGACTTGATGCGCGTTTCGCCTCGGCGAAGGCGGCCTCGATGCGCTGGTGATGCTCGAGGATCATCGACAGCCAGTCGCCGCCCTTGGCGGCAGCCCTGGCCTTGCGCCTGGCCTCGGCGCGCTGCTCGGGGGTGGCTTTGGGCGTGACCGAGTCACGAAGCTTGTCAAAGGCGGACATGCCGGTCTCCTTGGGGGCGTTGAAGCGAGGATCTCAATGGAAATCCCGCTTCGGCCGGCCAAGTTTCACGCTGCAAAGGAGCCCATCCATGCCCGCCCACCCTTTTGACCTGACCGGCAAGGTCGCCCTGATCACCGGCGGCAACGGCGGTATCGGCCTGGGCATGGCCGAGGGCCTGGCCAGCGCCGGCGCGGCGGTGGTCGTTTGGGGGCAAAATCCGGACAAGAACGCCGCCGCGGAAATCCGCCTGAACGCGCTCGGCGGCAAGGTGCTGGTCAGAAAGGTTGATGTCGCCGACGAGCAAGCGGTCATCGGCGGCGTCGCCGAGGCTATCGCCACCCTGGGCCGGCTGGATTTCATCGCCGCCAACGCCGGGGTCGGCGGGGGAGCCAGCGCCTTCGACGCCTTCACCACCGATCAGTGGCGGCGGGTGACGCGGGTCAATCTCGACGCGGTGATGTGGACGTTCCGCGAGGCCTGCAAGCACATGAAGGCGCGGGCCGAGGCCGGCGATCCCGGCGGCTCGCTGCTGGTGACCTCCTCGACCTCGGCCATCGATGGCGCGCCACGCAATCAGGCCTACGCCGCCACCAAGGGAGGCGTGATCGCCATGGTGCGCGGCATCGCCGTCGAGTACGCCCGCTATGGCGTGCGCGCCAACGCGGTCCTGCCGGGCTGGATCCGCTCGGACATGACCGCGCCGCTGCAAGGTTGGGAGAAATTCAATCAGCAAGTGATCAGCCGAGTGCCCATGCGCCGCTGGGGCGAGCCGGAGGATTTCGCCGGCATCGCCGTCTACCTGGCTTCCGACGCCTCGCGCTTCCATACCGGCGACAGCTTCGTCATCGACGGCGGCTACACCATCTTTTGACGCCGCTTGACCGCCCCGGCGTAAGGCTGGCCCATTCGCGCCTGCGAGGGAAACGCCATGGATTTCACCAAGATCAAGGTCAACCGCGAAGGCGGCGTGGCGGTCATCACCATGGCCGATCCGGCGACCCTCAACGCCTGCGGCGCGGACATGGCTGGCGAGTTGCTGGCGGCGTTCAAAGGCGCGGTGATGAGCGAAACGCCGGCCAGGGCCATTCTCCTCACCGGCGAGGGCCGCGGCTTCTGCTCGGGGGCCAACCTCTCGGGGGGCGGTGGCGGCGGCGCCCATGACGGTGACGGCAAGCCTGACGCCGGCGCGGCGCTGGAGAGCATCTACAATCCCCTGGTCACCTACATGCGCGAGGCCCCGGTTCCGCTGGTGACCGCGGTCAACGGTGCGGCGGCGGGGGTCGGCTGCTCCCTGGCGCTGCTGGGCGATCTCATCGTCGCCGGCGAGAGCGCCTACTTTCTCCAGGCCTTCCGCCGGATCGGCCTGGTCCCCGACGGCGGCTCGACGTATCTGCTGCCCAGGGCCATCGGCCGCGCCCGGGCGATGGAGATGGCCTTGCTGGGCGAGCGCGTTCCCGCCCGCCAGGCCCTCGAGTGGGGGATGGTCAACCGGGTGGTCGCCGACGCCGAAGTGATGCCCACCGCCATGAACCTGGCGAACGCCCTGGCCGGGGGGCCGGCATCGCTTGGCCTGACGCGCCAGATCCTGTGGGCGTCGATGGACAGCGAATGGCCGGCGCAACTGCACCGCGAGCGTCTGGCCCAGAAGGCCGCCGGCAAGACCGACGATTTCCGCGAGGGTGTGGGCGCCTTTCTCGCCAAGCGGCCGGCGGCGTTCACCGGACGATGAGCGCGTTCGACAGCTATCAAAGACTGATTTTCGACCGTCCACGCGATGGCGTGCTGCGGGTGACGATGAACAACCCCGAACGGCTGAACGCCGCCGACGCCCTGATGCATCGTGAACTGGCCAGCGTGTGGCGCGACATCGACGCCGACGCGGAGACCCGCGCGGTGGTGCTCACCGGGGCCGGAAAAGCCTTCTCCGCCGGCGGCGATTTTTCCATGATCGAGGCGATCATGGACGACTTCGAGACCCGTGCGCGGGTCCTGGCCGAGGCGCGCGCGATGGTTTTCAACCTGATCGACTGTGGCAAGCCGATCGTCTCGGCCATGCGCGGACCGGCGGTGGGCGCGGGGCTGGTGTGCGGCCTCCTGGCCGACATCTCCATCGCCACGCCTGGGGCGCGGATCATCGATGGCCACACCAGGCTGGGCGTCGCCGCCGGCGACCACGCGGCGATCCTTTGGCCACTGCTGTGCGGCATGGCCAAGGCCAAATATCATCTCCTGCTGTGCGAGCCGCTGACCGGAGCCGAGGCCGAACGCATTGGGCTCATCTCCTTGCTGGCCGAAGATGGCGAACTGGACGCCAGGGCGGTGGAGATCGCCGGCCGGCTGGCCGATGGCGCGCAGAGCGCCATTCGGTGGACCAAACTGGCGCTCAACAACTGGCTCCGAGCGGCGGGGCCAGCGTTCGACGCGTCGCTGGCGCTGGAGTTTCTCGGCTTCACCGGTCCCGAGGCGCGCGAGGGCCTGGCTTCGCACCGGGAGAAGCGGGCGCCGAAGTTCGATAACCGAACCGCGAAGGCGCAGTGAGGCAGAGTTCCTGGAACCATTTTCCGCGCCTCTGCCTCTCTGCGCTGAACCCAAATCCTGGCGCTTGCTTGAAAAGCGCGATCGTGTAGCGCTGCTGTTAGGAGTCGCCCGATGACCGAGCCCCGTCCGATCGCCGTCCTGGTGGGCAGCCTGCGCAAAGGCTCGTTCAACCGCATGGCGGCCAAGGCGCTGATTTCCCTCGCCCCGGCCAGCCTGAAGCTCGGCATCGTCGAGATCGGCGATCTGCCGCTCTACGATGCCGACGAGGATGTGGACGGCGCCCGCCCGGCAGCCTGGGTCCGCTTCCGCGACCAGGTGCGGCCAGCGCGCGGCCTGCTGTTCGTCACCCCCGAATACAACCGCGGCGTCCCTGGCGCGCTCAAGAACGCCATCGATGTCGGCTCCCGGCCCTACGGCCAGAGCGTCTATGCCGGCAAGCCCGGGGCGGTGATGAGCGTCTCGCCCGGCGCGCCAGGCGCGTTCGGGGCCAATCACCAATTGCGCCAATCGCTGGTGTTTCTCGACGTGCCGGTGATGCAGCAGCCGGAGGCCTATGTCGGCGGGGCGGCCACTCGCTTCGATGAAAACGGGAAGCTGGTCGACGAGGGCACGAGAAAGTTTTTCCAGAGCTTCATTGACGCCTTCGCGGTGTGGGTGGGCCGGTTCCCCTGAGCCAGCCCCACCGGCTGGTGGTGGTAGGGGCCGGCTTCGCTGGCCTCGAGCTGGTCAAGCGGCTCCGGGGCCAGCCCGGCCTCGCCGTCGTCCTGGTCGACAAGCGCAACCATCACATCTTTCAGCCCCTGCTGTATCAGGCGGCGACCTCAATCCTGCCGCCATCGCAGATCGCCTGGCCAATCCGCCAGCTGATGCGCGGGCGGCGAGAGGTTACGACCCTGCTGGGCGATGTCGTCGGCGTCGATGTCGATCGTCACTCGGTGCGTCTGGCTAGCGGCGAAGCTCTGGCTTACGACACCCTGGTGCTGGCCACCGGAGCCGGCCACGCCTACTTCGGCCATGACGATTGGGCGCCCTTCGCGCCTGGCCTGAAATCGCTCGAGGACGCCACCGCCATCCGCCGCCGCATTCTCACGGCGTTTGAGCGCGCCGAAGCCACGCCGCAAGACGCTGAAAGGCTGCTGACGTTCGTCATCGTCGGGGCTGGACCCACCGGGGTCGAGCTCGCCGGGACCATCGCCGAACTGGCCCGCACGCACCTCCCGGAGGAGTTCCGCCATGTGGATACCCGGCGTGCGCGCGTGATCCTGATCGAAGCCGGCGCGCGCATTTTGCCGAGCTTTGCGCCCGCCCAGTCGGCCTATGCCGAGAAAGCGCTCGGCGGCCTCGGCGTCGAGGTGCGCACTGGCGAGCCGGTCACCGATTGCACCGCCGATGGCGTCACCACCGCGCGGGGGAAGATCGCCGCCGCCACCCTGATCTGGGCCGCCGGGGTCGCCGCTTCGCCGGCGGCCGCCTGGCTGGGGCTGGACGCGGATCGCGCGGGACGCGCGCCGACCACGCCGGACCTCACCGCACCCGGCCATCCAGACATTTTCGTCATCGGCGATACCGCGGCCGTGGCCTGGGGTCAGGGAAACTCGGTCCCCGGCCTCGCCCCCGCCGCCAAACAACAGGGCGCCTATGTGGCCACGGTGATCAGGGCCAGGCTCGCCCGCCGCTCGGCGCCGCCGCCGTTCCGATACGTCGACCAGGGCGCCCTGGCGACCATCGGCCGCAACCGGGCGATCATCGATATCCGCGGCTTGAGACTGCGCGGCGCTATCGCCTGGTGGCTGTGGGGTCTGGCCCACATCTATTTCCTGATCGGCGCGCGAAGCCGCCTGGCGGTGACCGCCAGCTGGCTCTGGGCTTATCTCAAGAATGAGCCGGGCGCGCGCCTGATCACCGAGTCTCGCGGCGGGGCACCACGATGAGACACATCGGCATTCTGGGCCACAGCGCCGAGGGGGCGAGCCTGTGCTTTCTCGCCGCCTGCCACGAGGGCGAGGCGCGCCTGGGCGCGCATCTGCACCCCGAGATCACCCTCACCATCGCGCCGCTGGCCGACAGCATGGAGCACTGGGAGCGGATGAATCTGGCCGCCGTGCGCGCCATTCTGGCCGGCTCGGTGCGGCGCCTCGCCGCCGCCGGCGCCGATTTCTTTGTCTGCCCGGACAACACCGCCCATCTGGCTCTTGAAGCGCCAGGGCCCGACTTGGCGCTGCCCGGGCTGCATATCGCCGATATCGCCGCCGGCGCGGCGGCCAGGCGTGGATTCGCCTGCCTGGGCCTGCTCGGCACCCGCTGGACCATGGGCGGCGCCGCCTACGCCAACGCCTTCGCCCGCCATGGCCTCGATCACCGCCTGCCGCCGCCTGACGAGCGCGAGGTCATCAACGCCATCATCTTCGATGAGTTGGTGCGGGGGATATTCAGCGACGTATCGCGCCGGCGCGTGGCTGGAATGATCGCGGCCCTGAAGGCCGAAGGCTGCGACGCGGTGGCGCTCAGCTGCACCGAGATTCCGCTCCTGATCGGCGATGCCGATTCCCCGCTGCCGATCATCGACAGCACCCGCCTTCTGGCCAAGGCGGCGGTCGATGTGGCCCTCGGCGAAGCCTCGTTGCCGAGCTGGCGCGGCGGGGCGATCGCGTAAGCCAGGCTGGAACCGGCGATCACCGGCTGGCGTTGATTCGGTCCGGGGTGGCGCAGCTTCCAGGTAGATTTCATGAAACGGATACTTGTCTCGCTGGCGCTCGCCGGCGCCGCCGCCCTGTCATTTCCGATCGCCGCCAATGCCGGGCGCGATGTCCGGATTGGCACCCTGACCTGCAACGAAAGCGGCGGCTGGGGCTATATCGTCGGCGGCTCCCACCGTATGCGCTGCATCTTTTCCGGCCAGGGGCATAGCGAGCGCTATCGCGGCCGGATCAGCAAGTTCGGCGTCAATATCGGCTACCAAGGTTCAGGGACTCTGGTGTGGGCGGTGTTCGCGCCCTCCGACGAGGTCCCGCGGCGCGCCCTTACCGGGCATTACGGCGGGGTCACCGGCGGCGCGGCCATTGGCGTCGGCGCGGCCGGCAACGCCCTGCTCGGGGGCTTCGATCACAGCGTCATGCTCCAGCCGGTGAGCATCGAGGGCATGACCGGCGTCAACCTCGCCGCCGGCGTCGGCACAATGACCCTGAGCTAGCCTCCGCCGCCTTTCCCCGCCGACTGCTGCTTCATGCGCTGGTAGTCGGCGGGCGAAAGGTAGGGCAGCGCCTCAAGGAAGGCGACGGTGTCCCAGACCTGGCCATCGGTGTAGGCGGCGTTCCAGGCCGGCATGCCGGTCATCTTCACCCCATTGCCGATTATCCAGTGAAGCCGGCTGGGCGACCAGGTGCGCGCCACACCGAGCAGATAGGGTGGAGAGGGATTCATTCCCTGGACGAAACGGGCGCGGCCGAGCCCTGGGCCGCCGTGGCACATGGCGCAGTCGTGATCGTAGAGCACGAAGCCGGCCCTCATCTCGGCGGGGGTGAAGCGGGCCGGCGCCGCGGCCTTGCCCGCCTCGCGCTTCGAGCGGTTGATCATGGTGGAATGGGTGGCCCAGGCGAACCAGGGGCTGTGCGGGGTGCTGGCGCGGGCGTCGAACAGGCCGAAGTTGACGATGGCCAGGCCGCCCAGGCCGAAGATCACCAGCGCCGCCACGACGCCAAGCGCGAACCGCACCATCGCCGTCACTTCAGGGTGTCGAGATAGGCGGCCACGTCGCGCGCCTGATCCTCGGAAAGGCCCATGTCCGGCATGGCGTTGCCGGGAACCACCCTCTGCGGATAGCGCAGCCACAGAGTGAGATTGTCCGGCGTGTTGGGCAGCAGGCCGGCGATCATCGTCCGCCGGGCGAACCCGGACAGGGGCGGGCCCACCTCGCCCGTGGCGCCCATCACGCCCGGAACCTGGTGACAGGCGCCGCACTGCGCCTGGATGACGATCGCCCGGCCGCGGCGCGCTGCATCCGAGGATGGGAAGGCGTGGCAGGCCGTCAGCAGCGCCATGGTCGCCAGCAGGAGGGCGCGGGTCACGCGGCGATGCTCCAGCAGGCGGGCACGCCCAGTATGGGCCAGGTGTCGAACAGAATGGCGACCGCGAAGCCTGCCCCGGCAAACATGCCGCACAGGGCCAGGAAGTGCGTGCGTGTATGTCGCGGCGCCTTGACCAGGCCGGCGGCGAGCAGAAACCCGATCAACGCCGCGGCCAGGCAGCAGAGGTTGATGATCAGCAGCAGGCCGCCCTCGCCGCCCCATCCGGGCGGCGGTGATACCTCGGCCGGAGAATAACGCGGATAACAGGCATAGCTGGCCACGCCATAGGTGGCCACGAGCTGGCCAATCCAGGCCGCCGGACTCAGGGCCAGCGCGAACAGTAGGCGGACGATGGCGCCCGCGCTGGTGGCCGGACCGGATCTCGATTCAGGCGAGGACATAGGGACTGAGATAGAAGGTTGAGAACACGAACAACCAGACAACGTCCACGAAGTGCCAATAGATCGCCGCGACCGAGACGCGGGCATGGTGGCGGGGGCTGAAGTAGCCTATCAGCGCCCAGATCCAGACCACCAGGAGCACGGCTACGCCGACGAACACGTGGGCCATGTGAAAGCCGGTGACGGTGTAGAAGAGCGAACCGTAAGCGCTCGTGTTCAGGCCGAAGGTTTTCGCCTTCCATTCGAACCCCTGGATGATCAGGAAGGCTGTTCCGAGGACGATGCCGATGCCGATGCCGGTCAGGTGCTGTGCGCGGCGCCCGTGCTTGATCCCCTCCTCGCCCCACCACACCGCCACGCTGCTGGAGAGCAGGATCAGGGTGTTGGGACCCGAGAGGGTCAGCTTGGGATGGATTTCGGGCAGCCACGCTGGGCCCCGCTGCACCCCGATGTAGTAATAGCTGAACAGCAGGTAGGCGAACAGCGACGCCTCGGTGGCGATCAGGCACAGCACCCCCCACCACCCGACGCTATCGCGCCCTTTCGAGCCGACCGGCAGGGGTCGATCGAAGATCGCCGTTTCAGCCATTGGCTGGCTCACGGGCATCGGCGCGCTTGGGCCAGAACCAGGCGATCAGCGAGGCGGCGACCACCAGACCGCCGAGGACCGCCAGCCACCAGATATGGCCGAGGGCGCCGGCGAACATCGTCGCCAGGCCGAGGGCGAGAGTCAGCGGCGTCAGAGTGTCCTCGGGCATGTTGACGATCAGATCCGGCCGCCCATCCAGGGGGGTGGTGCCGATGGTCTCGCGGCCCTGATCGAGCAGCAGGCCCTCGTCCAGCTGCGAGCGGCGCGGCGTTTCGGCGAGCGCCTCCTCCCACAAGGGATGACGGCTCTCGATGATCGGGATGACCGCGAAATTGTATGGCGGCGGGGGCGAGGGAACCGCCCATTCCAGCGTCGGGGCGCGCCAGGGGTTGGTCCCCGCCGCCGCGCCGCGCTTCAGGCTCACGGCGATGTTGATCAGGAGCAGCAGGACGCCGACGGCGAACAGCAGGCTGCCGAGGCTGATGACCAGGTTGGCGCCGTCCCAGCCCATGCCCGGCGGATAGGTGTAGACGCGCCTGGGCATCCCGGCGAGGCCGACCAGGTGCATGGGGAAGAACCCCAGGTTGAAACCGACGAACATGGTCCAGAAGTTCCACCGGCCGAGGGTCTCGCTCAGCAGCCGGCCGGTGAACTTGGGAAACCAGTAATAGATCGCCCCCACCACCGGGAAGACGTTGATGCCGATCAGCACATAGTGGATGTGAGCGACCACGAAGTAGGTGTCGGTCAGCTGCAGATCGACCGGAGCGGCCGCGGTCATGAACCCGGAAACGCCGCCGATCACGAACAATACGATCATGCTGGCGAAGAACAGGAAGGCGGTGGTGATCACCGGGCGGCCGCTCCAGATGGTCGCCGTCCAGGCGAACACCGCCACCGCGCTGGGAATGGTGATGACCAGCGAGGCGCCGCTAAAGAAACTGAGCGCCAGCGACGGCAGGCCCGTGGCGAACATGTGGTGGACCCAGACCCCGAACCCCAGCGCCATGGTGGCCACGGTGGCGAAGGCGACGGCGGTGTAGCCGACCAGCGGGCGGCGGCAGAACGTCGGCAGGCCGTCGCTGACCATGCCCATGGCCGGCAGGACGATGGCGTAGACCCAGGGGTGGCCGAACATCCAGAACAGGTGCTGCCAGAGCAATGGCTCGCCCTGGCTGGTGTCGAAGAAATGGGCGCCGAACTGGCGATCAAGCCACAGCAGGAAGAAGGCCAGGCTTACCGCCGGCACGGCGAGCAGATTGGCCACCGATGCGGTCAAGGTGCCCCAGACAAGGATCGGCACCCGGTTGATCGACATTCCTGGCGCGCGCAGGCGCAGGAAGGTGACGACGAAATTCGCCGCGCCCACGGTGGTCGAGATGCCAAGAAGGATCAGACCGAGCGAATAGACGTCGATGTTGATGCCGGGATTGTAGGCCCGGTCGGTGTAGGGGACGTAGTTGAACCAGCCGGCATCGGGGCCGTCCCCCAGCGCGAAGCCGACATAGATGAACACGCCGGCGGCCAGATAAATCCAATAGGAAAGCGCGTTCAGCCTCGGAAAGGCCATGTCCCGCGAGCCCAGAAGCAGCGGCCAGAGATAGTTGGAAAAACCCGACAGCACCGGCCCGGCGTAGAGGAAGATCATCGAGATGCCGTGCATGGTGAACAACTGGTCGTAGGCCTGGGGGCTCAGGACGTGTCCGCCCGGCTGGGCCAGTTGCATGCGCATGATCAGCGCCTCGATCCCGCCCAGGATCAGGAAGCCGAAAGCGGTGACGATGTAGCGGAGGCCAATCTCCTTGTGGTCGACGCTGGCCAGCCAGTTGATGAAGCCTGGCTTGGTCTCCCAGATCTCCAGCAGCTTGGGACCGGGGAAGTCGGCGCGCGCCCGTGCTCCGCCGGGAGCCCGCTCCTCCGCCGCGCTCACTTGAGTGTCTCCAGATACGAGGCCACCGCGTTGAGCTGGGGACCGGAAAGGCCGGTGGCCGGCATCCTGGTCCCCGGTTTCAGGCTGTTCGGATTGGCGATCCAGCCCATCAAGGTCGCCCGATCGTTGGGGAGGATGCCGGAGGCCAAGGTGGCGCGGCTGGCGACATGGGTCAGATCCGGGCCCAGCGCGCCCCCGGCGCTAGTGCCGCGCACGGCGTGGCAGGCGCTGCAATGGTCGTTGAACACCGTCTCGCCGCCGGCGACCGCAGCCGGGGCCGGCGCGGCTGGAGCCAATTGCGCCTGTCGCCAGGCCTCGAACGCGGCCGGCGGCTGGGCGATGACGTAAGCGGCCATGCCGGCATGCTGCTGGCCGCAATATTCCGTGCACTGGCCGCGATAGATTCCGGCGCGGTCTGCCTCCAGCCAGGCGAGGTTGGTCCGGCCGGGAATGGTGTCGGTCTTGCCGGTCAGAGCCGGGATCCAGAACGAGTGGATGACATCGGCGGTCGCCGCCTTGACCAGGACCGGAATCCCGACCGGGATGTGGATTTCGTTGGCGGTAGTGAAGGTGTCAGCCGGGCGCGGGCCGACGTAGCGGACTTCCCACCACCATTGGTGGCCAGTGATCTCCAAGGTGAAAGCCGGCTTGCTTGCCGGCGAATTGATCTTGGCCAGCACCGCCACCGTCCAGCCCAGGGTGAAGATCAGCGCCAGGACGGTGGGAACTAGCCCAATCCAGATCCAATGCTCGGACCGCGGGTGGCTGATCTCCGGCCATCCTCCGCTGAGCTGCCTGCCGCGCACGATGACGCCAACGATCACCAGGGCCAGAATGATGGCCACGACGATCAGGGAAATGACGATGACGCCCCAGGTGAGGGCGGTGGCCGGATCGGCCCTGGGGCCAAAGGTCTGCAGGTAGCCCATCGGCCAGGCGGGAGCGAACGGCTGGGCCACCTCAGGGGCGCCCGGGACGCTTGTTGGCGTCTTCCAGTCCCTGGTGGGCGGTGTCGGTCTGCACCTGTCCGGCCACCTGAGGACCCGTAGTCGATGGCTCCGGCGGTCCGACCCCGGTCATGTTCGCCGGCGGCGCCGCGCCGCCGAAGCTCTCCAGATAGGCGACCAACTGCCAGATCTGCTCGGGCGGCAGGCGCGATCCCCAGGCCGGCATGCCCTGGGGCCGGCCGTCATGGATCGAGTTGTAGATCTGGGCCGGAGCGCCACCATAGCGCCAGGCGGCGGAATCCAGCGGCGGCCCGATCAGCCCCGAACCTTGCGGTCCGTGGCAGTAGACGCAGTTCATGGCCGTAAACAGCGCCTTGCCCTGCGCCACCGCCTGGGGGCTCCCTTCCAAGGGGTTGTTGATGGCCGCGGCGGCCAGGGTGGCCTCGCCCGGTGGCTGGCCGAGCGGCAAGGCGGCGAGATTGGAGGCGCTCGGGGCGGACGACGAGCTCGGCCGCGGGCCGATCGCCGGTCCGCCATTGCACCCGGCGAGCAATAGAGCCAGCAGGATTCCGCGGGCGGCGGTCAATCGGGGGCTCCCCAGTGGCCGGCCGGGGCGCCGGCGCCCTGGGTGACCAGCATGCCCTGGGCGCTGCCGGGCGAAACGCCGTCAATGGAGAAGACGTAGAGGACGCCGCCGCGCGGTGGAAAGCCGTTCTTGGCCCCCATCACCTGGCTGGCGACGCCGCCGACACCACTCCACACCGCCACGTACTGGCGTCCGTCCGGGCCCAGATAGGTCATGGGTTGGGAAGTGATGCCGCTGGCCAGCTTCTGCGACCACAGCACCTTGCCCGAGCGGGCGTCCACGGCCCGGAACCAGCCGTCCGTGGTCCCGTAGAAGACCAGGTCGCCGGCGGTGGCCAGGGCCCCGCTCATGACCATGAAGTTTTCCGGGATCGTCCACGCCCGCTGGCCGGTGAGCGGGTTCCAGGCGATGAATGCGCCCCACTGCTTGGTGTGATTGCCGGCGTGGGTCTTGATGTCCATGCCGTCGTAGGGGGTGCCCGGGATGTAGGCCACCTTGTGGTCCACAAGGTCCATGCAGATGTTGAAGATTCCGGCGTAGATCAGGCCGGTGCGCGGCGAGAACGCCGCCGGCTGCCAGTCCTTGCTGCCGATGTGCGTGGGGCAAATGTCATCGACCGTCTGTCCGACCTGCGCGCCCTTGCCTGGGGCGAGCACCGGCCGGCCGCTGGCAAGATCGATGCTGGTGGCCCAGTTGGGGATTCCGAACGGCTTGGCCACCAGCACTTTGCCGGTGGTCCGATCCATGGTGTAGGCAAAACCGTTGCGGTCCAGATGCACCAGCAGCGGGCGCAGCTTTCCGCCCAACGGCGCCTGGATGAGGATGTCTTCGTTGACCCCATCGTAATCCCACTGATCGTGCGGGGTGAATTGATAGGCCCATCTGGCCTGCCCGGTGGTCGGATCGCGGGCGAAGACCGCACTGGTCCACAGGTTGTCGCCTGGCCGCTGAGCGGGAACGCGCGGACCAGGGTTGCTGGTCCCGACGTAAATCAGATTGAGAGTCGGATCGTAGGAGATCCAGCCCCAGACCGTCCCTCCGCCGTGGACCCACCCCCCCGCCGGCCAGCTGGAGACCCCAAGGTCCTTTCCGGCCAGCGAGGGATACGGCGCGCGGAAACCCGGGCCGATGAGGACGTCGCGATCCGGCCCGGTGCTGTAGGCGATCCACTGCACCTTGCCGGAGTTGAGATCGAGCGCGGTGAGCTGGCCGCGCACGCCCATCTCTCCGCCGCTGTTGCCGACCAGAACGCTCTGGCCGACCACCAATGGCGACATGGTGATGGTCATGCCGGTGGCCGCCGGGTCGCCAAGGCGCGTGCGCCAGACCGGCTTGCCGCTGGCCGCGTCGACCGCCACCGCCTCGCCATCGAGCAGGGAATAGACCAGCTTGTTATCGGCGAAGGTCGGGCCGCGATTGACCGCGTCGCAGCAGGCCTTGCCGATCGCTATCGGCCGCGGATGCGGCTGGTAGGTCCATTTGATCGGCGCCCCGGGTTTGGAAAGGTCGAGCGCGTAAGCGGTGTTGGGAAATGGGCTGACCAGATACATGGTCTGGCCAACGACCAGCGGGCCCGCCTCGTGGCCATAGGGGATGCCGTCCGTGAACGACCAGGCGATCTTCAGACGCCCGACATTGGCGGCGGTGATCTGGCTCAGCGGGCTGAAGCGGGTGTTGGCGAAATCGCGCGCCTGCCGGCGCCACTCGCCGGGCGGATCATTGGGGGCGAAGTTGGCGCTGGCGCCCGTCGCTCCGGGCAGGGGCGCGTAGGCCGAGGGCGGCGCGCTGGGAGCCTCAGTCTTGGCGTTACAGCCGGCGAGCGCCAAGCCTAATAGCGCGACAACAACGATACGGCCGGTCACGTAAGTGCGCCCGGCTGCGAGCGCGCCTCGGCCCGCCGCATGGCCGCGCCGAAGGCTAGGCACAGGCCGACAACGAAGATCAGTCCGGCGGGAACCCACATCAAGACGCCGCCCAACTCTTGGTCCTCCAGCGCGCTGAGGCCGAACGCGGAGGTGGTGAAGGCGTGTGGCCAATACAGCGGCGTTCTGGCGAAGGTGATCAACGCGCCGAGAAGCCCCATCTGAACCGTGGTCAGCAGGATGGCTCCGGCGCAGGCCGCCAGGCGATCGCCAGCTTCGTTGATCAGCGCCGTCCACAGCCATAGGGCCGCGGCGAGGGTGGTCAGATGCATCGTCCAATAGACGAGGGTGCTCTCGAAGGTGGCGGCGTAAGGCGACGGCGCGTGCCAGTACCACAGCGCCGCGGCGTAGGCGCCGGCGGCCATGACCGGCGCTCCGGCCCGCCGACCGACCACCCAATCCGGCCCACCGAGGGCGACAAGCGGCGCGGCCAAGGTGGTCAGCACCATATGCTGGCCGACCCGAGCGGAGAACAGCGCCACGCTGAGCGCGCACAGCGGTGAAACCAGGGCCAGGCTGGCCAGGAGCCAGCCGGCCATGAACACGCCGCGACGCCACAACGGCAACGATCGCCTCGTCCTCACCAGATATGCGCACGCCAGCAGCAGCAGACAGGCGATGAGGACCGGATCGAGATTCCAGCGCGCGGCAAGCGTGGCCGGTGTCGGTGGCGCGCCACAGTAGGGTGTGAGGGCTCGGCCGGCCTCGACGAAGGACAGGTCGGCCACGCGCGATGCTCCTCCGGCCCAGGCGCCAGGAGTCAGTCCGCCATCGCCCCTGTAGTCGAACCTCCCAACCTCAAGGGCCGCAATCCCTCGTGAGGCGATTGGTTCCGAAGGCCAGAAGCTACAGCTTCAGCACCCTCCTGGCGTTGTCGCGCAGGAACTTCGGCCAGACTTCGTCCTTGAAGCCGACCTTGTCCATGTCACCCATGATCCGCTCGAGGCTAAGGCCCATGGGGAAGTAGCCGGCGTAGATGATCTTGTCCGCGCCGCGGCTGTTGGCGTAGTCCACGATCGCCTTCGGATAGTGCTTGGGGGCGAAGGCCGAGGTCGAATAGTAGAGGTTCGGCCACTTGAGCATCAGCTTGACCGCCAGATCCTGCCAGGGCTCGCAGCCGTGGCGGGTCACGAACACCAACTCGGGAAAGTCGTACATCACCTGGTCGATGAGGCGCACCTCCTGCGGCCACATCGGCAGGCGCGGCCCCGGGACCCCGGCGCAGGAGAAGATCGGCACGCCCAGCTCCACGCACTTGGCGTAGATCGGATACATCTTGGCGTCGTTGATCCCCACCTGCGGATTGAAGCCAGCGTTGAAGGCGGAGAACGAGGTGACGCCGTAGTCTTCGAACTGGCGCACCATGTCGCGGATCCCCGCCATGCCCTGGTTGGGATCGACCTGGCCCTGCCCGGTGAACCGGTCGGGGTGGTCCTTCAGCGCCTTGCCGGCGACCTCGCCGCCGACGCCGACGACGCCCATTTCGACGCCGAAGCGGTCCATCTCGGTCAGCGTCGCCTTGATCGGATCGCCGGCCCCGTAGAGCTCCTTGGGGACCTGCTTGAACATGTATTCGACCGGGAAGTCGAAGTCGGCCGAGCCCTCCTTCAGCTGGGCGCGGATGAAGTCGTACATGGCGAAGTCGTCGGCCGGGAAGCCGATCATGGTGTCGACGACGCCGACGTCCCTGGGCCGCGCCATCAGGCCGCGATCAGTGCGTTCTGGAACAGATAGCAGGTGGAATCGCGGGGGATGGCCTCGCGCGCCAGGGGCTCGTCGATCTGCGCCGGCGTCGGCCCGTATTTCGCCGCCAGCGGCTTCAGCGCCTCCAGATCGAAGCCGTAGAGCGCCGCGGCGTTGAGACCCAGCACCTTGCGCCGACGCTGCTCGGGCATCCCGGCGAAGGTCAGGCGCAGGCTCTCCAGGTTGTAGGGGAAGGTGCCCTCGTAGTGGGGATAGTCGTTGCCCCACAGCACCTTGCCCTCGCCCACCGCCTCGATGCCGTCCAATTCGGCGGTGCTCGGGAACGAGGCCCCGTACCAGCAATTGCGGGCTGCGTACTCGCTGGGCTTCATCTTCAGAACCCACTCCATGCCCTTGTAGGACATCTCGCCGATCGCCCCGCGGCGGAATCCCTCGTGCAGGCGGTCGAGCTGGCCCAGCATCGGCCCAGCCCAGGCGCAGCCGGATTCAGTCAGGACGTATTTCAGCTTGGGGAAACGTTCGTATGCCCCGCTCATCAGCAGATGGCGGTAGCCGGCCTGGCAGTAGAAGGTGACCTCGCTCATCCAGATCGCCTGGGCGGCGATCGAGCGGCCGTAGCGCGGCAGGCCCTGGCCGGAATGCTGGTTGATCACCAGGCCGGCGTCCTGGATGGCGGCGAACACCTTGTCCCAGGCCGGGTCGTAGAGAGGCTTCAGCCACGTGCAGTCCGGCGGCACCAAGGGCAACAGCACCCCGCCGCGCAGGCCGGCCCCGGCAATGAATTCAATATCCTTGACCGCCTCGTCGAGGTCGTTGGGCAGGATGAGGCCGATGCCGGCGCGGCGCACCGGATCGGCGGCGCAGAAGTCCTTCAGCCAGCGGTTGTGGGCTCGGATGCCGGCCAGGGCGCGCTCATATTGTTCGGGCGTCGGCGGCTGCGCGGTGACCACGCTCTCGCCGTAGAACGGCGGAACGGTATTGGGGAACACCACCTCGCCGACCACGCCCTGGCTGTTCTGGTCCTCGGCGCGCACCTCGAGATCCCAGTTGCGCAGCTTCTTGCGGTTGTTCCAGTGCCCGGTGTCCGGATTGGAGTAGCCACCGCGCCATTCGTCGAACGCCTCCCGCCACGCAGGATCCAGATACTCGCGATATTGCGCGTGGCTGCCGCCGGCGTGGGTGTCGGCGGTGATCAGGACATAGGGTTCGGCGGTCATTGGTGTACCCCTGATCCGGCGGCGGCCTCCTTGGAGTAGCGCGCGTCCATCTTGGTGATTATGGCCTTGAAGCGCGGATCCTCGCGCAGAGGATCGAGATCGCTGTCGGTCTTCGCCCAGATCAGATTGCTGCGCCCACTCTCGGCCAAAGATCGCTCGAGCAATTCGAGGGCGTAATCGATCTGGCCGGACTGACTCATGCCGCACGCGAGGTTGTAGCGCAGCAGGGCGTCGTCTGGATCGAGCAACAGCGCGTGCTCAGCCCATGTCTTGGCTCGCTCGTGTTCATCAAGGAGGTTGAGCGCGAGGACACCATAAGCGAGCGGCATGCCGGTATCGGGCTCGGAGGCGATCGCCTTTTCGACCCTGGCCACGCATTCGCGCGCCGCCGCCTGGGCCGCCGGCATATCGCCGAGCGCCAAATGACACTGCATGAGAAAGGCCGCGCTCGGCACATCGAGCTCGTCGGCAGTGACGGCCGCCTCGTTGTAGCTCACCCCCTCGGCGAATCGCCGGGTGCCGACGGCGACGGTCGCTGCAACATAGTTGGCGAAGTGCGAGGTCGGATCGAGCTTGAGAGCGACGTGGGCTTCGTCCCAAGCCTCGTCGTTGCGGCCCTCGTTCTGCAGTAGCCGGGCCTTGGCGGCGTGGGCGTCGGCCAAATCCGGATTTAAAGCCAGTGCGTGCTCGGCGGCGTCCCAGGCAGCCGTGGCCGAGTCGCGATCGTCCTTGGCGGCATTGGCGATGGCCGCCTGCGAAACCGCGATCTGCGCCCAAGCCTGGGCATAGTTCGGATCCAAGCCCACCGCGCGCTCGGCCAGGCGCACCGCAAGCTCACGCCGCTTGGTCGAGCTGCCGACATAATAGCGCCTGGCCATCAGGTAGAGGTTGTAGGCCTCGGCGTTGCTGGTCCCGCGCTTCTCGATCGCCTGCCGCTCCTCGGGCAGCAGTTTGAGCTTCAGCGCCGAAACGATGGCCTCGCTGATCTCGTCCTGCAGGGCGAAGATGTCGTCGAGATCCCGGTCCCAGCGCTTGGCCCACAGATGGCCCTCGCTGGCGGCATCGATCAGCTGGGCGGTGATGCGCACCCGGTTGCCGGCCTTGCGCACAGAGCCTTCCAGCATGTGGCTGACGCGTAGCTGACGAGCTACCTGGCCGATGGCTACCGACTTGCCCTTGTAGGTGAAGGCGGTGTTGCGGGCGACAACATGCAGGGCGGAGATCTGCGACAGATCGGTGATGATGTCCTCGCTGATGCCGTCGGAGAAATACTCCTGTTCGGGATCGCCGGAGAGGTTGGCGAACGGCAGGACGCAGATGGACAGGCGCGAGGGCGACTCGGCGCCATGGGTCGGCTGTGTTCCCGGCTCGCGCAGCAAGGTGCGCAGAGCGCGCACCAGTTCGCGGAATTCGGGGCCCCTGGCGTCGTCGGCCCAGGCGTCGAGATCGGTGGTGTGGATGGCGCGCAGATCGATCGGCAAGTGGGCGTTCTCGAACCTGACCGGCGCCAGCACGCCGCGATCGGCCGCCTCGCGGGCCTCGCCCCGGACCCAGCGCGAAATGACCGAGGTCGGGGTCCAGACGACGATCACCGCCCGGGCTTTTTCCAGCTCCTCGCCGATCAGGCGATCGAACTCCTGGCCGGGGGCGATCTCCGGATCCCACCACACGCTCCAGCCCTCGGCCTCCAGCGCCGCCACGAGCGGGGCGACGCGCGGCCGATCAGCCCTGGCGTAGGAGACGAACAGATCGGCCATGCATCCTCCCTAGCGAGGCCAGTGCACAACGCGCAAGGAGCTTAGATATTCAGCAGCACGTACTTCACCTCGAGATACTCATCGAGGCCGTACTTGGAGCCCTCGCGGCCGAGGCCGGACTGCTTGACGCCGCCGAACGGGGCCACCTCTGTGGAGAGGATGCCGTCGTTGACCGCCACCATGCCGTATTCGAGCGCCTCGGCCACCCGGAAGACGCGCGAAAGATCGCGGGCGTAGAAATAGGCCGCCAGGCCATAGGGAGTGTCGTTGGCCAGAGCGATGGCTTCGGCCTCATCATCGAATTTGGTCAAGCTAGCCACCGGCCCGAAGATCTCCTCGTTGAACATGGCCATGTCTGGCGTCACGCCGCTGACGATGGTCGGTTCGAACCAGGTCCCGCCCAAGGCATGGCGGTGTCCGCCCACTTCCACCTTCGCGCCCTTGCCGACCGCATCGGCCAGCAGACGCTCGACCTTCGTCACCGCCTCGGGGTTGATCAGCGGCCCCTGGGTGACGCCGGGCTCCATCCCGTCGCCAACCTTCATCGCCGCCACCTTGGCCTTCAGCCTGGCCTCAAAGGCCCCGCACACGCCAGCCTGGACCAGGAAGCGATTGGCGCACACGCAGGTCTGGCCCATGTTGCGGTACTTCGAGGCCATCGCCCCCTCGACGGCCTGATCGAGGTCGGCGTCGTCAAAGACGATGAACGGGGCGTTGCCGCCGAGTTCCAGGGACACCTTCTTCACCGTGGTGGCGCACTGGGCCATCAGCTGGCGGCCGACCGCGGTCGAGCCGGTGAAGGAGAACTTGCGCACCGCCGGATGACTGGTGAACTCGGCCCCGATCTCCTTGGCGTGCGACGAGGGGACGACATTGAACACCCCGGCGGGAATGTCCGCCCGCCTGGCCAGTTCGGCCAGGGCCAGGGCCGAGAGCGGTGTCTCCCCCGCCGGCTTGACCAGGAAGGCGCAGCCGGCGGCCAGCGCCGGGCCGCACTTGCGGGTGATCATGGCGTTGGGGAAGTTCCAGGGGGTGATGGCGGCGGCGACGCCCACCGGCTGCTTCAGCACCAGGATGCGGCGGTGCTCGAGATGGCCGGGGATCACGTCGCCATAGGCGCGCTTGGCCTCCTCGGCGAACCACTGGATGAAGCTGGCGCCGTAGCCCACCTCGCCGCGGGTCTCGGCCAGGGGCTTGCCCTGCTCGGCGGTCATGATCGCCGCCAGATCCTCCTGGGCGGCGATGATCAGACCGTGCCAGCGCATCAGCAGCGCCGAACGGGCCTTGGCGGTCAGCGCCGCCCAGCGGTTCTGCGCGCTGGCGGCCGCTTCGATGGCCGCCCTGGCGTCGGCGGCGCGGCCATCGGCGACTTCGGCCAGGACCGCGCCGGTGGCCGGATTGCGCACGGCGAAGCGTTCCCCTCCGACCGCTGCTCGCCAGTCGCCGCCCACGAACGCATCGGCGCGGAGCAGCCCCGGATCGGCAAGTTTCAGCCCGGTCACGCCGGCCCCTTTCGTCCCAGGGCGGCGATGATCTCGCCATGGCGTCGGCGATTGATGCGGTAGGCGAACAGGATGGTCACCGATACGAAGGATACCACGGCCGCGCCTGGACCATAGATGAGAGCAAGCTCGGTCACCGCGCGCGGCGGGACCTTGGCCGCCAGGGCCCCGGCGCCATGCGGAAAGCCGATCGCGTCCAGCGCCAGCCCGGCGATCAGCGCCCCAAGGCCGCTTGAGGCCTTGGCCGAAAAGTTGATGCCGGCGAAATAGAGTCCCTCCCGTCGGGCCCCGAACAGATGCTCATGCTCGTCGGCCGCGTCGGCCATCATCGATTGGTAACCGATGATCGCGGCGCTGGAACCCATTCCGAGCAGGATGACGGCCACGGTGAGCGCCAGCATGACCGCGTTCTTGGTCGGCAGCAGGCCCAGGATTCGCAGCGGGGCCGGCAGCAATTGGGAAAGCAAGAAACAGGCCAGGCCGATGAAAGCCACGGTGCGCTTCTCCAGCCGGCGGGAAAGCAGGCCGGTGATCACGATGCCGACCGCCAGCCCGCCGGTGTAGATGAAGGTCAGATCGCGGATCTGGACCGTCGATATCTTCCAGAAGTAGGTGTTGGCGTAGAGAGTCAGCGGCGTGGCCACGCCCTGGGCGACAAAGAACAGCAGGATCGCCGAAAACAGCACCCGGAACGATCGGTTGCGAAAGATTTCGCTGATCTCGGTGGCCAGGCGCCGGAGGCCGCCGGCGCCGCCGAGGCTCGCCGCCCGGTGCAGACGACCCCGCGTCGCCAGGGTGCCAAAGCCCGAAAAGAGGCCGGCGCCGGCGATGACGGCGGCGAAGCTCCAGGCCATCGGGACATAGGCGGCGCGATGGGTTGTCGCTCCTGGCGGGGCCAGGAACAGGCCATAGCTGAGGGCGGTCGCCAGCAACGTGCCGATGACCCCAAATCCGACCCGAAAGCCGACGATGGTCGAGCGCTCGGCGTAGTTGTCGGAAAGCTCGGCCCCCAGGGCGTAATAGGGCACCTGGAAGCAGGACAGGCCAATGCGCAGCGCCAGGGAGAGCGCGGTGGCGTAGATGAACAGGGCCCCGCCACCGAGCCCGAGCGGAAGCGAAAACAGCAGGATCATGATCAGGGCGGTGGGCGGAGCGGCGCCAATCAGGAACGGGTGCCGGCGACCGAGGCGACCGCGCAGATTGTCCGATAGCGAGCCGACCAGCGGATCGATGACCGCGTCGATGGTGAGCGAGAGCAGTCCGACCACGCCGGCGAAAGCGCCGGGCAACCCGCAGGCGATGGTCAGGTAGAAGAGCAGGAACTGACCCAGCGCGAAGTTGATCATCACCTCGACCAGGGCCCCCGAGCCGTAGACCCCCAGCAGAGGAAGCCCGAGCGGTCGCGCGCGCTCAGCGTGAGCCGCGCCGGGCTCGGCTGCGGCGTCAGGGGCCTTGTCGGCGAGGGCGGTCATGAACACTCCTTATGACGCGATGCGCTCCAACCCTTGGGCATCGATGGCCAGCGGCCGAGACCGCCGTGCTCGATCAGCATGCCCGAGAGTGTCCGATCCTGGTGCTGCATGCGCCAGGCGAGCATCGCCTGGGCAAGGGCCAGCCCCTGCGCCGGATCGGTTATCTCGGTGCGCCAGGTGGGATCGGCGGCCAGATCGAAAACCTGGCTGGCACCGTCCGCGAACTGGACCAGGGCCGCGCCGGTTGTCCGCAGGACGGCGAGGCTGCGCCGCTCGAGGCGCCGGTCGGCGGGTTCGGGGATCTCGGGGCCGATGCCGGCCGCCCGCCAGTCGAACTCCCAGTGCGCCGCGGTGCGCCACCCGGGCGGGGTTTGGCCGCGCAGCAGCGGCGCAAGCGAGGCCCCATCGCACTGGGCCGGGACCGGCAGGCCCATGGCTTCAGCCAGGGTGGGAAACACATCGACGTTCTCGGTGAAGGCGTCGACCACCAGGCCCCGCGCGGCGCCCGGCCGCGGATCGCGGATCAGGCACGGGACACGATAGCTTTCCTCGAAGAAGCCGCCCTTCTGGATCAGGCCGTGGTCGCCCAGTTGCTCGCCATGATCCGAGGTCACCAGGATGAAGGTGTCATCCCACTGGCGGTTCGCCTCCAACGCGGCCCAGAGAAGGCCGAGCGCATGGTCGGCCTCGCTGACCATGCCGAAATACTGGGCCATCAGCGAGCGCACCGCCGACGGCGCGGCCAGGGCCAGATGACTCATCATTCGTTGGTGCAGACGGCCGGGCGCCGCGACCGGCGCTATCGGATCGGGCATCTCGCCTGGATCGTACATCGCCGCAAAATGTCCCGCCGCCGCATAGGGCGGGTGCGGGCGAAGCTGGCTCAGATGCGCGAACCAGGGCCGATCGCGGGTCCCGATCCAATCGATCAGCCGGCCGACGAGCCAGGCCGAGAGGCTGTGCTCCGCGGGCCGCTCGGGCTCGCTGGCCAGGGCGGCGAAGGTATCGTCCGGCAGGTCATGCCCAAGCCCTCGCAGCCAGCCGATCCACGGCTCGAGCCGAGCCGAGGGCAGGTGAAAGTCGTCGTCGAACCCGGGCAGCACCTCCTCGTAGGTTTGCAGCCGCGGGTCGTCGGGTCCCGAAGTTTGTCGCGGGTCGATCGCCTGGTCGGTGTAGCCGAACAGCGCCGGCGCATAGCCGGCGCGCCGGGCGGCCCTGGCGATGTTGTCGAACCGGTCATCGAGCGGCGAGCCGTTGGCCACCACCCGGTGGTTCATCTGGTAGAGCCCGGTGTAGAGGCTGCCCCGCCCCGGGCCGCAGGGCGCGGCCTGGCTGTAGTGGCGCGCGCAGCGCACGCCGATGCGCGCCAGGCGGTCGAGATTGGGCGTCTTGACGATCGGATGGCCGGCGATCCCCAGCGCATCGCCGCGCCACTGATCGAGGGTGATGACGAGGAAGTTCAATAGAGCCCTGGGGCGAGACGCCACCGGACCTTGTGGATGAAGGCGGTATAGAGGGGATCGGCGCTCAGCAATCGCTCCTCGGCGGCGATGCGGGCGAGGATCATGCCAATGGCCAGAACATAGACGGCGAGATTGTAGGCAGTCGGATTGAGCAGCCAGAAGGCGACGTAGGAGACCACATAGCCGGCGTAGATCGGGTGACGCAGCAGGGTGTAGGGCCCGCCCTGCACAAGCCCGCGGTGGGCGGCGGCGAGGCCGAAACTGCGCCGCAAGGTGAGCTTTCCCCAAACGCTCAGGAACACGCCGGTCAGAAGGACGCCAACGCCGAAGCCAGGCAGGACCAGGGAGGTTCCGCCGGGCGCGACCAGCAGCGGGGTCTGGACGCCAACCAGGGCCACCAGCCAATCGAGCGGGCGGGTGCTGACGTTGGTGGGCCGCCGGCGCAAGATCATGAACAGCGTCGCCAGACCCTCCGGAATCAGGATGGCGAGGTCCCAGGGCGCGCCTCCCAACGCCGGGGCGATGCGCAACGCCAGAGCCGAAAACAGGATCACCGTGATCGCCCGCTCGCCGAGATCCGCCAGCCTGGCCAGGCGGCGCTCGGCGCCCTCGTCGAGAGGTTGGGTCCAACCCATGCCGATCACGCTGTGGTGAACCGGCGAAACTGGTCAATCGGTTTTCGACTTAAATCACCATGGGGCGCTGAGAAGGATGCGACCGAATGCCCCCAGCCCCGCCCCGGGGAGAGCCCAGGCGCGCTAGCGCCTGGCGCCGCCTGGCGCCGTATTTCCTCCTCGGCCCGGTATCCGGACCGCTGACCGCCGGGGTGGTCAACAACCTGCGCGGCGGCCGGCCTTTCCTCGCCTCCATGTATGGCTTCCTGCTGGCCTCGTGGCTGGTGGTCGAATCCCTGGAGCTCACCCACATCGGCCCGATTCTGCACCGGCTCTGATTGCATCTCGCAGCTTGGCCAATCCGGCGCTGGCCTTCGACGATGAGTTCGGAGATCATTCGCCGATGAGCGAATTCCTCGAGCTGGCCCAACGCGGCAGGACGCAGTGGTGGCGCTATCCCCTGGCCATCGTCCTGGCGGTGGTGCTGTGGCTGATCGCGTGCACGGCGGCCATCGTCGCCCTCGGCCTCGCCCATGTGATGCCGGCCGACATCAGCGCCGAGCTGACCCAGCCGACCCATATCGCGGTCTTTTATGGCGCGACCGGCGCGATGTTCGGCGCCCTGCTGGCCAGCTTCGCGATCGCCATCGCTGTGGTCCACGGCAAGAGCTTCGCCAGTATCGTCGGGGTGTGGCGCTGGCGACGGCTGGCCATCGGCGCGGCGGTGTGGGTGGTCGTCTGCATACTAGGTGGCGCGGTGGATTTCGGCCTGCAGCCCGGCGGCTTCCACGCCAGCGCGAGCGCCGCGACCTGGCGCCTGGCGCTATGGGCGATACCCAGCCTGACCATCCAGACCTTTACCGAGGAATTCATCTTCCGCGGCTACGTCACCCAGGCCCTCCTGCTGGCCACCCGGCGGCCATTGGCGACCGCCGTTCTGAGCGGTCTTTGTTTCGCTCTCCTGCACATCCCCAATGGCTGGCCGCAGGCGGCCAGCGCCCTGGCGTTTGGCGTCATCACCGCCCTGATCGCCATCCGCACCGCCGGCATCGCCTTCACCTTCGGCCTGCATCTGGCCAACAACCTGTTCGGGGCGCTGATCGTGGTCTCGGCCAACGATGTGTTTCGCGGCAGCCCGGCGCTGATCACCCAGGCGACGCCGCGGCTGATGTGGTTCGACGCCGCCCTGCCGTTCATCGCCCTCCTGGCCCTGCTGTGGCTGGTGGCGAAGCCCGCCGGCAGGCTCAGTCCGCGTCGCAGTCCAATTCCGCCTTCCTGGCGAAAGCCAGGACCCAGAGTCTTCTGAAGCGCCAGCGCCTCTCATCTGGGCCCTGGCCTTCGCCAGGAGGCTTAGGGTAACGGTTCGCCGCGCTAAAATTACAGCAAGGGTGATGGACGATGCCCGCCAAACTTCTAAAGACTCGTCATCTGTGGAAGTGTCTCGTTGTCGCTCTTGTTGCTCCGATTTCCTTGCTGACCGCCACCGCTCAACCGCACGATCCGCGCGCGCCGTTCACGGTCTATGAAGGGCGATGGCGAATGATCTTTAGCGACGGCCACACGCTCGAACTTACGAACCTCTGCCACCGGTTCGCCAAGGCTTTCGCCTGCGAACAGCTCGTCGACGGCAAGCCCGTGGACCTGGTCATCTACGCACCCGCCGGCGAGGCTCTCACGCCGAAATCTTACAGGAGCGTCGCCGTACCGTATGGGGGCGCTTCGCCCGGTCCGTGGAACAGCCTGACCATCGACGGTCCGCGCTGGATTTATCAGTCGAGCAAAATTGAGGATGGGCACACGACCTACCATCGGACGCTCAACGACTTTGAAGGCCGTGATAATATCCGCTTCACGCAACAGCAGTCACGGGATGGCATGGGGTGGCAAACCGTGGCGAGCGGGGAGGAGGTCCGGGTTAAATGAATCCTCCGCATCTAGCGCCTGAGCCACTGCGGGGCAGTGGGCTCAGTCCGCGTCCATCTTGAGGGCGGCGATGAACGCCTCCTGAGGGATCTCCACCTTGCCGAACTGGCGCAGGCGTTTCTTGCCCTCCTTCTGTTTGTCGAGGAGTTTGCGCTTCCGCGTGGCATCGCCGCCGTAGCATTTGGCGGTGACGTCCTTGCGCAGCGCCCGCACGGTCTCGCGGGCGATGATCTTGCCGCCGATGGCCGCCTGGATCGGGATGGTGAACAGGTGCGGCGGGATCAGGTCCTTCATCTTCTCGACCATGCTGCGCCCGCGCATCTCCGCCCGGGCGCGGTGGACCAGCATCGAGAGGGCGTCAACCGGCTCGCCGTTGACCAGGATCGACATCTTGACCAGGTCGCCCTCCCGGTAGTCCTCGAGCTGGTAATCGAAGCTGGCGTAGCCGCGCGAGATGCTCTTCAGGCGATCATAGAAGTCGAACACCACCTCGTTGAGCGGCAGATCGTAGATCACCATGGCGCGAGAGCCGACGTAGGAGAGTTCGCGTTGTGCCCCGCGTCGATCCTGACACAGCTTGATCACCGCGCCGAGATACTCGTCCGGGGTGAAGATCGTCGCCCTGATCCACGGCTCGGCGATGGCCGCGATCCGCACCGGGTCAGGCATGTCGGCCGGATTGTGCATCTCCAGCCTGGTCCCGTCGGTCAGGCTGATGCGGTAGATGACGCTGGGGGCGGTGGCGATGAGATCGAGATTGAACTCGCGCGTCAGCCGCTCCTGGATGATCTCCAGATGCAGCAGGCCAAGGAACCCGCAGCGGAAGCCAAAGCCGAGGGCGGCGCTGGTCTCCATCTCGAAGCTGAAGCTGGCGTCGTTCAGCCGGAGGCGCCCGACCGCCGCGCGCAGATCTTCGAAGTCGGCCGCATCGACCGGGAACAGGCCGCAGAACACCACCGGCTGAACCGGCTTGAACCCCGGCAGCGCGGCGGCCGTCGGCCGCTTGTCCTCGGTGATGGTGTCGCCCACCGCCGCGTCGGCCACGTCCTTGATCTGAGCGGTGATAAAGCCGATTTCGCCCGGCCCGAGCGAAGCCACATCGGCGGGCTTGGGCTGGAAGACGCCGATCCTGTCGACCCGGTAGACCGCGCCGGTCTGCATCATCCTCACTTGGGCGCCGGGGCGCAGGCGCCCATCGACGATCCGCACCAGCACCACCACGCCCAGGTAGGCGTCGTACCAGGCATCGACCAACAGCGCCTTCAGCGGTGCGTTCTCATCCCCTTTCGGCGGCGGCAGGCGCTTCACAATGGCTTCCAGAACCGCGTGGATGCCCTCGCCGGTCTTGGCCGAGCATTCCACCGCGTCAGCGGCGTCGATGCCGATCACCTCCTCGATCTGGGCCCGCACCCGACCCGGCTCGGCGGCCGGCAGGTCGACCTTGTTCAGCACCGGGACGATCTCGTGATCGTGCTCCAGCGCCTGATAGACATTGGCCAGGGTCTGGGCCTCGACCCCCTGGCTGGCGTCGACCACCAGCAGGGAGCCCTCGCATGCCGATAGCGAGCGCGAGACCTCGTAGGCGAAGTCCACGTGCCCGGGCGTATCCATCAGGTTGAGCACGTAATCGCGCCCATCGTCGGCCCGGTAGTCGAGCCGCACCGTCTGGGCCTTGATGGTGATCCCGCGCTCGCGCTCGAGGTCCATAGAATCGAGCACCTGCTCGCGCATCTCGCGCGCGCTAAGGCCCCCCGTCTCCTGGATCAGGCGATCCGAGAGGGTCGACTTGCCGTGGTCGATGTGGGCGACGATGGCGAAGTTGCGGATCTGGCCGGGGTCCATGGCCGGCGGTCTCTAGCAATATCGGCGCCGCGAAGCGAGGCGGCGCCATTCAGCCGCCGTTAACCACGTCCAGGCTATGGCCTCTTCGGAGTCACGCCGGGGCGGTGGGGGCTCGCTCGAGCCAAGGTGTCAGTCATGCAACGTCGCGCTGTTCTCGCCTCCGGTCTGGCCCTGTTGGCCGCCGGGCCGGCGCTGGCGCAGGAGAATCCCTCCGCCGCGCCGGCGCCCTCCCCGCCACAGCCTGGCGCCGGGGGCCGAGCGCCGGAATATTCCCACGACGAAATCGTCGATCGGGTGTCGGACTTTCTCGGTGTCACCGCCGAATCGGCTGGCGCCGCCATCGAGCGCATCTTCAAGCAGAACGGCCGACCGACCGCCTACATCGCCGGCGAGGAGGGTTCGGTGGCGTTCATCTTCGGCCTGCGCTACGGCAAGGGCCTGATCTACATGAAGGATCGCCCGACCCAGGCGGTCTACTGGCAGGGGCCTTCGGTGGGCTTTGACGCCGGCGGCAACGCCAGCCGCGTGTTCGTGCTGTGCTACAATCTGGAATACGCCGACGCCATCTACCGCCGATTCCCGGGCGTCGACGGCTCGGCCTATTTCATCGGTGGCCTGGGGGTGAACTATCAGCGCGCCGACGGCATCACCGTGGCCCCGATCCGCGCCGGGGTTGGCCTGAGGCTCGGCGCCAGCGTCGGCTATCTGGCCTACAGTCGCCACCAGAACATCATCCCGCTCTGAGGCGGCTCTCCCCCCAGCGGGGGGAGAAATTACGGATTGGGCGCGGGCTGATCGGGGCTGTAGAGCACCTGCGCCGGGGCCGCGGGCTTGGACGCGGGCGCCTGAAAGCGCAAGACCAAGGTTCCGGCGATACCCACTGCCAGGACACCGGCCAAAGCCAGACCGATGCGACGGTTGCGCTTGTTGGCCGCCTGCAACGCCTTGATTTGTTTGGAGGCCCGCTCGGCCTCGCTCTGCGCGCTCTCTTCCAGCTCGCGCACGCGCTTGGTCAGGGCATCGCCCATCTGCACCATGCTGGCGCCAAGGCCCTTGGTCGCCTGCGAGGCCTCGCTGACCGCGCCGGCCAGCCGGCCGTCAAGAGACTCGACCGCCGCCTGCAGGTCGGCGATCGCCTCGGCCATGCCTTCGGGCGACATCTCTTCGTGATTGTGAAACCGATCCACCACAGCCAAGAGGGGGGTATCCTCTGCTTTGGCCGGTTCGTCCCAGGGCAGGTCGGTATCGACCCACTTGGGAGCTAAATGCCGCGCCGCACCCATGCCTTTGGCCTCCCATGGCCGGAAAATCGGGCGCTAAAGAGGCGCGCGCGGGGTTAAGGCTTCGTTGCGATGACGAGGAATTCCGATCGGTGAGCCTTGCCTGGACGGCCGTTCTCGCCGGTATCGCGGCCGCCATCGCCGTCTTCAGCGGCTGGATGGGCGCGCGCCCGGCGCGGGCCCTCAGCGCCCCGCGTCTGGTACCATGGCGGCTGGTGATGTTGCTCGCCTTCGCCGTGGCGGTGATCGCCCTTGGCCACGCCGTGTCGCTGATCAAGGGCCGTTAGCTTAGCCCTCGCTGAGCGTCTTCATCAGCCGATAGGTGAACTCCAATTCCTCGCCGAAAGACTGGATGGAGATGCGCTCGTCGCGGCCATGGGCGCGGTCGTCGTCCTCGTCGGAGAACAGGCCGTCGACGCCATAGGAAGGCAGGCCCGCCTGGCGGGTGAAGGCGCTGTCGCTGGCCCCGGCCGACATTTCCGGCAGCACCGGCAGGCCCGGCCACATCGAGGCGACGACCCTCTTCACCGCTACCAACACTTCCGGCGAAGGCGGCGATTCGGGGCTGGGTGTTTCCGGCGTGAAGATGCTGACCGTCACCTTGGGATCATCGATCACCCTGGCCAGAGTGGCTTGGATGCTGGCGGTGGGTTCGCCCGGGATCACTCGGCACTGGATCAGGGCCTTGGCGCGCTCCGGCAGGGCGCTCTCGCCCTGGCCGCCTTCGATCATCGTCGCCACGCAGGTGGTGCGCATGTAGAGCGCGTTTTCGGGATTGGCGGCGAGCCGCGCCAGGGCGGCCGGTGATGGGGTTGCCGAGGCGGCCTCCAGCATGTCGGCGCGCATCTGGCCACTCTCCAGCGCCGCGCGGGCGCGGAAATAGGCCTTGGCGGTGGCCGTCAGATCAATCGGAAAGGCGAAGGCGTCCAGGCGCGCCAGGACCCTGGCCAGGCGATAGATGGGGTTGGCCGGCGTCGGCTCGGAGCTGTGGCCGCCCTTGTCGGTGGCCTCGAGCTGATAGGTGACGAAGATCTTCTCCGCCGTCTGGATAATCAGATAGCGCCGCCGGCCATCCCTGGTGGCCGCCGATCCGCCGTCCGGATTGATCACCAGGGCCGCGTCGATGAGGCCTCGGTGGGTGCGCAACAGCCAGTCGACGCCGTCGGCGTCGCCGCCCGCCTCCTCATCGGCGGTCAGGGCGAGGATGATGTCGCGGTCGGGACGCCAGCCTTCGCGACGCAGGCGGATGATGGCGGCCAGCATGGCGGCGTCATCGCCCTTCATGTCGTAGGTCCCGCGGCCGTAGAGCCAGCCGCCCTCCTCGGTCAGCTTGAAGGGATCGTAGGTCCAGTCCGCGCGCGGAGCCTCGACCACGTCGAGATGGCCGATCCACAGCACCGGCGGCTTGCGGCCCGTCCCGTGCAGGCGGACGATGACGTTGCCCTTGGTCGGGTGGTCTGGCGGGATCGCCACCACCACATCGGCCGGCGGGAAGCCGGCTTCCAGCAGGCGCGCCCGCACGGCTTCGGCGGCAACCGTCGAGCCGAAAGCGTGGGTGGTGTTGGTCTCGACCAGCTGCTTGAGTAGCGAGCGGCCGAGGGCCTGGATATCAGGCGGCGCGGTCGGGACCTCGGCCCGCGCCGTTGTCGTCAACAGCGCGGCGAGAGTCAGGGCGATCGCGCCCGCAAGCTGCAATCAGTGACTTTCCTTGAGCTGGCCGCGAATCTCGCCGCCGGGATGGGCGGCGGTGTGGACATTCACGTACCAGAGCCCACCGCGCAGGTCGCCGATCTGAGTGTCGGTGAGCAAGGCGCCGCCGGTCACCGGACTGGGCGCGGCCGGGACGATCGGCACGGCCACGCCGGCCGCCTTGCCCACGGGCGCCGGACCGTGGAAGTGGGCCATGGTCGCCGGGCCGGAAAGGCCGGAATAGGTCACCTTCCAGGTGATCTTCTTGGTCGCGGTGTCGAGGTTGACCACGGCATTGCCGGTTCCCTTGCTGTCGTTGGGCGGCGTTTCCGACGCCCCGTCGAGCTTGGCGGTGAAATGCACCGTGGCGGCGAGCGCCGGCCCGGCGAGAGCGGCGATGACCGCGGCGAGACCAATTGTCAGTGAGCGCATGTTTTACCCCTTCGGCTTCCCAGCCCCCTTGGGGTGGGGTTTAGTCCCTGCGCGCGGCGAGGACAAACCGCCTTGATCTGATAATCTCGCCGCAGGAGGCGCCAGGTGAGCGAATTTCGGACGCCGCCGCTGTTCGCCGCCTTCCGCGGTTATCGCGCCGCCTTCATTCCCGCTGATCTGATCGCCGGCCTTACCCTGGCGGCGATCGCCATCCCCGAACAGATGGCCACCGCCAAGCTCGGCGCCTTGCCCCCGCAGATGGGGTTTTTCGCCTTCGTCACCGCGGCGGTGGCGTTCGCCATCTTTGGATCAAGCCGGCCGCTGTCAGTGGGCGCCGATTCGACCATCACGCCGATCTTCGCCGGCGGACTGGCGCTGCTGGCGGCGGCCGGCTCGCCCCATTACCCGGCTCTGGCGGCGGCGCTGGCGTTGATGGTCGGTATCCTGGTGGCCGGGGCCGGCTTCCTGCGCATGGGCTGGATCGGCTCCCTGCTCTCGACCCCGGTGACCCTGGGCTTCCTCGCCGGCATCGCCGTCCACATCGCCGTTTCGCAGCTGCCGGCGGCGATGGGCGTCAGCGTCGGCGGCGGGTCGACCCTGGCCAAGGCGGCGGCGATCGCCAGGCTGGCGCCCCACGCCAATCTCGCGGCGACGGCCATCGCCGCGGCGGTGGTGGCCATCGTCGCCATCGGCCATCGCCTGAGCCCACGGCTTCCGGGAGCGTTGCTGGCGGTGGTGCTGGCCAGCCTGGTGGCCCACGGCTTCGCCTGGCGAGTGGCCCTCCTGGGCTCGGTCCCCGGCGGTCTTCCAAGACCCGCGCTGCCGGCGATCGCGCCCGCTGATGTCCTCAGTCTCGCGCCCCTGGCGCTGATCGTCGCCCTGGTGGTGATGGTCCAGACCGCGGCCACGGCGAAATCGTTTCCACCCCCGGGCGGCGGGCCGGACGAGAATGGCGATTTCGTCGGCCTGGGGGCGGCCAATCTGCTCGCCGGCTTCTGCGGCGCCTTCCCGGTCAACGCCAGCCCGCCGCGCACCGCCATCGTCGCCGAAAGCGGCGGCCGCTCGCAACTCGCCGGCCTCGCCGCCGCAGGCGTGGTCATCGCTCTGCTGGTTGCCGGCATGCGGGTTCTGGCGGCCATACCCGAAGCGGCCCTGGCGGGTATCCTGCTGTTTGTCGCCGCCCGCATCGTGCGTGTGGGCGAGATGGTCCAAGTGGCGCGCGCCAGCCCGATCGAAGCCGCACTCATCGTGGCCACCGCGGCCGCCATCATCGTCCTGCCGATCGAGATCGGGGTGGCGATTGGCATCGGCCTTTCGCTGCTGCATGGCCTGTGGTCGGCGGCGCGGATGAAGGTCCGGCCGCTGTACAAGATCCCCGGCGCCAGCATCTGGTGGCCGCTTGCAAGCGGTTCGGCCGAGGACCCGCCAGGCGTCGCGGTGGTGGCTTTCCAGGCGCCGTTGAGCTTCCTCAACGCCGATCAGTTCCGGGAGGGCATGCTGGAGGCAGTCGGCCGGCCCGGCGTCAAGCTGGCGGTGCTGGAGGCGGCGGGGATCATCGACATCGATTTCACCGCCGCCCAGGCGTTGAAGGCGGTGATGGCGGTGTGCCGCCAGGCCGGCGTCGCCGTGGCCATCGCCCGGCTGGAATCGGTCGCCGCCCAGAAGGCGTTGGTGCGGCTGGGGCTAAGGGATCTGATCGGCGCCGATCACCTGTTCGAGAGCGTCGCCGAAGCGGTGGCCACGCTGGGGCCAAACTCCTAACCGAGGCGCACTCTGGCCGCCCGCTGAACCAGCGCCGCCATGGCCGCCACATCGAGGAAGTAAAGGTAGCGGTAGTCGCAGCCGATCGAGATGATGAAGAAGCTGGCGGCGTAGGCCAGAGCCGCCGCCAGCAGTCCGACGGTGGCGATCATGACGATCTCGCCGCGGGCGGCGTCGCGCACCGCCAGGGCCAGCAGGATCGCGGCCAGCACCGCGTACGCAAGGTGGGAAAACACCGGACTGCCCAGAAAGGCGCTGGCGTAGTCGCCATCCCAGTCATCCTTGGGCGTGTCGCGCGCAGCGAGGCCGGCCGCCTTGAGCATCGCCGCATCGCCCGGATCGACACCCACCAGCACCGGATCGCAGGCCTGGACATCGGGGGTGAGGAAGACCTGGCGGAACACCCGCCAGCGGTCAGCGAGATAAAGGCCAGGGCTCATCAGGATCAGGCCGCGCCAGGCGGCGCCGACCGCCGGGTCAGGTCGGGCGATAATCGCTTTCCAACGCTCGAGTTTGAGAACGTCATCGACGCGCTCGACGTCGTAGGCGGGCGCGGCCTCGCGGCGCACGAATTCTTCGACGGCCGGCGCCCGGGCGCGCAGCGCCGGCATGGCGAGTGTCGGATCCGCCCGCGCCGCGCCGGAGAGGTCATAGAGCTGCAGCATCATCCACTGGCGGGCGACCTCGGGTTGATGGTCGCTGTGAACGGCGAACCAGCGCTCGGCCCCCAGACCGGCGATGATCATGGCCGCGGCGCTGGCGAGCGTAACCCCGATCAGAACCCGCCGGCGATGGCGCCGAGCCTTGGCCGCGGCCACCGCGGCAAGACCGATCGCGCCGATCAGCGCCACCGTCGCACCGTTCTGGCGGGCGAGGGCGGCCAGGCACAAGAGCGCCAGAGCGAGAACGCAGAGGGCCAGCCGTGGCAGCGGCCGCGCCCACAGCCTGGCCGCCCAGGCGATGGCGGCGAATCCGGCCACGGCGGCGTCGGCGAACAGCACGTCCTTGACCACCAGACCCTGGTAGATCAGCGCCAGGGGTGAGGCCGCGATGACCCCCAACAGCGCCGCGCCGCTCCAGCCCGGCCGACGCACCGAGGCGAGCGCGGTGAGGGCGGCGAAAAACAGGCCCGCCTGCATGACGATGAATAATGGCGCGCCGGCGATGATCCGGTCGGCGAGGCCCAGCAGCCAGGCCATCACCGGCGGATGCCAGAAGTTGTAGACGCCGCTCCGGCCCTGGGCGAGCTGGGCGATCCCGTCGGGCGGGAAATGCCCCGGCCAGTTCACCGCCACGCTGGCGGCGAAACCGGCGAACGCGATGATCGCGAGGACCGTCGCCGGCCCCCAGAAGCGTTTAGAATCTGTAATCCGCTTCGACACCAAAGGTTCTGGGCGTGCCTACGATCCCCTGAATGAATCCGAACGGTGCGGTGAGGTCAAACTCGTCCAGGAAATATTTGCGGTCGGAGAGATTGCGCACATAGCCGGCGAACTCCCACTGGCCGCCGGGAGGATCATAGGCGATGCGGATGTTCTCGAGCCAATAGCCCTCTTGCACCGTGTACGGATCGTTGGAGATGTCGAAGAATTGCCGGCTCTTGTAGGTGGCGCTGAACTGGAAATCGACCGAGCCATACCCCAGCGAGACCCGATAGTCGGCCAGGCCGGCCAGCGAGAGGTGCGGCGAGACCGGCAACTGGCGGCCGGTGAAGTCCGGCTGTGACGGGTCCTTGTTGGGCACGAAGGCGTCGAGCCGGGTCTCCAGGTAGCCAAGCTGGCCCGAAAGGGTCAGGCCCTCGATCGGCTTGGCGACCATCTGCGCCTCGATACCCTCGGTATGGGCGCGCTGGGCGTTGTCGAGCACGTTGACCGGGAAGCCGCCGCCGCCGGCCACCGGAGGAACGAGCACGAACACCTGCAGATCGTTGTAGCGGTTGTAGAAGGCGGCGGCGTCGAACAGCAGGCGGTTGTCCAGGAGGCTCGACTTGAAGCCGACCTCATAGGCGGTGACGTGCTCGGGTTTCACCGGGGTGAGCTGCAAGGCGATCTCGGCTGGCGCCAAGCTGAGGAAGCTGCCGTTGAAGTCGCCGCTCTTGAACCCGGTGGCGATGCTGCCATAGACGCGCACCCCCTGGGCGAGTTCGTAATTCAACGCCGCGCGCCAGTTGAAGGCGTCGTTGTGCAACGCCTCGGTGGTGTCGGCCAGGGTCTGGATCGGCCCGAAGTGGTCCATGCCGCCCTGCTGGAACTGCACTTGGCCAAGATAGGCGAAGTGGCGGTCCTCCTTGGTGTAGCGGCCGCCCAGAGTAACCTTGAGCCGGTCGGTAAGGGCGAAATCGGCCTGTGCGAAGACCGCATAGGCGTCGGTCTTCTGATCGCTGCGATCGAACGCCTGGAAGGCGAGACCATCGCCCGCGCCCGGACCGAAGAACTTGTCGGCGTCGAGGAGGATGAAGATCGGCTGGTTCTGCTTGAGATCCTCGTGCAGGTAGTAGGCCCCGGCGACCCAGTCGAGCCGGCCCTCCTGGCCGGTGGCCCTGAACTCCTGGGTGATGGTGTTGTTCTTGACCCCGAAGTTGATCTCCAAAAGCCGGTTCGGCGAGGCGTCGCTATCCTCCGGGTGGATCTTGTCGTTGTGCTCGAAAGCGGTGAGCGAGGTCAGGGTCACCGCGCCCAGGGTGTAATCCAGGCGCAGATAGGCCCCGAGGTTATTGACCTTGAGATTATCCGGCCGGTTGAACGAGCCGCTGTAGAAATCCTTCGGCGTGCCATAGCCGAACAGGTCCACGCAGCCACCGGCGTAGGTCTGAGCCACCGAACATTGGGCGCCGGTGTTGGGGTCCAGATCGCCGATGTGCCGATACTCGGTGACGTGGTTGTCGACCTGGCCTCCATGGATGTTGAACAGCGCCTTGAAGTTGCTGTTCGGATGGTACTGCAGCATCAGCCGCACGCCGTAGTTGTCGGTCCCGTTCTCGTGGGCGCCGTTGAGCAGGTTGTGGACATAGCCCTCCGAGTTGTTCTTGACGAAGGCGATGCGGGCGTCCCACCCCGGCGCCAGCGGGCCACTGAGCGCGCCTTCGATGTTCACCGTGTTGAACGAGCTGTATTCCACGTGCAGATGCCCGGCGAGCGTGTCGGTCGGCTTGGCGGTGATGAAGTTGATCGCCCCGCCGGAGGTGTTGCGCCCATAGAGCGTGCCCTGCGGGCCCTTCAGCACCTCGATGCGGTCGAGATCGAAGGTCTGGAAGCTCTGCGAGGCCGGCGAGGAAAGATAGACCTCGTCGACATAGACCCCGTTGGGCCCGGCGTTGTTGGTGTCGTAGTCGTTGAGACCAATGCCGCGGATGGTGATGATCGGCTGGTTGCCCGGCCCGGCCACCAGGGCGATGTCGACATTGGGGGTCACCGCTCCGATGTCGATCGAGGATTTGATGCCCAGCGCCTCGATGTCCTTGGCGGTGAACGCCTGGATCGAGATCGGCACCGCCTGGATGTTCTCGCTGCGACGCTCGGCGGTGACCACCAGGGTCTCCACCTGGGTGACCTTCTGCGCCTCGGCGGCGCGCGCCGTACCCGATCCGATCACCAGCGCCAACGCGCTGGTGGCCAATACGCCCGCAAGCAGCCGGTATCGCATACCCCGCCCCCCTTGTTGTTCTCGGCGAAAAGTTAGCTTTGACTAACATAGCTGCGCCGCTATTCAAGGGGCCAACCTCGCCAAGGGAGAGCTCGAGTGGAGACCCGGCCGAACTGGATCGGAGCCCCGCCAGGGCCCCTGCGGGCGAGCGCCAGTCTGGCGGTCGGTGTCAACGGGATCATGATCGCCGGGTTGCAGCCGCTGCTGCTGGGGGCGCTGCAGCTGGCCCACCGCCTTTCCGCCGCCGAGCTCGGCCGCGCCGCCACCGCCGAGCTCCTGACCATGGGCGCGGTGGCCGGTCTGGCCGGTCTGTTCCTGCCGCCGCGCCATCTGCGCCCCCTCGGGGTTCTCGCCTGCCTGGTCCTGGCCGGGCTTGATGTCGCCACCACCAGGGCCGACGGGGCCACGATCACCCTGCTGCGTGGCGCCGCCGGGATCCCCAGCGGAGTGATGATGTGGCTGACCATCAGCATGATCACCCGCGCGCCGCGGCCGGAGCAGTGGTCGGCGCTGTTCCTCACTGTGCAGACCCTGGGCCAGTTCGTGCTTTCGGCCGTCATTTCGGCGTTCGTCATCGGCCGTTTCGGGCCCAACGGCGGTTTTTTCGCCCTGGCGGGGGTGAGCGTGATCGCCGCCGGCGCCGCGCTGATCGCGCCACCCAGCCTCGCTCCGCTGGCCCATGCCGAAACCCCGGGCGGGCTGCCGACGCCGGCCGGAGCGGCGGCTCTGCTGGCGGCGTTCCTGTTCCTGGCGTTCCAGTTCGGGGTGTGGGTGTACGCCGAGCCGCTGTCTCACCAGGCCGGCCACGTTCCACAGGTGGCCGAGACGGCGATTTCCCTTTCGCTCGCGTTTCAGGTGCTGGGCAGCGGCGCGGCCACCTTCCTCGCCCATCGCCTGCCCTGGTTCCGGACCCTGCTGGTGCTGTCGCTCGCCAGCCTGGGTTGCCTGGCCGGTTTCGCCGCCCTGCCCGGGCCGCTTCTGTTCCTGGTCGACGCGGCGGTGTTCGGCTTCCTGTGGCTGTTCCTGCTGCCGTTCCTGGTGCCGATGACCATCGCCGCCGATCCCACCCGGCGCAGCGCGGTTCTGCTCGGCGGCGCTCAACTTTTGGGCGGCAGCCTCGGGCCGCTGCTTTCCTCGCTGGTGGTCAGCGACGCCGACGCCAGGGGAGCAGTGGTTCTGGGCGCGATCAGCCTGATCGCCGCCATGGTCATCGTCGCTGCCCTCCACATCCGCCGGCCGCGAGCCCCGGCGCTGGCGTGAGCGAGGTCATCGCCATTCCCCGCCAGCGCCGCGCGCTCGCTACGCGCGAGCGCCTGCTGGACATCGCCGGCGTGCTGCTGGCCGAGGTCGGCATCGGACGCATCTCGACCAACCTCATCGCCGCGCGGGCCGGGGTCACGCCGCCGGTTCTCTACCGCTATTTCCGCGACAAATACGACGTGCTGGAGGCGCTGGGCGCGCGCCTGATGAACCGTCAAAACCAGGTGCTGTTCGCCTGGCTGGAGCGCTGCGCGCCATCGGGCCTTGCGGGCTTGAGCGACGGCCTCGAGCAGCTTCTGATCGACACCGCCAAGGTCACCGCCGCCGAGCCTGGAGCGATCTGGACTCTGCGCGCGCTCGCCGCGGTGCCGCGCCTGGCCCACGTGCGCACCGACTCACACCGACTGGTCACCGACCGCATGGCCGCCGTCTACGCGGCGTTGCTGCCCGACATCCCGCCCGCCGTGCTCTGGCGGCGCCTGCGGATCAGCGTCGAGTTCGGCTTCGCCGCCGATGCGATGCTGTACGACGAGACTGGGATCGCCCGCGCCGACATCATCGCCGACGCCGCCGCCATCCTGCGCCATGCGCTGGCGCCGCAGGCCGGCGAAGCAAATTCCGGCGGAGCTAGTGGTCCGAGGCGATGACATCGGCGGAGAACTTGCCGATATCGAACTGGTTTTCGCCGGGCGCGAGGCCATCGAGGCCCCGGCGCACGATCACCATATTCCTGGCCGGGACGATCATCACATACTGGCCCTGGCTGCCCTCTGCGGCGTAGGTCCCCTCGGGCAGTCCCTGCCTGGGTCCCCAAAGCCAGAACAGGGCGCCATACCCAGGTCCGCCGGCGGGCGGCTGGGCGGGACCGGGCGTAGCGACATACCTCGCCCACCCGGCCGGAAGGATGCGCTCGCCGCGCCAGACGCCGCCCTGGAGATAGAGCATGCCAAGGCGCGCCAGGTCGCGGGCGGTGGTCCACACCTGACTGGAGCCGACATAGTTCCCGCGCCAGTCGGTCTCGGGCCAGGTATGGCGCATGCCGATCTTCCACAGCAGTTCGCGGAACGGAAAGGCGAGGTAGGCCGGATCGTCGTGGATGGCGGCGCGCAGAGCGCGCAGGGCCAGCAACGGATCGTCGTTGGCGTATTTCCAGCGCGAGCCAGGCGCCGCCTCGATCGGTGCGAACACCGCCTTTTCGGTGACCGCTGTCCCGCCGAAATAGATGTCGTCGGTGCGGTTGCCGTGGCGGCCGCTGTCGAGGCCGCTGACCATGTGCAGTAGATCCCCCAAGGTGATGGCGGCGCGCGGATCGCCAGGCGAGCGCCATTCGGGGATCGGCGCCGGCTTGGCGGGATCGAGCAAACCCTTGCGCACCGCGACGCCGATCAAGGTGGCGGCAAGGCTCTTGGCCGCTGACCAGGTCCGGCTGGGCGTGGCGCGATCGAATCCCGGCGCGTAGCGCTCGGCGATGATCCTGCCGTCCTCAACCACCACCACCCCGGTGGTCTCGGTCCCGGCGCCGTAGGTGTGGCCATCGAAAGCCCGGTCCAGGACCGGGGCCAGCGATGCTGTGGGCGTGGCCGCGCCGGCATCGCCCATCGGCCAGGCCGCCGCGCCCGGATCGTCCGGCGGCGGCGAGAGGGCGAGGTCGGGCAGGTCGGCGGCCGCATCCGGCTGCGCGCCGATCGGCAACTCCGCACAGCCGAGGAGCGGCCGCCACGCGGCGATCCTGGGCGGCAGATGCTGATCGAAGGCGACCGAGGCGGTCTTGCGCGCCGGGTCGATCCTGGCCGGCAGACTGGCGATGAAGGGCCGGACCTCCGGATAGGGCCGCGCCAACTCGTGAGCCTCGATCTCGGCCTCCGTGCGATGCGCCTCGAACAGGCCGCTGCACAGGAACAGGGCCTTGTAGCCGGCCGCCAGAGCCCGCGCGTGGGCGGGGGTGTCGGCATTGTCCGCCGGCGCCGCCAACGCCGGCAGGGCGAGCAACGCCAGCGCCGCGGCCCAGGCGGCCACACCCGGCCCGGCTCGACCCCCGAGAATCCTCACGCGCCGCCTATCCAACTGTTTCGTCCCGGCTTCAAGCGGGCAACGGATCGGCGCCACGGTCCAGTAGGGCCAGATAGTCCGAATAGGCGTAGATCCGACCGCGCTGCCGTCCCGTGGTCTCGCGTACGACCCCTATCTTGGCGAGATTTTCCAGCGCCATGCTGGCGGTCGGAAAAGAGACGGCGAGTTTCTCGGAGACAGTGTGGATGGTGACGATCGGGCTGGCTTGCATGAGTTCGTGGACTCGTAGCGCCGACGGGCCCGCTCGGCCGAGGCCGGCGATCGTCTGTCGGTGAGCGTCGAACATGGCGATCAGTTCGCGCGCCGTCGCGGAGGCCTGTTCAGCGGTCTCCGCGACGCCGGTCAGGAAGAACTCCATCCAGGTCTCCCATGTCCCGGCCTGGCGGACCTCCTGCAGGAGCCGGTAATAGTCGTCGCGCCGGGATTTCAGGAACAGGCTGAGATAGAGGATCGGCTCGCGCAGCACGCCCGCCTCGCACAGGATCAGCGTGATGAGCAGGCGGCCCAGACGTCCATTGCCGTCGAGAAAAGGGTGGATTGTCTCGAACTGCACGTGGGCCAGGCCCGCCCGGATGAGCGGGGGCAGCGCTGCATCCTCGCTGTGCAGGAAGCGCTCGAGCGCATCGAGGCATTCTTCCAGCCGATTCGGCGGCGGCGGCACGAACAGGGCGTTGCCCGGCCGGGTTCCGCCGATCCAGTTCTGCGAGCGGCGGAACTCGCCGGGCTGCTTCGCTGCGCCACGCCCTGATTTGAGCAGCATGGCGTGCATTTCGCGGATCAGCCGGAGCGACAGGGGAAATCCGCCCCGCATCCGGGAGACACCATGCTCGATCGCCGCGACGTAGTTCGAGACCTCGGTCACATCGTCGAGTTCGACCGTCGGCGCTTCATGATTTTCGAACAGCAGCAGATCGGAAAGCGAGGATTGCGTACCCTCGATCTGAGAGGACAGGAGGGCTTCCTTGCGAATGTACATGTAGAGGAACAAGGGCGTCGAGGGCAGGATCGTCGTCATGCCGTCGAGGCGCCCGACCGCGGCAATGGCGCGTTCGTAGACGTGCATGAACCGTCCGAGTTCGAGCGGCGGCTTCGGCGGCAGCGGGGCAGGCACATAGGCGCGCACGCGCTCGCCTCCCGTGCTCGTTTC
>DASYGN010000002.1:0-41583 GCA_035999625.1 Caulobacteraceae bacterium | reverse complement strand
GCCGATCACCCGCAAGCCATCCGTCCGGCCCCGCTCGAAGAACCGCACATAGCTGGCGTGATAGGTAAGGCCGGTGAAGTCGGTGTCCTCATAGTAGACACGCACCGGCAGCTGGTGCTCGCGGCCGGCGAAGGCGCCGGCTGTGGGCATATCTGCTCTGATCGCCCCAGGCCCTTTCACGCCATCGTCCGCGAGCGAATTCTTACCAGATCGGTGGCGTCGCGAGCCAGTTCGATCAGCACATTATGGCGCCGCCGAAGGCGATCCGGCGCCGCCGCGTTCCGAACTCTGGTCCTGGATGCCATGAACGCTGCTCAGGCTAAGAATGGCCTGCCGCGCGTATCGTTCATGCTCCGGAAGTCGCGACTATCGTCGATTGGCTCAGTCCGCGTCATCGAAGAGCTGCGGCTGGGCCAGTGGCGCCGCCGCTTCGATCCCGAGATGAGCGAAGGCCTTGGCGCAGGCCAGGCGGCCGCGTGGGGTGCGCTGAATGAACCCCTGTTGCAGCAGGAAGGGCTCGACCACGTCCTCGATGGAATCGCGGGCTTCGGCCAACGCATAGGCGAGGGTCTCCACGCCGGCGGGGCCGCCGCCGTAGTTATCGATCAGGGCCTTGAGATAGCGACGATCGAGAGCGTCGAGACCGGCCACGTCTACCTCCAGCCGGGCGAGGCCGCGCCCCGCGCCGAGCTGGTCGATGGCGTCGGCCCCCTCGGCAGCGGCGAAATCGCGCACCCGCCGCAGCAACCGGCCGGCGACGCGCGGCGTGCCCCTGGCCCGGCCGGCGATCTCGGCCGCCCCGTCCGGCGTCAGCGCCACGCCCATGCGCCGCGCCAACTGCGCGAGCATCTTCTCGAGCTCGGCGGGGGCGTAGAAATCGAGCCGTACGGGAATGCCGAACCGGTCGCGGAGCGGGGTCGCCAGCAGGCCGGCCCGGGTGGTGGCGGCCACCAGGGTGAACGGGGCCAGATCGATGCGGATCGAGCGTGCCGAAGGTCCCTCGCCGATCATGATGTCGAGGGCGTGATCCTCCATCGCCGGATAAAGGATCTCCTCCACCGCCGGTGCGAGCCGGTGAATCTCGTCGATGAACAGCACATCGCGCGCCTCGAGATTGGTCAAGATGGCGGCGAGGTCGCCGGCCTTGGCCAACACCGGCCCGGAGGTGGCGCGGAAGGCGACGCCCAATTCGCGGGCGATGATCTGCGCCAGGCTGGTCTTGCCGAGCCCGGGGGGGCCCGAAAGCAGTACGTGGTCGAGCGCCTCGCCGCGCCCGCGGGCGGCGGCGATAAACACCGCGAGGTTGGTCTTGGCGGTTTCCTGGCCGACGAATTCGTTCAGGGTCCGCGGCCGCAGGGCCTGATCGGCGACCTCGGCGGGCTGGGAATCGCCGGCGACGAGGCGCGTCATCGACCCAATTCCCGCAGCGCAGCGCGAACCAGGACCGCCGCGTCGGCGCCCTCATCGGCCCTAGCCGCCGCCTGATCCACCGCCCGCCGAGCGGCCGCCTCCGCCACCCCCAGCCCCATCAGCGCCGCTACCGCCTCGCCGGCCGGGCTCGCGGGGGTGTGGACCGGCGAAGCGAGCGCGAGCGGCCCATCGACGATCGGCTTGTCCTTGAGTTCGGCGACGATTCGCGCCGCCAGCCGCGGGCCAACGCCATTGGCCCTGGCCACCATGGCCCGGTCCTGGCGCGCCACCGCCCCCGCCAGCTCGGCCGGCGGCAGGGCGTCGAGGACCGCCAGCGCCACCTTGGCGCCCACTCCCTGGACTTGCTGCAGGAGCACGAAGGCGGCGCGCTCGTCGCGACCGAGAAAGCCATAGAGCCTCGGACCCGCGCTCTCGCTCCACTGGCTTTCCACGTGCAGCACCACCTCCTCGCCCAGGGTCGGCAGACGCGCCAGGGTGCGGGCCCCGCAGTGGACCAGATAGCCGACGCCGGCGACGTCGATCAGCGCATCCTCGCCAGCGGTTTCGACGACCACGCCTCGCAGGCGTCCGATCAAGCCGCCCGCTCCGGCAGCGTGCGGGCGCTGCGCGCGTGCGCGTGGGTGATGGCCACCGCCAGAGCGTCGGCCGCGTCCGCCGTGGGCGCGCCGCAGGCCGGAAGCAGACGCGCGACCATGAACGCCACTTGCGACTTGTCGGCCGCGCCGGTCCCGACCAGAGCCTTCTTCACCTCTCGGGCGGCATACTCGGCCACCGCCAGGCCGGCGTTGGCCGGGGCCAGCATCGCCGCCGCGCGGGCATGCCCGAGCTTGAGGGTCGAGGCGCCGTTGGCGGTCATGAACGTTTCTTCGATCGCCGCCTCGTTGGGTGCGTGACAACGGATGACCTCGGCGACGCCGACGAACAGGGCCAGAAGGCGCTCGGCAAGGGGCCCAGTTTCCGGTGGGGCGATGACCCCGTGGCCCACCCAGGCCAGGCGCGATCCCTCTACCGCCACCACCCCCCAACCGGTGCGCCGTAGGCCCGGATCAAGGCCCAGAATGCGAATCGCCTTGCTCATTCAAGACGCCAGCATCCCCCAAGCCGGCGCTGTGGAAAAGCGCCTTGCGTTTCAGGAGGCCAGGCGGGCCGCGTCCTCGTCGTTGATGTCGGCGTTGGTCCACACGCTCTGGACATCGTCGTCGTCCTCGAGCGCGATCACCAGCTTAACCAGGATGGCGGCGTCCTCACCGGCCACCGGCGTATCCGTCCTGGCGCGCCAGACGATTCCCGCCGATTTGGCCGGCCCCAGCCTTGTCTCCAGGGCCTCGGCCACACTCGTCAGGTCCTCGAAGGCGGTGAAGATCAACCGCTGCTCGTCCTCGGTTTCGGTATCCTCGGCGCCCGCCTCGATGGCGGCCTCGAGGACCGCGTCCTCCGAGCCAGCGCTGATGGGGTAGACGATCTGCCCCAGGCGCTCGAACATGAACGCCACCGAACCGGATTCGCCCAGATTGCCGCCATTGCGGGTGAAGATGGCGCGGATGTTGGCGGCGGCGCGGTTTCGGTTGTCGGTAAGCGCCTCGACGATCAGGCCGACCCCGCTGGGGCCGAAACCCTCGTAGCGGATCTCCTCCAGGGCGTCCGCATCGCCGCCTTGCGCCTTTTTGATCGCCCGCTCGATGTTGTCCCTGGGCATCGATTCAGCCTTGGCGTTGGCGATCGCCAGGCGGAGGCGGGAATTGGCCGCTGGATCGGGCAGGCCCTGCCGAGCGGCGATGGTGATATCGCGCGAAAGCTTGGAGAACGCCTTGGAGCGCAGGGCGTCCTGGCGGTCCTTGCGGAACTGGATGTTCTTGAACTTAGAGTGCCCGGCCATCGCCGGATTCGTAGAGCAAACCCGGTTTTGACGGAACCGCCCAAACGGGGATGATTCGCTCTCGACCCAAAAGCGTAGAGCCTGTTTCAGCCTTCACATCCGGCCCCGCCGGATGGTGGCCTAGTCGTAGGGCGGCGGGGGCGGGCCGTAGATCTCCTCGTAAGCGCCCGGTCCATAGTCTTCGTCATACGCCGCCCGAGCATCTTCGTAGTCGCGCAGTCGGCGATGATAGGCCCGCTCCCTGGCCCGATAGTCGGCGCTGTTGCGATCGTAATCCTGGCGTTCGCGGGCGGCGGTGTTGCGCGCCGCGTCATAGGCGCTGAGCGCGTTCTGATAGTCCTGGTAGTTTTGTGTATTCGAATTGTATTTGTTGTAGTTATTGTATCCATTGGAGCGATCGTTATAGTAACTATTCGAATCGGTGTTCGGATAGTTGCTATAGCCGTTGTTCGGGTAGTAAGTCTGAGCGCAGACTGACGCGCCGGCCAGGATGGCGGCGGAGGCCGCCAGTCCCGCGATGATCGAACCTTTCATCGAGTAGTCTCCGTCTTTAGCGCCCCGCGATTGGTCTTCGGGCGAATCAACGCCTCGGAACGCCGGAGTTTCCGTCACCAGATGGGAATGCGCGGACCCTCGAACGCCTGGGCGAAGGCGCCGGGGCCGTAGATGACGTCATAATTGACCGCCGGAGGGGCGGAATGGACGCGTCGCCAATAGGCTTCGCCATCGCTCATCGCGGCCTGGGTGCGCACGGTGGCGGCGGTGTTGACCTGGTCATCGTAGGCGTTTTCGGCGCTGAGACGGTCGCGGGCCGCCGGCTGGGGACAGACAAGGCGGATCGCCTGCGCGCCGGCGCCGGAGGCGGTCAGAACCAATCCGGCGGCGAGCGTCGGCAACAGGAACCTGTTCATGGCGCGGTCTCCTTCGCGAGAACCCAAGCCAATGAACGTCGCGCTGTGGGCGTGGTTGCGCCTCAGGCCTGCTCGGCCATGGCCAGCGCCGGAACCTGACGGGTAAGCCGGCCGCCGACGCGGATCGGTTCGCAACGGCGAGCCAAGCCGCTGGCTTCGTCGGTCTCCACGAATACGCCGCACACCGTCGCCGGACCCTCGGCAGGCCGATAGCGCCCTCCAGAGATGCGGGTGGTGAAGCGGCGCAGTGGCTCTTCCTTCTGGTTGCCGATGACGCTGTCGTAGTCGGCGCACGCCCCGGCGTCGGTCTGATAGGCGGTGCCATTCACCAGAATCTGCGCATCGGCGGTCGGCACATGGGTGTGGGTGCCAACCACCAGCGAGGCGCGTCCATCGCAAAAATGGCCCATGGCCATCTTCTCCGAGGTGGCTTCGGCGTGCATGTCGACAACGACGGCGTCGGCGGCCTCGCCCAGCGGACAGGCGGAAAGCTCGGCTTCGACAGCGGCGAAGGGATCGTCAAGGGCGTCCATGTGCACCCTGCCGAGCAGGCTGACGACCAGCACCCGCCGACCGCGCTCGGTCTCGAACAACTGGGCCCCACGGCCAGGGGCCTGGGCCATTGCTGGATAGTTCAATGGCCGCAGTAACCGGTGCTCGCGCACGATCAGGGTCAGCGCTTCCTTTTGATCCCAGGCATGATTGCCAAGCGTCAGACAATCAGCGCCGGCGGCGAACAACTCGCGGGCCGTCGATTCGGTGATGCCGAAACCGGCGGCCGCGTTTTCCGCGTTGACGACGACGAACTCCAGGCCAAGGGCGCGGCGGAGCGCGGGCAGGTGTTCGGTGAGGCCGTCACGGCCGGCGCGGCCGACGACATCGCCGAAGAAGGCGATACGCATCAAAGGTCCTTTCGGACTTCGATATAGCCGCTTTCAGTCAAAATGGCGTCCAAACCTTGGTCATGCGGCTCCATCGGCGTCTGGTCGATCTCCTGGTCGGAGAACGCCAAGCCGATGACAAACACGCGGCCGGCGGCGCGCAGCCCGACCAGGGTCCGGTCGAAACAGCCGGCGCCTTGGCCCAGACGTCCGCCTCGCCGATCGAAAGCCAGCACCGGGGCGATGACGATGTCGGGGAAAATTTCGGGGCGTTCCGGCCGGGGCGAGGCGATACCGAAAGCGTCCGGGGCGAGAGGGTCGCCCTCCGCCCACGCGCGGAAGACCAGCGCCGCGTCTCGATCCGTCGCGGCTGGCAAGACGAGCCTGGCCCCTGCGGCCGCGAAGCGCCGTAGCACCGGCATCGGGTCCATTTCGCCGCCCTCGGGGTGGTAGCCTGCGACGCTGGGCGCGCCGAGCAGAAGGCTCGGGGGCAGGCGCATCGCCGCTTCCTGCGCCGCCAAGGGACGCCTGCCGGCGGCCGAGCGTCGCCGCCGCCGCATTTCGGCGCGAAGCCTGGTCTTATCGGGCGCCAAGATGGTTCCGCCGCAACAAAAGGGTGGCGGCGCCGCGAAAGCCGTGAAGGCGGTTTAATCCCCTCGGACCTGGAAGACCAGGTGGGCGCCATATGTCCGGAACCACGGTTCCGGTCAGGGACAGCTCCCTTACGAAGCGATTAAGGTCCCCGGGATTGAAGGCCTTCGACGCGAGCCGCAGCTGACCCGCCGACGCAGAACCTAAGGGGCCGGGCGGCGCAACTCAAGTCTGCCGGGCGGCGAGGCTCTCGATCTTCTTCGCCGCCGCCTCGAGCGCCTGGGCGGCGCGCGTCTCCACGGCTTCGATCTCGCCCCGAACATCGGAGAGCTGGGCCTCGGCGGCCGCGACCCTGGCGGCCATTTCGCTCATCTCGTCAGCGAGCACCAAGGCGCCCATCAACATCAGGCGGGTTTCGCCGAGGGCGGCGTCGGCCACACCCAGCCCCTGGATTTTGTCGTCGAGGGCGGCGGCGAGCCCTTTCAACCGCGCTTCTTCGCCATCCTCGCAGCCGACGAGGTAGGCCTTGCCGTTGATGTGGATGGTGACCTGCGCCATCAGCTTCGCTCGCCGAGCTCGGCGCGGATGTCGTCGATCGCCTTGGCCAGCGCTGCCGATGCGTGAGCGCCAGCCTCCTCCAGCGCGCGGCCTCGGGCCCGGGCAGCGTCGAGGTCGGCGGCGAGCTTGGCCCGGTCCTGGTCGAACAAATCACCGGCCTTCGCGCCGGCTTCGGCGAGCCGCTTGGCCAACCGCTGATCAAGCGTGGCCAGCGCCCGCTCCAGTCTGCCTACCGCGGCTTCGAGCCGCCCGCCGGCATCGCTCTTCATGCGCGGTTCGCGCTCCTCTGGGAGGTCCCGTTCTATAGGCCCTGATGGCTTGGCGAAAGCGCCTTGCTTGACCCCCGCCCGCGCCCATGCGAGGCGGCGCTTGTTCCCGCACCGACCGCGATTTTGAAGACCATGCGCCCTTCTCTGCTGACCATGGCCAACGCCATCCGCGCCCTCTCGATGGACGCCGTGCACAAGGCGAGGAGCGGCCACCAGGGCATGCCGCTCGGCATGGCCGACGTGGCCACGGTGCTGTGGACTAAATTCCTGAAGTTCGACGCCGCCGACCCGGCGTGGCCAGACCGCGACCGATTCGTCCTCTCGGCTGGCCACGGATCGATGCTGATCTACGCCCTCCTCCACCTCAGCGGCTTCGAAGCCATGACCACGGAGGAGATCATGGCCTTCCGGCAGTGGGGATCGCTGACCCCCGGGCATCCTGAGTTCGGCCACACCCCAGGTGTCGAGACCACCACCGGGCCGCTCGGCCAGGGGCTGGCGACCGCGGTCGGCATGGCCATGGCCGAGCGCAGCATGGCGGCCCGCTTCGGTCCCGAACTGGTCGATCATCGCACCTACGCTATCGCCGGCGACGGCTGTCTGATGGAGGGCGTCAGCCACGAGGCCATCCACCTCGCCGGCCGCCTGCGACTCGCCCGGCTGACGGTGCTGTTCGATGACAACGACACCACCATCGATGGCCGCGCCGCCCTGGCCGAGCGCGGCGACCAGATGGCCCGCTTCCGCGCCGCCGGCTGGGCGGTGAAGCGCATCGACGGCCACGACTTCGCCGCCATCGGCCGCGCGCTCGCCTGGGCCGGGCGCCAGGACCGACCGCAGCTGATCGCCTGCAAGACCGTTATCAACCGCGGCGCGGGCCCGATGGAAGGGGACGTCCACGGCCACGGTTATTCGCTGTTCGACCAGCAGATTGCCGAGGCGCGGGTGGCGTTGGACTGGCCCTGGCCGCCATTCGCGATTCCAGAAGAGATAGCCGCGGCTTGGCGAGGCGCCGGAAAGCGCGGCCGGCGCGAGCGGCTGGCGTGGCGCAAGCGCCTGGAAGGGTCGGCGAACGGTGACGAATTCGCGCGTGCGGCCAGCGGCGCCCTGCCGCCGACAGCCTTTGAGGTCTTGGACAGGGGGCTCGTCGAGGTGCTGGCCGCGCCACCGACCAACGCCACCAGGGTCCATTCGGGCGCCGCCCTGGAACGCCTGGTCCCGGCGATTCCGGAGATGATCGGCGGCTCGGCCGACCTCACCGGCTCCAACAACACCATCACCTCCGGCATGGTGGTGTTCGACACCCCGGACTACGCGGGCCGTTACGTCCACTTCGGCGTGCGCGAATTCGGCATGGCCGCGGCCTTGAACGGCATGGCCCTGCATGGCGGGGTGATCCCCTATTCGGGGACCTTCCTGGCCTTTTCCGACTACAGCCGACCGGCGATCCGGCTAGGCGCGCTGATGGGCGTACGGGCAATCCACGTGATGACCCACGATTCGATCGGACTTGGCGAGGACGGTCCGACCCACCAGCCGATCGAACAATTGGCGTCGCTGAGGGCGATGCCCGGCCTCCTGGTGTTCCGACCGGCCGACGCGGCCGAGACCTTTTTGTGCTGGAAGGCGGCGCTCACGGCGAACGGGCCCTCGGTGATGGCCTTGTCGCGCCAGAAGACGCCGCCGGTGGTCACCGGTGCGGCGCCGGCGGTGGACCGCGGCGCGTATGAGCTGGCGTCGGCGATAGGCGAGGCCAAGGTCAGCCTGTTCTCGGCCGGAACCGAGGTCGCCATCGCCTTGGCGGCGCGCGCGCGCCTGCAGTCGCTTGGAATTCCGACACGGGTGGTTTCCTGTCCGTGCTGGGCGCTGTTCGAAGCCCAGGACGAGCCCTATCGCCTAAGCGTGATCGGCCGTGCGACGGTAAGGTTGGGGATCGAAGCCGGCGTACGGCAGGGCTGGGACCGTTTCATCGGCGAAGATGGTGTCTTCATCGGCATGAATAGTTTCGGCGCCTCGGCCCCGTTCGAGGAGTTGTATCGGCGCTTCGGCATCACCGCCGAGGCGGTGACCGAAGCGGCCTCGGAGGCGCTCGCCTGCGCCCGAGCTTGACTTCCAGCCGCCGGCCCGCAAAACGGCCGCACTTCCTGAGAGGACGCCGCCCATGCCCATTCGCGTCGCGATCAACGGCTTTGGCCGCATCGGACGCCTCGTCCTGCGCTCGATCATCGAGCACGCCAGGCGCGACATCGAGGTGGTGGCGATCAACGACCTGGGTCCGGTCGAGACCAACGCCCACCTGCTGCGCTACGATTCGGTACATGGCCGCTTTCCAGGGATCGTCGAGGTCCAGGGTGACGCCATCGACGTCGGTCTGGGACCGATCAAGGTCACCGCCATCCGTGAGCCGGCGCGCCTGCCGCACAAGGAGATGGGCATCGATGTCGCCCTCGAGTGCACCGGGCTGTTTGCATCGAAGGCGTCCGCCAGCGCCCACCTGGAGGCCGGGGCGCGCAAGGTGCTGGTCTCCGCGCCCTGCGAGGCGGCCGACCGGACCATTGTCTTCGGGGTCAATCACACGAGCCTGACCGCTGACGACAAGGTGGTGTCCAACGGTTCGTGCACCACCAACTGCCTGGCGAGCGTGGCCAAGGTGCTGCTCGACCATTGCGGCATCGAGCGCGGCTACATGACCACGGTGCACGCCTACACCTCCGATCAGCCGACCCAGGACACCCTGCACCGCGACCTCTACCGCGCCCGGGCGGCGGCGATGTCGATGATCCCCACCTCCACCGGCGCTGCCAAGGCGCTGGGCCTGGTGCTGCCCGAACTGGCCGGCAAGCTGGACGGCTCATCGATCCGGGTGCCGACAGCCAATGTCTCGGTGATCGATCTCAAGGTGGTTCCCGGCCGTGAAGTGACCCGGGAAGGCATCAACGAGGCGATGCGGGAGGCGGCCCAGGGCGCATTGCGCGGCGTGCTGCAGGTCACCGACGACCCTCTGGTCAGCGTCGATCTCAACCATGTGGCCGCCTCGGCGACGGTGGCTCTGCCGCAGACCCAGGTGATCGACGGGCGCCTGGCGCGGGTGCTGGCCTGGTACGACAACGAATGGGGCTTCTCGACCCGCATGGCCGATGTCGCCCTCGCCCTCGCCCGGACCGCCTAGGCGGCGTGGGCGTCCGCACCCTCGAGGGCGTTGATCTCAAGGACCGCCGCGCCCTGGTGCGGGTCGATTTCAACGTCCCGATGGCGAACGGCGAGGTGACCGACGACACCCGCCTGCGCGCCGCCCTGCCGACCATCGCCCGGCTGCGCGCGCTGGGCGCGAAAACCATCCTTCTGGCCCACTTCGACCGTCCCAAGGGCCGTCGCGTCGAAACGATGAGCCTCAAGCCCATCGTCGGGCCACTGAGCAAACTGATCGGGCGCGAGGTGGCATTCGCCGACGACTGCGTCGGCGAGGCGGCGCGCCGGGTAGCCGATGGCCTGCGATCAGGCGATGTCGCCCTGTTCGAAAACCTGCGCTTCCACCCCGGAGAAGAGGCGAACGATCCGGCGTTCGTCCAGGCCCTGGCGGCTAACGGCGATGCCTTCGTCAACGACGCCTTTTCGGCCGCGCACCGGGCGCACGCCTCCACCGAGGGCCTGGCGCATGCGCTGCCAGCCTACGCCGGCGAGGCGATGCGGACCGAGTTGGCGGCGCTCGATGCGGCTCTGGGCGATCCCCAGCGGCCGGTTCTCGGCGTTGTCGGCGGGGCCAAGGTCTCGACCAAGCTCGAGCTGCTCGCCAATCTGGTCACCAAGCTTGATCGGCTGGCGATCGGCGGGGGCATGGCCAACACCTTCCTGGCGGCGCAAGGCTACGACGTCGGCGCCTCGTTCTGCGAGCATGACCTCGTCGATGAAGCCCGGCGGATCACGCGCGCGGCCGGCCGCTGCGAGCTGTTGCTGCCCACCGATGTGGTGGTCGCGGAGAGCCTCGAGCGCCCCGCCACCGCGCGCACCTGTTCGCCAGGCGAGGTTCGCGGCAATGAACGCATTTTCGACGCCGGCCCGGCGACGGTGGCGCGCCTGACCAAGGCGATGGATGCCAGCGCCACCCTGGTCTGGAACGGACCTCTGGGCGTCTTCGAGATGCCGCCGTTCGACAAGGCGACAGCCGGCGCCGCGCGTCACGCCGCCGACCTGGCCAAGGCTGGAAGGCTGATCGCCGTTGCCGGAGGCGGCGACACCGTGGCGGCGCTCAATGCGGCCGGGGTCACCGCCGACTTCACCTTTGTATCCACTGCCGGGGGCGCCTTCCTCGAATGGCTGGAGGGCAAGCCCCTTCCCGGCGTCGCGGCGCTGGAGGCGGCCGCGTAGGCGGCTCATTTGGAGGCGCCCATGTCGCTCGGTCTGCCGCGCTTCACGTTCACCAAGGGTCTGCATGACATCGGCCACGGCCTCTTTGCGTGGCTGCAGCCCGACGGCGGCTGGGGCTGGTCGAACGCCGGCCTGATCGTCGATGGCGATCAGTCGCTGCTGGTCGACACCCTGTTCGACGTTCCGCTGACGCGGGCGATGCTGGCGGCGATGAAGAGCGCCGCACCACGAGCGGCGGCCAGCATCGATATCCTGGTCAACACGCACCACAATGGCGACCATTGCTTCGGCAATCAGTGCTGCGAGGGGGCGGAGATCATCGCCCACCGCCTGGCCCGCGAGGGCATGCTTCGGGAGGGGCCAGGGCGCCTCGCGCGGATGATGACCAATGCGCCGCAGATGGGCGAAACCGGGGCCTACCTTTCGCGCATCTTTGGAGCTTTCGACTTCGCCGGCGTCACCCAGACCCTGCCCACCACCGTCTTCGAAACCGAACTGACCCGCACGGTCGGCGACAAGGAAGTGCGCATGATCCATGTCGGCCCGGCGCACACCACCGGCGATGTCCTGGTGCATGTGCCCGCCGACAAGGCGGTGTTCACCGGCGATATCCTGTTTATCGAGGGCCACCCGATCATGTGGGAAGGACCGGTGGGCAACTGGATCGCCGCCTGCGAGCGGATCCTGGCCATGGACGTCGAGGTGGTGGTTCCTGGCCACGGCCCGATCACCGACAAGACCGGCGTCGCCGCCGTCCGGGATTACCTCCTCTACGTGCGCGACCAGGCCAGAGCGCGCTTCGACGCCGGTCTGAGCGCCCTGGAAGCGGCCCGCGACATCGACATGCGCGATTTCGATGCGTGGACGGACGGCGAGCGGATCATCGTCAATGTGGCCACGCTCTACCGCGGGTTTGGCGCGCCAGCCTCATCCGAAGCCGCCGGGGCGTTCGAGGAGATGGCCGCCATGGCCAAGGCGCGCGCGGCTTGGCAAGCCTGAACCCGGCGGCGTAATCTTCGCCGCATAAGAGCTGTCAGAGCCTTTCACGGGGACTGGGGTCAATGGCGCGCATCACCCTGCGGCAACTGCTGGATCACGCGGCCGAGCACGGCTACGGCGTGCCGGCGTTCAATATCAACAACATGGAGCAGGGCCTGGCGATCATGGAGGCGGCCCAGGCCGCCGACGCGCCGGTGATCATCCAGGCCAGCCGCGGCGCGCGCAGCTACGCCAACGACATCGTCCTGGCCGGCCTGATCGATTCCCTGATCCGGCTCTATCCCGACATTCCCCTGGTCGTGCACCAGGACCACGGCAACAACGAAGCCACCTGCGCCACCGCCATCCAGCACGGCTTCACCAGCGTGATGATGGACGGCAGCCTGGAGGCCGATGGCAAGACTCCAGCCGCGTACGACTACAATGTGCGGGTGACCCGCAAGGTGGTGGAGATCGCCCACTGGGTCGGCGCCTCGGTGGAGGGCGAACTCGGCGTTCTCGGCAGTCTTGAAACCGGGAAGGGCGAACAGGAGGACGGCCACGGGGCCGAGGGCGTGCTTTCGCATGACCAGCTCCTCACCGATCCCGACCAGGCGGTGGATTTCGTTCGCGCCACCGAGGTGGATGCCCTGGCCATCGCCATGGGCACCAGCCACGGGGCCTACAAGTTCAGCCGCAAGCCCGACGGGGCGGTGCTGGCCATGGGCGTGATCGAGGAGATTCACCGGCGTCTGCCCAACACCCATCTGGTGATGCATGGCTCCTCCAGCGTGCCCCAGGCGCTTCAGGACGTTATCAACACCTATGGCGGCGACATGCCTCAGACCTGGGGTGTTCCCGTCGAGGAGATCCAGCGCGGCATCCGCCACGGCGTGCGCAAGATCAATATCGACACTGACAACCGCATGGCCATGACCGGGGCCATCCGCAAGGTGCTGGCCGAACACCCGGGCGAGTTCGATCCGCGAAAATATTTGAAGCCCGCCATGGAGGCGATGAGCGCCGTGTGTGTGGCGCGGTTCGAAGAGTTCGGCGCCGCCGGCCACGCCGCGAGGATCAAGGCTCTCCCCATGGCGGCCATGGCCAAGCGCTACGCCGCCGGCGAGCTTGCGCCGCGTTTCGGCCAGACCCGGCGCGCGGCGGAGTAACCCTGCCGCCCGTGGGTTCTCCAGCGCCGGTCTGTCGGCTCTACCTGATCACCCCGCCGGCGATCACCGACATCGCCGTGTTCGCGAAGCTGGCCCGGGCGGCGATCGAAGCCGGGGACGTCGCCGGGATGCAGGTGCGATTGAAGGGCGCCAGCGCGGCCGAGATCGCTGAGGCAGTGCTTGCGCTGAAGCCGATCGCCCAGGCCAGTGGCGTCACTCTGCTTTTGAACGACCGGCCGGACCTCGCCGCGGCGCTGGACTGCGATGGCGTCCACATTGGCCAGAGTGACGGCTCGGTGGCCGCCGCGCGCGCGGCGGTGGGCGCGAACCGGATCATCGGCGTCACCTGTCACGCCAGTCGCGACCTCGCCATGACCGCCGCCGAGCACGGCGCCGACTATGTGGCCTTCGGCGCCTTTTTCCCGACCGCGACCAAGGAAACCATCCACAGGCCCGACCCGGAGATTCTCGAAATCTGGCAGGAAACCATGCTGACTCCGTGCGTGGCCATCGGCGGCATCACCGCCGCCAATTGCGCGCCGTTGGTGAGCGCCGGCGCCGATTTCCTCGCCGTCTGCTCGGCGGTCTGGAACCACGCCAACGGGCCCGCAGCAGCCGTGGCGGAACTGACCGCGGCGATCGCGGCGGCTCGCCTTGCCACTCCGGCGCCCCTCAACTAGAGCGGGGCGATGAAAATCAACGCCAACACCATCAGGCCCGGCAATGTCATCCAGCACGACGGCGGGTTGTGGGTGGCGGTCAAGACCGCGCACGTCAAACCCGGCAAGGGCGGGGCCTTCGCCCAGGTGGAGCTTAAAAATCTGCTCGACCGACGCAAGCTCAACGAGCGTTTCCGCTCCTCGGACACCGTCGAACGGGTGACCTTGGAACAGAAGGAGTTCCAGTACCTCTACGAACAGGGTGACGCTCTGGTGTTCATGGACCAGCGCACCTACGACCAGATCGAGCTCAACAAGGATTTCGTCGGCGAGGATCAGGTCCGCTTTCTTCACGACGGCATGCTGGTCACTCTCGAGTTTCATGAGGAGCGGCCGATCGGCATCGAGCTGCCGGAGAGCGTGGTGCTGGAGGTGGTCGAGACCGAGCCAACGGTGAAGGGCCAGACGGCATCGGGCTCCTACAAGCCGGCCAAGGCCTCCAACGGCATGCGGGTGATGATCCCTCCCTACATGGGCGAGGGCGAACGCATCCTGGTGTCCACCGAAACGGGCGAATACCTGCGCCGCGCGGACTGAGTGCGGTGACCACGCCCAGCGCCCTGGTCAAGGTCATGGTCGACGCCGCGCGCAAGGCTGGCCGAGCCCTGGCGCGCGATTTTGGCGAGGTGACCGAACTGCAGGTGTCGAAGAAAGGGGCGGCCGACTATGTGACCGCCGCTGACCTGCGCGCCGAGCAGACCTTGTTCGAGGAGCTTGCGCGCGCGCGGCCTGGTTATGGCTTCCTGGGCGAGGAGCGGGGCTTCATCGCCGGAACCGACAAGACCCACCGATGGATCGTCGATCCCTTGGATGGCACCACCAACTTCCTCCATGCCATGCCGCACTTCGCGATCAACATCGCCCTCGAGCGGGAAGGGGCGATCGTCGCCGGGGTGACCTATAATCCAGCCACCAACGACCTCTACTGGGCCGAACGCGGTCGCGGCGCGTTTCACAACGGCCGCCGCCTGAGGGTCGCGGCGCGCACCCGGCTCGACGAGGCCGTCCTCGCCACCGGCATCCCGTTTCTGGGTCATGGACAACACGCCAAATTCCTGAAGGAACTGCATCAGATCGCCCAGCGGGTGGCGGGCGTGCGCCGGTTCGGCTCGGCGGCGCTGGACATGGCCTGGGTGGCGGCGGGCCGCTTCGATGGTTTCTGGGAGCGCGATCTTGGCGCCTGGGACCTGGCCGCCGGGACCCTCCTAGTGGCCGAGGCCGGCGGTGCGGTCAGCGATGCCGACGGCGGCCAGGAAATTCTCGGCCAAGGATCGATCTGCGCCGCCAATCTCGACCTGCATCCCAAGATTCTCGAGCGGCTGAGGGCGGCGGCCTAGGCGTGGCCTAGGCGGCCACGGCGGCCGCTGGCGCTGGCGATCCCTTGAGCGCCGCGCGCAGCAGCAGGCAGGCGGTGTAGAAGACCACCACCACGACGCCCCAGCGGATGGCGGTCAGCGGCAGGGACTTGACCACCAGCGCCGCCAACACAACCGCCGGGACGCCGCCGATGGCGATGCTGAGCACCACGCGCAGATCGATCCGGCGGGCGCGCAGGAAGCCGACACTGCCGGCTGGCATCAGAAAAGCGCAGGCCCCCATCATGATCGGAAACGCGGCCCGGGTATCGAGACCCAAGAGGCTGAACATCACCAGCGACGGCGCATAGAGGCCGATGCCGCACATCATCAGCGCGCCGAGGACGAAATAGAGGCCGACGGCAAGCGCGAACAGCGGCGGCGACAAGCTCAGCGTCGTTCCGCCTCCGGGCATGAGGTGGAGGTTGGTGAGCACAAACGCGGCCGTCGCCAGCACCAGGGCCACGCCGACTACGCCCTGGACGGCGCGCACCGGCAGGCGGGTGATCACCGGCGCGCCGACGATCGCTCCGGCGGAGGCGGCGGCGATGCACGCCGCTAGCAGCCAGGGATCGACCCGCACCAGGCGGATGAAGATCAGCGCCTCGACAAAGGTCGGCACGGCGTGACCGACATTCAGCACCGCCGGGATGTAGCTGTCGGGAACCAGACCGCGCAGCTTCAACCAGGCGGTGCTGGGCGCGTAGGAACCGATTCCCAGGGTATCGAAGAAATTGGTGATGAAGCCCAGCGCCCCTGCTTCGGCGCTGACGGCCAGTTCGCCACGGCGTTTGGCGACGACAATCACCGCGCCCCCGAAGGCGACGACGAGGAGGCTCAAGAGCGCCAGCAGACCGGTGACAATCATCGATTTTCCCCCAACGCGACGATAACCGATTGTGGGATTCCCGAAACCCTTGCGGCCGGCTAGTGTCGCGCTTGTGAATCATAACCGCAGGCAGGCGATCCTGCTCGCCCTGAGCGGCCTTGCGCTCCCGTCCATGGTCCGCGCCGATGCGCCACCGCCGCCGATCTTCGCCACGTTCGCGGGTGCGCCGACCGCCGCCGACTTGCAGGCGGCGGTCGCCAGCGGCGCCGATTTCCTCGTAGCCCCGGTGGTCACGGCTTCGGATGGCGGCCTCGCCGTCGCTCCGGACGTCGAGCTTTCGGCGTTCACCGACGTCGCCGCGCGAGCCGATTTCGCCGATCGGCGCAAGGACAAGACGGTAGCCGGGTCCAGCCGTTCGGGATGGTTCGTTGATGACTTCACGCTCGCCGAACTGGCTTCGCTGGTGAGTCTTCCAGCGAAGCGAGACGGTCGCCGCGCCGCCGCCCCGACCTTGCCCAGACTGCAAGATTTGGTGGACACCGCCCGGCGCGCCAGCGTGACGACGGGACGTGTGGTGGGGATCGCGCCGTTGCTGGTCAGTCCAGACTATTTCGCCGGCCGCGATCTCGCCGTGGAGCCCCGGTTGGCGGAATTCATTCGCCGGCAAGGCTACGATTCAACGGCCGCCGCGATGATCGTCCACTCGAGCGAACCGGCGTCACTCAAGACGCTCAAGGCGCTGACCCAGGTCAGGCGAGTGCAGGTGGTGAATGCCGACGGCGGGCCGGTCGATGACGGCGCGCCCCGGTTTCGCGCGATGCTCAGTTCCCAGGGTCTGGCGCTGGTGAGCGGATGGGCGGGCGCCATCGCGCCGGCGGAAGGCCTCGTCATCCAGCCGGGGAACAGAGGCGCGATCCTGTCGACCGGTCTTGTCCAGAGCGCACGGGCGGTCGGCCTCAAGATCTTCGCCAGGACCGACGATCGGATCGCCGCATCGCTGCGCCAGAGAATCGAGGCGCTGTTGGTGGCCGGGGCCGACGGGGTTGAAACCACAAGCGTGGCTCAGGCTTCGCGCGCCCGGTCCGATGCGATCGATCGCCTCCGCCGCCGCGCCGGCTTGGACTGAGGGAGCGTCATGGCCGCACACGATCTCGCGGGTCTCTGGGAGGCCCATTGCCGGTATGAGTTCGAGACCCGCGATGTGGCCGCGACGATGGCGTCCATGGTCGCGGAGCCGTACGTCAATCATGTGCCGACCATGACCGGCGGCGTCGGCCATGACGCACTCGCACGGTTCTATCGAGACCATTTCATCGGTCGAAATCCGCCGGATACATCGCTCAGGCTGGTCAGCCGGACGGTCGGCGAATCGAGCCTGGTGGACGAAATGATCTTCAGCTTCACCCACACCGGCGAGGTCGACTGGATGCTGCCGGGCGTCGCACCTACGGGCCGCCGAGTGGAGATTCCGCTGGTGGCGATCGTCCGCTTCGAGGGCGACAGGCTGGCCCACGAGCATATCTACTGGGACCAGGCTTCCGTCCTGGTTCAGATCGGATTGCTCGACCCCAGCGGGCTGCCGGTCGCGGGGGCGGAGACCGCCGCCAAGGTGCTCGACAAGACCTTGCCGAGCAATGCGATGATGAGCGCCTAGCCGGCGCCAGCCCTATTGCGCCGCCGCCGGCGCGCCGGTGCGCGCCTCCAGGGCTTGGCGCTGGGCAGTGACCGCATTCAGAGCCCGCCTGGCGATGTCCTCCTTTCGCTTGTCGCCACTAGCCCTGGCTTGCAGCCAGGCGCGCGTCGCCTCCATTTCCTTGGCCGGCAGCAGATGTGAGTCGTCGGCGGGTTCGAAGACGCCAAGCTCGAGGCGAGCGAGCCGGGCGCGAGCGGCGCCGGCCTCTGGCTGGTCACCCTGGCCATAAGTGAGCAGGAACTGGCGCAGCTTCTCCTTCACCGCCGGGTCGAGATCGCGCCGCCAAACGACAGGATATTCCGGCAATATCGGCGAGCGCCAGATCACCCGCACCTGCCCGGCCTCCCAGCGACCCTTCCGGCGATCGCTGTCCAGCGCCGTCGAGTTGTCGGTGGCGACATCCAGTTGACCCGAGGCGACCGCCAGCAGATTGGCGTGAGGACTGGCGCGCCGCACCGCCTTGAAGCATTGCGTCGGGCTCCGCCCCCTGGGCGCGAACAGGTAGGTCTCTGGCGCCAGCGCGCCCGCCGTCGACAAGGGCGCGCCCATGCCCAAGGTCAGGGTCCGATCGCATTTCATCACCCGATCGAGGGTGAGGCGGCTTTTCGCCGCGACGATCAGCACCGAGTAGTACCCCTCGCCGCCCCCGACCTCGGTCGTCCGTGCGAACACCTCCGCGCCTCCCCGGCGTTCGACTTCAAGGGCCGCCTGATTGGTCAGCAGGCCGATGTCGTACCGGCGGTCACGAAATCCCTTCGCCAGAGAGCCGGCGTCGTCGGTGAACACCGGCCGCACGGTCAGGCTGGTGGCTGCGTCCATGTCGGCGATGACCGGTCCCCAGGCGCGCTGCAAGGCGGCGGGAGGCTCTGGCGACAGCACCGCAAAGCGCACGACGCCCGCATCCCCGCCGAGATCGCCCTCGCCGCGGCCGCAGGCGGCGAGACTGGCGAGCCCGAAAAGGGCGAGAATAGCGCGGGGGGGCATGAACAGTGCGTTCCTCGCCCAGGAAGGCATGGCCTTGTTGTGCCATGGCCCCGGACAGCGGTCCAGGCGAGCACCGGCCTCGTCCGCGTTAATCGCTTTACAACCGGTTTTGGGGTCCCTATGTGCGACCGCTCCGGCGGACCCCGTGTCCATCGTGCGCTGCTAACGCCGGTCTGGGTTCAACAGTCTGCAGGGGGTTGCGTGAGTTGCACACGTACCTTTCGCCCCTGGACCTGGTCCGTGAGCGGCCGTCGGAACGTCCTGTAGCCCTGGTGCGAGCGGACGCCGTGCGGGTCGCGGCGCGCTGGTTCGGAGCCAACTTCAAGGGTGAGACGCTTTACGCGCTGAAGGCGAACCCTTCGCCATGGGTCATTCGCGCCTTGAGCGATAGCGGCATCGCCGGGTTCGATGTCGCCTCGATCCGGGAGATCGAGTTGGCGCGCGAACACGCGCCTGAAATGCGGCTGGCGTTCATGCACCCGGTGAAGAGCCGCCGCGCCATCGCCGCGGCCTATTTCGACCACGGCGTGCGCATCTTCGCCCTCGACAGCCACGAGGAGCTGGACAAGATCCTCGAGGCCACCGGCCGGGCCGCCGATCTGACCCTGATGGTGCGCCTGGCGGTGGAGGCTCCCGGGGCCGCCTACGCCTTGAGCGGTAAATTCGGCATCGATCTCGCCGGAGCCTCGGAGCTTCTTCTGGCCGCCCGCCGCGCCGCGCCTGACCTCATGGGGGTCACCTTTCACGTCGGCAGCCAGTGCATGCGCCCCTCGGCCTATCCGGCGGCCATGAACCAGGTGTCCCGGGCGCTGGTGAGAGCGGGGGTGTTCGCTGACATCGTCGATGTCGGCGGCGGCTTTCCCTCGGTGTATCCGGCCATGGCGCCGCCGGATCTCGCCGAATACCTGGCCGCGATCGACCGCGGTTTTTCCGAAATGATGGTGCACGAAACCACCGAGTTGTGGTGCGAGCCGGGTCGGGCCCTCGTGGCCGAAGGCTCCTCGCTGCTGACCCGGGTCGAATTGCGCAAGGGCGATGCGCTGTATCTCAACGATGGCGCCTATGGTTCGCTGTTCGACGCCGCCCACGCGCGCTGGCGCTTTCCGGCCGTGCTCGTGCGCCCCGAAGGGGAAAGCCAGGCGCCCCTGCGGCCTTTCCAGCTGTTCGGTCCGACCTGCGATTCGGCCGATCAGATGCCGGGACCTTTCTGGTTGCCGGAGGATGTCGGCGAAGGCGACCACGTGGAAATCGGCATGCTCGGAGCCTATGGCGTCGCCATGGCCACCCGCTTCAACGGCTTTGGCGAGCTGGAAACCGTCGAGGTCGGCGATGCGCCGATGGCCTCGATGTTCGGCCTCGCCGCGCGCTCGATTCGCACGCCTTCGGAAACCTCGTCGGTGGTGCGCTTCGCCCGCCCGCGCCGGAAGCGTCGGCGGCGGTAGCGTCAATGAGCCAGCCGAACTCCAAGGCGGAGCTGCTTTCCCGCGCCGTCGAGCATGTCGACATCGCCGCCTATGACGCGCGGCCGGTGATCGAGGCCATGCGCAAGATGAGCTTCGCCTCGCGCGATACCGCCAGGGCCGCCGACATCCTGGGCATGGCTCTCGCCGACAAGAGCTGTTCCCTCTGGCTGACGCTGGCCGGCTCGACCAGCGCCGGGGGGTGCATGCACGTCTGGCGCGACATGTTGAAGTTCGGCATGGCCGACGTGGTGGTCGCCACTGGCGCATCGATCATCGACATGGATTTCTTCGAGGCGCTGGGTTTTCGCCACTATCAGGCCGACGCGGCGGTCGATGATCGAAAGCTGCGCGACCTCTACATCGACCGCATCTACGACACCTATATCGACGAGGAGGAACTGCAGGCCTGTGACCTGGCGATCAAGGCGATCGCCGATTCCCTCGAGCCGCGCGCCTATTCCTCGCGCGCCTTCATTCACGAGATCGGCCGCTGGCTGGCGGCAGGCAACGCGCGCAAACCGGGCAGCCTGATCCAGACGGCGTTCGACGAGCAGGCGCCGATCTTCTGCCCGGCGTTCACCGACAGTTCGGCCGGCTTCGGTCTGGTCAAACATCAGGCCGAGCGCATCAAGGCCGGCGAGCCGTATCTGACCATCGACTCGGTGGCCGATTTTCGTGAGGTGACCGAGGTCAAGATCGCCGCCGGAACCACCGGCCTGTTCATGATCGGGGGCGGCGTCCCGAAGAACTTCGCCCAGGATACGGTGGTGTGCGCCGAGATTCTCGGGCGCGAGGCCGAAATGCACAAATACGCCATCCAGATCACCGTGGCCGATGTGCGCGACGGCGCCTGCTCGTCCTCGACTCTCAAGGAGGCCTGCTCCTGGGGCAAGGTCGATGTGACCCACGAGCAGATGGTGTTCGCCGAGGCGACCACGGTGGCCCCGCTGATCGTCTCCGACGCCTACCATCGCGGCGCGTGGCGAGACCGGGACAAGCGGCGCTGGGCGCGTCTGTTCGCTTAGCGACGGATGGCATGCGCCAGGGCGGCGCCGACCAGTTCGGGCTGCTCCATCGGCAGAAAATGGCTGGCGCCGGCGACCACGCGCACCGACACATTGTCCCCTGGAACCGTACACTGGCAGGTGGACTCGCGCTCCGCCTTGATGATTTCGACCGGACAGGGCGGGTTCTCGAGCGCCGGCCATGCGTCCAGGTCGCGGGCGAGGACGAAGTTGGACGCCTCCCACGCCGGCGAACACGCCAGGCGCACGCCGCCATCGGGCGCATCATGAAAACCCGCCTCGACGTAGTCGGCCAGCATGCCCTTGGCCCAGCCGGCGAAGGCGCGGCGGTGCGCGTAGGCTTCCAGCACCGCGGCCTTTGAGGAGAAATGCGACCGACGGCGGCGCGCCCCCTCGACCAGGTCGTGGCCTCCCGCGCCAGGCATGGGTCGCCGGGGTGGGATCACCGGATCGAGCAGAACCAGTCGGCGCACTCGACGGCTGTCGAGCGCCGCGGCCGCCAGACACGTTGTCCCGCCCATGGAATGCCCGGCGAGCACCGCGTGCTCGATCGAGAGGCCCTCCAACAGCGCCAGCACATCGTCACGGAAATCGTTCCAGCCGGCCCGGCCCTCGGCGATCGCCGGTAAGCTCGACGCCCCATGGCCGCGCAGGTCCACCCCCAGCAGGCGAAAAGGCCCGCCCAGCGGCTCCAGGATGCGGCGATAGGTGAGGGCGTTGAAACCGTTGGCGTGAAGGAACACCAGATCGATCGGCCGCTCATGAGGGCCGAAGTCAAGCGCCGCCAAGGTTCCCTCGCCGCGGCCGGCGAGGGCGATCTGGCGCTGCCTGAAAACGGATTGGTCCGCGGCGGCTACTTCTTGGCTGGCGCCGAAGGCCCGGTGGCCAACTGGATCAGAGCCGCGATGCGATCGGTGGAGTCGGCCGCCTGGCCCAGCATCTGCATCGGCGAGGCGCCCGGCTTGACCGCGGCGACCACCTGGTTGGCGGCGTTCTGCGCCATCGCCACGGCGACGCTCCGCGCCTGGGCGAACGTGGACGGCGTGGCGTCGCCGTAAATAAAGCCATAGGTCGGGTAGGTGGTGGCGCCCAGACCGCGGGACGGATCATTCCACACCTTGACCTGGCTCCAGTCCCCGGCGGGGGAGACGTCGATCACAGTGACGTTGCGCTCGACATGGCCACGGTCGCCATCGATCAGCGACCAGTTGGCGTGGCTGATCTGAATAATTCGATCGGTGAGGACCTGGGTGACGACCGCCACGTGGCCGAGCCGCATGCGGCCAATGGGCTTGAAACAGAGGACCGCGCCCGCCTTGGGCGTGTATCCGGTGGCGTAGCGGCCGATGGCCTGCGACCACCAGGTGCGCGCATCGCCGAAAATCTGGATGCCAGAGACCAGGCGCGCGAACGGCACGCACTGCCAAGAGTCCCCGGCGAAGACGCCCCCTGGGGCCAAAGCGATAGCCGCAGCTAGCGCAAGGGAACCCATCCGGGTTCTCATGCATTTACTCATGTTTCGCCTACGACCCCGATCCGTGACCAGTTGGTTAGCTTTGGATCGAGAGAATGAAAAGAGTCTTTATGCTCAGCTTCGCTCGCGTTTTCGTGAGCGGCGCTTGAAATGGCGTTGGCTTGGCGCTCAATACGGCCAAGCTAGCTGTGGATAACTTTTGTGGTTAGTGGCGGTCCAGAGCATTTATATTTGGCGTTGACGCGGAACCAAGCGGGAACATGGCCGACTGTACTTTAGGCGACCGTGAATTTTCGGCACGCCAAGTGGAATGTCATCATCCTGAAACGTTGTGAAATGGGGCTTGACCGAACAGAGCCGCCTCGCGACTTGCGGCGCGGCGGCGTCACAATTTAGCCCGAAAGCACAGGGCGCCCCGCGGGAAACGGTTGTCCAGGCGCCGATGACGAAGCCGCTGCACCACCGTTGGCGAGAAATGACAAATTTTTGGCTTGTCGAGCCCGTCAGACGAAGCTGTAGGGATCGATGTCGATCGCCAGGCGGATCGCGCCCGGAGGTCTGACCCGGGCCCGCCACGCCTCCATGTAGGCTGCCAGGTCGACCGAACGGGGCGCGCGCACCAGGAATCGCTTGCGCCGCCGACCGCGCACCACCATCACCGGCGCGTCCGCCGGGCCGAACACCTCCACCCCCTCGCCGTTGGGCGCCGCCTGCGCCATGGTCTGGCAGAACCGCTCCAGGGCGGCGGGATCCGGACCGGAGGCGATCACCGCCGCGAGCCGTGTGAACGGCGGCAAGCCGGCCGCGCGCCGCTCGTCGAGCTCGACGCGGACGAAGGCGTCCCGGTCCGAGGCGGCGATGGCCGCCATGACCGGGTGTTCCGGCGCCCAGGTCTGCACCAGCGCCCGCCCGGGTCGCTCCCGCCGGCCGGCCCGTCCCGCCACCTGGGTCAGGAGCTGGAAGGTGCGTTCGGCGGCGCGCAAGTCGCCGCCGCGCAGACCCAGATCGGCGTCGATCACGCCGACCAGGGTCAACAGGGGAAAATCATGGCCCTTGGCCGCCGCCTGGGTGGCGATCAGGATGTCGATCTCGCCCTCGACCATGGCGGCGATCAGGGCCCGGCCGGCCGTGGGATCGCTCACCGTATCCGAGGAGAACACCGCCAGCCGCGCGGCGGGAAACAGGCGCGCCGCCTCCTCCGCGACCCGTTCAACCCCGGGACCCACAGACACCAGGCTATCTTCGGCCCCGCAGCGCGGACAGCATCTGGGCTTGGGCATCGAAAATCCGGTCAGATGGCAGACCAGCCGGCCGCTGTAGCGATGCTCGACCAGCCAGGAGTCGCTGTCGGGAGACTTCAGCCGCTCGCCGCACGCCCGGCACAGAACCAGCGGGGCGTAACCGCGCCGGTTAAGGAACAGGAGCGCCTGTTCGCCGCGTGCGAGGGCGTCGGCCATGCCAGCGCGCAGCACCGGCGAGATCCATTCACCTGGCGGCGGGGGCTGAAGACGCAGGTCGACCAGCTCGACGTTCGGCAACGCTGACGGTCCATGGCGGCTGGCCAGCTTCAGCCATCGATAACGCCCGCTCTCGGCGTTCCACAAGGTCTCCAGCGACGGGGTGGCCGACGCGAGGACGACGGGACAGTTCTCGATCTTGGCCCTGGCGACGGCGAGATCGCGGGCGTGGTAGATGAACCCGTCCTCCTGCTTGTAGGCGCCATCGTGCTCTTCATCGACGACGATGAGCGCCAGATCCTTGAACGGCAGGAATAAGGCCGACCGCGCGCCGACCACCACCCGCGCCTCGCCCGCGGCGCAGCGCTCCCACGCCCTCCGCCTAGCCCGGGCGCCAACCGCAGAATGCCACTCGTCGGCGGGCGCGCCAAACCGCTTGGAGAACCGCTCCAGCACGTTCGCCGTCAGCGCAATTTCGGGCAACAGGATCAGAACCTGCGCCGTCGGCCGGGCGCGCAGAGCCTCGGCGGCCGCCTCCAGGTAGACTTCGGTCTTACCCGAGCCGGTGACGCCATCGAGCAGAGCCGCCGCGAAGCCGCCGGTGGCGATCATGTCCCGCAACCCCGCCGCCGCCGCCCCCTGGCTGGGGTTCAGCTGCGGGCCGTCAAGGTCGGGATTGGGACTCGATGCGGCGGGGTCTTGAGCCACCCAGGTTTCCAGCAGGCAGCCCTGGGCGAGCAGGTCGCGCACCACGCCGGCCGAGACCTCGGCCGTTCGCACCAGATCGGCGGCGCTGATCGGATCGCTCGCGGCGGCCAGGACGCGCCCGCGCGCCGGCGTCATCCTGGCCGGAGCCGCACCGCTCGCCATCAACCGCCTCAGCGGCGCTGGTCTGCGGGCGGCGAGGCCGCGCAGGGCCATGGCCAGCGGCCGACCAGGAGAATCGGCGGCGTAGCGCGCCGCCCACTGGACGAACCGCAAGGCGGACTCCGGCAGCCTCGGATCGTCGAGCCGCGCCTCGAGCGCGCGCAGGGGTCGATTGACGCCGGATCCCTCGCGGATCGCGATCACCACGCCTCGCACCAGCCTGGGGCCGAGCGGCGCGGCGACCTGATCGCCGATCGCCAGCTCCACGCCCTCGGGCTCGGCGTAATCGAACGCTTCCGCCAACGGCAGGGGCAGGAGCACGCTGACTACGCGCGCCGCCGAACTTGATCGCACCTCATCCACCCGCCGGTCTTCGAAGGTTTTTGCTCACCCTTCAAGCGGCGTTAACCCTGCCCGGGTTTGATGACTCAGGCTGGCGTATGACCATCGGGGGCGATGCAGGATGAAGGCGGCCGCGCGCGCGGATTGGGTGGGTGGATTGGAAGAGGTCAAGGCTCTCGTCCGCAGCCACAGGGATAAGCTGCTCGGCGATCAGGGGTTCCTGGCTGAGCTCGGCGTCAGGCTCGACGCCGCCAATGTCGTCGACTTTGGACCGGCGGCGCTGTCGCGCGCCGCCGCCGCTCATGCGCGGGAGGCAAGTCACCGCAAGCGCCTGGAGGCGGTGTCGCGGGCCAATTTCGCCGCCCAGACGCGCACCCACGCCTCGGTCATCGACCTGATCGAAGCGGTGGATCACCCCGATCTCGCGCGCCGGGTCGAGATGGTCGCGCGGCTGCAGTTCGGACTGTTGACCGCAATCCTGGCCTTGGAAGGCGAGCAGGGCGCGCCGGATGGCTGGCGGACGCTGGCCGCGGGCCAGGTGGAGATGCTCCTGGGACGGCGCCGCGTGCGTCTGGGCCCGGCGCCGACAGCCGGCGGGTTGTTTGGCGATCTGGCGCCAATCGTCGGCAGCGCCGCCCTGGTCAGGATATCGATCGGCGGCCGGAGCGGAGTGATGGCTTTCGCCGCGGCCGAGGCCAACGCCTTCGCCTCCGACATGGGCGCCGAACTGATCACCTTCCTGGGCAGGGTGGTCGAGCGCACGGCCGAACGCTGGCCGGCCGACTTGCATGACTGCGGCTGAGGCGCTCGCCGCCTTCCTGGACCACCTCGCTCACGAGCGCCGGGCCAGCGCGCGCACCATCGAAGCCTATGGCGCCTGCGTCCGCGCCTATCTCGCCTTCCTGGAACAGCACCTCGGCGCGCCGGTTACGCTTGATGACCTGGGCGCGATAAGCGCGGCCGACCTGCGCGCCTATCTGGCCAGTCGGCGCACCGGAGCGCGCGCGCTTGGCCCCCGCTCGCTCTCGCAGGCCCTCTCGGCCATCCGCGCCTTTCATCGTCACCTCGACGCGCGCTTCGGCGTCGGCGCCACGGCCATCGCTCTGGTGCGCGGACCCCGCGTCAAGGCGGGTGCGCCCAGACCGGTCAGCGAGGACCAGGCCGAGGGCTTGATCGCGGAGGCTGGTCTCGAGGCGCGAGCGGCCAAATGGACGGCGGCGCGCGACCAGGCGCTGCTGGTTCTGTTGTGGGGATGCGGGCTGCGCATTTCCGAGGCGCTCTCCCTGCGCGGCCGCGACCAGCCGCTCGGCGAGGCGCTGCGCATCGTCGGCAAGGGCGGCAAGACCCGGCTGGTTCCGGTCCTGCCGGCGGTGGCCGATGCAGTCCGGGCCTATGTCGCGACCCTGCCCGCCCCGCCGGCCCCCGACGAGCCTTTGTTTCGCGCCAACCGCGGCGCGGCCCTGCGACCCCGGCAGGCCCAGGCGTTGATGCAGCGTCTGCGCCGACGCCTGGGATTGGGTGAGCGGGCGACCCCGCACGCCTTGCGGCACTCCTTCGCCACCCATCTGCTTGGGGCGGGCGCCGACCTGCGCTCGATCCAGGAACTGCTGGGGCACGCCAGCCTCTCGACCACCCAGCGCTACACGGCCGTGGACGCCGCCCATCTGATGCGCGCCTACGCCGCGGCCCACCCGCGGGCTTGAAACGCCCTCAGGCCTGCATCGTCCAGCCTTCGACGCCCATGGCCGCCTGGCGCAACGCCTCCGAGCGCGTCGGATGCGGATGACAGGTGCGGGCGACATCCTCCGAGGCGGCGGAGAACTCCATGGCCACGCAATATTCGGCGATCATTTCGGAGACGTCTGGGCCGATCATGTGCACCCCCAGGACCCGGTCGGTCGCCGCGTCCGCCAGGACCTTCACGAAGCCTTCGGCCTCGTGGTTGATCTTGGCCCGGGAGTTGGCGGTGAACGGGAACTTGCCCACCTTGTAGGCCACGCCGCGCGCCTTCAGGTCTTCCTCATTCGCGCCGACGCTGGCCACCTCTGGCGAGGTGTAGATGACGCTCGGGATGACCTCGTAATTCACGTGCCCGGCCTTGCCGGCGATGATCTCGATGCAGGCGACCGCCTCATCTTCGGCCTTGTGAGCCAGCATCGGACCGTGGGTGACATCGCCGATCGCATAGACGCCCTCGGCGCTGGTGCGGAAGTGATCGGTCTCGATGAAGCCCTGGCGGTCGGGCGCAATGCCGACCGTTTCAAGGCCGAGTTCATCCGTGTACGGACGGCGACCGATGGCCAGCAGGACATGGTCCGCCTCCAGCGTCTCAGCGTCGCCGCCCGCGACCGGCTCGAAGCTCAGGACCACCTTCTTGGCGTCGGCCTTGGCCCCGGTGACCTTGGTTCCCAGGCGGAACTGCATCCCTTGGCGCGTCAGCAGCCTCTGCAGGGTCCTGGCGACTTCCTCGTCGACGCCGGGGGTGATGCGGTCAAGGAATTCGACCACCGTGACCTTGGTCCCTAGGCGACGCCAGACCGACCCCAGTTCCAGGCCGATGATCCCCGCCCCGATGACCACCAGATGTTGCGGGACTTCCGGAAGCGACAGAGCGCCGGTGGAATCGACGATGCGCTTCTGATCGACATCGACGCCCGCCAATGGCGCCGAGATCGAGCCGGTGGCGATGACAATGGCCTTGGCCCCCAGCGTCTGGCGTTCCCCGCCTTGGCCTCTGACTTCGACCTTGCCCGGCCCGGCCAGCCGGCCATGGCCCTTGATCCAGTCGACCTTGTTCTTCTTGAACAGGAACTCCACCCCTTTGGTCAGCTGACCGACCGAGACTTCCTTCTGACCCATCATCACCGGCAGATTGAGCTTGGGGGCGACGTCGATGCCGAGACCGGCGAAATCCCTGGTCGCTTGCTCGAGCATCTCGGAAGCGTGGAGAAGCGCCTTCGACGGGATGCAGCCGACGTTCAAGCAGGTCCCGCCGAGGGTGGCGCGCTGCTCGACGCAGGCGACCCTCAGGCCCAACTGGCCGGCGCGGATGGCTCCGTTATAGCCGCCAGGGCCGCCGCCGATAATGATCACATCATAGTCGGCCATGCCGCCCTCCGAAGTCTCTCTTAGAGGTCCAGCAGCAGGCGTTGCGGATCCTCGATATGTTCCTTGACCCTGACCAGGAAGGTGACCGCGCCCTGACCGTCCACCACCCGATGGTCATAGGAAAGCGCCAGATACATCATCGGCCGAATGACGACCTGGCCGCCCAGCGCCACCGGCCGGTCCTGGATCTTGTGCATGCCCAGGATCCCCGACTGCGGGGCATTGAGGATCGGTGTCGACATCAGCGAGCCATAGACGCCGCCGTTGGAGATGGTGAAAGTGCCGCCCTGCAGCTCCTCCAGTGCCAGGGTTCCATCGCGCGCCTTGGCCCCCAGCTCGGCGATCGCCTTCTCGATGCCGGCCAGGTCGAGGATGTCGCAGTCGCGCACGACCGGCACCACCAGGCCGCGCTCGGTCCCCACCGCGACGCCGATGTCATAGTGGTTCTTGTAGATGAGGTCAGCGCCGTCGATCTCGGCGTTGGCCGCGGGCACGTCCTTGAGCGCCGCTACGCACGCCTTCACGAACAGGCTCATGAAGCCCAGGCGCACGCCGTGACGCTGCTCGAAGCTGTCCTTGTAGCGGCTGCGCAGGGCCATGATCGCGCTCATGTCGACCTCGTTGAAGGTGGTCAGCATGGCGGCGTTGGCCTGCGCTTCCTTGAGCCGGCGGGCGATGGTCTGGCGCAGCCGGCTCATGCGCACCCGCTCCTCGCGCGCGTCGATAGGGCGGGCAGGCGCCGGTTCCGGGGCCGGCGTCGGGCGTTTGGCCAGGGCGTCGATCGCCGCCAGGGCGTCGCCCTTGGTGATCCGGCCATCCTTGCCGGTGCCGGCGACCGCCGAGAGATCCAGACGGTTCTCCTCGGCCAGGCGTTGCACCGAGGGCGCCGGGGGAAGCCCCGACGCTGGCGCCGGTTCGGCCGGCTTGGGGCTCGTGGCTGCAGGCGGCGAGGGGGCGGGCTCAGGCTTTGGCGCGCGCTTCGGCTCCGGCGCCGCCGCCTTGGCCCCTGGCGCTCCCGCGCCGACCTGTCCCAGGCGTTGGCCGGGCGCGACCGTCGCGCCTTCCTCGGCATCGATGCTGGTGATGACGCCATCCTCCGGGGCGACCACCTCGAGGCTGACCTTGTCGGTGTCCAGTTCGACCACCACCTCGTCCCGCTTGACCGCCTCGCCGGCCTTTTTGGCCCAGCGGGCTACGGTCGCCTCGGTGACCGATTCGCCAAGCGCGGGGGTCATGATGTCGGCCATGGGCGTGAGCTCCGGTTGGATCCGTGATCAGGCGAAGGCGGCGGCGAGGAAGGCCTCGAGTTCGCGTTTGTGGCGGCTCATCACCCCGGCGGCGGTCGAGGCCGTGGCCGGACGCCCGACATAGCGCGCCCGCTTGGCGGCGATCGCCATCTTGCCAAGGGTCAGCTCGAGCCAGGGATCGACGAACGTCCAGCCCCCCATGTTCTTGGGTTCTTCCTGGCACCACACCAGCTCGGCGCCCTTGAACCTGGCCAGCTCGGTAGTCAGCGACTTCATCGGCCAGGGGTAGAACTGCTCCAGGCGCAGCAGATAGACATCGTTCGCGCCCCGCGCTTCTCGCTCGTCCAGAAGGTCGTAATAGACCTTGCCCGAGCACAGGATCACCCGGCGGATGCTCGCGTCCGGGGCCAACGCGACGGTCGTATGTCGTTTCCACTGCGCGTCGTCGGGCAGCACTCGGTGGAACGAGGACCCTTCCGCCATGTCGGCCAGGCTGGAGACCGCCTTTTTATGCCGCAGGAGCGATTTCGGGGTCATCAGGATCAGCGGCTTGCGAAACTCGCGCAGCATCTGCCGGCGCAGAATGTGGAAATAGTTGGCCGGGGTCGAGCAATTGGCCACCTGCAGATTGTCCTCGGCGCACAGCTGGAGATAGCGCTCGAGCCGGGCCGAGGAGTGCTCGGGGCCCTGGCCTTCGTAGCCGTGCGGCAGCAGCAGGGTGAGGCCGCTCATGCGTAGCCACTTGCGCTCGCCCGAGGAGATGAACTGATCGATCACCACCTGGGCGCCGTTGGCGAAATCGCCAAACTGGGCTTCCCAAAGAGTCAGGGTGCGCGGCTCGCACAGGGAAAAACCGTATTCGAAACCCAGCACCGCCGCTTCGGAGAGGGCCGAATCGAGGGCTTCGAAGTGCGCCTGGCCTGGCCGCAGATGGCGGAGGGGCGTGTAATGCTCCTCGGTGTTCTGATCGATGATGTCGCAGTGGCGCTGGACAAAGGTGCCGCGCACGCTGTCCTGGCCAGACAGCCGCACCGGAAAGCCCTGATCGAGCAGGGTGGCGAAGGCCAGATGCTCGGCGCTCGCCCAGTCGAGGTTCTCCCCCGCCTCGATGGCGGCCCGGCGGGCGGCGATGGTCCGCTTGACCGTCCGATGCACGGCGATGCGCTCGGGGATGGCGGTGAGCTTGAGCCCCAGGTCGAGCAGTTTCTGGCGTGGAACCGCGGTGTCGCCGCGGCGCTCCTCGCCTTCCGGCAGAGCCAGACCGGCCCATTTGCCGTCCAGCCAGTCGGCCCGGTCCGGCTGATAGCTCTTTCCGGCTTCGAATTCCGCCTCGAGAAAGGCCTCGAACTCGGCGCTCCAGCCGCTGATGTCGGCCTCGCTGGCGACGCCTTCGGAGACCAGGCGGCGCGCGTAGATCTCGCGCGTCGTCGGGTGGTCTTTGATGGCCTTGTACATCAAGGGCTGGGTCATGGTCGGATCGTCGCCCTCGTTGTGGCCGAAGCGGCGATAGCAGAACATATCGATGACCACGTCCTTGCCGAACTGCTGGCGATACTCGATCGCCACCCGGGCCACGAACGTCACCGCCTCGGGATCATCCCCGTTCACATGGAAGATCGGGGCCTGGACCATCAGGGCGCTGTCGGAGGGATAGGGGCTGGAGCGGCTGTAGCGCGGATAGGTGGTGAAGCCGATCTGATTGTTGACGATGAAATGCACGGCTCCGCCGGTGCGGTAGCCTTTGATGCCCATCAGATTGAACGATTCGGCGACCACGCCCTGGCCGGCGAAGGCGGCGTCGCCATGCATCAGAAATGGCAGGACGTGGCCGCGGCCGACGCTCGGATCCTCGCGCAGGGCGAAAGCCTGCTTGGCCCTGGCCTTGCCCAGCACCACCGGATTGACCGCCTCCAGATGGCTGGGGTTGGCGGTCAGCGACAGGTGCACGGAATTGCCGTCGAATTCGCGGCCGGAGGAGGCGCCCAGATGGTATTTGACATCGCCTGAGCCCTCGATGTCGGAGGGCATGTCCGAGCCGCCCTGGAATTCGTGGAAGATCACCCGGTAGGGCTTGGCCATCACCGCCGCCAGGACGTTCAGGCGCCCGCGGTGGGGCATGCCGATGACGATGTCCTTCACCCCCAGCGCGCCGCCGCGCTTGATGATCTGCTCCATGGCCGGGACCATGGCCTCGCCGCCGTCGATGCCGAAGCGCTTGGCCCCGGGGTAGCGCTTCGCCAAAAAGCGCTCGAAGGATTCGGCCTCGATCAGCTTCTTGAGGATGGCGATCTTGCCCTCGGGCGTGAAGCTGATCTCCTTGTCCTTGCCCTCGATGCGCCGCTGCAACCAGGCCTTCTCGGCCGGATCGGAGATGTGCATGTACTGCAGGCCGAGGTTGCCGCAGTAGGTGCGCCTGACAATGGCCAGGATTTCGCCCAAGGTGGCGCTTTCCAGCCCGAGCACGTAGTCGAGAAAGATCGGCCGCTCGTAATCTGCGGCCGCGAAGCCGTAACTGGCCGGGTCGAGTTCGCTGACATCACCGGCCGGAACCGCGATCCCCAGCGGATCGAGCGTGGCTTTGAGGTGGCCGCGCACGCGATAGGCGCGGATCAGCATGATCGCGCGCAAGGAATCGAGGGTGCGGGCGCGGACCTCCTCGGCGGTCGCGGCCGGCTCCTTGGTCTCGATCGCCGACTTGAGCTTGGCCTCGACCGCCGGCCACAGGCCATCGATCGCCGACAGCCAATCGGGACGCGGCTCGGCAATGACCGGCGGCGCCCAGGACGGCGGTTCGGCTGCCCGCCGCACCGCTTCGGGAGCGTCCGACAGCGACGTGAAGAAGGCTGCCCACGAGGGTTCGACCGAGCCTGGGTCGCGCGTCCAGCGGGCCTGCAGATCTTCGACGAAACCGGCGTTGCCGCCGTAGAGAAAGGAGGTTTCGGCCAGAATCTCGTTCAGCCGGCCAGCATCGTCCGCCATGTCATGTCACCAAAAGGGCGCGGCTTCTCATCGGCAAGACCGGCGCCGCGGGTTAGATAAGTATCGCAAAGACCGGTTGCGAGAAACCAGCCGAGCTAGGCCTTCAGCACCTCCAGCAATGTATGGCCGAGCGCCGCCGGCGATGGCGAAATTTGAATGCCCGCCGCCTCCATCGCCGCGATCTTGTCCTCCGCCCCGCCCTTGCCACCGGAAATGATCGCCCCCGCGTGGCCCATGCGACGTCCCGGAGGTGCGGTCCGGCCGGCGATGAAGCCGACCATCGGCTTTTTTGTCTTGTGGCTGGCGATGAATTCGGCGGCGTCCTCTTCGCCCGAGCCGCCAATCTCCCCGATCATGATGATCGACTGGGTCGCCGGATCGGCGAGGAACATGTCCAGGACATCGATGAACTCGGTCCCCTTGACCGGATCGCCGCCGATGCCCACCGCTGTGGTCTGGCCAAGGCCAACCTGGGTGGTCTGGAACACCGCCTCGTAGGTCAGGGTGCCGGAACGGGAGACCACGCCCACCGAGCCCGGGCGGAAGATGCTGCCCGGCATGATGCCGATCTTGCACGCCCCGGGGGTGAGCACGCCCGGGCAGTTGGGCCCGATCAAGCGCGACCTGGAGCCGCTGAGGGCCCGCTTCACGGTCACCATGTCCTGCACCGGAATGCCCTCGGTGATGGTGACGATAAGGGGAATTTCCGCGTCGATCGCTTCCAGGATGGCGTCGGCGGCGAAGGGCGGGGGCACATAGATGACGCTGGCGTCCGGGCTGACGGCGGCCTTGGCCTCGGCCACGGTGTCGAACACCGGCAGCCCGAGGTGCTTCGTTCCGCCCTTGCCGGGCGAGGTCCCCCCGACCATGGCGGTGCCGTAGGCGATCGCCTGTTCGGTGTGGAAGGTGCCCTGCGCGCCGGTCACCCCCTGACAGATGACGCGCGTCGACTTGTCGATCAGAATGGCCATGCCCGGCTTCAGCCTTCAGGATTTGATCTTGAGAAGGTCGAGAACCGTCTCTGGGCCGACTTGCGACACGGTGAAGAAGTCGAGACCGCCGGCGGCCGCGGCCTTGTCGTAATCAGCCTTTTGCACCGCGCTCTTGACGCCGGCGTTTTCGGTGTAGCGCCACACCGCCTTGGCGCCGGTGGCCGCCTCGGGCGCAAAGCCGACCCAGGTCTTGGCGTCGTCGGCCAGGCCGGCGAACGGTGCCTGGGTCACCTTGACCGTGCAGGCGGTGACCTGGACGGTCCCCTTGGACCCGCGCCAGGCGAACAAGGTCATTTTGGCCCCGCCGACGGTGATCTGACGGGCCACGCTCTCGGCGACCGTGACTCCCTCCATGGTGTTGGGAGCCACTTCGGTGGGGACCCAATGGCCAGCGTCGGCGGCGGCCTTGATCGCCGCGAAGTCGCCATGGCTGTCGCCGCACACGTTGCGGAATGCGTCGAACACGGGACTGGCGAGGGCCGGGCTGGCCGCAAAGGTGGCGAGCGCGGCGCCGGCGAGCGCGGCGGTGGAACGGTTCATGTCAGGCGACTCCCTTGACGGCCTGGACGATCTTCTCCGCCCCATCGGCCAGGTCGTTGGCGGCGATCACATTGAGGCCGCTGTCATTGAGTATGGTCTTGCCGAGGTCGACATTGGTGCCTTCCAGGCGGACGACGAGGGGGACCTTCAGTCCGACCTCGCGCACGGCGGCGACCACGCCCTCGGCGATGATGTCGCAACGCATGATGCCGCCGAAGATGTTGACCAATATCCCCTTCACGTTGGGATCGGCGGTGATGATCTTGAACGCGGCGGTGACCTTTTCCTTGGAGGCCCCGCCGCCGACGTCGAGAAAATTCGCCGGCGCGGCCCCGTAGAGCTTGATGATGTCCATGGTCGCCATGGCCAGACCGGCGCCATTGACCATGCAGCCGATCTCGCCATCGAGGGCGACGTAGGAAAGCTCGTGGCGCGCCGCCTCGATCTCCTTGGCGTCCTCCTCGGTCTCATCGCGCAGGGCGAGGATATCCGGATGCCGGTAAAGCGCGTTGTCATCGAACGACACCTTGGCGTCGAGCACCACCAGCTTGCCCTCGCTGGTGACGATCAGCGGGTTGATCTCCAGCAGGCTCATGTCCTTGGCCTGGAACGCCCTGACCAGGTTTGGCGCCAGACTGCGCAGCTGCCTGGCCTGATCCCCGGACAAGCCCAGGGCCTTGGCGATCAGCGCCGAGTGGTGCGGCCAGGGCCCGGTCGCCGGGTCGACGGTCAGGGTGACGATCTTGTCCGGATGGCTGGCGGCGACCTCCTCGATATCCATACCGCCCTCGGTGGAAGCGACGATGGCCAGCCGGCTCGTCTCCCGGTCGATGAGCAGCGAAAGATAGAGTTCGCGGGCGATGGCCGCGCCTTCCTCGATGTAGAGGCGCCGCACGACGCGGCCCTTGGGTCCGGTCTGGTGGGTGATGAGGGTCATGCCCAGCATGCGCGCGGCCTCGGCGCGCAGATCGGCGATCGATTTGACCACCTTCACGCCGCCGCCCTTGCCGCGCCCGCCGGCGTGGATCTGCGCCTTGACCACCCAAGCCGGACCGCCAAGGTTCTCGCCCGCCGCCACCGCCTCGGCGACGCTGAACGCCGGCGCGCCGCGCGGGACCGGAACGCCGAAGTCGGCGAGGACGGCCTTGGCCTGGTGCTCGTGAATGTTCATGGCGTCCGTGTCAGGCGGGGAGGTGCGGCGCTTATAGGCAGGGAGGGTTGGCCGGCGCAACGGCGCCGCCGGGTCAGCGGACGCGGGCCACCACCGCGGTCGCCCGCCGCTCCAGCTTGCCCCAGCCGACGCGATAGCCGCGCACCGCGGTGATCACCGACTTGACCACCACATAGTAGAGCAGCTGACGATAGCCGAAGCGCTGCACCGGCAGCCAGATCAGATCGCCCCAGGGGGCTCGCCGCTCCAGCGACATGCCGATCGCCGCCGCTGAAAGGTCGAGGAAGATGAACGCCGCCCAGTAGAACAGCGATCTCAGCGTGTCGTCGGGCGACCACTCCACCGGGTGAAAGTAGCGGCCGTAAAAAGCCCAGGCGAGCGAGGAGACGATGGCCAGATCGACCAGCGGCGCGGCGATCGTGAGCACGATCTGGAACAGCCAGATCTGCGGCAAGGCGATGAAGCCGAGAATCGGCCGGCGGCGGCTGAACAGGCCGCTGCGATGCTTCCACAGGCACTGCAGGGTCCCGAACGACCAGCGAAAGCGCTGATTGAGCAGGCCGCTCACCGAGTCGGGCGCTTCGGTGTAGGCCCTGGCCGAAGAGTCGAACTCCACCCGCCAGCCGGCCATCTGGCAGGCCAGGGTCAGATCCTGGTCCTCGGCCAGGGTATCCGCCGGGTAGCCGCCGAGCTGTTCCAGCGCGCTGCGTCGCCAGGCCCCGACAGCGCCCGGCACCACGGTGACCGCGCCCAGCGCCGCCAGCGCCCGTCGCTCGAGATTCTGGGCGGTGACGTACTCCAGCGCCTGCCAGCGCGTGATGAGGTTGAGGCGATTGCCCACCAGGGCGTTGCCGGCCACCGCGCCCACCCTGGGATCGGCGAACCAGCGAGCCAGGCGCGGCAGCGTGTCGGGCGGAAACAGCGTGTCGGCATCCAGCGCCACCACGATCTCGCCCTTGGCCACCGCCATGCCCCGGTTCAAGGCCCGCGCCTTGCCGCCGTTCTCGAAGGTCAGCAGCGACACCCTCGGCTCCGACCCATACGCGGCGCGCACCGCCGCGGCGGTGCCATCGGTCGAGCCATCGTCGATCACCAGCACCTCGAGCCGCGTCCAGTGGGAGCTCAGGATCCGCTCCACCGAAGCGACGATGACCTTCACTTCGTTGAAGCAGGGAATGAGGACGCTCACCAGGGGCCCGGTGGCGGGGTCGAGCAGCGGCGGTTCGCGGCCCTGCTCCCGGAACCGGTGCCACAGGCTGAGGCTGGCGAGAAACAGCAGGCGCGCCAGGCCGAGCACGATGGCGACGATGAACAGCGCCTGCAGGCCGACGTTGACATAGCGGAAGAAACCGAAGCCGAGGCGATCGAGGAACAGCTCCCAGGAACTGCGCGAAGTCGGCGGCAGGGCGTCGGCGCGGCTCATGCCCGCCAGCTGATCGACGGTCACCAGGCGAAGGCCGCGGGCGCGGATGGCGTCGATGAGGCCTGGCAAGGCTTCGACGGTATGGCTGCGGTCGCCGCCGGCGTCGTGCAGCAGCACCACCTGGCCGGCGGTAGGCCCGGTGTCGGCGAGGCGGGCCAGGGTCTTGTCGATGATGTATTGCGGCGGCGGCTTCTTCCAGTCGTCAGGATCGATGCGCAGGCCGACGATGAGGTAGCCGAGATTCTGGGCCAGCTTCAGCGGCTCGACTTCGCCAGGGGTCGATGGCTCGGCATCGCCGAAATAGGGCGGGCGGAAGAAGCGCATCGACTTGCCGGTCAGGACCGCGAACAGGCGCTGGGTGGTGTTGATCTCCAGGTCGGTCTGGGCCAGCGGCGTGGCGGCGATATTGGGATGGGTCCAGGTGTGGTTGCCGACCATCATCCCCTCGCGCACCTCGCGCTGCACCAGGCCCGGCTTGGCCTGCATGTTCTGGCCGATGACGAAGAAGGTGGCGGTGGCGTGCTTGGCCTTGAGGATATCGAGGATCTTCGGGGTCCAGCGGCCGTCGGGCCCGTCGTCGAAGGTCAGGGCTACCCAGCCCGGATGGGCCCCGTAACGGTCGATGACATACTGGGTCGGCATGGCCGTGTAGTCCTCACCCGAGATCAGGCCGGTGTCGGGATCGATCTCGATCGAACGCAGGCCGCCGGTGGGTGAATCCTCGACGTGCAGCACTTCCCCGGTGCCATCGAAGGTCACCCCAAGGCTTGGATCGATGTGCTCGAGACCGACGGGTTTGGCGCTGCCGTAGGGCTGACGGAAAAAGCGCCACACGGCCGGATCCTCCGCCCCCATGCGCCATAGGGCGTAGCCCATCGGTCGGTAGGCGTCGGCCACCTTGACCTCATTGAAAACGGTCGCCGCGTCCAGGAACCAGACGACGTGCTTGCGCTTGTCGTCGTCCTCATAGGCGAAGGTGGGATTGAGGGCGTTGTCGTCGAAGGAAACGCTGGCCTCGGCGTCGTGGGCGCGTTGGGTGGCGTCGTAAAACTCGACCGATTCGGCGCTGCCCGGACCCTTGGCGTCTTTCAATGTCCAGTCATAGCCATAGGCGCCAAAGGCGACGATGGTGCGGCTCGGATCGACCAGCCGCATGTCGCGGGCGAGGGTTTGTTCGAACCAATTCTCGCCCGCGGGCGGGCCGGGATCGCCGGTCGCCCAGTGCTGATCATAGGCCATCAGCACCACGGTGTCGGCATCGGCGGCAAATCGCTGCAGGGGCCAGGCGTCATCGCCGAACGGCGTCGCCACCCAGACTTCACGCCCGAGGGGTTTGAGCGCCGCACGCGCCTTGGCGATCAGGGCGGGGTACCGGGCCAGGGCCTGGTGCGAGATGTTCTCGAAGTCGAACAGGTAGCCGGCGTAGCCGCGCTGCTGGGCCAGGGCCACCAGGTTGGAAATCAGCGCCTTCTCAGCCGCCGGATTGAGCAGCAGCTTGTCGGCCAGCGGCCCGTCGCTGCCGCCGTTGTGTCCGTTGTGCACCATGGGCACGATTGAAGGTGGAGTCTTGGCGCTGGCGATGATCGCCTCGGCCCGGGGATCCTGGGTCACCGCCAGGCGGCCCAGCGAGCCATCGAGCAGCAGCCACTGCGGCGAGACCACGTCGAGCTGGCCCACATGGCGGCGCAGCGAGACCCGCGAGTCCTCATCCCAGCTGACATAGAAGCCGACCGAAAGCGGCCGCGCCCGACCGCCAGGAACAGCCTTGTTGGGTCTGGGCACCCGGCGCCACTCGGCGTTGCGTCTCAGGCGGTGAGCGCTCTCGACGTGCAGGGCCTGAAGGACTTGCGGATCCTTGAGGCTGAGGCTCGGCAGGCGCGGAGCGAAGGCCAGGGTGGCGAAAAAGGCCGCCACGATGAGCGCCAGCAGGGCGATGGCGAGGCCCAGGCCCAGGTTCGCGCGCTTCGCCCGCCGTCCGGTGGGATCATGAAAGATGAAATCAGCCATCTTCGGCGAGGGCGGCGCTCCGAGGGACCGGCGGTCCGGCGGCCAGGATGATCACGCAAGGCCGGTGCGATGCAAGGGCGCCGCTAAATCGTCCTCCGCGCCCGCCATTCAGCGGCGCTCTGGCCCCAGATATCGATGTCGATATCTGTCGGCGGCGGCAGGTGGCCAAGCCGGAGCAATCTCGATCCCAGCCGCTTGGCGACGTTTTGCGAGGCCGGGTTGGTGGCATCGATGCAGTGGATGATCTCGCTCCAGCCAAGCGCATCGACGACCCAGTCCATGGCCGCGGACGCAGCCTCCACCGCGTATCCCTTGCCCCAGGCGTCGTGGACCAGGCCCCAGCCGACCTCCGTGCCGGGCCAACCCTCGGGACACAGGGGGCCGATGCGGCCGATCCAGGCGCCGCTGTCACGCTCGATGACCGAGAACATGCCAAAGCCCTGGACCATCCAGCCGCCGACCAGGCTCAGATAGCTGCGCCAGGCGACCGATCTCGGCTGAACCCCGCCTAGGGTCCTCATCACCCGCTCGTCGGCGCCCATGGCGGCGAAAGGCTCGAAGTCGCCCGGCCCCACCGGGCGCAGGATCAGCCGTTCAGTCTCGAGGGTCGGTCCAGGCGGGTGCATGGATCAGGCGAGCGTGGGCTCGATCTCCTTGCAGGCCGCGATCAGCCCGCGCACGGAGGCGACCGATTTGGCGAACATCGCCTGCTCGCCCTCGTCGAGGGGAAACTCGATGATCCGCTCGGCCCCCCCAGCGCCGATCACCGTCGGCGCGCCGACGTAGATGTCCGCGAGGCCGTATTCGCCGTTCAGATGGGCGGCGCACGGCAACACTCGCTTTTCATCGCGCAGGTAGGCGCCGGCCATGGCGATGGCGCTCTCGGCCGGGGCGTAGAAAGCCGAGCCGGTCTTGAGCAAGGCGACGATCTCGCCGCCGCCGCCGCGGGTGCGCTTGACGATCGCATCGAGCGCTTCCTGGGTGAGCAGGCCCTGACGCACGGCCTCCGGCAGCGGCAGTCCGCCCACGGTCGAGTGGCGCACCATGGGCACCATGTCATCGCCGTGCCCGCCGAGCGTCCAGGCGTGGACGTCGCGCACCGAAATTCCGATCGCCTCGGCCAGAAAGTAGCGAAAGCGCGCCGAATCGAGGACGCCGGCCATGCCGATCACCTTGGCGTGGGGCAGGCCCGAGAATTGGCGCAGCGCCCAGACCATGGCGTCCAGCGGATTGGTGATGCAGATCACGAACGCGCCCGGCGCGTGGGTCTTCAACCCTTCGCCGACCGACTTCATCACCTTGAGATTGATGCCGAGCAGGTCATCGCGGCTCATGCCGGGCTTGCGCGGCACTCCGGCGGTGACGATGGCCACATCGGCCCCGGCGATGGCGGCAAAGTCGCTGGCCCCTTTCAGGCGGGCATCGACGCCGATCACCGGCGTGGCCTCAGCCAGATCGAGGGCCTTGCCCTCGGGCACGCCTTCGATGATGTCGAACAGGATCACATCGCCCAGCCCCTCACGCGCGGCCACGTGGGCCAGAGTGCCGCCGATCATGCCGGCTCCGATAAGGGCGATCTTCGCGCGCGCCATTGAAGGTCAGACTCCGTGGGAGGGGATGGGCGGGCGGGGTCTAGACCAGCCGGACCGTCCGCCGCAAGGCTGCGCGACCGGCGACGAGCGTTCGCTTGCCCCTGTACAAGGCCATCCTGGCCGAGGCGGAGGCGCGCCCGGGATCGGCCGACGTCACCGCCGCAGGATGACCGCTCGACGCCGACCACCGCGATCGATGCTTCCTCGCCAATGTCCCCCCGCCTTCCGCAATACGACGCGAACGCTTTCGCGGTCCCTGAAGCGCAGGACCAGAGTTTCGCCGGTCCAGGCGGCCTGATCGATCGGGCGCACCCGCCCAGACCTGTCGCGCCAGACGGCCTCCACGGGATGGCCGGCGACGGGATCGACGATCTGGATGAAATACAGCGTCCGCCCGCGCGCGTCGGTCAGGCGCCAGGCGCCGTCGAGCGGGCCCTGAAACGCCTCGGCGGCGTTGGCCGAGGCGGTGATCCGCGCCCCCAGGTCGAGATTTTGCGCCGCCGCCGGCAGCGCCACGCACAGCACGGCGGCCAATAGTCCTCTCACTTGGCGGCGATCGCCTCGGCGATGGCGACCAGCTTCAGCGCCTGATCGCGATGCAGCCGCTCGGCCAGGCGGCCATCGACCCGCAGCGCGCCTTTGCCGGCGTTCTCCGGCGCGGCGAAGGCGGCGATCACCGCCCGCCCCCAGGCGACCTCGGCCGGATCGGGACTGAACAGCCGGTTGCAGATGTCGAGGTGACTGGGATGGATGAGACTCTTGCCGTCGAAGCCAAACTCCACCCCCTGCACACACGCCCGCTCCAGGGCGGCGAGATCGTCGATTTCGTTATGCACGCCGTCGAGGACGGCGAGGCCATTGGCGCGGGCCGCCGCCACCGCCATGGTCAAGGCGGTATGGAAGGGCGTCCGCTCGGGGGTCATGCGCGCGCCCATCTCCTTGGCCAGATCATTAATGCCCATGACGAAGGCCGCCAGCCGCGTTGTACTCGCGGCCTGGCCGATATCGGCCAGCGAAAGGATGGCGGCGCAGGTTTCGACCATCACCCACAGGCGCGTGCGCGCCGGCGCGCACGCGATAGCCGCCTCGTAGCTCAATAGCTCGCCGGCGCTGGCGATCTTGGGAACCAGGATGGCGTCCGGACCCGCTGCGGCCACCTCAGCCAGATCGCCCTCGCCCCACGGCGTGGCCAGGGCGTTGACGCGAACCACCACCTCCCGATGGCCAAATCCACCCGCGCGCACGGCGGCGACCGCAGCCGCCCTGGCCTCGAGCTTGGCTTCGGGC
>DASYGN010000125.1:0-3168 GCA_035999625.1 Caulobacteraceae bacterium | reverse complement strand
CCGTCCGGGGTCGAATATCATCGCCTGCTCGACATCGGACGCGGGGAGGTCGCCCGGCGCGCCTCGCGGCCAATTTCCCAGCGCTTTGCGCGCGCGGCCCTGCGTTGGCTGGCGTTGCGGCCGTCCCTGCTGGCGATTGTGTTCGCGCTCGCTCGGCTGGTGGGCGTGGCGCCATCGGTTCCCAACGCGCGGCCGGCTCCAAAGATCGCCCATCCGCGCCGCGTGATCGCGCTCGGCGGCTGCGTCCAGGCCGCCGCCGCGCCGCATTTCGACGCCGCCCTGGCGCGGGTGTTCGACGCCGCCGGCATCGGCCTCGAGATCCGGCCCGGCTGTTGCGGCGCGCTCAGCTTCCATCTCGGCGCCGAGGAGGAAGCCAGGTCACTGGCGCGCGCGCGCATCGACGCCATGGACGGCGCCGAGGCCATCACCACCTGCGCCAGTGGCTGCGCCGCCTTCATCCGCGACTGGCCCGACCTTCTGGCCGCCGATCACGTCTATGCCGAAAAGGCGCGCACGGCGGCCGCCCGGCTCGTCGATCCGGTCGAGGTGCTGACCGCAAGCCCGCCGAAGGTCAGCCGCGCGCCGGCCCGGCCCCGGATCGCGGTCCACGATCCGTGCACGCTGATCAACGGACCCGGTCTCGGCGGGGCGGTGGCGAGGCTGCTCGGGGGACTAGGTTACGATCCGGTGACGCCAGCCGACGGCGGCGCCTGTTGCGGCTCGGCCGGCGCCTATTCCCTGTTCCAGCCCGGGTTCGCCAAGCGCCTGAGGGCGGACAAGATCGCCGCCCTGAGCGCCGGGGCGCCCGACGCCATCGTCACCGCCAACATCGGCTGCTGGCTGCATCTCGCCGTCGCCTCGCCAACGCCTGTCCGGCACTGGATCGAGGCCATCGACGATCTCATATCTCGACCATGACCCCGCTCGGCTACGCCCTGTTCGACACCGCCATCGGCCGCTGCGGCATCGCCTGGAGCGAGGCCGGCGTGACCCGGGTGGCGTTTCCTGAAGCCACCGAGGCGGCGACGCGGGCCCGCCTGACCCGCGGCCAGACCGATCCCGGCGAGGCTGGGCCACCGCTCGCCATCGCCGCGGCGATCACCGCCATCGGCGCCCTGTTGGCCACCGGTCGCGCGGATCTTTCGGCTATCATCCTCGATATGGAGGCGGTGACCGGCGAGGACCGGCCGTTCCTGAACGCCGCGCGCGAGACGCCGGCCGGGGCGACGATCACCTATGGCGAACTGGCGGCCAGGGCCGGCCGCCCCGGCGCGGCGCGCGAGGCCGGTCAGGCGATGGCGCGCAACCGCTTTCCCATCGTCGTCCCGTGCCACCGGGTGCTGGCCGCCGGCGGCTTCGGCGGCTTTTCCGCCCCGGGCGGCGTGGAGGCCAAGGCCCGGCTGCTGACCATCGAAAGGGCCGCGATCGGCCAGGAGCCATCGCTGTTCGACGACCTGCCGATCGCGGTGCGGCCGGGCGGCTAGTGCCGCTTGATCGTCTTGGCGGCCTTGTCCTGGGCCTTGCCGAGAGTTTTCTGCGCCCGGCCGGCGACCTTTTCAGCCGCGCCTTCGGCCTGCATCTGGCGATTGCGGGACAGACGGCCGGCGGCTTCCTTGATGGCGCCCTTGGCTTCGTGGCCGGCGCCGGACATGCGATTTTGGCTCATGCGAACGTTCCTCCTCTAACGCGAAGGTAACGGACGCTCTCACGGCTCAGTTTCAGAGGTCGAACTTCACCCCCTGGGCCAGGGGCAAGCTGGTTCCGAAGTTCACCGTATTGGTCGCCCGACGCATGTAGGCCTTCCACGAATCCGAGCCGGCTTCGCGGCCGCCACCGGTTTCCTTCTCGCCGCCGAAGGCGCCGCCTATCTCCGCCCCTGAGGGACCGATGTTGACGTTGGCGATGCCGCAGTCGGAGCCCCTGGCTGAGCAGAACGCCTCGGCCTCGCGCAGGTCGAGGGTGAAGATCGCGGATGACAGCCCCTGCGGCGCATCGTTGTTGAGCTGGATCGCCTGGCCGAGGTCGCGGTAGGGCATCACGTAAAGGATTGGCGCGAAGGTCTCGGCCAGCATCACCGCCGACTGGGCCGGCATCTCCACCAGCGCCGGGCGCACGTAGACGCCCTCGCCAGGACCAGCGACGCGCTCGCCGCCGCTGACCTTGCCGCCGGCCTCGCGGGCGGCCGCTAGCGCCCGCTCCATCGCCGTTCCCGCCGGCGGGTCGATCAGTGGCCCGACCAGGGTTTCCGGCTGGCGCGGATCGCCGATCGACACCCCGGCATAGGCGCTCTTCAGCCGCGCCAGCAGGCGCCCGTAGACGTCCTCGTGCACGAACAGGCGGCGCAGGCTGGTGCAGCGCTGGCCGGCGGTCCCCATGGCCGCGAAGGCCACCGCGCGCACCGTCAGGTCGAGATCGGCCGAGGGGCAGACAATGGCGGCATTGTTGCCGCCAAGCTCCAGGAGGGCGCGGGCGAAGCGCTGGGCGAGCTTCGGGCCCACCTGGCGCCCCATGGCCGTGGACCCGGTGGCCGAGACCAGCCGCACCTTGTCGGCGGCGACCAACGCCTCGCCAACCGCGCGTCCGCCGACGATGACGCTGGAAAGGCCTTCCGGCGCATCGCCGAACCGCTTCGCCGAGCGTTCGAACAGGGCCTGCACGGCCAGGGCGGTGAGCGGCGTCTTTTCCGATGGCTTCCACACCACCGGATCGCCGCATACCAGCGCCAGCGCGGCGTTCCATGACCACACCGCGACCGGGAAGTTGAAGGCGCTGATCACGCCGACGACGCCGAGCGGCAACCAGGCCTCGGTCATCCGATGATCCGGGCGCTCGGTGGCCAAGGTCAGTCCGAACAGCTGGCGCGAGAGACCAACCGCATAGTCGCAGATGTCGATCATCTCCTGGACTTCGCCCAGGCCCTCAGAGAGGGTCTTGCCGGCCTCGAGGGTGACCAGCAGGCCGAGGTCGGACTTGGCCGCGCGCAGTTCATCGCCCAGCAGGCGAACCAGTTCGCCCCGGCGCGGAGCGGGAACCGAGCGCCAGACCAGGAACGCGGCCTGAGCGGCCTCGATGGTCGCCAGGACCTCGGCCGGGGTGGTGTCGTGGACCTCGCCGATGACCTGGCCATCGATGGGCGAGGTCACCGCGCGCGCGCCGCCGGTGAACTGC
>DASYGN010000112.1:0-47738 GCA_035999625.1 Caulobacteraceae bacterium | reverse complement strand
CATGGCCGCCCAGAAGGTGGCGACGCCGACGCCGCTCGAAGCTGGCGAGGTGAAGGTCAGGGTTGATATCGACGGCGTCTTCGAACTGGCCAAGTAGTCGTCATGCGCGCGCTTCGGTCCGCCATGAGGACCGCGGACTGGCTGCCGGCGCGCCGAACGTGGGCGAGCGCCGATAGATCAACGCCTCGGCCAGATGCACCCGGCGCACGCTCGCCGAGCCCTCGAGATCGGCGATGGTCCGCGCCACCCGCAGGATGCGGGTCCAGCCGCGGGCGGAAAGGGCGCTGGCCTCGGCCGCCCTGACCAACAAGGCGCGGCCGGGCGCGTCGAGGCCGGCGATCGCCTCGAGCCATGCGCCCTCGGCGCGGGCGTTCACCGCCCCTCCGGCGCTCTCGCCGGCGCTCTCGGCGCGATCGGCGGCCAGCTTGCGGGCGGCGCGCACGCGGCTGGCCACCTCGGCGGAGCCTTCCGTCGGCGCCGGCAGGGTCAGATCAGCGGCGGTGACCGGCGGTACGTCGACGATGAGATCGATGCGATCCATCAGCGGCCCGGAAATGCGCGACTGGTAGGTTTGCTGGCAACGCGGGGCCTTGCCGCACGCCCCGCCGCCCAGCCCGCCCAGGCCGCAACGGCAAGGGTTCATCGCCGCCACCAGTTGCACGCGGGCCGGATAGCGCACGTGGGCGTTGGCCCTGGCGATCACCACTTCGCCGGACTCGAGCGGCTGGCGCAGGGAATCCAGCGCCTGGGCCCCGAACTCCGGGAGCTCATCGAGGAAGAGCACGCCATGGTGGGCGAGGGATACCTCGCCGGGTTTCACCCGCACCCCGCCGCCGGTCAGCGCGGCCATGCTGGCCGAGTGGTGCGGCGCGCGAAACGGCCGCTCGCGGCGCAACTGGCCCTTGGCGATCATGCCGGCGACCGAGTGGATCATCGAGGTCTCGAGCAACTCCTCGGTGGTGAGCGGGGGCAGCAGGCCCGGCAGCCGCTGGGCGAGCATCGATTTCCCCGACCCGGGCGGGCCGAGGTAAAGCAGATTGTGGCCGCCGGCGGCGGCGATCTCCAGCGCCCGCTTGGCGCTCTCCTGACCGCGCACGTCCTTCAGATCCAGCGTCTGTGTCGCCTCGAGCATGGGCCCGGGCTGGGGCTGGCTCAGCATCTGCTGGCCGCGGAAGTGATTGACCAGGGAGATCAGCGACCTGGCCGCCAGGATCGGCACCTCGCCCGCCCAGGCCGCTTCTGGTCCGCAGCTTTCCGGGCAGATCAGGCCAAGGCCCATGGCGTTCGCGGCCATCGCCGCCGGCAAGGCCCCGGCGACGGCGGCGATCCCGCCATTGAGATTGAGCTCGCCGATGGCCGCCCAGCCATCGAGGGCGTCCTGGGGGATCACCCCCATCACCGCCATCAGCGCCAGGGCGATCGGCAGGTCGTAATGGTTGCCTTCCTTGGGCAGATCGGCGGGGGCCAGATTGGCCACCAGGCGCTTGGCGGGCAGCGCCAGCCCCAGGCCGGCGAACGCCGCCCGCACCCGGTCACGAGCCTCGCCGACCGCCTTGTCGGCCAGGCCGACGACCACGAAGGCCGAGAACCCGCCGACGGCCTGGACCTCGACGTCCACCCGCCGCGCCTCGATGCCATCGAACGCCACCGAAGCCACGCGGGCCGCCATCGCGCTCCCCTTTCCCCGCGACTTAGCCATGGACGATCCGCCTTATCAAGAACAAAAGCGGAACTACGCCGCCCGCCGCGCCTCGATGCTGTCCCACAGGCGAGCCGCCGCGTCCGGACCGCCGAAGCGCTTGAGCTGCTGGGCGCCGGTGGGCGAGGTGACGTTGATCTCGGTGAGGTACTCGCCGATCACGTCGATGCCGACGAACAGCAGGCCGCGGCGGCGCAGCTCCGGCGCCAGGGTTCGGCAAATCTCCTGATCGCGGACGGTCAGTTCGATCGCTTCGGCTCGTCCGCCGCGCGCCAGATTGGAGCGCACCTGGCCTTCCCCCGGCACCCGGTTGATCGCCCCGACCGGCTCGCCGTCGACGATCAGGATGCGCTTGTCGCCCTTGGCGACCGCGGGAATGAACTTCTGGACGATGACCGCCTCGCGGCCGATCAAGGCGTGAAGCTCCAGGAGCGCATCGAGATTGGGATCGCCAGCGGCCAGCCGCACCACCCCGGAACCGGCCCCGCCATAGAGCGGCTTGACGACGATATCCCCGTGCCGGACGTGGAACGCATGCAGGGCCTCGGCGTCGCTGCTGACCAGGGTCGGCGGCTGCAGGCCTGGGAAACTGGTTACCAGCAGCTTTTCAGGCGCGTTGCGCACCTCGGCCGGATCGTTCACCACCAGGGTTCGCGGGTGGATCCGTTCCAGGAAATAGGTGCCGGTGACATAGGCCATGTCGAACGGCGGGTCCTGGCGCATCAGGACGACGTCAAAGCCGGCCAACTCGCGCGTCTCGCTCTCGCCCAGGCGGTGATGGTCGCCCAGGACAGCGCGCAAATTGGCCGCGCGACCGCGCGCCAGCACCCTGCCGTCCTCCAGCGCCAGGTGCTCTGGGGCGTAGATCCACAGACCATGTCCGCGCGCCTGGGCTTCGAGCATGAGCATGAAGGTGGTGTCGGTTTCGATGTTGACCCCGTCGATGGGGTTCATCTGCACGGCCACTCGCAGGGGCATCGACCCTCCCTTCAGCTTCGTCCTGGCCAGCCTTAGCAGTCCCGCCAGGCGTCGCGAATATGGCGGGGCCAGCGCCCCGGCGCGAGGGCGATCAGATCCAGCCGAACCGAGGCGTCCGAAAGCTCCGGTCGTGCAGCCGCCAGCCATTGGGCGGCGCGGATGAGCCGCTGGCGCTGTCTAGGCCCGACGGCCTCCAGGGCGGTGGCGAGATCGGTGCGCCGCTTGACCTCGACCACGCTCAGCACGCCGCCCTTGCGCGCCAGAACGTCGATTTCCGCCAGCGGCGTCTTGAGGCGCAGTCCGAGGATGCGATAACCCTTGGCCATCAGCCACAGAGCACAGATGATCTCCGCACGGCGTCCATCCCGCCGCGCTTGCACGCCGCGCCTGATGCGCGCCTCGTTCATCGTTTCCTGAGCGTCAGCGCGCGGGCGTAGAGCTGGCGCCGCGCCAAGCCGAGCGAGCGGGCGACCTCGGCCGCCGCCTCCGCGGGGCTGAGACGGGTCAGGGCTTCAGCCAGGGCGGCTTCGGCCTCCTCGGCGCTGGCCGCGGCTTCGCGGCCCGGGCCGATGACCACCACCATTTCGCCCTTGGGGAGGGCGAGCGCCGGATCGCCCGCCAGCTGATCGAGCGGTCCCCTGAGGACGGTCTCGTGCAGCTTGGTCAGCTCGCGCGCCACCGCCGCTGGCCGGGGACCCAGAATCTCGGCCATGTCGGCGAGGCTGGCGGCGAGACGCGATCCGCCTTCAAACACGACCAGAGTGGCGCGCACCGGGGCCAGCTCCTGCAGGAACTGACGGCGAGCAGACGCGCGGGCCGGCGGAAAGCCGGCGAACAGGAAGCGATCGGTGGGAAGGCCCGAGACGGTGAGCGCGCTCAGCACCGCCGAAGCGCCCGGGACAGGGAACACGCGGGCGCCCTGATCCAGGGCCTCGCGGACCAGGCGATAGCCGGGGTCGTTGATCAGCGGCGTGCCGGCATCGGAGATGAGGGCGATCGCCGCCCCCTCGGCTAGCGCCGCCAGGACCTTGGGCCGCACCCGCGGCGCGGCGTGGTCATCATAGCGTTCGAGCCTGGCGGCGATCGCGTGTGCGCGCAGCAGCTTGCCGCTCACCCGGGTGTCCTCGGCCAGGACCAGGTCCGACCCGGCTAGAACATCCAGGGCGCGCAGGGTGATATCGCGCAGGTTGCCGATCGGTGTGGCCACCAGATAGAGCCCGGGTTCCAGTCCCTCACGCGGCACGGGCCAGCTCGGCGATCACCCGGTCCAGAACCGGCCGGCCGCGCGCGGTCGCGGTGAGTCGCCCCTCGCGGAGGCTGAGGAAGTCCGCCAGGTCGTTGACTGAGGTGATCTTCAGCGGGGCGAGGTCGGCGAGCGCCACCCCCTCGATCGTCCGCAGGCCCATGATCAGCCGCTCGAGGGCGACCTCGCGGCTCGGCAGAGGCAGGAGCGCCACGCCGACGCCCTGATCCTTGACCCGGGCGACATAATCGGCGACGGCGGCCGGCGCTTCGGAGGCGTAACGGCGCCCGTCGATGGTCAGGCGGCCGTGTGCGCCGGGTCCGACGCCGAGGTAGTCCTCGCCCCGCCAGTAGACGAGGTTGTGCCGCGAGCGCGCGGCCGACCCCCTGGCGTGATTGGACACCTCATAGGCCTCGTAGCCGGCGCGCGAGAGCACCGCCGCCGTGGTCTCGAACATCTCCGCCGCGTGGTCGTGGCCAGGCGCGGTCAGCTGGCCGCGGCGCGCGGCGCGGCCGAACGCGGTCCTGGGCTCGATGGTGAGTTCATAGGCGGAGATGTGTTCGGCCCCCATGGCCGCGACCTCGGTCAGCATCGCCGTCCACTGGGCGAGGCTCTGCCCCGGCAGGGCGTAGATGAGATCGAGAGAGACGCGGTCGAAGTGGCGCTGGGCCAGCGCGGCGGCGCGCCGCGCCGAGGCGGCGTCATGATTTCGGCCCAGGAACCGCAGTTCGGCGTCATCGAGGGACTGGAGTCCGAGCGAGACCCGGTTCACGCCCGCCTGGGCCAGGGCCGGCAGGCGATCGGCGTCGCCGGGGTTGGCCTCGAGTGTCACCTCCAGATCGGCGGTCTCCGGCCAGCATGCCCGGGCGGTTTCGATCAGTTGGCCCACCGCCCCCGGCGGCATCAGCGAGGGGGTGCCGCCGCCGAAATAGATCGACACCAGCGCGCGCGGGCCCAGCAGCTGCGCCTGGGCGGCGAGGTCGGCGGCGAGAGCCTCGATCAGCCTCTCGGCGCTTTGCGAGCGCCCGCGATCACGCACGACGTTGAAATCGCAATACGGGCAGACCCGCTGGCAATAGGGCCAGTGGATGTAGACGCCGAGCGGCTTCAAAAGAGCGCCGCCTCCAGGGCGGCGAAGGCGCGCGCCCGGTGGCTGATGGCGTGTTTGGCCGCCGGGTCCATTTCGCCGAAGGTCTCGCCCGATCCCTCGGGAACGAAGATCGGATCGTAGCCGAAGCCGCGCTCGCCCCGGCCGGGGAAGACGAGGGCGCCGTCGACACGCCCCTCGACCGCCACCACCGGTCCGCCCGGCCAGGCGACCGCCAGGGCGCAGATGAACCAGGCCGCGCGTTCTTCCCGCTCCGATTCTTCAATGCGCCGCGCCACCAGATCGATGGCGCGGGCGAAGTCGCGATCCGGCCCCGCCCAGCGCGCCGAGTGAACCCCGGGGCCGCCCTCCAGGGCCATGACGCACAGGCCCGAGTCGTCGGCGATGGCGATCTGGCCGCTTTCGCGGGCGGCGCTGCGCGCCTTGATCACCGCATTGCCGACGAAGGTGGTTTCGGTTTCGTCGGGCTGGGAAAGCCCCAGATCGCCAGCGGCGACGACCTCGAAGCGGCCTTGCAGCAGCGCCGCCAGCTCCCGGACCTTGCCGGGGTTGTGAGTGGCGGCGACCAGTCGAGTTCCAGGCGCGAGGCTCAGGCTCATGCCGGCTTTCCTAGACCAAGCCGCCGCTCGCGGTAACCCGACGGCTGCGGCGCGGCCCATCCTTGCGAAAGTGTAATATTGATAAACGATATTTAATTTGATTGAAAAACGATACGGACATATCGATTAGCCATACCAACACGGCGAGAAACCCCGCCAAAGGCCAAACCGCAGACACCAAGGAGAATTCGCTATGCATACCCGTCAACTGATCACCGTCGTCGACCGCGTCGCGCTCACGCTCATGAACGCCATCGTGTTTGTCGGCCTTCCCGCCGCGGCGCTGGGATTGTTCATCCGCTAGCCAACGTGGATGCTTTGCCTGGCGCCCGGTTCGGGCCATCTTCGCCGCCGCGTGAGCTTCGCCCTCGCGCGGCGGTTCACTTTTGGAGGCGATGATGCGCGCCCTGGGGCCAGGCTCGGTCTCGAGCTTCTTGAAGGTGATCCTGGACGTATTTTATTTCGTCCTCTGCGCGGCCCTGATCGCGGTCACCCTGGCGATGTTCGCCGCTCTGCTGCTCAGCTTCCGGCCAGATTGGCTGTCGCAACACATCGACATCGATTCGCTGAGCGTGAGGGGGGCTTGGCTGGGACCGGCCGCGGCCGGCCTGCTGCTGCTCGCCGATATCTATCTGGTTGGCGGCATCGTGGTCGTCGGCCGCCTGCGCAACATCTTCCGCACCCTGATCGGCGGCGATCCGTTTCATCCTGAAAACGCCCGGCGGCTGCGCATCATCGGCGCCGCCTTGGCGATCCTGGAGCTCCTCCGCTATGTGTTCGCCGCCGGCGCCAAGCTGGTGCTGCGCGGCGCGGTGCACATTGGCGGCGGCGTCAGCCTGACCACCTGGTTCGCGGTCCTGGTGATCGTGGTCCTGGCCGAGGTGTTCCGCGAAGGCGCCCGCCTGCGCGGCGAAGCCGAGCTGACCATCTGACCATGCCGGTGCGGGTCCGCCTCGATCGTCTGCTGCTCGAGCGGCGCATGTCGCTCACCGAGCTGGCCGACCGGGTCGGCGTGACCATCGCCAATCTGTCGATCCTCAAGACGGGCAAGGCGCGCGCTATCCGCTTCTCGACCCTGGGGGCCCTGTGCCGGGAGCTGGAATGCCAGCCAGGCGACCTGGTGGTGTTCGAGCCGGGACCGCCCGATCCGGACGAGGACGAGGATTGAGCGCGCTCAGGCCGCTATGGCCGCCCGCTGCTTGCCGATCAGCTCGCCGATCCCGGCCTTGGCCAGCCCGAGCAGCGCCTCGAACTCGGATTCGGAGAAGCCGCGCTTCTCGCCGGTGGCCTGGATCTCGACGATATCGCCGGCGCTGGTGAGGACGAAGTTGGCGTCGACCTCGGCGCTGCTGTCCTCCTCGTAGTCGAGATCGAGCACCGGCGCGCCGACGACGATCCCGCACGAGACCGCCGCCACGTGATCGCGGATCGGATCGGCAACGATGACTCCGTCTTCGACCAGGCGTCGGATAGCCAGTTTCAGCGCCACCCAGCCGCCGGTGACCGCGGCGGTGCGGGTGCCCCCATCGGCCTGGATGACATCGCAATCGAGGGTGATCTGGCGCTCGCCCAGCGCCGCCAGGTCGACCACCGCCCGCAGCGAACGGCCAACCAGGCGCTGAATCTCCTGGGTGCGGCCCGACTGCTTGCCTTGCGCCGCCTCTCGCCGGCCGCGGGTATGGGTGGACCTCGGCAGCATGCCATATTCGGCGGTCACCCAGCCGCGCCCCCGGCCGCGCAGGAACGGGGGCACGCCCTCCTCCAGGCTGGCGGTGACCAGCACCTTGGTGTGGCCGAATGAGACCAGGCACGAGCCCTCGGCGTAGCGGTTGACGCCGGTCTCCAGACTCACGGTCCGCATGGCGTTTGCGGTCCTCCCTGAGACACGCATGGCCAAGCTCTCCTCTGCCCGGCTTGCGCCGACGATGGCGGCGCTTATCCTAATCTTCGAGAGATGCGTCCATGACCAATGCGTTTGCCGGCCAGATCGCGCCCCGGAGCGCCAGCCTTTCCGAGCTCGACGCCCGGGCCAGGGAGATATTTCGCCGTATCGTCGAGACCTATCTCGAAACCGGCGAGCCGATTGGCTCGCGCACCCTATCGCGCGGCGGCATGGCGCTGTCGCCGGCCTCGATCCGCAACACCATGCAGGACCTCACCGACCTCGGCCTGCTTGGCGCGGCCCACGCCAGCGCCGGGCGGGCGCCCACCCACGCCGGCCTGCGCCTGTTCGTCGATGGCCTGCTCGAGGTGGGGGATGTCGGCGAGGCCGACCGCCGCGACATCGAGGCCAGGCTCTCGGTCCATGGCCGTTCGTTTGACGATGCGCTGAACGAGGCCAGCGCCATCCTCTCGGGACTGGCCGGCGGGGCCGGCATCGTCGTCACTCCGGTGCGCGAGGCCGGGGTCAAGCATGTGGAATTCGTCGCCCTGGCCCCCGACCAGGCCCTGGCGATCATGGTGTTCGAGGACGGACAGGTGGAGAATCGGCTGATGCGTCACGCCGTCGGCCTGACGCCCTCGGCGCTGCAGGAGGCCTCGAACTTCCTCAACGCCCGGCTGCGCGGCCGAACGCTGGCCGAAGCCAAAACCGAGGTGGGGCGCGAGCTTGCCTTCGCCAGGCGCGAATTGAACGCCGCCGCCACCCGCCTGATCGAGGAGGGTCTCGCCGCCTGGGGCGGGGAAGGCGGCGAGCGAACGCTGATTGTGCGCGGCCGCGCCAATCTCCTGGCCGAGCCGGAAACCGGGGCCGACCTCGAGCGGGTGCGCATGCTGTTCGAGGACCTCGAGCGCAAGGAACAACTGATCGAACTCCTCGACGGCGTGCGCGGGGCCGAGGGCGTGCGCATCTTCATCGGCGCCGAAACCAGACTTTTTTCGCTGTCGGGTTCCGCCCTGATCGCCGCGCCCTATATGAGCGGCCGGCAGAGGCTGCTGGGCGCGATCGGGGTGATTGGGCCGGCGCGGCTGAACTATGCCCGGGTGATTCCGTTAGTGGACTACACCGCGCGGGCGCTCGGCAGGATGATGGATGGCTAAGCGAGGACCGATGACCGACGAGACCATGCCGGCCAACGATCACGACGCGCAGACCCCATCGCCCGATGGCGATGAATTGGCGGCGCTCCAGACCGAGGTGGCCCAGCTCAAGGATCAGGCGATGCGCTACGCCGCCGAGGCCGAGAACACGCGTCGGCGGGCCGAGCGCGAGATCAACGATGCGCGCGCCTACGCGATTCAAAAATTCGCCCGCGATCTTCTGGGCGTGGCCGACAATCTCTCCCGCGCCCTCGCCCATGCCCCCAAGAGCGATGACGATCCCCTGGCCAGGAACCTCGCCGTCGGCCTGGAGATGACCCAGAAGGAGCTGCTCTCGGCGTTCGAGCGCAATGGCCTCAAGCGCATCGCCCCCGCCGCCGGCGAGAAGTTCGATCCGCATCAGCATCAGGCGATGACCGAGCAAGCGTCAGAGACCGTTCCCGCCGGGGCCGTGATCGAGGTGCTGCAGGACGGCTACGCCCTGTTCGGCCGCATCGTTCGCCCGGCCATGGTGGTGGTCGCGGCGCGCGGCGCCAAGGCGGACGTGGAGTCCGTCGCCTAGCCGGAAGAAGCGCCCCTTTCTCGCGGCGACAAATCGGCTACTGTCGCGGTCCCTTATCTTAAGCGCCGCGTCGGGGGGACCGTCCGCGGCCGCGATCAACGGACGGCGAGATGAAGCTGACGATCGAACGTGCTGCGCTCCTGAAGGCCCTGACCCATGTGCAAAGCGTGGTCGAGCGGCGCAACACCATCCCGATCCTCGGCAACGTGCTGCTCACCGCCAGCGAGGGCGGCCTCGGCTTTTCGGCCACCGATCTGGACATGGAGGTGGCCGACAACGCCGCCGCCAGCGTCGAGAACCCGGGCCAGATCACCGCTCCGGCCCACACCCTCTATGAGATCGTGCGCAAGCTGCCGGAGGGGGCCGAGGTCTCGCTGTCGTTTTCGGGTTCCGACCCCAGGCTCGCGGTTCAGGCCGGCCGCTACAAGGTCAATCTGCCGGTGCTGCCGGCCGGCGACTTTCCGACCATGCCCTCGGAGGGCTTGTCGGGCGCCATCTCCATGGCCCCGTCCGATCTCATCCGGCTGATCGACAAGACCCGGTTCGCCATCTCCACCGAGGAGACGCGCTACTACCTCACCGGCATCTACCTGCACACGGTGGTCAGCGAGGAGGGCGCGCGCTTGCGCGCCGTGGCCACCGATGGCCATCGCCTGGCGCTGGCCGAGATGCCGGCGCCCGACGGGGCGGCGGGCGCGGCCGGGGTGATCGTCCCCCGCAAGACGGTGCAGGAAGCGCGCCGCCTGCTCGATGACGCCGGCGACAACATCGAGGTGCGCCTCAGCCCGCAGAAGATCCGCTTCGAATCGGGGCCGGCAACCTTGACTTCCAAGGTGATCGACGGCTCGTTTCCCGACTACACCCGGGTGATTCCGCGCGACAACAACCGGGTGATGACCGTCGACAACGCCCTCTTCGCCGCCGCCGTCGATCGCGTGGCCACCATTTCCTCGGAGAAGAGCCGCTCGGTGAAGCTCTCGGTCGAGCAGGGCCGGGTGATCCTCACGGTGCGCAACATGGAGACCGGCCAGGCGGTCGAGGAACTCGAGGTCGACTACGATGGCGAGCCCTTCGAGATCGGCTTCAACGCTCGCTACCTGATGGACGTCACCGCCCAGATCAGTGGCGAGACGGCCGAGTTTCGGTTTGTCGAACGCGCCGCGGCGGCCACCCTCCTGGATCCGGTGCTGGTGCTCGATCCCACCGACGTCGGCGTGCAGTACGTCCTCATGCCCCTGAGGGCCTGAGGGCCATCCACAGCGTCATGCGCTCGCGCATCCGGCGCCTGACGCTGACCGATTATCGCTCCTACGCGCAGGCCAGCCTGGAGACCGAGGGGCGTTCGTGTTTCCTGTTCGGGCCCAACGGCGCGGGCAAGACCAACCTCCTCGAAGCCATCAGCCAGTTCTCGCCCGGGCGAGGCTTGCGCGGCGCGACCGCCGCCGAGGTCGGGCGCAAGGTCTCGCCGAGCGCCGAGCCGCGCGCCTGGGCGGTCAGCGCCGAGATCGCCGCCGCCGAGCGCACCCTGCGCCTCGGCGTCGGCGTCCAGGAAGCCGGCGGCTCCAGGCGCGCGGCGAGACTCGACGGTCAGAGCGCGAGCGTGGCCGCGTTCGCCGACTACATTCGCCCGCTGTGGCTTACGCCGGCGCTCGACCGGCTGTTTTCCGGGTCCGCTTCCGAACGTCGCCGGTTCCTCGACCGGCTGGTGTTTTCCGCCCAGCCCGACCACGCCTTCCAGGTCACTCTCTACGAGCGGGCGCTGCGCGAGCGCATCCGGCTGCTCGCCGGCGGCGCCTTCGATCGGGCCTGGCTGGCGGCGATCGAAACCCAGGCGGCGAGGGCCGGCGCGTTGGTGGCGATGGCCAGGGCCGGGACCATCGAGGCCCTGGCGGTGGAGATCGCGACCCGCCCCGAAGGGCCATTTCCACGCGCCGAGATCGGCCTCGATGGCGACTGGGAGGCGATGGCGCTTGCCGGCGTCGCGGCGGGCGAGATCGAATCGCGTCTCGCCGAAGCCCTCGCCGAGGGACGCTCGCGCGACGCCGCCGCCGGAAGGGCGCTGCGCGGCCCGCACCGCTCGGATCTGGCGGTCATCGACCACGCGTCAGGGCGGCCAGCCGGCGAGTGCTCGACCGGGGAGCAGAAGGCCTTGATCCTCAATCTGATTCTCGCCCAGGCGGGGCGTCTTTCCCGTGCAATCGACGCGCCGAATCCTATATTACTTCTCGACGAGGTGGCCGCCCATCTGGATCAGGTTCGCCGGGCGGCATTGTTCGACGAAATCGAAACTTTGTCGCTGCAGGCTTTCCTCACCGGCACGGACGCGTCTCTGTTCGACGCGCTGCACGGCCGGGCGCTCGGGATCCGGGTCGAGGCGTCGAGCTTGGCGGTCGTAGGATGATGGATGACTGACGAAACCCCCGAAGATGTCCCGGTCGAGAACGGCTACGGGGCCGACTCGATCAAGGTTCTCAAGGGCCTTGAAGCGGTGCGCAAGCGCCCGGGCATGTACATCGGCGACACCGATGATGGCACCGGCTTGCATCACATGGTCTACGAGGTGGTCGACAACGCCATCGACGAGGCCCTGGCCGGCTACGCGCAGCGCATCGAGGTGATCCTGAACGCCGATGGCTCATGCACGGTCACCGACGACGGGCGCGGCATTCCCACCGACATCCACGAGGGCGAAGGCGTTTCCGCCGCCGAAGTGATCATGACTCAGCTCCATGCTGGGGGGAAATTCGACCAGAACTCCTACAAGGTGTCCGGCGGCCTGCATGGCGTGGGCGTTTCAGTGGTCAACGCCCTTTCCGACTGGCTGGCGCTCAAGATTTATCGCGAGGGCCTGGCGCACGAGATGCGCTTTGCGGGTGGCGACACCGTCTCGCCGCTGGCGGTTACCGGCCAGGCGCCGATCGGGCGCGGCGGCGCGCCGCGCACCGGCACCGAGGTCACCTTCCTGCCCTCATTGGCGACCTTCGCCCACATTGATTTCGACCGCAAAACCCTCGAGCACCGTCTGCGCGAACTGGCGTTCCTGAACTCCGGGGTCGAGATCGTCCTGCGCGATCTGCGCGATGCCGACCCCTTCGACGAGACGTTGCACTACGACGGCGGGGTCGAGGCGTTCGTGCGCTATCTCGACAAGGCCAAGACGCCGCTGTTGAAGACGCCGCTGGTCATCCGCGGCCGCCGCGACAAGGTCGAGATCGATCTCAGCCTGTGGTGGAACGACGGCTACCACGAGACCATGCTGTGCTTCACCAACAACATCCCCCAGCGCGACGGCGGCACCCACCTGTCGGCCTTTCGCGCCGCCCTGACGCGGGTGATCACCGGCTACGCCGAGAGTTCGGGGGCGGCGAAGCGCGAAAAGGTGCAGGTGAACGGCGACGATGGGCGCGAAGGGCTGACCTGCGTCCTGTCGGTCAAGCTCCCCGATCCCAAGTTCTCCTCCCAGACCAAGGACAAGCTGGTCTCCTCCGAGGTGCGGCCGGTGGTCGAGGGCCTGGTCGGCGAGGGCCTTTCGCAATGGTTCGAGGAACATCCCACCGAAGCGCGGCTCATTGTGCAAAAGATCGCCGAGGCGGCCGCCGCCCGCGAGGCGGCGCGCAAGGCGCGCGAGCTGACCCGGCGCAAATCCGCCCTCGATTTCTCCTCGCTGCCTGGCAAGCTGGCTGACTGCCAGGAGCGCGATCCGGCCAAGTCGGAACTGTTTCTGGTCGAGGGGGATTCCGCCGGGGGTTCGGCCAAACAGGCGCGCAACCGCGAGAACCAGGCCATCCTCCCCCTGCGCGGCAAGATTCTCAACGTCGAGCGGGCCAGGTTCGACAAGATGCTGGGCTCGGAGCAGATCGGCGCCCTGATCACCGCTCTCGGGGCCGGGATTGGCCGCGAGGACTTCAACGTCGAAAAGATCCGCTATCACCGCATCGTGGTGATGACCGACGCCGATGTCGACGGCGCTCACATCCGCACCCTGCTGCTGACCTTCTTCTATCGTCAGATGCCGGAGGTGATCGAACGCGGCTATCTCTATATCGCCCAGCCGCCGCTCTATAAGGCGAGCAAGGGCAAATCCTTCCGTTACCTCAAGGACGATCCGGCCATGGAAGCCTTCCTGGTCGAGGAAGGCCTCGACGGCGGCGAATTGGATCTCGCCTCGGGCGAGCGCATGACCGGCCGCGACCTCGCCCAGCTGGTCCAGGCCTGCCGCCAGGCCAAGGCCAGCATCGAGCGCCTGTCGGCGCGGTCACCGGCCTTCGCCATCGAGCAGTGCGCCCTGGCGGGCCTGTTCGGCGGCGGCGGCGACGCCGCCATAGCCGCCAAGCGCCTCGATCTCTACGCCGAGGAGGGCGACGGGGCCTGGGAGGGCAAACCCGCCGATGGCGGTGGCTATGTGTTTTCGCGCATCAAGCGCGGAGTCACTGAGCAGATTGTCATCGATGGCCAGACCCTTCATTCGGCCGATGCTCGTCGCCTGGCCGAACGGGCCCAAAAGCTCGCCGAGCCGTTTTCCGCTCCCGCCACCTTCAGGCGGCGTGAGCGCGCCTCGAGTGTGCGCGGGCCGCTGGATCTGGTGTCGGCGGTGTTCGAGGCCGGCCGCCGTGGTCTCACCGTGCAGCGCTACAAGGGCCTTGGCGAAATGAATCCCGACCAGCTGTGGGAGACCACCCTCGACCACAACGCCCGCACCCTGCTCCAGGTCAAGGTCGACCACGCCGACGACGCCGACGACATGTTCACCCGGCTGATGGGCGATCTGGTCGAGCCCCGGCGCGAGTTCATCCAGGAAAACGCCCTCGATGCGGCGGTGGACATTTAGCCCTGCCTCCTCCCCCTCGATGGGGGAGGGCATCACCTCTTAAGTCTTCCTCAACCCTGGAGGCGCATCGCCCGGCGGGTTAAAAGGACGACCGATGGCCAACCCTGCTGACGGCGGTTCTCCGCCCCCGCCCCGCCGGCGGCGTTCGTTTCTCGGCGGGACGATCTACTGGGGCCTGGTGCTCGGCGTCTGGGCGCTGATTTTCCTGGCCGGCTTCCTGGCCGTCTTCGCCCGCGACCTGCCGGACACCTCCAAGCTCTACGAGGTCCACCGCCAGCCCTCGATCACCTATCTCGACCGCTCCGGTTCGGTGATCGCCGTGCGCGGCAGCCAGTATTCGCCGCCGGCCAACATCGACGCCCTGCCGGCCTACGTTCCGGCGGCATTCGTCGCGGTTGAGGACCGCCAGTTCTACCACCACTTCGGGTTCAACCCCTGGGGCATGTTCCGCTCTGAAATCTACAACCTCGGCCATCCGCACGGCACCCTGCGTGGTGGCTCAACCATCACCCAGCAGCTGGCCCGCAACCTTTTCCTCACCCCGGCCCAGACCTATCGCCGCAAGGTCCAGGAGCTGATCCTGGCGGTGTGGCTGGAGATGCACTTCTCCAAGAAGCAGATCCTCGCCCTCTACCTAAACCGGGTGAACTTCGGCGGTGGGGCCTATGGCATCGAGGCCGCCGCCCAGCGCTATTTCAACAAGCCGGCATCGAATCTGACCCTGGGCGAAGCGGCCCTGCTGGCGGCGACCATGAAGGGCCCGACCCGCTACAATCCCGCCGCCAACAGCGACCGGGCGGCCAGGCGCGCGACCATGGTGCTCGACGAGATGGTCGAAACCGGCGCCATCACGCCCGAGGAGCGCGACGCCGCCTTCCGCGAGCCGGTGCGGGTCTCGGCCACTCTGGCCGATCAGCGCGGCCAGTACTTCGTCGACATGCTCGATGCCCAGGTCCGCTCCCTGGTCGGCGAACCGACCGAGGACCTGGTGGTCGAGACCACGCTCGATCTGCCGATCCAGGCGGCGGCCGAGCAGGCCGTGCGCGCCGGCGTCGCCGCCCACGCTGGCGAGGGGGTGGCGCAAGGGGCCCTGATCTCGGTCGACGGCCAGGGGCGGATCCGCGCCTACGTCGGCGGGACCGACTATTCCAAGAGCCAGTTCGATCGCGTCAGCCAGGCCCGCCGCCAGGCCGGTTCGGCGTGGAAGCCGTTCGTCTATCTGACCGCCATGGAGGCCGGCCACACGCCCTCCGAGCAGATCGTCGATGCGCCGATCACCATCGGCAAATGGACGCCGCGCAACTACACCGGCCGCTACCTCGGCCGGATCAGCCTGGAGACGGCCCTGGCGCAGTCGATCAATACCGTCGCCGCCCGCCTGGCCAATGAGCTTGGCACCGCCCAGGTCGCCCAGACCGCCCATCGTCTGGGCATCGTCTCGCCGATCCAGCTGCAGCCGTCGATGGCGCTCGGCGCGGTCGACGTCAGCCCCCTGGAGATGGCCGAGGCCTATGACGTCTTCGCCAACGGCGGCTTCAAGGTCGACGCCTATGGCGTGGAGCGCATCCGCACCGCCGCCGGCAAGGTGCTCTACCAGCACGACATGGCGGCCAGCCAGAAGATCGCCGTGGTCAGCGCGCCGGCGCTGCCGGAAATGGACGAGATGCTGCGCCAGGTGATGGTCTCCGGCACCGGCGCCAGGGCGCGCATCGGCGGCTACGACCTCGCCGGCAAGACCGGCACCACCAGCGACTACAAGGACGCCTGGTTCATCGGTTTCACCGGCGGCTTCACCACCGCGGTGTGGGTCGGGCGTGACGACGCGACGCCGATGCGCCGGGTGACCGGCGGCGGCGCTCCGGCGCAGATCTGGCGCGCCTACATGGCCCAGGCGCTGCCGAGGCTTCAGGTGCAGCCGATTCCCGGCGGGACGCCGTTGCCGCCCGAAGCCCCCGACGCCATCGATCAGGCGCTGAGCGGTCTTGGCGCCGGGCCGGACATGGAAGCTCCGCCGGAACTCGATCAGCCGCCGGAATTGACCCCGCCGCCGCCCGTCGCCGACCAGGGACCGCAGCCGGATTAGGCCTAAGGCGCTTGACGTCGCGCCAGGCTGGTGAAGAACAGGCGCAGGTCGAACCGTCCGGTGGCCAGGGCGCCGGATTTGAACGCCGGCACCGCCACCCACAGCTCCAGCGCCGTCACCCCGAACATCAGCGCCGCGGTCGCGGCCACTTCCCACAACGGCGGCTCGTTGGCCGCCCGCGCGGCCATCATGAACGGGGTGAACAGCGGCACCCAGCTCAGGGTGCGCATCAGCGGCGCGTCGGGATGGGCGATGGCCTGGCTCATAAACAGGGGCGGGATGGACATGATGATCATCATCGGCCCAAGCAGCGTCTGCGCCTCGCGGCTGGTCTCGCAAAAGGCGCCGATGGTCACGTAGAGGGTGGCGAACATCAGATAGCCACCGAGGAAGTAGAGGGCGAAATAGGCCCAGCGCGCGTGGTCGAGGAAAACGCCGGCCATGGCTCCGGCCAGATCGGGCGAGCGCAGGGTGAGCAGCACCGCGGCGATCGACATCCAGAAGGCGAGGATGGTGCCGGTGACGCAGGCCACGCCGAGGATCTTGCCGCCCATGATCTCCGGCACCGAGGCCGAGGACAGCAGCACCTCGATGATCCGGCTGGTCTTCTCCTCCATGACGCTGTTTAGCAGCATGCCGGCGCCGGTGAGCACCACCATCCACAGCAGCATGCCCATGGCCAGGCCGGCCAGGCCGGGCAGGCGGTCGGCCAGGGAGACTTTGCCCGCCGCCGCCTTGGGCGAATAGAAGTTGACCACCGGGTTGGAGGCGTCGACCCGCGCGAGCGTGGCCTGGTCGACGCCCAGATGCTGCAAGCGAATCCGCCGCATCTGGGCGGTGATGGCATTGCCGACGGTGTCTTCCAGGCCGCCCTCGGTGACGTTGCGGCTCCAGTAATCGATGGCCACGCTCTCGCCGGCCGGCCGGATGATCACCGCGGCGTCGAGGCCTCGCCCGCCCGGCAGCGTCCGCGCGCCCTGCAGATAGGGTGACAGCCGCCCGCGAAGCTGGGCCGCGTCGGCTGGGAAAGCCTCTGGCGGCGGGACGACGATGGCCCGCGGCCGACCGCCCGGTCCGTGTTCGGCGAGAGTCCGCCGCACCACGGCGGTGAGTCCGAACGGCGTGAAATCAACCACGGTGACGATCGGCGTCGGCGAGGAGCGGTTCATCACCATCGGCACCAGGACGATGGTCGAAAGGCCCACCGGCAGGAGCAGCAACGAGAGCCAGAAGCCCGGCGTGCGCACGTAGGCCAGATACTCACGCCGGGCGATGCGCAGCAGCTTGATCATGCCTCTCCCTCGCCGCCGCCGCCGTTGGTGAGCACCAGGAAGGCGTCGTGCAGGTGCGGCTCACGCAGTTCGAAACGCAGGATGTCGAGACCCTTGGTGAATGCCTCGCGCAAAGCGTCCTGGGCCGGCGCGCCCTTCTTCAAGGCGAGGATGACGCGCACCGCTCCGTCCTCGATGGGCGCGGTCGAGACATCGGCGATTCCGGGCAGGTCGGCGAGCGCCGCCGGGTCGAACCGGCCTTCCAGCACCAGGGTCCGGGGAGCGGCGGTCCTGGCGGCCTCCACCGTGCCGTCGAACACCTTGCGGCCGTTGGCCATCAGCAGCACCTGGTCGCACAGGCGCTCGGCGTGCTGCATCACATGGGTGGAGAAGATCACCGTCGCGCCGTCGCGGGCCACGCCGCGGATGAGATCCTCGAGCGCCTGCTGATTGGCCGGATCGAGGCCGGAGAACGGTTCGTCTAGGATCACCAAATCCGGCCCGTGCGCCAGGGTGGAGAGAATCTGCACCTTCTGGGCCATGCCCTTGCTGAGCGACTTGATCGGCCGCGTCAGCACGTCCTCCATGCCGTGGGCGATGAGCAGTTCGCGCCCCCGGCGGCGACCTTCGGCGGTGGAGAGGCCCTTGAGGCTGGCGAGGAAGCCGATCGCCTGCACCGGGGTCATGCGCCGGTAGAGCCCGCGCTCCTCGGGCAGGAAGCCGATCTTGTCGCGCACCTTGGCCGGATCGTCCTCGCCGAGCAGATTGATCCGCCCGGCGGTGGGCACGACCAGCCCCAGGATCATGCGCACGGTGGTGGTCTTGCCGGCCCCGTTGGGTCCCAGGAACCCGAGGATATCGCCCGCCCGCAGGGTGAAGCTGAGATCGTCGACGGCGGTGAACGCGCCGTAGCGCTTGGTCAGGCCCTCGACGCTGAGGGCGGGACGCGCGCCTCCGACATCATCCCTCATGGGGCGCGCCTGGCGAAGGCCTGCAGCTTCGGGCCCTCGGCGCGCAACCAGGCCCGATGCGGGGCGGGATCACCGATCAGCTCGCGCACCAGGGCCCAGAACCTGGGGCCATGGTTGCCTTCCCGCAGATGGGCGCATTCGTGGGCGACGACGTAATCGGCGACCTCGAACGGGGCCAAGGCCAGGCGCCAGGAAAGGCGGATCGATCCGCTCCCGTCGCGGGCCACCGCGCATGATCCCCAGCGCGAGCCGGGATCCGACGCCAGGACCTTTGGCCTTGGCGCGTCCAGACGCGCACAGTGGACGCCCACGCGGCGGTCGAAAACCTCCAGGGCCAGGCCGCGCACGCCGCGCGCCACCAGCTGCGGGTCGACCGCGCCCTGGCCGCAGCCGCGCAGCAGTCCGGCCTCGAGGCGCGGGCGCCGTCCGTCGGCCTGCAACCGGTGGGGAGCACCGAAGAGTTTGATCACCCCGCCGTCCTCGAGGGCCGGCGCCGCCGCGCGCCGTTCCAGCCGCCCGGCCAGCCAGTCGCGCCGGATGCGGGCGAAGGCGATGGCGTCGGCCAGCCGGCGGACCGAAGGCGCGCTCGCCACGGCCTCGCCGGTGCGCGCATCGACGCGGACCGACAGTCGGCGCGATCTGGGATTGACCCTCAGGCGAAGCTGCAAGCCATCGATTTCCACGCTCTGCCCATCGGCGAGCCTCGGCGCCACCAGGCCCAACGCCCTGGTCACAGGCGTGCTTCCCGGGCGGCGATGAACTGGCGCACCCGGGGGTAGATGTCCTCGATGAATCGACGCCCGTTGAACACGCCATAGTGGCCGACGCCTGCCTGGACGAGCAGTTCGCGCCAGGCGTCCGGCACATTGACGCACAGGGCGTGGGCCGCCTGCGTCTGGCCGACGCCGGAAATGTCGTCGCGCTCGCCTTCGACGGTCATCAGAGCGATGTCGGTCAGCGCCGCCGGCTCGACCGGCTGGCCGTGATGGATCATCTCTCCCTTGGGCAGCAGGTGGCGCTGGAACACCTCGTCCACCGTCTGCAGATAGAACTCCTCCGACAGGTCGAGAACCGAAAGGTATTCGTCATAGAACTCGCGGTGCTTTTCAGCCGAGTCGCCATCGCCCTTCACCAGATCGGTGAAATATCGCCAGTGGGCGCTCTGGTGGGCCTCGAGGTTCATCGACATGAAGCTGAACAGCTGAACGAAACCCGGATAGACCCGGCGCAGCGCCCCGGCGTAGGGCGGGGGCACGGTGTAGATCATGTGCGACTGGAACCAGGTGAACGGCCGCTCTTGCGCCAAGAGATTGGTCGCCGTCGGCGACAGGCGCGCATCGATCGGCGATCCCATCAAGGTGATGCTCGCCGGACGCAGCGGATCATCGCTCTGCGCCATCAGCGCCGCGGCGGCCAGCGCCGGTGGGCCTGGCTGGCAAACCGCCACGATGTGGGCGCGCCGGCCGATCTCGCCCAGAATGTCGATTACCGTGTCGATATAGTCGTGGAAGTCGAACCGTCCCTCGAGGATTGAGACGTCGCGGGCGTTGACCCAGTCGGTCACATAGACATCGTGGTCGGTGAGGAAGGTCTTCACCGTCCCGCGCAGCAAGGTGGCGAAGTGACCGGAAAGCGGCGCGACGATCAGCACCGCCGGGCTGTCGAGCCGGGCTCCCGCGCGCCTCAGATCGTCGCTTTCGCGGCTGAAGCGGCGCAGCCGGACCCAGGGCGAACGCCAGACCGTCTCACAGCGGACGCCGACGTTTTGGCCGTTGATGTTCACCGTCTCGATGTCCCAGGCCGGCTTGAAGTAGCGCCGCGTGAGGCTGGCGGTGAGGTCGGCCGAGGCCGACAAGGTGCGCGCGAATTTGGTCGCCGCGGCGGGGTTGAACGGCGAGCGCCAGAAATCGCGGGTGAACTCGGCCGCCATGCGCATCGGCAAGGCGCTCCGGTAGGCGGTTTCGTGCAGCGCGTAGAGCATGCGACCTCTGAACAGCAGCAAAACCTATATGGTGGGCGTTCGCCGCCCAAGTCCAGTCGCCGCGCTAGTGGTCCGTTTCCGACATTTGATTCCCGCCCGATACCACACACCGGACAAATGTCGGAAACCAGAAGACCACTAGCAACTGTTTGAGTTTCTAGTGGAACTTTGAATCCGACATTCGCTCCAAGGGCGATGTCGAGCGGGTAGCGAATGTCAGATTCGTTCCACTAGCCGCTGGCCATGGCGCTGCTGATCTGCGCCGCCATGGCCGCGGGCGGCCCCACCGCGATCGGCTGCACGAACCTTCCCTTGGGGTCCATCAGGTAGAGGATCGAGGTGTGGTCGACGCTGTAGTCCTCGCCGCTCCCGTGGCGGGCGTAATAGACATGGTATTCGCCGGCCACGGCTTTGATGGCGGCCGCCGAACCGGTCAGGCCCACGGTGTCGGGTGGAAACGAGGGACTGGCGAGATAGGCCTTGAGCTGTGTCGGCGTGTCGCGTCCGGGATCGACGGTGATGAACACCACCTGGACGTCGCTGGCCCTGGTTCCAAGGCGCGGGATCGCCTGCCCCAGGGCGGCCAGGGTGGTCGGACAGACGTCGGGGCAGAAGGTGTAGCCGAAGTAGACCACGCTCCATTTGCCCGCGAGGATGCTCTGATCGATCCCGCGTCCGTTGTCGTCGGTCAGATGGAACGGTCCGCCGATCGCCGAGGGCGCCGGCGAATGGGGCCGGGAAACGCCGCGCCAGGCCAGCCCAGCGGACACCGCGGCGATGGCCAGGACGGCGCAGGCTATGATAAGACCAGTTCGCTTCACGGGGGGCGCATTCAGCTCCGCGGGTCGCCTTGACGGGACATTGGGGACCCCAGCCGCATGGCGTCCACGACCATCGATTCAGCACAGGTCGCCAGCGGGGTTCCCCATTTCCAGCTGCGCGGCCTGCCTGGCGATACGCCGGCGGGAGACCCGGCGCAAGTTCCGGGCCTGGGCGTGGGGAGGATCAAGACCCGCACCCTGATTGTCCTGCGGCTCTTGGGCGTGGTTGGCCAGGCGCTGGCCATCCTGTTCGTCGGCCTGGTCCTGCGCTTTCCGCTGCCCTATCTGCCCTGTTCGATCATCGTCGGGGCCAGCGCCCTCTTCAACCTGTTGCTGATGATCTCGCCGGCCAGCCGGCGCCTGGCCAAGACCTGGGAAGCCGGCGGTCAGCTGGTGTTCGACATCGCCCAGATCGCCGGCCTACTGCTGTTCACCGGCGGGGTGACCAATCCGTTCTGCATCCTGATGATCATCCCGGTGACCGTCGGCTTCGCCACCTTGCCGACCCGCTGGGCGGTGGCCATCGGCATCATCGCCGCCACCCTGTCCCTGACTCTGGCCTTTGGCGGCATGCCCCTGCCCTGGGGCGGCCCTCAGCCGATCCAGCTGCCTCTGCTCTATCGCGGCGGCTGCGCCGTGGCCTTGATGCTGGCCATGGCGGTGACCGGGGGCTTCTCCTTCTGGTCGGCGAACCGGGCCTCGCGCATGGAGCTGGCCCTGCATGTCACCGAAACCGTGCTCGCGCGCGAGCAGCGGGTCTCGGCCCTCGGCGCCCTGGCCGCCGCCGCCGCCCATGAGCTCGGCACGCCCCTGACCACCATCTCGGTGGTCGCCAAGGAGCTGGCCAGGGCGACGCCGCAGGGGCCGCTCAGGGAAGACGCCTGGCTGCTGATCAACGAGGCCCAACGCTGCCGCGGGATCCTGAAGCGCCTCACCGACGAGCCGGAGACGCTCGGCGTCGGCCAGCGCATGACCCTGGCCGATTTCCTTCAGGACGTGGTCGCGCCCTACGACGGCGATCCCGAGATCCGGGTGCGCGCCACCGTGACCGGCGTCGGCGCGGCGAGCGCGCCGGTCATCTGGCGACGGACGGAGATCTTCCACGCCCTCGGCGCCATCGTCGAGAACGCCTTCGATTTCGCCAAAGCCGATATCCAGGTGACGGCCAAGTACGACGCCCGCTCGATCACCCTGGAAGTGGTCGACGACGGGCCGGGATTCGCCTCCGAGATCATCGACCGGCTGGGCGACCCGTACGTGACCACCCGCCCCGGCGCGGAGGGCTCGCGCACCGGCCATGTCGGCATGGGCCTTGGCTTCTTCATCGCCAAGACCCTGCTCGAGCGAACCGGGGCCACGGTCGCCTTCCGCAACGGCCGTCGGCGCGGGGCCAGCGTCAGCGCCCGCTGGCTGCGCAGCGCCATCGAGGCGGCCGCCTGACGCTCTTGCCAGGAAGGCCGCAGGCAGACATTTTTGCGACTCGATTCATCTCTAACCCTCGGCCGAGGCAGGCTTGGCCGGAACCGCGACGCCATGACCGATGTCCATCCCGCTCTGGCCAATGCGCCGGACCGGACCTTGCTGCTGCTCGATGACGACGCCGTGCTGCGCAATCGCCTGGGCCGGGCGCTGGAGGCGCGTGGCTTTGTCACCACCCTGGCCGAGTCGGTCGAGGAGGCGGTGGCGGCCGTGCGCGCGGCGCCGCCGGCTTTCGCCGTCCTCGACATGCGCCTGGAGGACGGGTCCGGCCTCAGCGTCGTCGAGGTGCTGCGTGAAGCCAGGCCCGACGCGCGCATCATCATGCTCACCGGCTATGGCAATATCGCCACCGCCGTGGCGGCGGTGAAGGCCGGGGTGGTCGATTATCTCTCCAAGCCGGCCGACGCCGACAACGTTGTCACCGCCTTGCTGGCCGCCGAGGGTGGAGCGCCGGTGCCGCCAGAAAACCCGATGAGCGCCGATCGGGTGCGCTGGGAGCATATTCAGCGCGTCTATCAGTTGTGCGGCTGCAACGTCTCGGAGACCGCCCGCCGGCTCAACATGCACCGCCGCACCCTTCAGCGCATCCTCTCCAAGCGCGCCCCGCGCTAGAGCAAAGTGGCGGCGGCGAGGCAGCGCATGGCCGCCAGCCTGGCGAAGGCGATGGTCAGGGCCTTGCGTCTGGCTGGCGCCAGCGGGCTCGCCGGCGCTTCCCGCACCACCGCGCCGTCGAAAGCGTCGGCGACGATCAGGCCGGGCTCGGCAGGCAGGGCGTCGCCGGGAAACTCCGGCCCGACCGCGAAGTAGAAGGCGTCGCAGAACGGCAGATACTCGCCCCATTTGCGGTCGGTCCTGAAGTCCTCCAAGCCCGACTTCACCTCGACGATGACGATCTCACCCTTCGGTCCCAGGGCCATGATGTCGGCCCGCCGACCGTTGGGCAGGCCGACCTCGAGCAGCGGGGAGAGGCCGAGGGCCGCCATCAGCCGCGCCGCGCCGCGGGTCACTGCGCTGGTGGTCTCGGGACGCGAAAAGGCGAGGATGACGGCATCGGACGACACCCCGCCACTCTCGTTCCGGTTCCGTTCCGCGTCAACGCAAAAGAATAGCCGCGGGAGCCGAAACTCCCGCGGCCAATATCGAGGTAGGGCCTGCCAGGAACCCTACATAACTCAGCCTTCTCGATTCTTGTCGTCGATTGCTCGACGATTTAAGAACCTTGTCGGCTGCTACGGCAGGCAGAGTATCACCGTGTCGCTCGACGGTTGAATGCTGTTCCAGAATTTTGATCAGGACAAGTAGGCGCCGGCGGATTCTCGGCGGTTGTCCACAGGCCGTGCACAGAAATCGAACCTCACTGCGACGGCGTCAGCCGCGCGGGGTCATAGCCAAGCGCCTTGATGCTGGCGAGCGCCCGCGCGCGCGTGGCCGGATCCAGGGTCGGGCGCCTGGCCAGCAACCAGAGATAGTTTCCACCCGGGGTCGCCATCAGCGCCCAGGATTGATCGGTCGCGTAGTTGAGCAACCAATATTCCTGGCGGATCAGACCACCGAAGAAACTCATTCGGAATCGGGTGTTGCCCGAGCCTGGCAGGATGGTGACGCCGGCGCTGATCCGCCGCCCGGAGCGGCAGGCGATGGTCACCGTCAGGCGGCCGTTGGCATTGGGCGCGAAGTCGTCGGTTCCCCCTGGGCACGGATGGTTGTTGGTCTTGACGATCTGGCCGACCTGGTACCAGCGCCCAGTATAGAGATTGAGGCCGACGCTCTTGATCGGCCTCGGCGCCGCGGCGCCGGCGCGACCGGCGGCGGCCAGGATTGCGAAAGCACAGCCGATGGCGATGGCGTGGCGCACGGACGTCCCTTGGCCCTCCCGCCCGGCAGAGGCAAACCCACGGTCGCCCTGGTGGTTCCCTTGGGCCGGCTGGCCCGCCTCTCCGCTCAGGGCCGCATGCCGGCCGGATCGAAGCCCAGGGCGCGGATGGCGGCCACCGCGGCGGCGCGTTCGCTGGCCGCCAGCGCCGGGTGGCGGGCCATCAGATAGAGGGTGCGGCCGCCGGGGGTCATGGTCAGCGCCCACTCGCCGGCGTGGTTCATCGTCCAGTATTCCCGGCTCACCAGGCCGCCGAAGAACTGGAGCTTGAACTTGGCGTCAGCCGAGCCTGGGATGATCGCCAGCCGGCCGTGGTAGGTGTCCCCGCCGCCGCCGGCGGGGTGGCAGATGACGGTGACGTTCACGCCACGGCCGCCGCTGGCGAAGTCTTCGGTGGCCGCCGGGCAGGGGCGGGGAGCATCGGCGCCCATCCGGCCGAGCTGGTACCAGCGGCCGGAGAACATCGCCGGATCGACCGGTTTGCCAGGTTCGCTCGCCCCAGCGCCGAGCGCATAAACGACGCCGGCGGCGGCGCTGAGCGCCGCCAGAACCGTCGATCTCACCCGGCTATTCGGCGGCCAGCGCGAGAGCGCGATCGCGGAAGTTGATCGTCTTGAGATAGGCGATGCCCTCTTCGGCGATATCGTCGCCGACCATTCGATCACCTTCCGACTTCAGCTCGTCCATGTCCACATACATGCCATAGAAGGCGCGCGTGCGATCGGTGATGATGCCGGCGTTGAGCAAGGTCTTGATCAGCACCCGGAAGATGTTGGTGGCCTCCTTCATGTCCTCGCGCCGGGCCTCGTCGGTGGCCAGCTTCTGGATCTCTTCCAGCACCTTGTCGGGATCGAGACCGAACTCGGCGTAGAGGTCGCGCTGCTCCGAGGGCGAGACGAGGTTGAAGAGCACGCTCTGGAAGCAGTGCGCCGCCCAGTCCTCGACGATGGCGTGCTCCTCGGCCGTGAGCTTTGGCACGGTGCGATCGGCCCAGATTTTCCCGAACTTGTGGTGGAAGGCCTCATCGGTCATCACCAGCTGCATCAATTTGCGGCCAAGCGGATCGTTGAGCTTCTGGAAGAAGGTGGCGAAGGCCCCCATGGCCAGACCCTCGACCAGCATCTGCATGCCGATGATCTTCTTGTATACCTCGGGCGCGGAGATGATCTCCACCAGAAGGTCTTTGAGCACCTTGCTGCATTCCACCGGCCGGCCCCAGCGGGCCTTGATGTAGCGGGCGAAGGCGGTGACGTGCCTAGCCTCCTCGCGGGTCTGGTTGGCGGCGTACTCCTGCGCCCCCTGGTCGTAGAGGACGTGGCACAGGCTGGCCGAGAGGTTCAACGCCCCCTGCTCGCCGTGCAGGATCGAGGAGAAGCTGCGCAGCAGCGCCTTGTTGACGAACTGGGCGCGCAGCGAGGGGTCCTTGAGGTGGTTGGAGACGTACTCCGTCTGCAGGGCGATGTTGAGGTCTTCGGGCACCAGGGGATCGTTCATCATGTCCCAGGGCTCGTTGAAGTCGATGTACTTGGGATCGAGCGGATCCCAGAAATGATCGTGGGTGGCGCTGATGATCTTGTCGAACGCGGTCGAGCGCTGGCCATAGCGATCGAGGGTCAGCATGGCTTCGAAATCGTCCGGAGCCACGGCGTCGTACATGGCGTCCTTGGTGATGTTGCCGTCGGCCACGATGAAATCTCCAGCGGTGGGTTATCGTCGGTCAGTCTACCCGCGCGCGACCGGGCGTCAAGAAAAATGACGCCTGCGTCACGATTGATGAAAAATGCGTCATCCCGGCGGAGCGCAAGGCGCGACAGCCTGGACCCAGGGCCGGCTACTCGGTCTTGATCCCGACCATGACCGCGTTGGGCGTGCCGCACTCGGCCTTGGCCCCGGTCTGGCTGTTGCGGCAGATCATCGTAGCCTTCTTGGCCGGCGGCGGCGGAGGGGGGGGCGGCGAAGGCGCGACCTTCGGCGCGGTGGTGACCTGATGCACGGGCGTCGGCGAGCAGGCCGCCAGCGCCAGGAGCAGAAGCAGAGACCTCACTGCACGCCCGCCAGAGCCGGCGCGCGCCTGGCGGCGTCCTTGAAGTTGATCGCCTGCAGATAGCGGATGCCGTCGGCGGCGATGGCCTCGCCGGGCATGGTTTCGCCCTCGGCGGCCAGCTCCTCCATGTCGACATAGGCGGCGTAGTAGGCCCGCGTGCGCTCAGTGATGATGTGGCCCTGGAGCAGGGTCTTGATCATCACCCGGAAGGCGTTGGTCTCGCCCTTCATCTTGCGGTTCGGATCGCGGTTGGCGCGCATTTCCTGCATGCCGTCCAGCACTCGCTGGGGATCGAGGCCGAAGCGCTCGTAGACCGGCACGTGCTGCATCGGGCCGGCCTGGTTGAACAGCAGCGACTGGAAGCAGTGCGCCGCCCAGTCCTCCACCAGGTCGCGCTCGGCCTGGCTCAGCATCGGCACGGTGCGGTCGGCCCAGATCTTCCCGAACTTGTGGTGGAAGGCCTCGTCGGTCATCACCAGCTGGAACAGCTTCCTGGCCACCGGATCGGCGTTGTAGCGATAGCCGTTGGCGAAGGCGCCCATGGCCAGGCCCTCGACCAGCATCTGCATGCCGACGATCTTCTTGTACACCTCCGGGGCCTCGATGATCTCGATCAAGAGCGCCTTGAGCGCGGCGCCGCATTCGGTCGGCCGGCCCCAGCGCGAATGGATGTACTTGGCGAACGCAGTGACGTGCCTGGCCTCCTCGCGGGTCTGGTTGGCGGCGTATTCCTGCGCCCCTTGGTCCCACAGCACATGGCAGAGGCTGGCCGAAAGGTTCAGCGCCCCCTGTTCGCCGTGCAGGATCGAGGAAAAGCCCCAGCGCTGCATCTCGTTGATGAAGCCGATCCGCGCCTTGGGGTCGCTGAAGAATTCGGAGACGTAGGGGACGCGCATGGCCAACACGTGGTGCTCGGGAACCATGGCCACGGTCTCAAGGTCGAACGGCTCGTCGAAATCGATGTAGCGCGGATCGAGCGGATCCCAGAAATGATCGTGGGTGGCGCTGATGATCTTGTCGAACGCACTCGAGCGCTGGCCATAGCGATCGAGCTCCAGCATAGCCTCGAAATCATCAGGGGCGACCGCCCGATAGACTTGGTCCTTAGTGATGTTGCCGTCGGCCACGCACGTCTCTCCCTGGCGATAGGTGAACAGTGTCAACCGTGAACGGTTCAAGATCAACGCCGGATTGACGGCGCGCCCCGGCCGTGAACAAATAACGAACCGTCTGAGAGGAAGACCCATGCGCGCCGACGGCAAGATCGACTATGTCGAGTTTCCTGGGACCGACCTTGCGGCGACAAAGGCTTTCTATGGGGCCGCGTTCGGGTGGACATTCACCGACTATGGGCCGGACTACGCCGCCTTCGAGGGCGAGGGGACGGACGGCGGCTTCAACGCCGAGGATGGGCGCCGCAAGCCATTGGTCATTCTGTATGCGCGGGATCTCGAGGCGATGCTGGCCAAGGTGAAGGCGGCCGGTGGGACCATCACCCGCGAGATTCAGTCCTTCCCGGGCGGCCGGCGGTTCCACTTCCAGGATCCCTCCGGCAACGAGCTGGGCGTCTGGTCCGCGACCTGAGGTCTCACTGGGCGCCGGGCGCCCTTCCGTGATAGGTCGGAGCGGGGCGCGGCGAGGATTCTCCGTCGACAGGCGGTCGGCCGCGCCGGACATCGGAACGCCAAGGCGTTAGTGGAGGGCGGTCATGTTCATCGGCGACATTCTGGTCGCGCTCGATCTGGTAACCCCTGACGATCTGGGCGCCGCGCGCGATCTTCAGCGCGCCAAGGGCGGCTCGATCGGCGACAGGCTACTCGAGCTCGGGCGGATCAACAGCGATCAATTGGAAGCGGTCATCGACGTGGCGCCGGCCGCGCCGCGCGGCCTCGAGGACACCGGCGTTTCGCTCTCGACCCTGATCGGCCTGCTGCTCAAGGCGATCTATTCGGCCAGCGTCGAATCGCCGACCGAGATCGCGCAACTGCTGCACCTGCCGACCTCGGTGGTGCTGGAACTGATCGAGGCGGCCGAAGACCGGCAGCTGATCGCCCTGGTGGGCGCGGTCAAGCAGGACGTCACCTCCGAGCGTATCTACGCCCTGACCCGGGACGGGCTGGAAGCGGCGCAGGCGGCCATGGGCCGCAGCGAGTACGTCGGCCCGGCGCCGGTCTCGCTCGACACCTTCCGCCTGCAGATCATCCGCCAGCCGATCACCGACGAGCGCTTCGACCAGTCGTCGATCGATCTGGCCTTCGAAAACCTGGTGGTCCCCGAGGACCTGTTTTCCAAGCTCGGCCCGGCGATCAACTCCGGGGCCTCGATCCTGCTCTATGGACCGCCGGGAAACGGCAAGACCTCGATCGCCGCCAACATCGGCTCGCTGTTCAAGGACATCATCTACGTCCCCCACTGCTTCGAGGTCGATGGCCAGATCATCAAGGTGTTCGACCCCCTGGTTCACCGCCAGGTGCGCGACCAGTCGGACAACCGCACCGATCCCTACGCCACCGACCGCGAATACTTCGATCGCCGCTGGGAGGCGTGCCGGCGGCCGGTGATCTTCGTCGGCGGCGAGCTGACCCTGGAGATGCTCGACCTTGGCTACAACGCCGAGTCGCGGTTCTACGAAGCCCCGTTGCACGTCAAGGCGCTGGGCGGGGTGCTGCTGATCGACGATTTCGGCCGCCAACTGGTGACCCCAAAGGCGCTGCTCAACCGCTGGATCACGCCCCTGGAAGCCCGCCGCGACCACCTCAAGCTCAACACCGGCAAGAGCTTTTCCATCCCCTTCGATGAACTGGTGCTGTTCGCCACCAACATGTCGCCGCAGGATCTGATGGACGCCGCCTTCCTGCGCCGCATTCCCTACAAGATCGAGGTGCCGGCCCCCACCGTCGAGGCCTATCGCGATATCTTCATGAAGGTGGCGGCCGACAACGGCGTCGAGTTTCCGCCGGAAACCATCACCGGCATCATCGACACCATCGGCGAGTGGCGCAACTTCCCCCTGGGCGGCTATCAGCCCAAGTTCATCATCGAACAGGTGCGCGCGGCCTGTCGGTTCATTAATTCCGCCTGGGAGGTCAAGCCGCAGTACATCGACATGGCGCTTTCAAACCTGCACACCCGCGAGGCCGACCACAAGGCGAACAGCACGGCCGCCGCGCCGCACCGCTCGCCGCACGCCTCCCACATCGTCCGCCGGCCGTCCGCCTGAACGCGCCAGGGTTCGCATGCGGCGACGCACCTTCCTGGCCAGCCTGCCGGCCGCCGCCGCGGCTAGCGCCGCCGTGGCCCAGACCTCCGGCGGGACGCCGATGAGGGACGCCGGACGGCAGCGCCCCGACGTCCACGGCGGCGACCGGATCGCCGGCGAAAGCTTCGCCTCGCGTTCGGTGGTCTACGGAACCCATGGCGCGGCGGCCACGGCCCATCCGCTGGCCACCCTGGTCGCGGTCGACATCCTGCGCCGGAAGGGCTCGGCGGTGGACGCCGCCATCGCCGCCAACGCCGCGCTCGGCTTTCTGGAGCCAGTATCCTGCGGCATCGGCGGCGATTGTTTCGCCATGGTCTGGGAGCCGTCCCGGCGCAAGCTCGCCGGCCTGAACGGCTCGGGCCGCTCGCCGCGGTCGCTGAGCCTAGCGACCCAGCGCGCCAGGGCCAGGAACGGCTTCATCGCCCCGTTCGGGGCCACGGCGGTCTCGACCCCGGGCGCGGTCGACGCCTGGTGGACCCTGCATCAGAAGTTCGGACGCTTGCCGTGGGCGGAGCTGTTCGAGCCGGCGATCGACATGGCCCAGGCCGGCGCCCCCGTGCCGCAGACCATCGCCTATTACCTCGCCGCCTCCTACCGCCTGTTCACCAAGCCCGGGATGGGCATCGAGGAGGTGGATAATTTCAAGAAGGTCTGGGCCCCGCAAGGAACGACGCCGAAGGAGGGCGAGGTGTTCGCCAATGCGGCGCTGGCCAACACCTACCGGCTGATCGCCGCCGGCGGTCGCGAGGGTTTCTACGGCGGCGAGGTGGCGGCGACCATCGACCGCTATTTCAGGCGCATCGGCGGGTGGCTGTCAGCGGCCGACCTGGCCGCCCATCATTCGGAGTGGGTCGAGCCGCGCTCGATAAGCTACCGCGGCGTCGATGTCTGGGCGCTGCCGCCCAACAGCCAGGGGCTTTCGACCCTGCAGATCCTGGGCATTCTGGAAAACTTCGACCTCGCCGGGATGGGCTTCCAGTCGCCGGCCAGCCTGCACACCCAGATCGAGGCCAAGCGCCTCGCGTTCGAGGACCGCGCCCGCTATTTCGCCGATCCCGACTTCGCCAGGATCCCCATCGACTGGCTGATCTCCAAGGCTTACGCCGCCGAGCGCGCCAAGCTCATCCGGCCCGATGCCATCATCGACCGCGTCGTCCCGGGCGAAGCGCCGAGCCACGGCGACACCACCTATTTCTGCGTCGCCGATGACGCCGGGATGATGGTGTCGCTCATCCAGTCCAACTATCGCGGCATGGGCTCGGGCCTGTCGCCCGATGGCCTGGGCTTCATGTTTCAGGATCGGGGCGAGCTGTTTTCGCTGCGCGACGGCGACGTCAACATCTACGCGCCGGGCAAGCGGCCGTTCCAGACCATCATTCCGGGTTTCGCCACCCGGGGCGGCGAGCCGTGGCTGGCCTTCGGGGTCATGGGCGGAGACATGCAGCCGCAGGGTCAGGCGCAGATCATCGTCAACCTGGTCGACTACGGCCTTGGCCTGCAGGCGGCCGGCGATTCACCACGCTGGCATCACGAGGGAAGCAGCGAACCCACCGGCGCCCCGGCCGATGGGACCGGGACCGTGCGTCTGGAGACCGGCATCCCGGAGGCCACCCGCAAAGCGCTCGCCGCGCTCGGCTGGCGCCTGGGCGCCTCGGACGGCGGGTTCGGCGGCTACCAGGCCATCGAGCGCCTTCCCGGCCGCTACGGCGCCGCCAGCGAGATGCGCAAGGACGGCCTGGCCCTGGCCTACTGACTTGAATCTCCTCCCCCTTTGGGGGGGAGAGAGGAGAAGCGAGTGACCGGCGAGGAGATGCGCGCAATCTGCCTGTCCTTTCCCGGAGTCGAGGAGGGGACGAGCTACGGCCGGCCGGCGTTCCTGGTGAACAAGAAGTTCTTCACCCGCCTCCGGTCCGAGGACGCCAGCGTGGTGCTGATGGAGGTCGGCTTCGACGAGCGCGAGATGCTGATCGAGGCCGAGCCCGAAACCTTTCACTTCACCGCCCACTACAAGGACTATCCCGCGGTGCTGGCGCGCATCGCCACCCTGCATCCGGGTTCGTTCCGCAACTTCCTCGAGCGCCGCTGGCGCAAGATCGCCCCCAAGGCGCTGGTCAGGGCCCGGGAGGCTCAGAACTGATCTTCGATCATCGCCTCGAAGTGCTCCATGATCTCCTTCATGCCCTCGGGAGGCACGGATTCGGGGGCCGGTGACGCCGCGCTTTCGCCGACGCGTAGTCGGGCGACCACCACGCCGGCGCGCAAAAGCATCAGTTCATCGCCGGCGCTCAGGGCTTCCAGCGCCGCGGCCAGGCGCGGCGGCAGATCGTCGAGATCGAGCTTCACCATGCCATTCTAGCCCCTGGCGAGCGCGCGTGACATAGGGGGCCATGGCCTACCGCTCGCTGCGCGATTTCATCGCCTTCCTGGAGAGCCAAGGCGAGCTGGTCCGCGTCGCGGCGCCGGTCTCGATGCATCTCGAGCTCACCGAACTGTGCACCCGCCTGGTGGCCGAGGGCGGGCCGGCGGTGCTGATCGAGAACCCCACCGACGCGGCTGGCGCGCCGGCGAGGATGCCGGTGCTGGCCAACCTGTTTGGCGCGGTCGGCCGGGTGGCGCGCGGCATCACCCTCGGCGGGCGACCGCGGACCAGCGCCGGCGAGTTGCGCGAGGTCGGCGAGCTGCTGGCCGCGCTGCGCCAGCCGACCCCGCCGAAGGATCTCAGGGGCGCCTTCGAGATGCTGCCGCTGGCCAAGACGGCCATGGATATGCGCCCGAAGGTGGTCGCTCGCGCCCCCTGCCAGCAGGTGGTGCTCAAAGGCTCCGACATCGACCTCGCCCGCCTGCCGGTGCAGACCTGCTGGCCGGGCGAGCCGGCCCCGCTGATCACCTGGCCGCTGGTGGTCACCAAGGGCCCTGGCGCCGGCGCCGAGGATGATTTCAACCTCGGCATCTACCGCATGCAGGTGATCGGGCGCGATCGCACCCTGATGCGCTGGCTGGCCCACCGCGGCGGGGCGCAGCACTTCGCCCGCTGGAAGGCGGCCGGCAAGCCCGACGCGCTGCCGGCCTGCGCCGTCATCGGCGCCGATCCCGGAACCATCCTCGCGGCGGTGACCCCGGTCCCCGATACCCTCTCGGAATACCAGTTCGCCGGCCTGCTGCGCGGAGCGAGCGTCGAGCTGGTTCCGGCCAAGACCCAGCCGTTGCTGGTGCCGGCCCAGGCCGAGATCGTCATCGAGGGCCAGGTGCTGCTCGGCGAGACCCAGGACGAAGGTCCCTACGGCGATCACACCGGCTACTACAACGCCGTCGAGCCGTTTCCCGTGTTCCAGGTCACCGCCATCACCATGCGGCGCGACCCGATCTACCTGACCACCTACACCGGCCGGCCGCCGGATGAGCCGAGCGTGCTCGGCGAGGCGCTGAACGAGCTGTTCATTCCCCTGATCCAGGCCCAGTTCCCGGAGATCGTCGATTTCTGGCTGCCGCCGGAGGGCTGCAGCTACCGCATCGCCGTGGTCTCCATCCGCAAGGCCTACCCCGGCCACGCCAAGCGGGTGATGATGGGCGTCTGGTCGTACCTGCGCCAGTTCATGTACGCCAAGTGGGTGATCGTGGTCGACGATGACGTCGATGCGCGCGACTGGAAGGATGTGATGTGGGCCATCGCCACGCGCATGGACCCGGCGCGCGACATCACCGTGATCGAGAAGACGCCAATCGATTACCTCGACTTCGCCTCGCCCGAGAGCGGCCTTGGCGGCAAGATCGGCCTCGACGCGACCAGCAAATGGCCGCCGGAAACCCATCGCGAGTGGGGCCGGCCAATCCGCATGGACCAGGGGGTGATCGAGGCGGTGACCAACCGCTGGCCGTCTCTCGGCCTGCCAGGAACCGGCAAACCGGTCTGGAAATGACGGCGCTGTCGCCGCCGCGATCCTCAGCGACGCCGAGCTGGTGCGCGCGGCCGCCTCTACGATGGCGGAGTGATCGTTTGCGGTGGGGTGTCTGCTGATCAGAAGAATAGTTGTTATGAAAGTATGCTCGTGCCGCACCGATGGCCGACGCCGCGGCAGCCTGGCCACGGCCAAGACAAGGACTGACCGCGCCCGTTGACCAAACAACGCCGTCACGGGCGACATTGCGCCTGTCCCCGGAATGGCTTCAGGCCTACAACCCGCGCCCCATGTCGCGTCCCAGCCACCAGCGCCGCCCGGCCGGTCCGACCCAGCGCCAGCTGCGCGCCGGCGAGCTGGTGCGGCACGCCCTGGTCGACATCCTGCGCGAGAAAAGTTTCAACGATCCGGCGCTGGCGGGCGTCTCGGTGACCTTGAGCGAGGTTCGCATGAGCCCGGATCTCAAGCACGCGATCTGCTTCGTCGAACCCCTGGGCGGCAAGGACGCCGGAGACGTGGTCGCGGCGCTCAATCGCGCCCAACGCCGCCTGCGCGGCCGCCTCGGCCACGCCGTCGATCTGCGCTTCACGCCTGATCTCAAGTTCATCCGCGACGACAGCTTCGACGCCGCCCAGCATCTCGACCGACTGCTGGGTGATCCGCGCGTTCGCCGCGATCTCGAGACCTGATGGCTCGCCAACGCAAGGGCGATCCGGTCTCCGGCTGGATCAACCTCGACAAGCCTGAGGGCCTCGGTTCGACCCCGGCCGTGGCCCGGGTTCGCCGTGCCTTCAACGCCAGGAAGGCCGGTCACGCCGGAACGTTGGATCCCCTGGCCAGCGGGGTGCTGCCGATCGCGCTCGGCGAAGCGACCAAGACCGTCACCTTCCTGATGGCGGCCGACAAGGCCTATCGCTTCACCGTGCGCTGGGGTGTGGAGACAGCCAGTTTCGACGCCGAGGGCGCGGTGGTCGCGGTTTCCGATGAGCGTCCCGGGGCCGAGGCGATCGCCGCGGCGCTGGCCGGCTTTGTCGGCGAGATCGATCAGGTCCCGCCGGCGTTTTCGGCGGTCAAGGTCGACGGCGAGCGGGCTTACGATCTCGCCCGCCAGGGTGTCGCGGTCGATCTGGCCCCGCGCAGGGTGAGCATCCATCAGGCCGCCGTGGTCGAGACCCCCGACCCCGATCACGCGGTGATCGACCTGGCCTGCGGCAAGGGCTGCTATGTCCGCGCCGTGGCCCGCGACCTCGCCCAGCGACTGGGCGCGAGGGCGCACGTCGTGGCCCTGCGCCGCACCCGCGTGGGACCGTTCACCGCCAGCGCGGCGATTACGCTGGAAAGCCTGGACAATCTGTGTCATAGGGGCGCGCACCTGGAGGCGCTGCTTCCGGTCGAGACCGCCCTGGACGACATCCCGGAGCTGGCCGTGACCGCCGAAGACGCATTCAGGCTAACGCAGGGACGATCGATCGTTCTGCTTCCCCGGCAGGTGGAGACCTTGAGGGCGCGCCTCGGCGCCTCTCGCGCGGTTTCGGCCCGCCACGCGGAAAAGATCGTCGCCATCTGCGAAATGCGCGTCGGAAGGCTCAATCCGACGCGTGTTTTCAACCTCTGACCTGAGCGGAAAGCGCCCGATGTCGATCACCGCCGAACGCAAGCACGCCCTGATCACCACCCATGCCCGCTCACCGGGCGACACCGGCTCGGCCGAGGTCCAGGTGGCCATCCTCTCCGAGAGGATCGCCAACCTCACCGAGCACTTTCGCACCCACAAGAAGGACAACCACTCGCGACGTGGCCTGCTCAAGCTGGTGTCGCAGCGACGCTCGCTGCTCGATCACCTCAAGGCTTCCGACGCGACCCGCTACCAGGCCCTGATCGGCACGCTCGGTCTGCGCCGTTAGATTTTCCGCCGCCGCCCGCTTCGACAGGCATGAGGGCGCCGGCTTCGCCGCGGGAGATTCTCGTTGGCGCTTCACGCCGAGGGTTCAAGGCAATCCTCACCACCGCCTGTCTGAGGAGAGGATTCCGGACCGTTAGCAACGCCCGCCCTGTCCGCCCCCAGAGGGAATAGGCCCTTGGGAACTGAGAGAAAGAAGTACCAACATGTTCGATATTCGACGCAAGTCCATTGATTGGGGCGGGCGCAAGCTCACCCTGGAAACCGGCCGCATCGCCCGTCAAGCCGACGGCGCGGTCCTGGCCACCTACGGCGACACTACCGTGCTGGCCGCCGTCGTGTTTGAGAAATCACCGAAGCCCGGCCTCGATTTCTTCCCCCTGACCGTCAACTATCAGGAAAAGACCTTCGCCGCGGGCAAGATTCCCGGCGGCTTCTTCAAGCGCGAGGGCCGGCCCTCGGAGAAGGAGACCCTGGTCTCCCGCCTCATCGACCGGCCGATCCGGCCGCTGTTCGTCGGCGGCTTCAAGCACGAGACCCAGGTGATCATCACCGTGCTCAGCCACGACCTGGAGAACGATCCCGACATCGTCGCCATGGTCGCTGCTTCCGCCGCCCTGACCCTTTCCGGCGTCCCGTTCATGGGCCCGATCGGGGCCGCGCGGGTCGGCTTCATCGATGGCGAATACGTCCTCAACCCGACTCTCGATCAGGCCAAGGATCCGGCCAACCGGCTCGATCTGGTGGTCGCCGGCACCCGTGACGCGGTGATGATGGTCGAAAGCGAGATCAAGGAGCTCAGCGAGGACGAGGTCCTTGGCGGGGTGATGTTCGCCCACCGCGGCTTCCAGAGCGTGATCGAGGCGATCATCGAGTTGGCCGAGCATTCGGCCAAGGAGCCGTTCGACTTCACCGCCGACGACCAGAGCGCTCTCGTGGCCAAGGTCGGCGATCTGGTCGGGGCCGACATCAAGGCCGCCTACGCCATCCGCGCCAAGGGCGAACGCCACGATGCGGTCGGTGCGGCCAAGGCCAAGGCGGTCGCCGCGCTGGCCAGGAGCGAGGCCAATCCTGACGGCGTCGAGCCGGCCAAGCTCGCCGGCGCCTTCAAGGCTTGTGAAGCCGACGTCGTCCGCCGCGGCATCCTCGAGACCGGCCAGCGCATCGACGGCCGCGCCGTCGACGTTGTCCGCCCGATCGTTTCGGAGGTGTCGATATTGCCGCGCGCTCACGGCTCGGCCCTGTTCACCCGCGGCGAAACCCAGGCCCTGGTGGTCGCCACCCTGGGCACCGGCGATGACGAGCAATTCATCGACGCCCTGGAAGGCACCTACAAGGAGGCCTTCCTGCTGCACTACAACTTCCCGCCCTATTCGGTGGGCGAGACCGGACGCATGAACGCGCCCGGCCGGCGGGAGATCGGCCATGGCAAGCTCGCTTGGCGCGCTATCCGCCCGATGCTGCCGTCCAAGGAGGAGTTTCCCTACACCGTCCGCCTGGTGAGCGAGATCACCGAATCCAACGGCTCCTCGTCGATGGCTACGGTGTGCGGCTCATCGCTGGCCCTGATGGACGCCGGCGTGCCCCTGAAGAAGCCGGTTTCCGGTATCGCCATGGGCCTGATCCTGGAAAAGGACGGCTTTGCGGTCCTCTCCGACATCCTCGGCGACGAGGATCACCTCGGCGACATGGACTTCAAGGTCGCCGGCACCGCCGACGGGATCACCAGCCTGCAGATGGACATCAAGATCCCGGGCATCACCGAGGCGATCATGCACAAGGCCCTGGCCCAGGCCAAGGCCGGCCGCCTGCACATCCTCGGCGAAATGGCCAAGGCCATCGACGGCGCCCGTCCGGACGTCGGCGAGTACGCCCCCAAGATCGAGACCATCACCATTCCGGTGGACAAGATCCGCGATGTCATCGGCACTGGCGGCAAGGTGATCCGCGAGATCGTCGCCACCACCGGGGCCAAGGTCGATGTCAACGACGACGGGGTAATCAAGGTCGCCGCCAGCGATGGAGCCAAGATCCAGGCGGCGGTGGACTGGATCCGCTCCCTGACCTCGGAGCCGGAAGTCGGCCAGATCTACGACGGCAAGGTGGTCAAGATCGTCGACTTCGGCGCCTTCGTGAACTTCTTCGGGGCCAAGGACGGTCTGGTGCACGTCAGCCAGATCGCCAACGAGCGGGTCAACAAGGTCTCCGACGTGCTCACCGAAGGCCAGCAGGTCAAGGTCAAGCTGGTCGGCTTCGATGACCGCGGCAAGACCCGCCTGTCGATGAAGGTGGTCGATCAGGCCACCGGCGAAGACCTGACCAAGAAGGAAAAGGTCGAAGCTGACGCGTAGAGCAACCCGGAAGCCGCGCGCTCAGCGGCCGGCTTCCGGGACCTGGGCGTTTTAGCCCCGCCTCCAGAACACCCCGGAGCGGGCAACGCAGCGCGGGGGCAGGGCCTTGCGCCCGGCGGGTTCGTAACCCAGCGCGGTCATCAACGCGGCGGTGAGGGCCTGGGCGGTCGGCGCCGCCGCCGGGTTCAGGCGGTAGGCCTCGCCCAGGTTTTCGTGCAGCAGCACGTCGATCCCGGCCATCGCCGGCAGGCCGTCCAGGGTCGCTTCCAGCGCCGCCGCGCGCGCCTCACGGCTGGCCATGATCTCCTTCAGGCGCGTGGTCAGCGGGTCCTCGGCGGTCAGCGGCTCGGGCTCGGCGTAGGGCAGGCCCAGAAGCTCGATCGCCCTGGCCAGATGGTTGCCCTCGGCCGAGTGCAGCGCCTTGGCGCGCTTCCACACCGCGTGGCGCTCGTTCTGGCTGCGCTCGCGCAGCTTGGTGCGCGTCCAGCCGCCGATGAACACCTCTTCCTTCATGGCTCGCCGATTAAGGCGCCCGCCGGGCTTTGCTCAAGGGGCGGCGAGGGTGGCGATTCGGAAAGTCGCCAGTGGATGGTGGAGGCTGGATGCGAATTTCTGAATCTTCAGCCATACTGATCGGACGAACTTCAAATCCGGCACACTAAGCCCCTGACCTGAACCGCATGAAGCATTTCCAGTCGGGCGGCCTGATGCTCGCCTATGAGGATGTCATCCCCGAGGGCCCGCCGGAGGGGGTCATGGTGCTGGTCCATGGCTTCGCCACCAGCGTCGAGGAGAACTGGCGCCGGCTCGGCTGGCTGGCGGCGCTGGAGCGCAAGGGCCGGCGCGCGGTGGCGCTCGATTTGCGCGGCCATGGCCAGAGCGCCAAGCCGCACGCCGTGGCCGCCTACGACCGCGAGGCCATGGCCGGCGATATCGCCGCCATGATGGACCACCTCGGCATCCAGCGCGCCGATGTCATGGGTTATTCCCTGGGCGCCCAGCTTTCGCTGGCGTTCGCGCTCTCCCGCCCCGAGCGGGTCGATCACCTGATCCTCGGCGGCATCGGTAAGCGCCGCGAGGAGAGGCCGAGCGCAACCATGACCTTGGCCGAGGCGATGCGCGCCGCCGATCCGCAGACCATCACCGATCCGATCCTCAAGGGCTTTCGCCGCTTCGCCGAGGTCGAGGGCGCCGATCGCGAGGCGTTGGCTGCGTGCAGTGAAGGCGCCGGCAGGCCGTTGGCCGCCGATGATCTGGGCCGCCTGGCCACGCCGACCCTGGTGGTGACCGGGACGCTGGATACGATCGCTGGCGATCCCCAGGGCGTCGCCGATCTCATTCCCGGCGCCAAATGCGTCACCATCCCCGGTTGCGATCATTTCAGCGCCATCCCGCACGCCCTCTACAAGGCGGCGGTGTTCGACTTTCTCGAGGGCTGGCTGGACGAGCTACCCTGACCCTTCAGGCCAGATTGTAGGCCCCGCCTTTTTCCAGCGAGGCCTTGAACGCGCTTCGCTCGTGCAGGCGCCCGACCCAGGCGGCGAGGTTGGGCTTGTCCGCCAGGCGACCCAGCGCGCGTCCCACCTCGCCAACGAAGCTCAGTTGCACATCGGCGCCGCCGAACTCGCCCATCATGAAGTCCCGGCCGGTCAGCGCCGCCTCGATATAGCCGAGGTGATTGTCGATCTCGGAATCGATCCGCGGCTTGAGCGGCGCGGCGGCCTCGCCAAGGCGCAGGGTGTAGAAGGCCAGCATCAGCGGCAGCATGGCCGAGCCCTCGGCGTAATGCAGCCACTCGAGATATTGCTCGTGCTCGAGGCTTCCCGCTCTGGGCATGAAGCGCCCGCCGCCGTGCTTGCGCACCAGATAATCGACGATCGCGCCGGATTCGGCCAGCTTCAGCGTCCCGTCCTCGATCACCGGTGACTTGCCGAGCGGGTGCGCCGCCTTCAACTCCGGCGGGGCGAGGTTGGTCTCCGCATCGCGCTGATAGAACTTGAGCTCGTACGGGGCCCCCAGCTCCTCGAGCAGCCACAGGATGCGCTGCGAGCGCGAGTTGTTGAGGTGGTGGAGGATGATCATGGCGCCAGGCTCCCGGTTCGATCCGCAGATGACACAGGGGCGATGAAACCGCTAGGCTTGGCGGGCCATGCACGCCGTGTTCACCTGGCTGATCCCGATCGCCCTCCTGGCGGTGTTCGCCACCCTCCTCGTTGGCATCTACAGCCTGTTCCGGGGCGGCGATTTCGCCAGGACCTGGTCCAACAAGCTGATGCGCCTGCGCGTCGCCCTGCAGTTCGTGGCCATTCTCGTTCTGGTGGCGGCGCTGCTGTGGGGCCGGGCGCACGGGCACTAGTGTGGCGATTCAGAAATTCGCCAGTGGGGGGTGGAAGCTGAATGCGAATTTCTGAATCTTCAGCCACACTAGCAACGGATGATTTCTAGTGTGCTTTTCGGATTTGAAGTTCGCACAGAGCGTGACCCGATGATCAAACGAACTTCAAACCCGGCACACTAGCCGCGATGGTGCTGCTGAACCGCATCTACACCCGCACCGGCGACAAGGGGAAAACCCGCCTCGCCACCGGCGAGCAGGTCAGCAAGGCCAGCCCCCGCGTCGGCGCCTATGGCGAGGTCGATGAGCTGAACGCGGTCATCGGTGTCGCCCGTCTCGAGGCGGGCGAGCTCGCCCCGCTCCTGGAGCGGATCCAGAACGATCTCTTCGACCTCGGCGCCGATCTGGCCACGCCGAAGGCTAGGCCGGGCGCGCCCGAGGCCCTGCGCATCGTCGCCGCCCAGGTGGCGCGCCTGGAAGCCGAGATCGACGCGCTCAACGCCGAGCTTGCGCCGCTGACCTCGTTCGTGCTGCCGGGCGGAAGCCGCGCCGCCGCCCATCTGCATCTGGCGCGCACCGTCTGCCGGCGAGCCGAGCGGGCCGCCACCGCCTTCGCCGATCAGGATGGCGCCGGCGTCCATGGCGAGGCGCTGAGATACCTCAACCGCCTCTCCGACCTGCTGTTCGTCGCCGCCCGCTGGGCGAATGCGAAGGGCGCCCAGGACGTCCTCTGGGTTCCGGGGGCGAACCGCAGCTAGCGGCGCGCCGGCAGCGGCGCCGCGGGGACGGGCTTGTAGGCCTCGAAATCGCGACCGGTGAACCGTTCGATGGGGATCGGCGAGAGGCACTGGCGGTCGCGCTGGTCCCACCACAAGCCTTCGCGGTCGCAGCGCTGGGCCGGCCACACGTAGAGGATCTGGTAGCCGATCATGCCCGCGCTCACCACCAGGAAGAGGGTGAGGATGGCGACGTGCGCGGTGGTGAACCAGCGTCTCATGGCGGCCGCTAGATAAAGACTCGGCCGGCGTTGCGCCACCCGCCAACCTTGCAAACAGCGGCCAAGGCGCTATTGGCCACCGGCCAAGCGTCAACGGAGCGGCGGATGAAGGTTCTGGTCCCGGTCAAGCGGGTGATCGACTACAACATCAAGGCGCGGGTGAAGTCCGACCAGACCGGCGTCGATCTGGCCAACGTCAAGATGTCGATGAACCCGTTCTGCGAGATCGCCGTCGAGGAGGCGGTGCGGTTGGTCGAGAAGGGCCTCGCCAGCGAGGTGGTCGCGGTCTCGATCGGCCCGATCCAGGCCCAGGAGACCATCCGCACCGCGCTCGCCATGGGGGCCGAGCGCGGCATCCTCATCCAGACCGACGCCGATCCCGAGCCGCTGGAGGTGGCCAAGTTGCTGGCCGCCGTGGCCAAGGCCGAGGCGCCGAAGCTGATCCTGATGGGCAAGCAGGCCATCGACGGCGACAACAACGCCGTCGGCCAGATGCTTTCGGCCCTCTTGGGCTGGCCGCAGGCGACGTTCGCCTCCAAGGTCGAGGTCAGCGGCGAAACCGTGCGCGTCACCCGCGAGGTCGACGGCGGCCTGCAGACCCTCGAGCTCGACCTGCCGGCGGTGGTCACCGCCGACCTGCGTCTCAACGAGCCGCGTTACGCCTCCCTGCCCAACATCATGAAGGCCAAGCGCAAGGTGATCGACGTCAAGACGGTGGAGGATTTCGGCGGCCTCAAGGAGGGTCATCTGAAGGTGGTCAAGGTGACCGAGCCGGCCAAGCGCGTCGCCGGCGTCAAGCTCGAGAACGCCGCCGAATTGGTGCAGAAATTGAAGACCGAAGCTGGGGTGATCTGACCATGGCCGTGCTCGTCGTCGCCGACCACGACAACAAGGAACTCAAGGACACCACCTTGAAGACGGTGACCGCCGGGCTGGCTCTGTCGCCTGAGGTCGATGTGCTGATCGCCGGCCAGGGGATCGCCGGCGTCGCCGCCCAGGCGGCCAGGATCAAGGGCGTGCGCAAGGTGCTGACCGCCGAAAGCGAAGCTCTTGGCCAGCACATCGCCGAGGCCATCTCGGCCTGCGTCATGCCGCTGATGGGGGCCTACGAGGATCTGCTCACCCCGGCCACCTCGGTGGGCAAGAACTTCGCCCCGCGCATCGCCGCCCTCCTCGACGAGGCCCCGATCAGCGACATCATCGAGATCATCGACGCCAATACCTTCGTCCGGCCGATCTACGCCGGCAACGCGCTGGAGACGGTGACCTCGGTGGACGCCAAGAAGGTCATCACCGTGCGCGCCACCGCCTTCAAGCTCGCCGAGGAAGGCGGCTCGGCCCCCATCGAGGCGGTCGATCCGGGTCCGGGCGCGCCGCACACCCGCTTCGTCTCCGAGGAGATCGTCAAGTCCGACCGGCCCGATCTGGCCGGGGCCAAGATCGTCGTCTCTGGCGGCCGGGCCATGGGTTCGGCCGAGGAGTTTCACCGGGTGATCGAGCCCTTGGCCGACAAGCTCGGGGCCGCCGTGGGCGCCTCGCGCGCGGCGGTCGATGCCGGCTACGCCCCCAACGACTACCAGGTCGGCCAGACCGGCAAGGTGGTCGCCCCGCAGCTCTATGTCGCCATCGGCATCTCCGGGGCCATCCAGCATCTGGCGGGGATGAAGGATTCCAAGGTCATCGTGGCCATCAACAAGGACGCCGACGCGCCGATCTTCCAGGTCGCCGACTATGGCCTGGTGGCCGACTACAAGACCGCCGTGCCCGAGCTCATGGACGCCCTCACCGCCGCCGGAAAGTAGCTTTTCGCTGCATTGCAGCAAATGCTTGGCGCCCGCCGACGCCTTCGTGTTACAGAACGCTGACGAGTTGAAACAGGTGTTCGGCGCCCCGAGGCGGTTTCTATGACGCAGATCAAGACCGTGGGAATTATCGGCGCGGGGCAGATGGGCAGCGGCATCGCCCATGTCTGCGCGCTGGCCGGCTACCAGGTGCTGCTCAACGATGTTTCCGAGGAGCGTATCCGTGACGGGCTGGAGCGCATCGACCACAACCTCGCCCGCCAGGTCGGCCGCGGGACCATCGAGGCCGACGAGGTGGCGCCGGCGCTGAAGCGCATCCACGCCACCCCGGATCTCAAGGCCATCGGCGATACCGACCTGGCCATCGAGGCGGCCACCGAGGACGAGACGATCAAGAAGAAGATCTTCACCGCCCTCACGCCCTATCTCGGGCCCTCGACCCTGCTGGCCTCCAACACCTCCTCGATCTCGATCACCCGCCTGGCCTCGGCCACCGATCGGCCCGAGCGCTTCATCGGTCTGCACTTCATGAACCCGGTGCCGGTGATGAAGCTGGTGGAGATCATCCGCGGCATCGCCACCGGGGCCGACACCTACGAGACCGCCGTGGCCTTCGCCCGCTCGCTCGGCAAGACCACCGCCAACGCCGAGGATTTTCCCGCCTTCATCGTCAACCGCGTGCTCGTGCCGATGATCAACGAGGCCATCTACACCCTCTACGAGGGGGTGGGGACGGTGGAGGCCATCGACACGGCGATGAAGCTCGGGGCCAACCATCCCATGGGCCCCCTGGAGCTTGGCGATTTCATCGGCCTCGACACCGTGCTGGCGATCATGAACGTGCTCTACGAGGGCCTGGCCGATTCCAAGTACCGGCCATGCCCGCTACTGGTGAAGTATGTCGAGGCCGGTTGGCTCGGCCGCAAGGCCCAGCGCGGCTTCTACGACTACCGGGGCGAGCACCCGGCCCCGACACGGTAGCTTGACCACCCCCATCGACGGCCTCGCCGAACTGGCGCAGCGCTACGACACCCTATTCTGCGACGTCTGGGGGGTGGTTCACGACGGCGTCGCCGCCTTTCCCGCCGCCTGCCAGGCCCTTGCGCGTTGGCGGGCCGAGGTCGGGCCGGTGATCCTGATCTCCAACGCGCCGCGGCCGGAAGGCGCGGTCGCGACGCAGCTGCAAGGGCTGGGCGCGCCGGCGCAGGCGTGGAGCGCCATCGTCACCTCCGGCGATGTCTGCCGCCAGCTGCTGGCGGAGCGTTCGCCCGGACCGGCCTGGCGGATTGGTCCGCCTAAGGATGATCCTCTGTTCGAGAGCCTTGGCCTCGAGTTCGCCGACCAGGAGCACGCCGCCTTCATCGCCTGCAGCGGTCCGTTCGACGAGGACAACGAAACCCCGGAAGATTACCGCGCCGCCTTCGTCAAAGCGGTCGCCCGGGGGCTGACCATGATCTGCGCCAACCCTGACCTGGTGGTTCAGCGGGGCGAGCGGCTGATCTATTGCGCCGGGGCCCTGGCCGCCCTCTACCGCGACCTCGGCGGCGAGGTCATTGAAGCCGGCAAGCCCTACGCCCCAATCTACGACCTCGCGCGCACACGGGCCGATGGGAAAAGGCGTATACTGACGATTGGCGATGCGGTGGCGACGGACCTCGCCGGCGCCCGCGCCCAGGGCCTCGATACGCTGTTCGTCGCCGAGGGTATCCACCGCGCCGAGCTGGCCACCCCCGCGGGCGGGGTCGATCTCGCCGCTCTCGCCCGCCTGACGGGCGCGCCGGCCCCGCGCTGGGCCATGCGGGCGCTGGTCTGGTAAGGGACCCGCGATGCCGTTCAAAGTCATCCATGGCTGGAAGAACCTCGCCCCCGGCGATCGGGGCGCGGCGGTGGCGCTGGGCAACTTCGACGGAGTCCATCTCGGCCACCGCCAGGTCATCGCCGATGCCGCCGCCGCGGCGCGCGCCCTCAAGGCGCCGTCGGGAGTGATCAGCTTCGAGCCGCACGCGCGCATGCACTTCCAGCCGGAATCGCCGCCGTTCCGCCTCTCCACCCCGCACCAGCTGGCCAGGATCGTCGAGGCCCTGGGCGTCGACCGGCTCTACCTGCTGCCGTTCGGGGTCGAGATGGCCAACTTTTCCGACGCCGCCTTCGCCCGCGACGTGCTGCACGACGGGCTTGGCGTGCGCCATGTGGCGGTGGGCTTCGATATCACCTTCGGCAAGGACCGCACCGGCGATCCAGCCTCCATGCGGCGCTACGGCGAAGAGTTCGGTTTCACCGTTTCGGTAGCCGAGCCGGTCAAGGTCGATGGCGTCAAGATGTCCTCGACCGCGGTGCGCGAGGCCGTGCACGCCGGCGACGCGGTCCTGGCCGCGGCCATCCTCGGCCGGCCGTTCGCCATCGAGGGCGTGGTGCAGAAGGGCCGTCAGCTCGGGCGCAAGCTCGGCTTTCCCACCGCCAATGTGCCCCTGGGCGACTATGTGGCTCCGAAGTTCGGCGTCTACGCCACCCGCACCACGCTCAGCGACGGCCGCCGCTTCGGAGGCGTGGCCAACATCGGCATCAATCCGACCACCGGCGTCGTCGATCCCCGTCTGGAAGTGTGGCTGTTCGATTTCGACGAGGACATCTACGGCGAGATGATCGAGACCGAATTGATCGAATTCCTGCGCCCGGAGGAGAAGTTCGCCTCCATTCCGGCGATGGTGGCGCAGATCTGGCGTGACGCCGCGGCGGCCCGCCAGCTGGTCGCCCAGGATATGTGATCCTCAGATAAGACAAGCGGTCGCCGATTTGCACCCGACGTCCGCCTCGCGCTACGTCGCTTTCGGAAACGGCTGCAGCGTCAGCCTGGGCGAGGGGGCGTCAAGGGTGACCAGGCTGGTCGCGTGCCAGATGTGGCCGGCATTCCTCACGCAGGCGTTGAACCTCGGCGCCCAGCCGCGAACGGCCCCGGCCCCATCCTCGTAGAGGAAGACGCCGCCCCAATCGCGGTCCCAGACATCGTTGAGAAACACTGTGACCGCCAGCGCGTGCATCGGGTCGTTGTGCCAGGGCGTGTAGCTGAGCCGGCTGCCGGCGTACCCCCTCAGGACGAAATCGCGACCGTCGACGACGCCGCGCCTGACCCGTCAGCGGACGGTCGCGACGGCGCTGGCCGATGCTGGCGGGCGGGCGAGCGCGGCGCGCTCCCTGCGCCTGGCGCGGCGATGCGCCGCTGGCTGGCCTGGGTCTGGAGGCCGACATGCCGCGCGTCCGAAGGAGCCGCCAACTGGCGGCCCGGCCCAAATCGAGGGTTACTGAACTGGAAAGCGCGGCCCGCACCCGGCCAGCGACGCATCCTATGCCCGCGGCGCGGGTCCGCCAACGCGACCAACCGCCGCCCCTACCCGATGGTCCATGCCGTCATCGCCGACCGCGGCGCATTCGGGCGATGGTGGCGCAGATCTGGCGTGACGCCACGGCGGCCCCGCTGGCTGGCCGCCCAGGATATCTAGCGGACGGTCAGAAGCTGTAGCCGAGCATCACGCTGTAGCTCAGCGCGTTGGCGTCCAGCAGGGTGAAGAAGGTCCCTGATCCGTCGTTGATGAAGGCGCCAGGGGCTCGCCCGCTCGCGAGGAAGCTGGAGAGGTAGGGAACCCGCTCATCCTTGACCATGAAGGTCAGGCTGATGGCCTTGCTGAGGTCGTATTCGAGCGCGCCGCCCAGGTCATAGACCGGCCGGGTGCGGTTGAGGACGGCGGAGAAATTCTGATCGTCGTGAATGGTGAGGTCGACCCACTCCGCGCCGTAATCGCCGAACAGGGTCCAGCGCAGCGGCCAGCCTCCCACACGGCCGCCGATCGCCAGCTTGGCCTTGGCGCTGAAGCCGGGCCCCTGGCCGCGATTGTGGTTGCTGAACTGGATGGTGTCGGCGTCGATGGCTCGGGTCATATCGAACGACCACCACCGTGCGCCGATATCGGCGCCTAGGGCTAGATCGAGATCGCCCAGCGGCGAGGCAAGGCCGAAGACGCGCTCGGCCCCGGCCTCGGCGGAGAAGCGCCTCAGCGACTGGCGCACGTCGTAGCTGTTGACCCGCGAGGCGAACGGGGGACCGAACGGCCCGGGAATCTGCAGGGCCTGGCCGGTGAACGGCACGGCCAGCGCATAGTCGAAGCATTGTCCGCTAAAGGCGCTGAACACCACGCACGATACCTGCGCCGTCGCGGCGAGGTCGATGTTCGGCGCCGCCGCCGCGAGCGGACGCGCCAGTCGCTCATGGATCGTACCCGAATCGAACCCCAGGGTTCCAGAGAGGCGCCAGCCTGGCGCATCGAAGCCACCGGAGGCGAAGGTCGCGCCCACGCGTAGCTGGTTCTCCCAGGCGCGGCTCTTCAGGCGCACCGAATTTCCTGTCGGCGTCGAGGTGGTGGCGGTGAAAGTCCCGCCCGGAAAGGTGACCGGTGTGTTCGGAATGGAGGAGGTGATCGCGTACAGACCCGACTGGTTGAGGATCGGGATCGCGGTCGTCGAGTGGATGTCGGCGCTGGCCCGGCCCTCGCTGACGCCGATGCGGACGTGGCGCGTGGCGGTCGGCTCGGCTGGCGGCGGACCTGGGGCGCCCTGCGCTCGGCTGG
>DASYGN010000107.1:0-27935 GCA_035999625.1 Caulobacteraceae bacterium | reverse complement strand
CTGCGCCAGGCGCTGGAATGCTGCGCGCGGCAAGTCCCCGATGGTTTTCGGAAAGCCGCGCACGTTGCCAGCGATGATCTGCAGATCAGGCAGCTCGCGCGTGCCTTCGACCTCGGGGTGGCTGGCCAGGATCTGCTCGACCAGGGTCGAACCGGATCTCGGCAGACCGACGATGAAAATAGGCTCGCGCGAGGGATCTCCCCATCCGGAGCGGGCCGCGAACAGCTCTTTGGTGAACAGCGCTTTGTACTCGCCTACTCTGCGCGTCGTCGCGTCGGGATCATGCGGGCGCTTGTCCCGTTCGACGGCGTTGGCGGCCAGATAGGCGGCGAAGGCGGCCTTGTCATTGCCCGAGTCTTCCAGCCCCTTGGCGAGCGCGAAGCCGAGTTCGACCCGGCTCTTGTGCGGCAGATTCGGCCGCTCGAGGAGTTCGCCCATGGCCGCCAGGCGCTCGGGTGTGAAGCGATAGGTCTTCAGATTGGCGAGGCTCCAGTAAGCCTCGGAGAAGCCTGGATCGAGGGCGATGGAGCGGTCGTAGGCGGCGATGGCCTCCTGCGCGCGGCCGAGACTGCGCAAACCGTTGCCTTGCACCAGCCACAGGCGCGGCTGATCGGGGAAGCTGTCGAGGATCTGGGTGGTGAGCTCCACCGCCGGGGCGATGCGACCCATGTCGGTCAGGGCCGCGGCCTTCATCATCAGGGTGCGATTGTCGGCCGGATCGCGCGCCAGCATGCGGTCCAGCTCTTCGACGCACGCGTCGAACCGGCGATCCTGGAACAGCACCTGGGCCAGACTGACGCGCGCTTGATAGAAGTCCGGCGTTTCGTCCAGGCACTGGCGCAAGGCCCGCTCGGCCGCCGCCAACTGGTTGCGGCGCCGCAGCGTTTCGCCAAGCAGATGCCGCACCGCCACCGTGTGGTGAGTGACGCTTTTCAGCAGCTTGCGCAGGGCGCGCTCGGCCTCAGGCAGTTTGTTGGCGATCATGCTGTCGAGGACGGCTTGCAGGCCGGGGTCGCGGATCATCGAGCGCACCCGGCGGTCGTACGCCTCGCGGGCGGCCATGAAGGCGCCTGCGGCCATGAGGATGTCGCCGAGCAGCCGCCAGCCCGGGGTGAGGCCGGGGTTGAGCTCGAGGGCGCGGTGGAGCGGGCGGATCGCGCCGCGACTGTTCCCCGAGGCGAGTTGAGCCTGGGCCAACTCGAGATGCACAATCCACGGGCTGGCTTTGTCGTCGGCCAATGGCGCCAGCACCTTGATGGAATCGGCGAAGGCGCCCTGGCGGCGCAGCGCCGCGCCGAGCATCGCCTTGGCTTCCACGCTGTGCGGATCGTCCTTGAGCGCGCGCCGCGCCAGCACCTCCGCCTCGGCGGGATTCGAGGCGAGCAGCTGCGAGGCTTCGCGCAGGGAAGCGGGGGGCTCGGGGATGGTGGTGTCGCTGGCGGTCATCGATACAACAGGAGATGGAGTGTGGCTCGCCCGACTATGGCCAGAGCGGCCGCGGGTCAAATGGAGACGTGCTGACTGTCGCCAAGATAGGCTCTCAGCACCGGGCCCAGGGCGTCCTTGAGCGGCCCCAGCCAAGGCTCGAAGCGGCGCCAATTCTCGAGCCCGTCAGTGAAGATCGGCTGGCGCACCTGCTCCGAACTCGGGGTGCTGACGGCGCGCCGATTGTCGAAAAACCGCAGGCAGGCGGGATCGTAGGGGAGGCCGAGATAGCCGAGAAGCTTGCGGACCTCGCTCTCCGCGTCGGCGACCAGATGCTCGTAGATCACCCGGTGGATGCGTCCGGGGACCACGGCGTCGTAGTGCGCCATCAGCTCGACGTAGTCGGCGTAGTATCGGCCGATGTGATCGAGGTCGAAGGCGCTGGCGAAGCCATGACCGAAATGCTGCTTGAAGATCGACACCCCGCAGGCGAGCGGATGGCGGCGGACATCGACGATCTTGGCGTTGGGAAGAATGGTCAGGATGAAGCCGATGTGGAGAAAGTTCTTTGGCGTCTTGTCGATGAAATGCCGCCGCCCGAGACTTCGATAAGCCGACGTCCGGCGGATATATTCCGCACCCAGCAGGGCGCTGGTCTGACGCGAGGCGTGCGCGAGGCCAGCCGGATAGCCGCCGACGCCGGCGGCCAGAAGCGGCAGGTCGGCGATCTCGTCCAGGCCCTCGATCGCTGGATGGGTGGCCAGGATCTGCTCGACGAGGGTCGAGCCCGACCGTGGCAGACCAACGATGAAAATCGGGTCGGCGGCGTTCGCGCCCCAGCCGCGGCGGTCGGCGAAGAAACCCGGAGAGAACAGCGTCTTGGAGGCGGTGACGTAGGCGCGGGTGGCGTCCGGGTCATAGCCGCGTCGGGACGCCTCGATCGCATTGCCCCTGGCGTAGTGGTCGAACGCCTCGGCATAGGCGCCCCCGTCTTCGTAGGCCTTGCCGAGGGTGAAATGCAGCTTGGCCTGGTCCTCGGCCGCCAGGTCGCCTTGGCCCAGCAAGGCCGCGATATCGGCGATCTGGCTGGTGGCGAAGCGATAGGTCTTGAGATTGGCGAGGCTCAGCCAGGCGTCGGCGCAGCGTGGATCGAGAGCCAGGCATCGTTGATAGGAGCGAATGCACGCCTCTGTCTCGCCCACCGCGCGCAGGCCGTTGGCGTGCACCAGCCAGGCGTAAGCCTGATCGGGAAACTGCTCGAGCATGGCCGCCGAGACGGCGACGGCTTGCCCGTGGCGGCCGAGCTCGGTGAGCGCCGCCGCCTTCATGGCCAGGCAGGCATAGTCGGCCGGATCGCACGCCAGCAGCGCGTCGAACTCGGCCAGAGCTTGGGCAAAGCGGCGGGCGGCGAGCAGGACCTCGGCCAGCGACCGGCGCGCTGAGTCGTGGTCCGCGGCCGCCTCGAGGCAGGTTCGCAAAACGCTTTGCGCCTCGTTCAGTCGGCCTCGCCGCAGCAGAGTCTCGCCGAGCAGGTGCATCGCCGCCTGGCGGGACGCCGCCTCGGAAGCCACCAGCTTTTGCAAGTCGCTTTGCGCCTGCCCCAGACGCCCTTCTCTCAGCGCTTCGCCTGCAGCGCGCAGGTGCGGACCCTGCAGGCGCGAGAGGATGGCGTGATCGTAAGCCTCTCGCGCGCCGCGAAAATGGCCGCCAGCGGTGAGGATGTGGCCGGTGAGCCGCCAGGCGTCAGTCAAGTGCGGGTTGAGGCGGGTGGCGGCGCGCAATGGAGCCATCGCCTCCCGGCTCGCGCCTTCCGCGCAGAGCGCCACCGCCCTGTCGAAGTGCTTCCGCCACTGAGGTTTTCCGTCGGCCGTCGCACGGCGCGCCTTCACTTGGCTCATGGGCCGATTATGCGGCGCGCACCCGATCGGTCAAAATGAAGGGCGCCGCCCCGATACGCTGGAGCGGCGCCCCGCATGGCCGCCAGACCTGGCGACCCGACGCTAGAACTTGACCTTGATGCCCAGGAACACCTGGGTGCCATTGTCATAGACAGCGCGAACTTGCGTCGTGTTGGCGCCGTAGTACTTCAGCAGGCTGTTGGTGATGTTGACCGCGTCGACCGTGAGGGCGACGTTGGGCAGCACCTGATAGGCGAACGAGGCGTCGAGGGTGCCGAAGTTGGCCTGGCTCTCAGGCGAGGCGCGGTCGAGGCCGACAAAGAAGTGCGAGCGATAGGTGTAGGCGAGCCTCAGGCTGACGCCGTGGCTTTCATAGTAACCGACCAGATTGCCGGTCCACCGCGACGTGCCGATCAGTGGCGCGCCGCTGGCGTCGTGGCCGTCGATGTAGGTGCCGTTAGCCTGGAAGCCGAAACCCCAGCCGATCGGCTGCTGGACCTGCACCTCGACCCCCTCGAGCTGGCCTGAGATATTGAATGGCGAAGAGATGGTGTAGGTCTGGAAAGACTTGGTCAGCTGATCGAAGTAAACGCCAGGGTTGTCGCCGAAGCCGACATAGGATGACAGGTCGTCATAGAAGACGCTGACGGCGGCTAATGACGTCGGCGCGTAGTACCATTCCAAGCCAGCGTCGAATACCGCTGCCTTGACTGGTTTCAGATTGGGGTCGCCGCCGCTGCCGGTCAGGATGAGATCGGTAAGCGACACCGTGCCACCGAGCGAGCTGAAATCCGGGCGCGACATGGTCTCGGCCGCCGACAGCCTGAGCAACAGGTTGCGCTGCAGATCAAAGGTGAAGTTCACGCTCGGCAGGAAGTCGATGTAGTTGTGATGCACGTGGTCGATGTAATAGGGCCCGTACGCTGACGAGGTGATGTCAGCCGGGTTCGTGCCTGCCGGGTCGGATACGTTGACGTAGGGATTCTCGTCGGTGCTGACGACCCGCAAGCCGAAGTTGCCGCGCCAGCCGTTGCCGCCAACGTGGGCCATGATGTAGCCATCGACGTCGGTCTCTTTGACCTTGAAGGCTCCGAGCCAATAGTAGTTCAGCGGTTGGACGATCGCGGAAATCGGACCGTGCACCCCGTCATTGATACGGTTGATGATGGCTTCGATGGTCTTGGGATCCCCGTAGATGGGAACCAGCAGGCCTGGAATGCCGAGCGCGCCAGCATTGAAACCGGGCGGATAGGAGATCGGGTTGGTGTCCGCGAACGGCATGGCCGTGGTCCAGCACACCGGATTGGCGGCCGTGCCGCCGAGGCTGCAGCCACGGTCCCAGCCATCGACCTTGCGGGTGTGGTCGGCGAAGCGGACGCCGAATTCGACGCTCTTGAATACCCCGCTGTCCACGTCCCATTCGCCGTCGATCTTGCCGTACCATTCCTTGTCGACCGAGGTGAAGCGGGCGTTCCAGACCCAGTCTGCGGCAAGGCCATTGGGGCTTTGCGGATTGATCTGGGTCGGACTGATGGCGAAACCGTTGCCCGATTGCATGTACGAAATCGCGGTCGGGCCGTCGGCCTCGAAGGATGGCTGCCGGGGCGTGTCGCCGACACCGTGGGTGTAACCAAGCTGCGCCCGGATGGTCAGGCGATCGGTGAGTTTGAACTTGGTGTCGAGGTTGACGTAGTATGATTCGGCGGTTTCGTCCGGCCGGTTGATGCTGTCGGAGACGATGCCGTCGCTGCCGGCGTGGAGGGGGAAGCTGGCCGCCACCACCGAGTTGTCCTTGACCGTGTAGCTGGTCGGGACATTGGTGTTCCATTCGCCGACGTTGGGATTGACGCCGAAAAACATATAGTTGGAGTTGTGATTGGTGGCGTTGAGGTGCGAATAGAAGCCACTCAGCTTCATTTCCGCCCTGTCGTCGGATGATCTCCATTCCACCGAGCCGGTGACGCCGGCGCGGGTCCGCTCCTGCTCGAACAGGGAGGAGCCGATCAGGGTCGGCACGTTGACGCCGACCAGCGAGGGGATGGCCGCGCCAGTGGCCATGCCGCTGGTGATCGGCTGCCAGCCGAGCACTTCTTGGCCGTAGCGCACCACGCTGCGCTGTTCATAGAACCCCTGCAGGATGGCGCCGAAGGTGTTGTCGGCGTTGTGCCAGCCAATCAGACCGTTCAGCTGCGGCTTCCACTCGCCGCCATTGGAATTGTAGGCCGCTTCGGCCGAGCCTTCGAAGGTGAAGGCGTTCTTGCCGAGGCTGAGAGGGTTGCGCGTCTGAATATCGACCGTCCCCGACACGCCGCCTTCGATCTGGGAGGCGTCCTGGGTCTTGTAGACGACGACGTTCTGGACGATTTCCGCCGGCAGCAAGGTGAAGCTGACGCTGCGCCCGACGACGCTGTACTGGTCGAGGATGAACCAGTCGCCGGTGGAGACGTCGTGGCCGTCGACGGTCACGTTGGTGAGGCTGGGCGAGGTGCCGCGGATACTGACCCGGTCGGCCTCGTCGAAACCACCCTCGCCGCCAGAGGCGCCCTGAATGCCAATGCCCGGCAGCCTCTGCAGCGCGTCGGCGACGTTCTTGTCGGGCAGCTTGCCGATATCGGTGGCCGAGACGGCGTCGACCGAGTTCTCGCTGACCCGCTTGATTTCAATCGCCTTTTCCAGCGATTGGCGGATGCCCGGAACAACGATCTCGCTGACCGTCGTCGAGCTGTCGGCGTCCGCCGCCAGCGCCTGTCCGGCGGCAAAGCCCAAGGTGGCCAGGCTCGCCGAGCCGATCAACATCGATCTACGAAGGTTCATCGTCTTTTGTCTCCCCCGAGGAGGCGCATCGGCCGTCCATCGTCAAAAGGCCATTAAGATACCAATTCGCCGCGCTTCTACCCGGCGCCATGGCGCCATTGACTCGAAGCCAGGTAAGGTTTGTCACAATTGTCACCAGGGGTGCAAGCCCAAATATGTCCAAATTAGATACCAATAAGTTTTTGGTATGCAAACCGTTCCGTAACGTGGCACAAATGCGTCACCCGCCACCGCGTTCGGCGGCGGCAATGAGAGGGCATCGGGTGGCAGCCTCGCTATCCCAGTTGATCGGCGGCCTGGGCGAACAGGCTCCGGGGCCGCTTTACCAGCAGCTCCATCGCGCCCTGCGTCAGGCGATCGCCAACAAGCAACTGGCGCCGGACGAAGCCCTGCCGCCCGAACGCGACATGGCCCAGGATCTCGGTGTCTCGCGCATCACCGTGCGCAAGGCGCTGGACGCCCTGGCCGACGAGGGTCTGGTGACGCGCCGCCAGGGGGCGGGCACCTTCGTCGCCGCCCGGGTCGAGAAGAGCTTTTCCAAGCTGTCCTCGTTCACCGAGGACATGCTGGCGCGCGGCCGCGTTCCCCACAGCGCCTGGCTGCGCCGTTCCGACGGCGCGGTGACGCCGGAGGAGGCCATGATCCTGGGTCTCAGCCCGGCGACGCCGATCTATCGCTTCAGCCGCATCCGGTTCGCCGACGATTCGCCGATGGCGCTGGAGTTCTCCACCATCCCGGGCTTTTGCCTGCCCTCGAAGGAGGCCGTCGAAACCTCTCTCTACGAGGCGCTCGAGCGCCATGGCTATCGGCCGGTGCGCGCCCTGCAACGATTGCGGGCGGTGCTGTTCGCCGAGGAGCAATCAAGGCTGCTTGGCGTGGCCGAGGGCTCCGCTGGCCTGCTCATCGAACGGCGCGGCTTCCTGCGTGACGGGCGCGCGGTCGAATTCACCCAATCCTATTACCGTGGGGACGCCTACGATTTCGTGGCCGAGCTCAATGATGGAGTTGCATGAGCTTCACCGCCACGCACATGGTCGTGGAGGCCGCCGAGGCGCCAGCCCGCGTAGCGGCGCTACTGGCGGCGAACGCGGACATTGTCGGCCAACTGGCCGCTCGGCTGCGCGCCCGGCCGCCGCGCGCGGTGACCACGCTGGCCAGGGGAAGCTCCGATAACGTCGCCACCTTCGCGCGCTATCTCATCGAGACCCGCCTGGGAATCCTGACCGCGTCATCCTCGCCCTCGGTGAGTTCGATCTACGCCGCCGCCCCGGCCATGGACGACACCTTGTGCCTGGTGATTTCCCAGTCGGGAATGAGCCCCGACCTGCTGGCCGCGGCCCAGGCTCAAAGGGGCGCTGGCGCGCTGGTCGTGGCGCTGGTCAACGCCGAGGATTCGCCCCTGGCCGCGCTCGCCGACGTGACCCTGCCGCTCAGGGCCGGCCCCGAGCTGAGCGTTGCGGCCACCAAGTCGTTCATCACCGGCCTCGCCGCGGTCGTTCAGCTGGCCGCCAACTGGGGCGACGATCGCGAGCTTCTGAGCGCCGTGGCCGAGCTTCCGGCGCTGTTGCAAGCGGCGCAGACCCTGGATTGGACCGCCGCGATCGAGCCCCTGGCGCGCGCCGAACACCTCTACGTCGTCGCCCGCGGCCTGGGGTTTGCGATCGCCCAGGAAGCCGCGCTCAAGTTCAAGGAAACCTGCGGCCTGCACGCCGAAGCCTTCAGCGCCGCCGAAGTCAGGCATGGCCCGATCGCTCTGGTCGGCCCGGGTTTCCCGGTCATGGTGTTTTCCCAGGAGGATGAAACCGAGGAGGGCGTGGCGGCGGCCATCGCCGCTTTCGTCAGCCAGGGCGCTGATGTGATCCAGGTGGGCGGCGCGGCGGCGGCCGGCTTGCTGCTGCCAAGCCTGAGGAGCCATGCGGTGCTCGAGCCGATCGCGCAGGCGCAGAGCTTCTATCGTTTCGCCGACCGCCTCGCCCGTGCGCGCGGGCGCGACCCGGACCGGCCCTCGCATCTGGCCAAGGTCACCGAGACCCTGTGATGGATCAGGTGCTGGTCAATGGCCGCGTACTCACCGACGCCGGCCTCCAGAGCGGGCTGGCGGTGGTGCTGGACCGCGGGCGGATCGCGGCCCTTATCCCTGAGGGACAGCCGCTGCCCGAGGGTCCACGCACCGATCTGGGCGGTGGCGCCCTGTTGCCGGGTTTCATCGATATCCAGGTCAACGGCGGTGGCGGCGTGCTGTTCAACGACCAGCCGACGCCGGAGGCGATCGCCGCCATCGGCGCGGCGCATCGAAAGTTCGGCACCACCGGGTTCTTGCCGACCCTGATCAGCGACGAGCTGCCGATCGTCGCCCAGGCCATGGCCGCCGCGCGCGCGGCGATCGCCGCTGAGGTCCCCGGTGTCCTCGGCATCCATATCGAGGGGCCGTTCCTCAATACCGATCGCAAAGGCATTCACGAGGCGGGAAAGCTGCGCAAGCCCGACGCCCACGGTCTCGATCTGCTGGTCGCGCCGGGCGCCGGCAGGACCGTCCTCACCCTCGCGCCGGAAGTCGCCGGCGCCGGCGTCGTTCGCCGCCTCACCGCCGCGGGGGTGATGGTGTCCGCCGGCCACACCAACGCCACCTATAACCAGACGATCGCCGCGCTCGACGCTGGGATGACCGGCTTCACCCATCTGTTCAATGCCATGCCGCCGCTTTCCAGCCGCGAGCCGGGCGTGATCGGCGCGGCGCTGGCTGATCCCAGGTCCTGGTGCGGGATCATCGTCGATGGCCGTCACGTCGATCCGGTGGTGCTGAAGCTCGCCCTGCGCTGTCGGCCGAGCGAACGCTTCATCCTGGTCACCGACGCGATGCCGTGCGTGGGCTCCGACCAGAAATCGTTCACCCTGCAGAACAAGACCATCCGGGTGCGGGACGGGGCCTGTTACGATGCGCGCGGCCGATTGGCGGGATCCAATCTCGATATGGCCAGCGCCGTCCGCAATGCGGTCGATATGCTGGGCGTCAGCCTGGCCGAAGCCGCCCGCATGGCCAGCCGCAACCCGGCCGAATTCCTGGGTCTCGGGGACGAGCTGGGCCGCATCGCGCCCGGATGGCGGGCCGATCTGGTGCTGCTGGATGATCGCCTGCACGCGCGCCAGGTCTGGATTGGCGGGCGACCGGTATCCGGTGATGGCTAGCCATTTCTGGCGCGGCGCTTGCCTGCTCGGCGCCTGCATGGCGTTGATCGCCGGCTCCACCACCGCCGAGCCGGTCCTGGTGGCGGTGACGCCGAGGCCCAACAGCATCGCCCTCGCCCCAGGGCCCTCGGCACGCATCGGCAACGGGGCCCTGATCGCCTATCCCAAAGGTGACGCGGCGGCGGCTCGGGTGGCAAGCTGGCTGGCGCAACTGGCGTTCCGCAGCCGCGGGTTGCACCTCGCAAGTGCGCCTGGTCGAGCGAGTGGCGCCATCATCCTCAGGCGGATCGCCGGTCCAGCGGCAAGCGAAGCCTACAGCCTTGATATCGCCCGCGGCCGGGCGGTCATCACGGCTTCGGGAGACGCCGGCCTCCTTTATGGTGTGGTCACGCTCTGGCAGCTGATGACCGCCGACAATGCCAGGGGGCCCGAGCGCCTCGCACCGCTGCGCATCGAGGATCAGCCGAGGTTAGCTTGGCGCGGCCTGCTGGTGGATTCGGCGCGCCATTTCCAGTCCGCCGCCTATATCGAGCGGCTGATCGATTGGATGGCTCTGCACAAGCTCAACGTCCTGCAATGGCACCTGACCGATGATCAGGGTTGGCGGATACCCATCGACGGCTACCCGCGGCTGATCTCGCTCGGGGCCTGGCGCGTCCCCGCCAGCCTCGGACCGCCGCCGCGTGATCCCCATACCGGCAAGGCGAAACTTTATGGCGGCTACTACACGCGGGCGCAGATCAGGGCGATCGTCGCCCATGCCCTGGCTCGGAACGTGACCGTGGTTCCCGAGATCGAGATGCCCAGCCACGCGCTCTCGGCCGCCTTGGCCTATCCTGAGCTTTCGGCCGGTCCTCTGCCCCCCGCCTCGATGCAGAGCGACTGGGGTCTCATCCCCGCCGCGTATGGCATTGACGATCCAGTGTTCACCTTTCTGCAGACGGTGCTCGGCCAGGTGATGGACCTGTTCCCGAGCCGATTTATCGCCGTCGGCGGCGACGAGGTGCCCCTGCAGCTCTGGCGGGACTCACCCAAGGTTCAGGCGCGCATGAAGGCGCTCGGCATCGCCGATGGCGCCGGCCTGGAAACCTATTTCATGCGCCGGATCGCCGGCTTTCTCGCCGCGCGTGGCCGGCGGATGGTCGGCTGGGACGAGATCCTGCAAGGCGGAACGCTGCCGGCCGACGCGGTGGTCACCTCCTGGCAGGGCGCCCATAGCGCAAAGGCCGCGGCCAGCGCCGGGCACGATGTGGTGACGGCCATCGCGCCGACCCTCTATTTCGACAATCGGCAGAGCGAGCTTGCCGAGGAGCCCCCGGGGCGGGGATGGGTGGTCGCCTTGCGCGATGTCTACGCCCTCGATCCCGGCTCGCCGCCGTTCCCCGCCAAGCCGCCGGGCGTAGCCGCCGCGCCGCCATCGGCGCCAGAGACGTTGAGCGATGCCGAGCGGGCCCACATCATCGGGGTGCAAGGCAACCTCTGGACCGAGCACATCCGCACCGAGGCGCGGTTCTCGGCGATGGCCTTTCCGCGCGCCGCGGCGGTGGCCGAAGCCGGCTGGACCCCGCAAGCGGAGCGCGATTGGTCGGACTTCCTGGGAAGGATGCCGGCGGAGTTGGCCAGGTTCTCCAGGCTTGGACTGGACGAGGATCAAAGCGCCTTCGCCCTGCGCCTGGCCATCCAGCCGGAGCCGGGCGGCGCCCGGCTGAGCCTCTCCAATCAGACCGGCGCCGGTGAGATTCGCTACCGGCTGGATGGTCACGCTCCAGACGCGCGTTCGAGCCTCTATCAAGTGCCTATACTCGCCCCGGTAGGTGCGAGGTTGAGCGCGGCGGCGTTCGTCGGCGAGCGCCGCGTTTCCCCGGTTCTGGTGGAGACTCTGGACAGAGATCGGGTGGCGAGGCGGCACAGCCAGGACCTCGATCTTTGCCCTGGAACCCTGCCGCTCAACCTGGAGGGACCGAACGGCGAGGCATTCCTGGTGCAGATAATGAAGCCGTGCTGGCTCTGGCGTGGGGTCAACCTCGACGCCGGCGCGACGATCCGGCTCGCGGCCATCGCCGCGCCCGACAATCTCCAGCTCGGCCCTCAAGCCGCCCAGGTGGTGCGCTGGCCGGCGAGCGCGGCGGGCGGCGCGTTCGAGGTGCGCCTCGGCCAATGCGACACCGGACCCACGCTCGCCACCGCGCCGCTGCCGACGAACGCCGCCCACGCCACCATCGTCCTGGTCATTCCCCCGCAGGCCGGGGCCCACGATCTCTGCTTCGTCCACGCCACGGCGACCCAGCGCGATCCGATCTGGGGGATCGATACGGTCGAGGTCCTGCCCGGTGCGGTCCCAAATGGCTGAGCTGGTTCTTCGCGCACCGCTTCGCGGCTGGCTGGCGCCGCTCGAGGAAGTGGACGATCCGGTGTTTTCAGGCCGGATGCTGGGAGATGGTCTGGCCATTGATCCCACCGGCGCCGAGCTGCGCGCGCCCTGCGATGGCCACGTGATCAGCATTCATCGGGCCGGCCACGCCGTCACTCTGCGGGCGACCAATGGGGCCGAAGTGCTGATTCACATCGGCCTGGAGACCGTCGGCCTCGGCGGCGAAGGATTCGAGCGGCATGCCCGGGACGGTCAGGCGGTCAAGACTGGCGACCTGCTGGTGAGCTTCGATCTCGACACCCTGGCCGCCAAGGCCAAAAGCCTGATCAGTCCGATCGTGGTCACCAACGGTGAAGCCTTCTCGATCGTCCGCCGCACCCTCGACGAGCGGGTGGAGATCGGCGATCCGATCATGACCCTTTCAGGCGGCGTAGCGGCCGCGGCGGAGGGCTTCGCCTCGGCCTCCGCGAGCCGCGAAGTCGTCGTCCCCCTGACGCATGGGCTTCACGCCAGGCCCTCGGCGCTGATCGCCGCCGAGGCCAAGCGTCACCGCGCCGCCATCACCCTGACCGCGCCCTCCGGAAAGACCGCCAACGCCAAGAGTCCGGTATCGATCATGGCGCTGGGTCTGAGCCACCTCGACCGCGTGCGCCTGGCGGGCGCCGGCGCGGACGCGGAGGCGGCATTGACCGCCCTGGCCGACCTCATCGAACATCATCTGCCGCCGGAACCACCGCCCGCGCCGCCGCCGCTGACGAGCCCGCGCGTGGACAAGCTGGCCGCGCCAGCGGGGACCCTGGCCGGCGTCCCCGCCTCGCCGGGCCTGGCCATCGGGATCGCCGCTCGGCTGAGCGCCAGCCAGCCGAAGGTGGTGGAGACCGCGCGCGGGACCGAGCCTGAGGTCCTGGCCCTGGCCGGCGCGCTGAGCGCGGTGCGCGCGCGTCTCTCGGCGCTCGCCGCCAGCGGCCTCCGCGAACAGCGCGACATCGCCGCCGCCCACCTGGCGTTCGCCGACGATGAAGATCTTCTGGGTTCCGCCAACGCCAGCATCGCCGCCGGGGCCAGCGCCGGGAGCGCCTGGCGTGAGGCGACCAACGCCCAGATCGAGGTTTTGCGGACGATCGCCGACCGCCACATCGCCGCCAGGGCCGATGATCTCTGCGATCTTCAGCGCCAGGTTCTGTTCGAGTTGAGCGGCGAGGAAGTCATCCAATCGCCGCTGCCGCCAGGCGCCATCGTCATCGCCGATGAGCTCGGGCCAGCGGAGTTCATGGCGCTGGGCGCTTCACTGGCTGGAGTCTGCCTGGCGGGCGGCGGTCCGACCTCGCATGTGGCCATCCTGGCCATGGCGCGGAACCTTCCCGCCGTGGTCGCCATCGGAGCCGAGCTGATGGCGGTCGCCGACGGAACGGCGCTCATTGTCGATGGGACCGCCGGACGGGTGCGCGTCGCGCCCGAGGCCAGCGATATCGAGGCCGCCCAGACCAGGCTCGCCGCCCTGCATCTGGCGCAGACCCAGTCACTGGCCCGCTCGGCCGAGCCCTGCCGCACCGCCGATGGCGCGCGCATCGAAGTGCTGGCCAACCTCGGATCGGTGGCCGAGGCCGAGCAGGCGGTGGCCAACGGGGCCGAGGGCTGCGGCCTGCTGCGCACCGAATTCCTGTTTCTGGGCCGCGATCAGGCGCCATCGGAAGACGAACAGTTGGCGAGCTATCAGGCGATCGCCACCGCTCTGAACGGCCATCCGGTGGTCATCCGCACGCTGGATGTCGGCGGCGACAAACCAGCCCCCTACCTCGACCTTCCGCGTGAGGAAAACCCGGCCATGGGTCTGCGCGGCGTCCGCGTGAGCCTTTCGCGACCAGAAATCCTCGCCGCCCAACTTCGCGCCATCCTGCGCGTGCAGCCCGAGGATCAGTGCCGGCTGCTGATCCCGATGGTCGCCAGCGTCGAGGAGGTGCTCGCGGTGCGCGCCGTGGTCGAAGCCGCGCGCGCCGAGATCGGTCGCAGCGCTCCGATCACCGTCGGGGTGATGATCGAGACTCCGGCGGCGGCGATGACCGCCGATCTTATCGCCGCCGAGGCCGACTTCCTGTCCATCGGCACCAACGATCTGACCCAGTATGTGCTGGCCATGGATCGCGGCAATCCCCAGGTGGCCAGCGGCATCGACGCCCTGCACCCGGCGGTCCTGCGGATGATCGCCGCGGCGGCGGCAAACGGGGCCAAGCACGATCGGCCCATCGCGGTGTGCGGCGCACTGGCCGGCGACCTCACCGCCGCGCCGCTGCTCATCGGCCTTGGCGTCACCGAGCTTTCGGCCCCTCCGGCCAGGCTGCCGGAACTCAAGGCGGCGGTGCGCGAACTCGAGCTCGCCACCTGCCGCGCACTCGCCACGCGAGCGCTGGATTGCCGGGACGCGGCCGAGGTCAGGGCCCTGTTGGCCGGAGAGGGGAAGCCATGAAAGTGTTCGGCCGCACCATTTCCGCGGGCGCGCTGCAGCCGCTCGGCCGGGCGCTGATGTTGCCCATCGCGGTCCTGCCCGTGGCCGGGCTGATCCTGCGGATCGGCCAGCCGGACCTGGCCAACGTCGCCTTCATCGCCGCCGCCGGCAACGCCATCTTCCACAATCTCGGCCTGCTGTTCGCCATCGGCGTCGCCGTCGGTTTCGCCCGTGACGGCAATGGCGCGGCGGGTCTGGCCGGGGTGGTGTGCTTCCTGGTGGCCAGCGCCGGCGCCGAGGCGCTGATCACGCCGGCCCCGGCTGTGGTCGCTGGGCTGAGCGCCAAGCTGGCCGACCTGGCGACGGCGGACTTCCGCGCCCAGGCCCTGTTCAAGCTCAGTGTGCCGCTGGGCATCCTCTCCGGCCTCATCGCCGGCGGTCTCTACAATCGCTTCGGGGCGATCAAGCTGCCGGATTATCTGGCCTTCTTCGGCGGCCGCAGATTCGTGCCTATCGTCAGCGGCCTGGCGGGCCTGGCGCTGGCGGCGGTGTTCGGCTTCGGCTGGTCAGGCCTCGATGTCGCCATCGATTCGCTCAGCCGGTTCATCGTCGGTGCGGGTCCAATCGGCCTGTTCCTTTACGGGGCGCTCAACCGCCTGCTGATCGTCACCGGCCTGCACCACATCCTCAACAACATCGCCTGGTTCATCATCGGTGACTTCCATGGCGCGACCGGCGATCTCAACCGGTTCTTCGCCGGCGATCCCACCGCCGGCGCGTTCATGGCCGGCTTCTTTCCGGTGATGATGTTCGGGCTTCCGGCCGCCTGCCTGGCCATGTTCCATGAAGCGCGGCCCGAGCGCCGGGCGGAGACGGGAGGATTGCTCCTCTCCCTGGCGCTCACTTCCTTCCTGACCGGCGTCACTGAGCCGATCGAGTTCAGCTTCATGTTCCTGGCCCCGGTTTTGTATCTGCTGCACGCCCTGTTCACCGGTACGGCGATGGTGATCATGAACGCCCTTGGCGTACGGCTGGGGTTCGGCTTTTCCGCCGGCCTGTTCGACTATCTCCTGAACTACGGCAAGGCGACGCGCCCGCTGCTGCTGCTGCCGGTCGGCGCGGCCTATTTCGCCCTCTACTATGGGGTGTTCCGGGCCTTCATCCGACGCTTCGATCTCAAGACCCCTGGCCGCGAGGCCGAAGCGCCAGCGAGGGGGGCGGCGATCGGCTCCCGGGCCGAGGCCTTCATCCTGGCCCTGGGCGGGGCCGCGAACCTTGGCGCCGTCGGCGCCTGCGCCACCAGGCTGCGGTTGACCATCGCCGATCAGAGCGCCGTCGACGAGGCGCGGCTGAAAGCCCTGGGCGCGCACGGTGTCGTCAGGCCCTCCGAGCACGATCTCCAGGTCATCGTCGGCGGCGCGGCCGACCAGATCGCGCGCGAGATCAGCGAGGCGGTGGCCGCGGGGCCTCCGCCGTCAGCCTCCACCGAGGCTCTGGCGAGCGCGCTCGGGGGGCTCGGTAACCTGGCCGGTCTGGTGCGGCGATCAAGCCGCGTGATCGTCGATCTCGCTGACCCGAGCCTGGTGGATACGGCCGCGGCCAGAGCCGCGGGCGCGCGCGATCTGGTGATTTCGCCGGCGGGAAAGCTGCACATTATCCTGGGCCCGGAGGCCGAGCGCGTCGCGCAGGCTCTTCAGCCGGTGGGCTAGAGGCGGGGGCCAGTCCGGCGACGAAGGCCCGCATCGCCCGATTGCTCCTCAGACTGATCACCGGGGTCGCCGGCGCGAACTCGGCCAGCGCCCTGACCATCCTGGGGCGCGTCCGCCGATCCCAGTTCCAGATGTAGTCATAGAAGGCCAGGTCGAAGCGTTCCGGGCATCCGGGGGCGAGATCGGCCCGGCTGCGGCCGAAATTAAGCAGCCATCGGCGAACGGCGCGCACGAGGCATAGCCAGATCGGCAGCTCGATCCACACGATCGCCTCGGCGCGCTCGAAGCGGCGCGTCGACTGGGTGATGTAGCCGCCATCCATGACCCAGGCCTCAGCGTTCGCGGCCGCCTCCACCTTGGCGCGAAATTCTTCGTGATCACTCTCCGTCCAGCCCGGCTTCCAGAACAGGCTGTCCATGTGGACGACCGGCAGATGGAGACGCTCGCCGACGGCGCGAGCCAGGGTTGACTTGCCCGCACCCGAGCAACCGACGATGGCGATCCTGCGCATGCTGGCCAAAGCCGGCCCACCGTCGTCTAATGGCGTGCAAACGGAGCCGCCGTGTCCGCCAAGCCCGCCGTTCTGATCGTCCAGCCCCATCTTGGGTTCCTGGCGCCGCTCCTGGAGCCGGACTACACGGTATGGCGATTTTGGGAAGGGCCGCCTCTGGAAGCGGTGGCGACGATCCGGGCCATGGTCGTGGCCGGCGAATTCCCTCTCGACAAGCACCTGGCCGACAGCCTGCCCAACCTCGGCCTCATCGCCTGCTTCACCTCCGGCTTCGACGGCGTCGACATCGCCTGGGCCAAGGAACGCGGCCTCAGCGTCAGTCATTCGCCGGGGGTCAACCACGACGACGTCGCCGATCACGCCATGGGGCTGGTCCTGGCCGCCTGGCGGCGGATCGTGGATGGCGACCGTCAGGTGCGGGCAGGGGTGTGGAAGCCCACCGCCAAGCTGATCACCGCCTCGCTCGGGGGTCGCCGCCTGGGCATCGTCGGTCTGGGGCTGATCGGTGCAGCCGTCGCCCGGCGCGCCGAGGCTTTCTCGCTCGCCATCGCCTGGTGGGGTCCAAGGGAGAAGCCTGACGCCCCCTGGCCCAAGGCGTCGAGCCTCGAAGATCTGGCGCGGGACAGCGATATCCTGGTCATCGCCTGCCGCGCGGGGCCGGACACCGTGGGCCTGATCGACAAGGCGGTGATCGAGGCGGTTGGTCCTGACGGCCTACTGGTCAACGTCTCGCGCGGTCAGGTGATTGACGAGGACGCCGTCATCGAAGCCCTGGCTGATGGGCGCCTGGGCGCGGCGGCGCTGGATGTCTTCCAGCAGGAGCCGACGCCGCCCGAGCGATGGCGGGAAACCCCCAACGTGGTGCTGACGCCGCACACTGCCGGGGCGACGGACGCCGCCGCCCCGCGCATGGTCGCCCTCACCCGGGAGAACCTGCGCCGTTTCTTCGCCGGCGAGCCGCTGGCCAATCCGGTGGAAATCTGAGCGCCTATTCCCGCTCGACGGTCTGGGCGGCGGCGTCCAGCGCCGCGGCGACGTCGGCGATCTGGGCCTCGCTGAGCTGGCCGCGTTCGAGCCGCAGCCTAAGCGCCAAGCGCAGGTTCTCCATCGCCCGGACGATCTGGTGCGGCGGGCGGGCGCCGGCGCGTTCGGCCAGTTCACCGATGCGGCGGAAAATCTGCTCGATGATCGCCTTGTCCTTCTCCAGGGCCTCTCGCCCGGCGTCGGTGATCGCGTAGGCCTTGCGCGGTCCCTCGGCCTGCATGGCCTGGATGTGGCCGAGCTCCTCCAGCAGGGTCAGGGTCGGATAAACCACCCCGGGGCTGGGGCTATAGGCGCCGCCGAGACGGTCCTCGATTTCCTTGATCAACTCGTACCCGTGGCTCGGCTTGTCGGCGATCAGCCGCAGGAGGACATGGCGCAGGTCGCCCTGTTCGAACAGGCGCGCTCGGCGGCCGCGACCCGGGTGACGGCCAAAGGCGTGACGGGTGAATTCGCCGGCGTGTTCCCGCCAATCGGGGACGTGGCGATAACGGTTGAATCGAAAGTGGTGCATTAATTCAAAGTTCCTATCTGATGCGTCCGAGATATATCGAACATGAGATATATCTAAGTTAGGCTTGGAAATGTCAAGCGGCATTTCATCGGCGGGACCGCGGCGGCGCGCGCCTTGACAGGACCATATAAAGATATCTTTATATCGTGATGGGCTTGACCTCGGACCAGGCTGTCGAAGCACTGCGGGCGGCGGCCGAGTCGACCAGGCTGCGCATCCTGGCGCTGCTGGCGCACGAAGAAATGGCGGTGTTGGAGCTTTCCCGGGTGCTGGGGCAGAGCCAGCCGCGCGTGTCCCGCCACCTCAAGCTGCTCGCCGACGCCGGATTGGTGGAGCGATTTCCCGATGGCGCCTGGGTCTTCTACCGGCTGATCTCGGGAGGGCCGCTGCGGGCGCTGGTCGAACAGGCGCTGGCCACCGTCTCGCCCGATGACGCCAGCTTCCGCCATGACGCCGAGCGCCTGAAGGGCGTCAGCGCCGAGCGGGCCGCGGCCGCCACCGCCTATTTCGCCGACAACGCCGATCGCTGGGACGAGATACGCTCGCTCTATACCTCGGAGAGCGCCGTGGAGGCGGCGATCATCGCCGCCGCCGGCGAGGGCCCCTTCGAGCGCCTGGTCGATCTCGGCGCGGGCACCGGGCGCATGCTCACCCTGCTCGGCGCGCGGGCGCGACGCAGCTCGGGTCTCGATCTCTCCCGGCAGATGCTCAACATCGCCCGCGGCAATGTCGCCGCCGCCGGCCTGGCGGCGTGCGAGCTGCGTCATGGCGACATCTTCGACACCCGCCTGGATGACGGGACGGCCGATCTGGTGGTGGTTCACCAGGTGCTGCACTACCTCGGCGAACCGGCGGCTGCGGTGGCGGAAGCGGCGCGGCTGGTGGCCCTCGGCGGTCGGCTGATCATCGTCGATTTCGCCCCGCATGGGCTGGAATTCCTGCGCAGCGAACATCGCCATCGGCGCCTGGGCTTCGCCGATGACGAAATCGGCCGCTGGCTGGAGGGCTCGGGTCTGGGCGAGGTGAGCGTGACCGCGCTGCCGCCGCCGGCCGCGGGTGGTCTCACGGTGAAGATCTGGCGAGCGTTGCGTCCGGCCGACCGCGTGCGGAGGGTCGCGTGAACGCCTTCGATCGCACCGCCAGCGCGCTCGGCCCCGTGGCCAGGTCCGGCGGGCGCGACCATGGCGGCCTTAGGGTAAGCTTCGAATTTTCGCCGCCGCGCACGGCCGACGCCGAGGAGACGCTGTGGCTGGCCATTCGTCGGCTGGAGCCGCTGCGGCCAGAGTTCGTCTCGGTGACCTACGGCGCCGGTGGCTCGACCCGCGAGCGCACCCACCGCACGGTGCTGCGGATGCTGAGCGAGACATCGCTTTCGCCTGCCGCTCATCTCACCTGCGTCGACGCCGCCCGCGGTGACGTCGATGCCGTCATCGCCGAATATTGGGCGGCTGGCGTGCGCCATATCGTGGCCCTGCGCGGCGACCCGCCCGGCAGGCTCGGCGGCGCTTACGCTCCCCGCGCCGACGGCTACGCCAACGCCACCGAACTCACCGCGGCCATCGCCGCCATCGCCCCATTTGAGGTTTCGGTCGGCCTCTATCCTCAGGTGCACCCCGAAAGCCCATCGGCGGCGCACGACATCGAGGTGCTCAAGGCCAAGGTCGACGCCGGGGCCAATCGGGCGATCACGCAGTTTTTTTTCGACGTCGATGGCTTCCTGCGCTTCGCCGATCAGGTGCGCGCCGCCGGCATTGATGTCCCGATCAGCGTCGGCATCATGCCCGTGACCAATTTCAATGGCCTGCGGCGCATGGCCGAGCCCTGCGGCATCGCCATCCCCGCCTGGCTGGCCAATCTGTTCGAGGGTCTGGACGCTGATCCCGACACCCGGCGGCTGATCGCCGGCTCGGTGGCCGCCGAGATGTGCTCACGTCTGGAGGAAGAGGGTTTCAGGGATTTCCACTTCTACACCCTCAATCGAGCCGATCTGGTCTACGCCATTTGCCGGGTGCTGGGCGTGCGCGAGGCCGCGGCATGAGCGCCCGCCAGGAACACATGGCCCGGCTTCTGGCCGCCGCGCGCGAGCGTATCCTGATCCTGGATGGCTCCTGGGGGGTGATGCTGCAGAGCTTCAAGGTCAGCGAGGCCGACTTCCGCGGCCAGCGGCTCGCCGATCACCCGACCCCGCTCAAGGGCGACAACGATCTGCTCTGCCTGACCCGGCCTGATCTCGTCGCCGAGCTGCACGAGGCCTACTTCGCCGCCGGGGCCGACATCGCCGAGACCAACACCTTCACCGCCACCTCGATCAGCCAGGCCGATTATGGCCTCGGCCATCTGGCCGCCGAAATCAATCTGGAAGCGGCCACCCTGGCGCGCGAAGCCGCCGACCGCTGGACCGCCAGGACGCCGGACAAGCCGAGGTTCGTTGGCGGCGCCATCGGCCCGCTCAATCGCGCCCTCTCGCTCTCGCCCGACGTCAGCGATCCCGGCGCCCGCGCGGTCACCTTCGACGAAGTCCATGCTTGCTATCTCGAGCAGGCGCGGGCGCTGCATGACGGCGGGGTCGATTTCTTCCTGGTCGAGACGGTGTTCGACACCCTCAACGCCAAGGCGGCGATCAAGGCTATCCTCGATCTCGAGGACGAGGGGCTGGAACCCTTGCCGCTGTGGATATCGGGCACCATCACCGACCGTTCCGGGCGCACGCTTTCGGGGCAGACCGTGGAGGCCTTCTGGCATTCGGTGCGCCACGCCCGGCCGTTCGCGGTCGGGCTCAACTGCGCGCTGGGGGCCGACCTGATGCGGCCCTACATCGCCGAGCTGGCGCGCATCGCCGACACCCTGGTGGCCGCCTACCCCAACGCCGGCCTGCCCAACGCCTTTGGCGAATATGACGAGCTGCCGGAGCATACCGCCGGCTGTCTCGGCGAATGGGCCAAGAGCGGCCTGGTCAACATCCTCGGCGGCTGCTGCGGCACTACCCCTGAGCACATCCGCCTGATCGCCGCCGCCGCCGCCGGCCAGGCCCCCCGCCGCATACCCAATCCGGCGCCGGCGATGCGGCTCTCGGGCTTGGAAGCCTTCGAACTCGCGTGAAATCCCCCTCCACCGCTTCGCGGTCCCCCTCCCCCAGCGGGGGTGGAGAGCACCGGCGCTCTCTCCCCCCCATGGGGGGAGGGCCGGCGAAGCCGGGAGGGGGGGTTGTCTCGAGCCGCTCTTGAGACCCCTGTTCGTCAACATCGGCGAGCGCACCAACGTCACCGGCTCGACGCGCTTTCGCAAGCTGGTGAGCAAGGGCGATTTCACCGCCGCCTTGACCGTGGCGCGCGATCAAGTGGCGGCTGGGGCCCAGGTGCTCGACGTCAACATGGACGAGGGCCTGCTCGACAGCGCCGCCGCGATGACCACCTTTCTCAACCTGATCGCCGCCGAGCCGGACATCGCCCGGGTGCCGATCATGATCGATTCGTCCAAGTGGGAGGTGATCGAGGCCGGCCTCAAGTGCGTGCAGGGCAAGGCGATCGTCAATTCCATCAGCCTCAAGGAGGGCGAGGCGAGCTTCCTGCGCCACGCACGCCTGGTGCGGCGCTACGGCGCGGCGGTGGTGGTCATGGCTTTCGACGAGCAGGGGCAGGCCGATACGCGGGCGCGCAAGGTCGAGATCTGCGCCAGAGCCTATCGCCTGCTCACCGAGGCGATCGGCTTTCCGCCAGAGGACATCATCTTCGATCCCAACATCTTCGCCATCGCCACCGGCATCGAGGCCCACGACAACTACGCCGTCGATTTCATCGAGGCCACCAAGGCGATCAAGCAGCAGCTGCCCTACGCCAGGGTCTCGGGCGGCGTTTCCAACCTCTCGTTCAGCTTCCGCGGCAACGAGCCGGTGCGCCGCGCGATGCACTCCGTATTCCTGTATCACGCCATCGCCGCCGGCATGGACATGGGCATCGTCAACGCCGGCGACTTACCGGTCTATGACCAGATCGATCCCGAGCTGCGCGAAGCAGCGGAGGATGTGGTCCTCAATCGCAGGACCGGGGCCACCGAACGGCTGGTGGATCTGGCCCCCAGGTTCAAGGGCGGCAAGGCGGTCGAAAAGGTGGTCGATCTGGCCTGGCGTCGCGCTCCGGTGGGCGAGCGGTTGAGCTACGCCCTGGTGCATGGGATCAGCGAGTTCATCGAGGCCGACACCGAGGAGGCGCGTCTCGCCGCCGCTCGCCCGCTGGAGGTCATCGAGGGCCCGCTGATGGACGGGATGAACGTCGTTGGCGATCTGTTCGGGGCCGGCAAGATGTTCCTGCCCCAGGTGGTCAAGTCGGCTCGGGTGATGAAGCAGGCCGTGGCCTGGCTGCTGCCGTTCATGGAGGGCGAGGGCGCCGGCGCGCCACGCGCCGCCGCTGGCCGGGTGCTGATGGCCACGGTCAAGGGCGACGTGCACGATATCGGCAAGAACATCGTCGGCGTGGTCCTGCAGTGCAACAACTACGAGGTGGTCGACCTCGGCGTCATGGTTCCGGCCGACCGGATTCTCGATGAGGCGCGGAACATCAAGGCCGACATGATCGGCCTTTCCGGCCTGATCACCCCCTCGCTCGACGAAATGGTGTTCGTGGCTTCGGAAATGGAGCGGCGCGGCTTTTCCGTGCCGCTGCTGATCGGTGGGGCGACGACCAGCCGCACCCACACGGCGGTCAAGATCGCCCCCGCCTATCGCCGCGGATCGACCACCTATGTCACCGACGCCAGCCGCGCGGTGGGGGTGGTCAGCGCGCTGATGTCGGAGACCGGGCGCAGCCGGCTGGAGACCGAGACGGCGGCGGAATACGCGCGCATCCGCGAGCAGTTCGCCCGCGGCCGCGAGGCCAAGGCGCGCACGCCGCTGGCCGCCGCCAGAGCCAACCGCTTTGCCATCGACTGGCCAGCCTATGCGCCGCCGCGCCCGAACACGCCCGGCCTTACCGGGATCGAGGGCGGTCTCGCCGATTTGGCCCGCTACATCGACTGGACCCCATTCTTCGCCGCCTGGGACCTCGTCGGGCCCTATCCGGCCATCCTCGAGGATGACACCATGGGCGAGGCGGCCCGGGGCCTGTTCGCCGACGCCCAGACGCTGCTCCGCCGCATCATCGACGAGGGCCTTCTGCAGGCGCGTGGAGTGGTCGGCCTGTGGCCAGCCAACGCCGATGGCGAAGACATTATCGTCTGGGCCGACGAAACCCGCGCCACCGAGGCCGCCCGCCTGCACACCCTGCGCCAGCAGATGGCCAAGAGCGGGGCAAGGTCCAACCTCGCCCTGGCCGATTTCATCGCCCCGGTCGGGGCGGGGGCCGACTGGATCGGCGGCTTCGCGGTCACCGCCGGCGTCGGCCAGGCCGAGCTGGCCGCAGGGTTCAAGGCCGCCGGCGATGACTATTCGGCGATCATCGCCTCGGCGCTGGCCGACCGTTTGGCGGAAGCCTTCGCCGAATTCCTGCATCACCAGGTGCGCGCCCGGCTGTGGGGCTATGCGCCGAACGAGGCTTTCGACCTGGCGGCCCTGCTCGGCGAGGGCTACCGCGGCATTCGCCCGGCGCCCGGCTATCCGGCTCAGCCGGACCACACCGAAAAGCAAACCCTGTTCGCGCTGCTGGACGCCGAGGCGCGCACCGGCATCGCCCTCACCGAATCGTGCGCCATGACGCCGGCCGCTTCGGTGTCAGGGCTGTTCTTCGCCCATCCCGAGGCGCACTATTTCGGCGTCGGCAAGATCGAGCGCGATCAGGTCGCCGACTATGCCCAGCGCAAGGGCTGGGATGTGCACGTGGCCGAGCGCTGGCTGGCGCCGATCCTCAACTACGAGCCGGGCCGCCCAGCTTCCGGCGCCTCCCCGGCGAACGTCCTCGAACGTTCGGATGATGTTTGATCAATGTTCAAGTCAATTTGATCTGGGTCAGCGCCGCCCATCCCGGCTGGGCGGCGGGCCTGTTCGGATCGGCGATTGATATCAGCGAGTGATCACTGATATCATGCGCCGAAGTCGCGAGGAGTGGGATCAATGCCCGCCGTCACCATCCGAAACCTGCCTGAAGCCACACACCGCGCGCTTAAGGTTCGGGCCGCCCAACACGGCCGGAGCACAGAGGCGGAAATTCGGGACATCATCGAAAGCGCCGTGCGTCCCCAAAAGCGAATCAAGCTCGGCTCCGAATTGGCCGCAATTGGCCGGGAATTTGGCGGCGTGGAACTCGATATCGAGCGTGACAAGACACCGGCCGGAACGGTGAGCTTCGAATGATCGTCCTCGATACGAATGTCGTTTCCGAGCCGCTGAAACCGACGGGTGAACCCGCCGTGCTCGCCTGGCTCGATCGACAAAACATCGAGACACTTTTTCTCACCACGATCAGCTTGGCCGAGCTTGGCTACGGTGTCGCGGCGTTGCCGGATAGCCGGCGCAAAGACGGCTTGGGCATGGCTTTGCAAAGTCGCGTCATCGCCCTGTTCGGGCCGCGCGTGCTGTCCTTCGATTCCGCCGCCGCGGATGCCTATGCCCGTATTCGCGTCCGCGCTAAGGCGGCGGGCAAGGCCATTGCCGCGGCGGACGGCTATATTGCCGCAACCGCGGCGGCGCACGGTTTTGCAGTAGCAACGCGCGACACCGGCCCTTTTGAGGCAGCCGGTCTGCCCGTCATCAATCCGTGGGTGTCAGCTTAGCTAAGTTTGCGGTAGGCGGAAACGGACCTCGTCGCGGGCGAAATCCAGGCACACAAATTCGAAGCGGCGCGCCCGACGAGCCCCACGACCTCGAAGCCATGCTGGCCGAGCGCTACCGCGGCGTCCGTCCGGCGCCCGGCTAACCGGCCCGCGCTGGCTGGCCCCGATCCGAGCCTGAGCGCCCTCTGGTTTCCTGAACCGCCTCACGCCCGCGTGGGCAGCCGGAAGCGGACCTCGTCGCGAGCGAAGTCGAGGCACACGTATTCGAAGCGCGACAGGATATCGACGCCAATCAGGATCGCCGGCTTCTTGACCATGTTCCACATGGTGAAGGTGTGCAGATCGGCGAACGCGACCGGCCAAATGGGCAACTCCAGGCCCCCGACCTGCAACCTCGGCAGATCGGCGATCTCGGCCAGGATCGTCTGGCCGGTGGAGCTGATGATCGGGATCATCGTCCAGGGGGTCTTGGGATTGCGGGTCAGGGCCAGCTCGCGCAGAGCCATGTTGCCGATGGTGTTTTCCGCCCCCGAATCGATGAACGCTGTCAGCGGCATGCCATCCAGCCGCGCGTCCACCAGGCTTAGCTGGCCATCCCGGCGCTGGGCCCGGACCCACACCGCCTGCGGGTCGCGCCAGTTGCTCTGCCGGGTTTCGATGCGCAGCGCGCGGCCAGCGAAATCAAGGGTGAGGGCCTGATCGCCGATGGCATCGAGGCCGAGCATTCCGGCGCCGCCGATGCCGGCCTGCGGCAGGATCGACAGGGCCAGAGCGGGCAGACGGCGGGCGCCGATCTCCAGGCGGGCGGTGGTGGTGGGGGCCATCTGGATTCCGGCGACGCCATTTAGAGGCGCCGTCGCGCCGATCGGCAGGCCCAGCTTGGCCGCCAATTCGCTGGAAATCACCGACTGATTGGCCCCGGTGTCGACCACGAAGCCATAGGGGCCGCTATCGTTGACCCTGATCGCCACCGTCATGCGCTTGTAGAGGTCGGCGACGGCGCTCAGCAGGGGTGGGGGCGTGTAGGGCTGGTCCCGCCTTCCGGCCAGCCGCGATGCGGGATCATGGCCAAGATCGACTTCGGCCATCTGGGCGCAAGCGCTCTTCGCCCAGCACGTCGCTGCCGCGGCGCCCAGCGCCAATGCCTGCCTGCGCGTCGTCAGGTCGTGGCCCATGGGCCTGGCCTCGCCTCAACCGTGGGCGATGATACACCCAATGGCGCCGCCTGACACGGCGCCGGTGAATATGTCGCGCCGGTTTCAGCGAGCGGCTACTCTCGGCCATGGACGCTGAAAGGCTCGCCTCTCCGGAGCTCTATCCGCTTTCGTTCGACGCCACCGGCGATCGCGTCCGACTGATCCCGCTGGAAGAGGAAGCTTATCGCGTCGCCAGCTTTCTGGACGAGCGCCTGCTGGCCAGCGTCGGCTTTGGTGAGTGGGTCCCGATGGCCGAGCTCCGGGAGGCGATGCCCCGCCCGGCGAGCGAAGGCGATTTCGTCTTCCACCTTGGCCATGTGGGTTCGACATTGCTCTCCCGGCTTCTGGGTGAGAACGACCGCGTCTTCTCGGTGCGCGAGCCGGCGATCCTGCGCACCTTGGCGATCGCAGAGCTGGCCGGGCAGGACCCCGAATGGCTGCGCGATCAGGCGCGTCTTTTCCTGGCTCTCTGGGCGAGGGTCTGGCGACCGCGGCAACGGTCGCTTCTCAAAGCGACAAGCTTCGTCTCCGAACTGGCGCCGCTGTTGATGGATCTCAACCCGTCGGCCGCAGCCATTCTCATGCACCTGCCGGCCAGCGCCCACCTAGCCGCCATTCTCGGCGGCGAGGCCTCGCGCGCCGAGATGGCCACCAACGCCTCGATGCGATTGACGAGGCTGCATCGACGGCTCGGCGGGCCCTTCTGGCGGCTCGACAGCCTGGGGCCCGGCGAGCGCGCGGCGATGAGCTGGCTTTGCGAAATCATGGCCCTCGGCCGCCTGGCCGAGCTTCACCCAGATCGGGTGTTATGGCTCGATTTCGACGCCTTCCTGGCCGCGCCGGAGGCGGGCTTGTCAGCGATCCTACGCCAGCTCCACGGCGAGGCGCCGCCGGAGCGGATCACCGGCATGCTGCGAAGCGGCCATCTGGCTCGCTACGCCAAAGCCCCCGAGCATGCCTTCGATGGCGAGGCGCGGCGAAACCTCCTCGCCCTGGCCGCCCGGGATCACCGCGAGGAGATCGCCCGCGGCATGGCCTGGCTGGAAGGCGCGGCCAGCGCCCACGCGCTGGTCGGCCAGACCCTCGGCCAGCTAGACCGCCTCGCGCCATAGGCGCAGCAGATTGTCGCGCGCGTGCTGCAGACGGGTGCGGTTCTCCCAGCTCATGTTGAACCCCTCGAGCGCGGCAACCTCATTGAGGCTGGCAAGGATTTCGCGCTTGGCAGCCTCGCGGATGACGCTTTCGATGAACGTCAGCCCGACCAGGCGTTCGCCGGAGGTCACCGGCCGCACCTCATGCAAGGTTGTCGAAGGATAGACGACCGCTGAGCCTGCCGGGCCCTTGAAGGTGATCGTCCGACCGCCGAGTTGAAGGCTGAGCTCACCGCCCTCGTAGGTGGCGGGATCGGCGATGAACAGGGTGCAGGAGAGATCCGAGCGCAGCGGCGCGTAGCCGGCGGCGATCACCGCCGAATCGGAGTGGACGCCGTAGTTCATCCCCGGCGTGTATTTGGCCAGCAGGGGTGGGGCGAGGGTCCGGGGGAAGGCGAAATCCCGGAACGCCTCGCTGCGGTGCAGGGCCTGGGCCATCAGCCGCGAGGATTCGGCGTAGGCGCTATCGGCGTGATCAACCTGGAGGTTGTTCTTCACCTGCGAGTGCGGGTTGGAAAGCCGTCCCTCGACGAACCGCGCGCCCGCGGCCAGCACGCACAGGCGTTCGACCTCGGTCGGCGAGAGCACATCCGACACTTCGAGAAACATGCGCGTCCCCTCAGGCCGGCAGCGCGTCGAACGCGGCCGTCAATCGGGGTTCGGCGCCGCCGAACGGAACCGTGCCATGCCACATGTAGGATGGAAACAGGACCAGCGTGCCTGGCGTCGGCTTGATGAAATATTCCGCTTCGAGCTTGGGCGTCGTCGGCAGTTCCGGCTCGCCGAACTTCAGCCAACCCTGGCGACCCTCGTCCACCGCTGGCGGCACGGCCACGTGAAAGGCCGAGGATATCCACCCCATCGGATGGATATGGTTCACGTGCGATCCACCCGGCCGCAGCTTGACCGACCATGCGCCGGAGAACCGGTAGCCCTCGCTCACCCGGCGCCCGAGCACGTCGTCGCGCCCGCGGAGG
>DASYGN010000097.1:0-7351 GCA_035999625.1 Caulobacteraceae bacterium | reverse complement strand
CCGTTTCCTCGAATCCTATTCGAAGCTGCCTGCCAGGGTCGCGACCCTAGTTGACCGCTCGGCCAACGTCTACTGGGAGGATGGTGTGGCGCAGCAGTGGTTCGCCCTAAAACGCCCCGCATATTTCTCCCGCGAGCAAGGTGGTGGCGTGGCCTTCAACGAGCATACTGCCTTGGAGTACTACCGGCGTGCTGTCGCGTTACGGAAATTGAATACTGATGATTTTGTTAACGACCCGCGAGATTTCGCGCCCTATTTGACGAAAGCCGATACATTGGCCGTGGGTCCGACGAGCCGCGCGCAATTGGCATCCGCCTGTCGGGCGTTGCCGGACTTGGACCTGATGGTGCTCTATGCCCGCATCCCGGGCGCTTATAGCGCCGAATGGCCTCTGCCACGGACAGTCTATCTGGGAAATCCGCGCCGGATGTTCGATCACGACTATCTCTACGAATGCCGGACCCTGCGCTGAGCCGTAAGCGTGGGGCTGACCGCGGAGCCGGCCCGAGCAAGGTTGACGAGGCGTGCGGGCGCGGGCAGTGCTCTCGACCCATGGCCGATGTATTCGTCTCCTACGCCAGGGCCGACCGGGAGCGGGTGAGGCCGCTGGTCAAGGCGCTGGAGAGCGAAGGTTTCAGCGTCTGGTGGGATCCGGAGATCGCACCCGGCCAGGAGTTCGATCGCCTGATCGCCGAAGAGCTGCGCCGGGCCAAGGCGGCGGTGGTGGTGTGGACCCCGACCTCGGTCAATTCGCGCTGGGTGCGCGGCGAGGCGCGCGAAGCCGCCGATCGCGGCATCCTGGCCCCGGTGCGGTTCGAGAAGGCCGATCTGCCGCTCGATCTGCGCGCCATCCACACCACCGATCTCGACGGCTGGAACGACGACGCCGGCGGGCCGGTGTTCGGCGAGCTTGCGCGCGCCATCCGTCACCTGTTCGGCGACAAGACCGACGGCCCGGTGGCGACGACGGCGCGCCAGCTGGCCATCTGCGTGCTGCCGTTCGCCAATCTCAGCGGCGATCCCGAGCAGGCGTATTTCTCCGACGGCATCAGCGAGGACATCATCACCGACCTTTCCAAGGTCTCGGCCCTCTACATCACCGCCCGCAACACCGCCTTCCAGTTCAAGGGCAAGAGCCTCGATGTGCCCCAGCTGGCCCGCCAGCTCAACGTCAGCCATGTGGTCGAAGGCAGCGTGCGCAAGGCCGGCAACCGCGTCCGCATCACCGCTCAGCTGATCGATGGAAAGGGCGGCGGACACATCTGGGCTGACCGCTGGGACCGGGACCTGACCGACATTTTCGCCCTGCAGGACGAGATCAGCCAGGCGATCGTCGCGGCCTTGAAGCTGAAGCTGCTGCCCGAGGAGAAGCAGGCGATCGAAAAGCGCGGAACCAGCAGTCCCGAAGCCTACAACCTCTACCTGATGGCGCGTGGCTATCTGGAATCCGGCAACATCGGCGACCCCAGGCGTGAGGAGGCGATCATTCGCCTGATGCGGCGGGCGACCGATCTCGATCCGGGTTACGCCCGCGCCTGGGCGCTGATGGCCCGCGCCCAGAACACCCTGGCCGTGAACCGGGGCCGTGGCGGTGACAATGGCTTGGCCGCAGCTGAGCGGGCCATCGCCCTCGATCCCGACCTCGCCGAAGGCCACGCCCATAAGTCCCAGGTGCTGTGGGCGCTCGGCCAGAAGGACGAGGCGAAGGTTGAATCGGACCTCGCCCTGAAGCTCGATCCCGACGGCTATGACGCCAATCGGGCGGCCGCCAACATCGCCTATGAAGGCCAGCAGTTCGAAGACGCGATCCGCTACTTCGCCAAGGCGAGCGCCGGCAGTGAGAACGACTTCGCCTCGACCGCCATGGCGCTGAGCGCCAGCCAGGCCATCGGCGATGCCGAAGGCGCCAATGCATTCGCCAAGCAGACCCTCGAACGGGCCGAACGCATCCTGGCTCAGGACCGCGGCAATGGCCTGGCCATGGGCTTCGGCGTCCTCGCTCTGGCGACGCTGGGCCAGGCTGACCGGGCCAAGGAGTGGATGGGCCGCGCGCTCGTGATCGATCCCGAAAATATGGTCATGCGGTACAATTTCGCCTGCATGACCACGCATTTCCTGAATGATCTGGACGGCGCCGTCGAGCTTCTGCGGCCGGTGATCGTCAACGAGCCGCGCCTGCTGCGCGCGGCGAAGGTGGATCCGGATCTCGCCGGCCTGCACGACGATCCCCGATTCCAGGCCATGATCGCCGAGGCTGAGGCCCGCTTCGCCGCCGAGCCGAGTGGATAAGGCCGCGCTCATCGCCGGTCTGCCCAAGGCCGAGCTGCACATCCACATCGAAGGCAGTCTCGAACCGGAGATGATGTTCGCCCTGGCCAGGCGGAACCGCATCGCCCTGCCCTTCGCCACCGTCGAGGCGGCGCGCGAGGCCTACCGCTTCGCCAACCTGCAAAGCTTCCTCGACATCTATTACCAGGGCGCGGCGGTGCTGATGGGGGCGGAGGACTTCCATGACCTGGCGCTGGCCTATTTCGAGCGGGCGGCCGCCGACCATGTCGTCCACGCCGAGCTGTTCTTCGATCCCCAGACCCACACCGCCCGCGGCATCCCGATCGGCGAGGTGATTGGCGGCCTGTTGTCAGGCGTGGCCGCGGCCGAGGCGCGTCACCGGATCAGCGCGCGCCTGATCCTCTGCTTCCTGCGTCATCTATCCGAGGAAGATGCTTTCACCACCCTACGCGCTGCTGAGCCGTGGCTGGAGACCATCACCGGTGTTGGTCTCGATTCCTCCGAGCTCGGCCACCCGCCGGAAGCCTTCGCCCGGGTGTTCGCGGCGGCCGGCGAACGGGGTCTGAGGCGCGTCGCCCACGCCGGCGAGGAGGGCCCGCCGGCCTATGTCGAAGGCGCCCTGGATGCGCTCGGGGTGGATCGCATCGATCACGGCAACCGGGCGCTGGAGGATGCGGCGCTCACCGAGCGCCTGGCGCGCGAGCAGGTGCCGCTCACCGTGTGCCCGCTCTCCAACCTCAAGCTGTGCGTGATCGCCTCCCTGGCCGATCATCCGATCGGGCGCATGCTGCGGCTCGGCCTGCGCGCCACCCTCAACTCCGACGATCCGGCCTATTTCGGCGGCTATGTGAACGCCAACTACGCCGCCGTCGCCGACCTGCTCACCAAGGCCGATATCGTCACCCTGGCGCGCAACAGCTTCCTGGCCTCGTTCCTGCCCAAGGCCGAGATCGCCCGCCACCTGGCCGCCGTGGACGCCTTCGCCAGCCAAGGTTAGACTGGGCGATGGACCCCGCCGTCACCGCCGCCGCCATCGTCGATGAGCTCGAGCGCGAATACGCCCGCTCGGTCAAGGCGCTGCGATCCGATCTGGCCGCCTGGCTCGACACCGGCAAGCCGCCCGATCCGGCGGCCAGAGCGGCGGGCGCCTACGCCTATCCGGCCCTGCGCCTCACCCACCTGGCCAAGGGGCCGGCCAAGCGCCTGCCCAGGGCCTTCGCCCGCTTCAGCCATGGCGGCGTCTACGGGGCCACCATCACCCGGCCGGACCTCTTCCGCGCCCATCTGATCGAGCAGCTGGCCCTGCTGCTCGGCGATTTCGACGCCGAGGCCGAAGTGCTGCGCTCGGACGTCGAGATTCCCTATCCCTACATCGTCGATGGAGCCCAGGACCTGGCCCTGGACAACGTCTCCACCAACGCCATCGCCCAGCATTTCCCCTCGGCCGAGCTGGCGGCGATCGGCGATGAGGTGGCCGATGGCCTGTGGTCGCCCGAGGCCAGCCCCTGGCGCCCGCTCAGCCTGTTCGATGGTCCGCGCACCGACTTCTCCCTGGCCAGGCTGGCCCACTACACCGGCAACCCGGCCGACGCCGTCCAGGCCTTCGTCCTGTTCACCAACTACCACCGCTATGTGGACGAGTTCCTGGTCTGGGGCGCGGGCCAGCTTGGCGAGGGCGGGTATGAGAGCCTCGTCTGTCCGGGCGGAGTGACCATCACCGCCGCCACCAAGGACCCGGCCCACGTGTTGGCCGCGGCCAGCTCCTGGCGGCGCCACCAGATGCCGGCCTGGCACCTCACCGCTCCCGATCGGCGCGGCGTCAGTCTGATCAACATCGGCGTCGGCCCCTCCAACGCCAAGACCATCACCGACCATCTGGCGGTGCTGCGGCCCGAGGCGTGGCTGATGATCGGCCATTGCGGCGGCCTGCGCTCGACCCAGACCATCGGCGATTATGTCCTCGCCCACGCCTATCTGCGCGACGACAAGGTGCTCGATCAGGTGCTGCCCCCGGAGATCCCGATCCCGGCCATCGCCGAGGTCCAGGTGGCCTTGCAGCGGGCCGCCGAGATCGTCACCGGCGAGAGCCGCGATGAGCTCAAGAAGCGCCTGCGCACCGGCACCATCGTCACCACCGACGACCGCAACTGGGAGCTGCACTACACCAGGAGCGCCCTGCGCTTCAATCAGTCGCGGGCGGTGGCCATCGACATGGAGAGCGCCACCATCGCCGCCCAGGGCTACCGCTTCCGCACCCCCTACGGGGCCTTGCTGTGCGTCTCCGACAAGCCGCTGCACGGGGAGATCAAGCTGCCCGGCCAGGCCAACGCCTTCTACGAGCGGGCCATCTCCCAGCATCTTCGCATCGGCATCCAGACCATGGATCTGCTGCGCGAGGAGGGCCCGCGCCTGCACTCGCGCAAGCTGCGCAGCTTCGACGAACCGCCGTTCCGGTAGTCAGAACTTCGCCTGCAGCCTGATCTCGAAGGTGCGCGGGTCGTTCTGGACCAGGAAGTCGTTGCCGTAGATCGACGGCGAGGTTTGCCAGTTGCGCTGGTTGGTCAGGTTATAGATCGACGCCGTCAGGGTGTAGTGGCCCCACTCGTAGAAGGCGGCCACGTTCCAGGTGTACTGCCAGGGGATGCGCGGCGAGACGTAGACCCCGCCGTTGGCGACGATGTTGGCCGGCACGAACGAGGAGGCGGCAAGGTCGATCAGACCCTGGGTGGTGGTCTGGATCGGCCCGATCACCTGCAGCCCGGTGCGCAGGCCAAAGCCGTTCGGGAATTTGTAGTTGCCGAGGAAGTTGAACACGTGCCGCGGCTGGCCGGGATCGTCGAACTTCTGCCCCGGCGCGAAGGTCGCGAAGAGGCCGGCGCCATCGATGTTGATCCCCGGCTGGGCCGGGTAGTTGTAGAACCCCTGCGGCCGGTTCAGGGTCGTGCGGATGTAGCTGTAGCTGGCGGTGGCGAACAGGCTGCGGGTCGGCTGGAAGTTGCCCTCGATCTCGACGCCGCGGATGTTTTCGTGATTGTTGACCGTGCCGTTGATGCCGGTGTGGATGGCGTGCTTCTGGTCGAACACCGCCGCGCCGACGAACAGCTTGTTGCCCAGAAGATTGAGCTTGGCCCCGGCCTCGTAGAGGAAGCTGTTGGAGCGCAGCAGCTCGGAATCGGGCACCTGGGTGAGGGCATTGATGCCGCCGACCCCGCCGTTGGGGTTGAGGCTCTGGGTCCAGTCGAAGGTCAGGTAGGTGGTGATTTCCGAGCGCGGTCGGAACACCAGGCTGGAGTTGACATCGCCAAGGCCATAGATGCCGGTGGAGTGGCTGGCCGGCAGGTCGGTGAAGCAGTTGGCGCACACCGCCCCGCCCAGCGGGTCGCGGGTGCGATCCTTGACCATGTCGATCCGTCCACCGAACAGCACGCTCCATTGCGGCGAGAATTCCATCCGGTCCTGGAAGAAGGCCCCGGCGTCCCACAGATCGGAGATGCCGGTGTTGGCCCCGTTGGTCGCGTCCCGGGCCGGCACGCCATACTGGACGCGGTTGAACACCGATTTGTAGGCGAAGGCGTCGGCGAAGGCGACCTGATAGGCGTTGGAATAGACCCATAGCGAGGGGTTGCCGGTCAGGTCGTAGACCGACACCGCCTCGGCGCTGAAATTGGTGATGTAGTTGACGTGGGCGAAGCGATAGGTTGCCCCGACCACGAACTGGTTGTCGACCGGGCCGAGCTTGAACTGGCCGGTGAGGTCGGTGCGGCTCTCGATGTTCCATGAGCCGTTGGAATTGTCGGCGAAGTAGTAGAAGTCCTGATTGTCGCTGTTGAGATAGTTGAAGAAGGTGTTGTTCTCCAAGGTCCAGCCGTTGGCCAGATGCAGGGTCTGGATCAGCTGGGCGTTGTAGATCAGCGCCCGGGCCGAGGTGCCAGGGACCTGGTCGATGGTGATCTTCGGATCCAGATGCACCGGGGTGGTCAGCAGCACCTCGGTCAGGATCGGGGGGACCGGCGAGTACGGGTTGCCGGGCGAGCCGACGGCGATGTTCCCCGACACGCACGGCTCGGAAAAGGTCGAGAAGCACTCGTTGCCGTCGGGCGCGCCCTGCAGATAGGCGCCCGAGTTGATCAGCGCCTGGTTGACCCGGTTGATGCCGACATTCTCCGTATACTGCTCAGCGTTGAGCTCGGTGTTGAAATCGAGCTGATAGTTCTCGTTCGGCCGCCAGCGCACCGCGCCATAGACGGCGTTCTTGTGCATGAAATGGCCATAGAAATAGCTGCCGCTGTCCTCGCCGGAATAGCTGATCATCGCCGCCAGGGTCCCGGGGATCAGCGGGCCGCCGATATCGATCGTCCAGCGGCGGTTGTTCACGGTGTCGAACGAGGCGTTCACGGTGGCCGCGAACCGGTCGAGGTTGGGCCGCTTGGTCAAGAGGTCGACCTCGCCGCCGACGCCGGGCCCCGGGCCGTCGATGACGCTCGCCGGGCCCTTGGTGATGGCGATGTTCTGGAAGGCGTCGAAGTTGATCGGCGCGCCATAGCCGTTGTCGCTGAACGAGGAGCGCATGCCGTTGTAGAAGACGTCCGCATACTGACCGCGGATGCGGGGGATGTTGGGGGTGCCGAACCCGGAGTCGGTATAGCTGGACGAGGTCAGGTAGGAGAAGGCGCGCGGGTCGTCGATGTTGAGGGTCTCCAGCTGGGTGGTCGATAGGAGGGTGGTGTTGCGCGGCGTATCCATCACCGACAGATCGAGGCCATAGACCGAGCTGGTGGCCATGCGCGTGGGCAGCACCGTCTCGCGGTAGGGAACCCCGTTGACGACCACCGCGGCCACCTCGTGCACATCCTCGCCGCCGGCGGTGCGGATCGGCGGCGGGGCGGCGTTCTGCGCCACCTGTTGAGCCCACGCCCCCGCCGGCGCCAACACCGCCATCGCCGCCGCCGCGGCGCACAGGCGCGCGCCGTAGTTCCGATCGTGATTCACCCGTAATCCCCCTGCTAGGGCCCGAGCGGCGTTCCCGCCTCCGCTCCAGACTCGCCCACGATCATGGCGCCGC
>DASYGN010000041.1:0-26075 GCA_035999625.1 Caulobacteraceae bacterium | reverse complement strand
ACCATGAGACCCCGGGTTTCCAGGCTGGCGGCGAAGGCGTCGGCGCTGGTCACGGCGGCGATGCTAGCATCGCGCGGTTGCGCCCGCGACCGGCTGGCGTTAAGCGGACCGCCCGCAATCAGATCGGAGCTTGACCGCGATGGGCTACCGCGTCGCCATCGTCGGCGCCACGGGCGCCGTGGGCCGCGAGATGTTGAACATCCTCGAGGAAGTGAAATTCCCCGTGGATCGCCTGCACGCCATCGCCTCGCGGGCCTCGCTCGGGCTCGAGATAGGCTGGAAAGCCGGTCAGGTGCGCTGCGAGGACATCGCCAACTTCGATTTTTCCAAAGTCGATCTGGTGCTGATGTCGGCCGGCAAGACAATCTCGCGCGAGTGGTCGGAGAAGATCGGCGCCGCCGGTCCGATGGTGATCGACAACTCCTCGGCCTGGCGCATGGACCCCGACGTGCCGCTGATCGTCCCCGAGGTGAACCCGGACGCGGCCGAGCTCGCCCGGCGCAAGCACATCATCGCCAATCCCAACTGCTCGACCGTCCAGCTGGTGGTGGCCCTCAAGCCGCTGCACGACCTGGCGCGCATCAAGCGCGCCGTGGTGGCCACCTATCAGTCGGTGTCCGGGGCCGGCAAGGCCGGCATGGACGAGCTTTGGAACCAGACCAAGGGGGTGTTCGTGCTCGGGCCTTCCGAGCCGAAGCTGTTTCCCAAGCAGATCGCCTTCAACGTCATCCCCTTCATCGGCGCGGCGCGCGACGACGGCTATACCGACGAAGAGGCCAAGATGTGGGACGAGACCCACAAGATCCTCGATCCCGAGATCGCCCTCACGGTGACCTGTGTGCGGGTGCCGGTGATGGTCGGCCACGGCGAGGCGGTGAACCTCGAGTTCCACCAGCCGATCGACGAGGACGAGGCGCGCGAGGCGCTGCGCGAGGCCCCCGGCGTGCTCGTCATCGACAAGCGCGACGGCCAGGGGTTCATGACCCCCAAGGAGGCCCAGGGTGAGTTCTCGGTCTATGTCTCGCGCATCCGCCGCGATCCCACTGTCGAGCACGGTCTTTCCCTGTGGGTGGTGGCCGACAATCTGCGCAAGGGCGCGGCCCTCAACGCGGTGCAGATCGCCCAGCTGCTCGACGAGCGCGGCCTGATTGGACAAAGCCACCAGGCTCTGGCGTGAACCAAACGGCCGGCGGGTCCGCCCGCCAGGCGCTGATCGCCGGCGTCGGCTGCTACCTCCTCTGGGGGGCGATGCCGATCCTGTTCATCGTCATGGGCCGGGCCGGAGCCAGCCCGTGGGAGATCCTCGCCCACCGGGCGCTGTGGTCGGCCCCGTGGGCGGGTCTGCTGGTGATCCTCGCCCACCAGAACCAGGAGGTGCGCAAGGCGCTGACCAGCGCCAGGCGGCTGGCCCTGCTGACCGCCTCGGCGGTGCTGATCTCCTCCGGCTGGGCGCTCTATGTGTGGAGCGTCAACAACGGCCGCAACATCGAGGCCAGCGCCGGCTACTACATCACCCCACTGCTCAACATGGCGGCCGGAGCGGTCTTCTTCCGTGAACGGATCGATCGATTCGGATCCGCCGCCATCGCCCTGGCGGCGATCGGCGTCGCGCTGCAGACCGCCGCGCTCGGCCACATTCCCATCATCGCCCTCTACCTTGCCATCGCCTTCTGGGCCTATGGGCTCATCCGCCGGCAGATCGACATCGAGGCGCAGAGCGGCCTGTTCGTCGAGACCCTGCTGATGACCGTCCCGGGGCTGGCCTACATTCTCTGGCTCGGCCACGCCGGCGGCGGCGTCTTCCTGCACGGCGCCTACCCGACCCTGCTGATGCTGGCGGCGGGGCCGGCGACGGTGGCCCCGCTGGCCCTGTTCGCCTGGACGGCGCGGCGGCTGCCGTTTCAGGTGCTGGGCTTCCTGCAGTTCATCTCGCCGACCATCGGTTTCGGCGTCGGCCTGGCGGTGGGCGAGCGATTGAACCCCATGGGCGTCGTCTCCTTCGCCTTCATCTGGGCCGGAGCGGCGGTGTTCGGGCTTGGATCCTGGCGGGCGGGCGCCCGTCTGCGGGCCGCGACCTAGCCGCAGGTTTCCGCTGTCACTGGCTGGCGCGCGGCGCTAGGGTCGAACGAGGGATCGAAGGGCATGTCGGACGACGTCTTCATCTCCTACGCCAGGCCCACCGAGGCCGACGCGAGGTTGATCGCCGGGTTCCTCACCGAGCTCGGCTACAGCGTCTGGCGCGACGATCAACTGGCCGCCCATCAGGAATTCAGCGAGGTCATCGAGCAGCGGCTCACCGCCGCCAGAGCCGTGGTCGTCCTGTGGTCGCAGGACGCGGTGAAGTCGCAATGGGTGCGTTCGGAGGCCAACCGAGCCCGTTCGCTCGGCACGCTGGTCCAGGTCAACCTCGACGGCGTCGCCCTGCCGATGCCCTTCGATCAGGTCCATTGCGCAAACCTCAAGGGCTGGCGCGGAGATCCCGACTCGCCCGGATGGCGCCAGGCGCTCAAGAGCGTCGCCTATCTGGCCGATCCGGAAAGGCAGGCGCCGGCCGAACCGGGCGGCGCGGGCGCGCAAGCCCGGCCGCCTCCGGTGACCGACAAGCCCTCCCTGGCGGTCATGCCGTTCGTCAACCTCTCGGGCGATCCGGAGCAGGACTATTTCATCGATGGGCTGATGGAGGAGATCGCCACCGCGCTGACGCGCATCCGGTCCCTGTTCGTGATCGCCGCCAGCTCGAGCCTGACTTTGAAGGGCAAGAACATCACCCCCATGGAGGCGGCCGAGAAGCTCGGCGTGCGCTACATCCTCGAGGGCAGCGTGCGCAAGGCGGGCGAGCGGGTGCGCATCTCGGCCAAGATGATCGACGCCTATCGCGGCGCCCAGTTCTGGGCCGACCGCTTCGACGACAAACTGGACGATATCTTCGCCCTGCAGGACAAGGTCGCCGCCGGCGTCGCCGGGGCCATCGAGTTCTCGGTGGAGTACGCCGAGGTCCAGCGCCTGATGAACCGGCCGACTTCGGACCTGCGCAGCTGGGATCTCTATCTGCGCGCGCTGGTTCCGTTCCGCACCTACCAGCGCGAGCCGATGTTCGAGGCGCTGGCGATGCTCGACCGCGCGATCGAGCTGGATCCCAACTGCGCCGCGGCCCTCAGTCTCGCCGCCAGCGCCCACGCCATCATCATGCAGTTTCACTGGAGCGAGGATCTGGCTGGTCACGGCCAGAAAGCCATGGAGCTGCTGAAACGATCGGTGCAGGCGGGATCGGACGACGCCAAGGTTCTGGCCAACGCCGCCCTGGGTTCGTGGGCGGCCGGCGAGGCCAACGCCGCCTTGCCGCTGGCCGATCGGGCCGTGGCGCTCAATCCGGGTTCGTCCTTCGCCCTCCTGGCCAGCGCCCAGGTGCGCGTCAACCTGGGAGACCTGGAACGCGCCGAGGACCACATCCTGCGCTCGATGCAGCTCGACCCGCTGTCACCCAACCGGAACATGCAGTTGGGCGTTCTCGCCGCTGTCCGCTTCGCCCAGCGCCGCTTTCCGGAAACGGTCGACATCTGCCGCGAATGGATCGGCATCGCCGACCAGCCGAGTTGCGTGGGCCTGCTCGCCGCCGCCTGGGGGCATCTGGGCGAAGGGCGCGAGGCGCGCCGGACCCTCGCCCATCTGCGCGCGCTTTCGACGATGTCCTATCCCGAGATCGCCGCCCTGCACTATCAACGGACCGAGCACCGGGCGTTGTTCCTGGAAGGCATCGCCGCCGCCGAAGCGCTGCAGGGGGCGAGCATCGCCGCCGAGGAGGCGGCGCGCCGCGCGACCTAGAGCTAGCTCGTGACGACCACGATGTCGGACCCCGTGAGGGCCTGGAAGTCCATGTCGCACCAGAGGCCGAAAACGATCGGCAGGCTGGTGACGCCGGGCTTTGGCGCGACGCCCAGGAAATCGGCGATGATCTGGTGGCTCTCGCAGGTGGTGATCTCGAGAGTGAGGCCCTCGGCAAGCGGCCCGCCGCCGCGAAAGGCGGTGATCTCGATCGGTGAATCGCAGATCGCCTGATAACAGGCGGTCTGCGCGGCTCCAGGCTGGCGGAACTGTTTCATCGCCACGCTGGGAGCCTGCGGTCCCGCGCCCAGATCGTCCACCAGCGCCGTGGCCAGACCCGACAGGAGGGCGCCGGCGATAGCCTCGAAAGCTTGTCTGCCGGCGGTCCAGGGCGCCCCTCTCTGGGCGCCAGCGCTCATGCCCACGATCCGGAACAGCGAACCGGTGACGCCGCGAGTGGATTGCGCGAGGGTCGGGAAATAGGTCGTGGCGCAGTCGAACATCGGCGCGGCCGGATCATCTGCGGCGACGGTGATGTCGGCGAACGCTTTGGGCCAGCCCCAGGTCTGACGGCCGACCACCAGGCCGATGGTGTAGTCGATGAAGATGTAGGGCGCCCAGAGGACGAAGCGGTCGCGGAGCGGATCGCCGGGGTGGGTCTCGACCAGGGGAACCCAGAAGGCGGTTTCGCGGCCGGGCAGCCAGCCGACGACGTCGACGGCCGAGGAGCAGCTGGCGATATCCATGAAGCTGACCAGGGCGGTGGGCAAGAGCGCCTTGTAGACCACCTGGCCGGCGCCGGCGGGGTTGAGCAGCTTGTCGGCCAGCGCCTGCATGGCGCCCACGTCAGCGTCGAAGGCGAACATGTTGGCGGTCGCGTTCTTGAACACGCCCGGGGGCGCGAGGTCGGCCGCGCCATGGCCGAGCCAGGAGATGAACGGCGCGCCGCTCACGCCCGGCTCCACTGGCTGGGCGGCAGGTCCAGGAATCCGTAGCCGATGATCGCGGCCGGCGAGCCGCAGATCGCCTGCGAGGCGGCCGCGCCGGACATCACCGAGCCCTCGAAGGAGGTGGTGAAGCCCATCGCCGTGCCCTCGCCGGCGAAATAGAGGTTGGCGAAGTTCGACCTCGCGTGTGGCCGGTACTGAGTGGTCCCGGCGCCGGAAAGGGCGCAGCACTCGGTGGGATCGACATTGGGCCGCAGCCATTGGGCGTCCAGGCGCGCCTCGCCATTGGCCCCCGCGGGCGCAACCAGGACGTTCCAGTCGAAGGCGCCGCCGGTGCGCGCCGCCGGCCACATGATCGCCGAATACTGGTTCAGCCAAGCGATCGTCAGGCTACGGATGGAATCATAAGCCGTGGCCGGCGTGCCGGTCTGCGAAGCCGGGGCCGCGTAGAGGCTCGTCGCCCAGGTGCCGGTGAGGTAGTGCAGCGACAGAGGCCCCGGCGCCGGCCACGGCTCGAATTGCAGGACCTGGGTCATGTCGGCCCAGATGTCGAGGTACTCCGGTCCCGAGACGGCCGCCGGCTTGTCGTCTTTCCAGCCGAGGCCGGCGGTGGTCTCGCTGCACCACAGTTGCACGCCCATGGACGGCACGATGTCGGTGTTGGTCACCCAGGCGGCGAAATCCTGGTCGGCGGCGATCAGCGGCGCGGCCAGGCTGGCGTCCTCGCCGTTGAGCGGCTTGAAGGCGCCAAGGGCGATGGCCAGGATCACCGCGTCGAACTCGGCCCCCAGGGTCAGGGTCTGACTGGGCCCGGCCGGCGGCCAGTCACACCAATGGCTTTCGAAATTCACCTTGGCCGCCTTCATCGCCGCGCCGTCCTGGAGCTGATCCCAGTGGGGCTCGGCCGGCCATTGCACGAGGCCGGCGGCGACCTTCACCGGCTGGTATGGCCCTGACAGGGTCTGCGCCTGCGGCTGGATGGTGATCGACTGCACGACGGGCCGCGGATCGCCCGGCGCCGGCGGCCCCGGCGCGATGTTGATGACCTTGCTGAAGAACTGGAAGGCGACGCCGGCGTCGAGGAGATGCTGATAGAGCGGGCCGACGATGACCTCGCCCATGCCGGCCTGCACCTCCCACATCATCGATCCCTTGTAGGTGGCGACCAGGCGCATGACGGTGCCAAGGCCGGTCCCGGCGGCGAGGTTGGGGGTGGCGGCGTTACCGCCCTGGTACTGAAACAGGGTGTCGTAAACCACCCGGACGATGCTCGACGTCTGCACGATCTGCGGGTTGGCGCCATGCTTGATCAGCCAGGCGCTGAATTCCATCGCGTCGATCGAGGTGAGCGGCTTGTCAGGCAGGAAGATATCCGCTGTCAGGCCCTGGATCACGGCGCAGAAAATATCGAGAATATCGCCGCCGATACCGCCCACGGTTCCGGCGTGGGCGTCGCGCGCCCAGGCGAGGAGGTTCAGTCCCCTGGCCATGGCTTCGGCCTCGGCGGGGCCGGCGAGGGCGCCCGCAAACACGCCCTTGGCGTGGGCCATGGCGCCAACCGGCGTAGCCGGAACCGTGGCGGTCGCCGGCATCGGCCCCGCCGCCGCCAGCGCCTCGGCCGCGCTCGGATGATCCAGTCCCTCCAGGACCAGGATGATCCAGTCGATCAGGGTCTCGACCATCTCGGCCGCCGTCGGGAACAGGCCGCCCTCGCCGGGCGTGCCGCCGTTGAGCGCCCAGGTGAGCGGCCAATAGCTCCAGCCGCCATCGGCGGCCCGATCGCCGACCGGGGTGAAGACCTGCGGCTTGACCGCGTCCTGCCAGGTCGCCAGGGCCCAGCCGCCGGGCGGCGTCCGCGACGCGTAGACCTCCTGGATCATCTGGAAGGTGTTCTCGTAGCAGCCGAACCAGACGTGCAAGCCATGCTCGAGATTGCGGCCCTGCGCATCGCGGCCGCTGGCCGCCTTGCCGCCGAGGCGCCAGCCGAGCTGGTAGACGGTGACCTGATGCAGGTCGCGCAGCGCCTGGGTCTTGGTCAACTGATAGGCGGCCGAGAGCGCCGCCATGCCGCCGCCCAGGATCGCGATCTTGCGCTTGGCCACCTCGCCCCCTTCTCAGCTGGTCTTGATCGTCGCGGGCAAGCCGCTGATCGCCCGGCTGGCGAGCATGGCCGATTCGACGGCGCTCTCGAAACAGCCGCCGCTGAACCGGGTCAGGGTCCAGTCGCCGATGGCGTAGAGATTCGAGAACCCCGCCGGCGCGGCCGGGTTCAGACGGCTGGCGACATTGGCCCCCGCGGGCGTCTGCACATAGACATCGGAAAGATCGTAGTTGGCCTGGCAGTAGCTGCTGAAAGCGGCGCCGGCGGGATCGCGCCCCACGTTTGGCCACAGGGTGGCCAGATTGGCCCCCAGCCACCGGTTGGCCGCGCCGCGGGCCGCGCCATCCATCTCCGGCGGACTGAACGGCGGGTCCATGGGCGCGGGCATGCAACCGCAGAAGTAGCCGACCGCGGCCGGGACCACCGGCCCCGGCCACGCCTCCGCCCACAGGGTCTGGGTCATGTCGCCCCAGGAATCATACGGCTCCTCGAAGGCGGTGAGGACGGTGGGGCCATCGGTCCAGCCCAGTTGCGCCAGGCTCTGCGTCGTCCACAGCTGCAGCGACTGGGTGGCCACCGAAGCGCTGGCCGCCAGCGCCGCGCTCCATGCCGGGCTGGCCCCGGCGAGACCGCCGGCCACCGACTGCAGGACCCTTGGCGGCAGAGCCGAGATGGCGATATCGAAGTCCTGACCGGCGATCAGCGTGGTCGGCGCGCCCACCTGGACGTCGCATTGGCTCCATTCGAAATCGACCTGGTCGGCCTCCAGCCTGGGTCCGTTGTGGAGCTGGCTCCAGTCGGGAGCGTTGGGCCAGCAGTCGAGGTTGTTCACGGGCGTGAACGGCCGGTAGGGCGAGCCATCGGCGGTCACCGCCTGGGTGGCGATGGTGATCTGCGCCACGCTGTGGCCGTCGGCCGCGGCGGCAATCGTCCTGATGCGGCTGAACAGGCGGACATCGACGCCACGCGCCGTGAGCACGTCCCAGAACGGGGTGAACACCGTATCGCCCATGCCAGCGGCCATCTTGAACAGCGGCGCGTTGCGGTAGCCCAGCGCGATCTCCATCTGCGCCCGCAGCGCCGCGCCGGCGGCCAGCGAGCCGCTGCCAAGGCCGCGCGCCTCGCCGTCGATGGCCGCGAAGGTAAGATCGTAGAAGGCGTTGATCGGGGCGGAGCCCAGCGCCTTGTCGGAGGCCCCGTTCGCCCCCAGCCAGGCGCGGAAGTCGTGCTGATCGAGCCGGCGCCAACCCGCCGCGCCCTTGCCGTACAGATCGCGCAGATAGCCGAGCGCGACCGCCACGCCGATGTCGGCCAGGATCGCCAGGCGCTGCTCGCCCTGGGACGAAGCCTGCCCGGCCGGCCCCGCGCCCATGGCCTGGTGTATGTGTTCGGTGGCGGCGATGAGCGCGCGCTGGGCCGAGGCGATATCCGGGGAGGCGGCGACGAACAGGCTGCGCACCGCCGCCGTCGCCGCGCTGAGCGCGGGCTTGTAGGCGGCGCCGGCGGGGACATGCTGGTCGAGCAGCTGGGTCAGGCGAACCACCAGACCATCCTCGCCGTCGGCCTCCGCGGGACTGTCGCCGGGCTCGCCCGGCAGCTGCGGGAAGGGAAAATTCCACGGCGACCAGGCGGGCGGCGCGCCGGGACCATCCTGCGCCATCATCGACACCAGCCTCTGGGGCAGGAAGGCGTCGGTCCAGGCCTGGAACGGGTTCGTCGGATCGGGCTTCAACGCGCGCCAGTCGAGATAGCAGGCGCGCAGGGTGGAGAAGGCATTCCAATAGCAGCCCATCAGCATGTGCAGGCCGTGCTCTTCGATGCGCTGGCCCTGGGCCGGGTTGCGACCGCTGGCGCACTTGCCGCCGAGCCGCCAGCCCTGGCTGTAGAGGGTGACCTGATAGGCGCCCTTCTGTTCCGGGCGCGTGAGCCAATAGGCCGCCGCGCAGCCGGCCGCGCCGCCGCCCAGGATCACCACACGGGTGGTTCCGGCGCCCTGCGCCTGCGACATCAAGCCCCCCGTCTCGCCTCGAGCGCGGCATCCATGGACCGGCGAGGGGCGAGCGGCAAGCGTTCAGAGCGGGCTTTAGAAACAGGCGTAGACCGCATCGATCAGCCGCCGGGGCCGGGGATCGCCGATCAGGGCCGCCGACTGGCGGTTCATGACATAGGCGCCGGAGAGCCGGCGCTCCGGGTCGGCGAAGGCGCAGCTGCCGCCCCACCCGGAATGGCCGACGGTCCTTTGGCCAGGCCCATAGATGCCGAGCCGCTCGTTGCGCAGCAGCCCGGCGGCCCACGAAAGGTCATAGGGCAGCACCAGATCGGGCCCGGCGATGCGTTCGGCGCACAGAGCCTCGATGGTGGCCGGCGACAACCACTGGCGTCCGGCCAGACGCCCGCCGCAGGCGACGATGGCCATCATCCGCGCCAGCGCCGGGGCGGTGGCGTGGCCGGTGACCGAGGGGATTTCCGCACCCCGCCACTGGGCCAGGCTGACCCCGCCGGGCGAGGCCCATTTGGCCAGGAAGGCCAGCCGTCGCACCTCGGTGATCTCGCCCAGGTCGGGCATCGCCGGCGGCCGCTGCACCGCCGCGCACCGCCCCTGTTCGGCCTCGGGCACGCCGATCATCAGATCGAGGCCGAACGGCTCAGCCAGGTCCGCGGCCAGGGCCTTGGCGAGCGAGCGGCCATCGACGCGGCGGAAGATCTCTCCCGCCAGATAGCCGAAGGTCACCGGATGGTAGCCGCTGGCGCTCCCCGGCGGCCACAGCGGGGCCATGGCGGCGAGCTCGGCGCAGATGAAGGCCCAGTCGAACCAGCGCGCCGGCTCCATCGGCTGGCGAAGACCGGCCAGACCGGCCTGGTGCGAGAGCGCCTCGCCGACGCTCACGCCCGTCTTGCCGGCGGCGGCGAATTCCGGCCACACGCGCGCGACCGGCTGGTCGTAGGCCAGGGCGCCAGCGTCGACCAATCTGGCCATCATCAGCGCCGCCATGGCCTTGGTGGTCGAAAAGACGGCGGTCAGGGTGTCTTCGGCGAACGGCAGGGTGCGCGCCCGGTCGGCGTGGCCGGCCCACAGATCGATGATCAGCTCGCCCTCGATGGCGATGGAGAACCGCGCCCCAAGCTCCAGGTCCTCGGCGAAATTGGCGCCGAACGCCGCCCGCACCCTCTCGAAGCGGTCGGGACAGACACCACTGACCTCGATCACAGCGGGTCCACCCGCACCGGCGCGCCGGCCACTTCACCCACCGCCTCGGCCAAGGCCTGCCTGGCCCTCGCTCCCGCCAGGCGGTGGCCCACGAAGAGCGCGGTCAGCAGATCGCCGGCCCCTTTGCGGTCTTCGCCCGCGCGCTGGTGGCTGGCCAGCCACGCTTCGGCAGGATCGGCGAACAGCACCCCGATATCGGCGCCCACCGGAACCGACGAGGCCAGCACCGGGCGCTTCAGCGAACGCGCCGCCTGCATGGCCGAGCGGACGTCATCGATCCCCTGGCCGCTCAACCGCTCGAGCTCGAAGGCGTTGGGGCAAACCAGATCGGCGCGCGGAACCAGCTCGGTCGCCAGCGCAGCCGCCACCGCCTCGCGGACGTAGAGGCCGCCAGCGGCATCACCCATGATCGGATCGACCACGATGGTGACGCCAGGGCTGGCGGCGCGGGCGGCGTCAACGGTCTCGGCGGCGATGGCGACCTGGGCCGGATCGGCGAAGTAGCCGCACAGCACCGCCTGCGCCGTTTCGAGGACGCCGTTGGCGGCGATCCCCTCCAGCAGCGAGGCGAACACCGCCGGCGCGACCGCGCCCCCGCCCGGCGCGCCAAGGCCGGGATGACGGCCGTAAAGCACCGTCGGGACGAGCACCGGCTCGAAGCCCATCCGCGCCAGGACCCTGGCCTGCATTCCTCCGCCCACCGGGCTTGAGGCGACAAAGCTCGACAGGATCAGGATCACGCGCCCAATCCCGCCCTTGCCTCAGTACCGGTAGTGGTCGGGCTTGAACGGTCCGGCCGGGGCGACGCCGATATACTCCGCCTGCGCCGGGCTCATCTCGGTGAGCTTGGCCCCCAGCTTGCCAAGGTGGAGCATGGCCACCTTCTCGTCCAGCCGCTTGGGCAGGGTGTAGACGCGGGTTTCGTAGGCCGAGGGGTTGGTCCACAGCTCGATCTGCGCCAGGGTCTGGTTGGTGAAGCTGGCGCTCATCACGAAGCTCGGGTGACCGGTGGCGTTGCCGAGGTTCACCAGCCGCCCTTCGGAGAGGACGATGATCTTCTTGCCGTCGGGGAATTCCACATGGTGGACCTGCGGCTTGATCTCATCCCACTTGAAGTTGCGCAGGCCGCTGATCTGAATCTCGGAATCGAAGTGGCCGATATTGGCGACGATGGCGTTGTGCTTCATCCCCCGCATGTGGTCGACGGTGATGACGTCCTTGTTGCCGGTGGCGGTGACATAGATGTCGGCGGTCCCCAGCGTGTCCTCGATGGTCAGCACCTCGTAGCCTTCCATGGCCGCCTGCAGGGCGCAGATGGGATCGACCTCGGTGACGATCACCCGCGCCCCACCCTGGCGCAGCGAGGCGGCCGAACCCTTGCCGACATCGCCATAGCCGGCGACCACCGCCACCTTGCCGGCCAGCATGACGTCGGTGGCCCGGCGGATGGCGTCGACCAGGCTTTCGCGGCAGCCATAGAGATTGTCGAACTTGGATTTGGTGACGCTGTCGTTGACGTTGATGGCCGGGAACGGCAGCTCGCCCCTGGCCTGCATCTGATAGAGGCGGTGAACGCCGGTGGTGGTCTCCTCGGAAACGCCCTTCACCGCCGCGCGGATGGCCGAATAGAAGCCGGGCTTCTTGGCCAAGGTGCGCTTCATCACCGCGTAGAGGGCTTCCTCCTCCTCGTTGGCGGGGTGATCGAGGATCTTCGCATCGGCCTCGGCCTTGGGCCCGAGCACCGTCAGCATGGTGGCGTCGCCGCCGTCGTCGAGGATCAGGTTGGGATAGCCGCCATCGTCCCACTCGAAGATGCGGTGGGCGTACTGCCAGTATTCGGTCAGGCTCTCGCCCTTGACCGCGAACACCGGCGTGCCGGTGACCGCGATCGCCGCGGCGGCGTGATCCTGGGTGGAAAAGATGTTGCACGAGGCCCAGCGCACCTTGGCCCCCAGCGCCTGCAGGGTCTCGATCAGCACCGCGGTCTGGATGGTCATGTGCAGCGAGCCGGCGATGCGCGCGCCCTTCAGCGGCTGGGCGGGGCCGTATTCGGCTCTGAGCGCCATCAGGCCCGGCATCTCGGTCTCGGCGATCTCGATTTCCTTGCGACCCCATTCGGCGAGCGAAAGGTCCTTGACGATGTGGTCGGTCACGCGCGGCTCCGTTGAAGGTGGAAACCGCCGCTCTATAGGGCGCTCGCAGCGACGCCGCAACTTTGATATAAGGAATTCTTTATATTCGTGAGCACGCGCAAGGTTGACGCGACCGCCCGGCTCACGCACTGCACAGGCTCATGGCCGATCTGTTCGTCTCCTACGCCAGGGCCGACCGGCCCCGCGTCGCGCCGCTGGTGGCGGCGCTGGAGGCCGAAGGCTGGAGCGTGTGGTGGGACCCCCAGATCGCTCCCGGCCAGGAGTTCGACCGCCTGATCGGCGAGGAGCTGGGCAAGGCCAGGGCGGCGATCGTGGTCTGGACGCCGACCTCGGTGGCTTCGCGCTGGGTGCGCGGCGAGGCCAGGGAGGCGGCCGACCGCGGGGTGCTGGCCCCGGTGCGCTTCGAAAGCGCCAACCTGCCGCTCGACCTGCGCGCCATCCACACCACCGACCTCGATGGCTGGGGCGAGGACGTGGCCTGCGCGCCGTTCCGCGATCTGGTGCGCGCGATCAAGACCCTGCTCGGCGAGGCCGCGCCGGGCGCCCTCGCTCAGACGGCGGCGCGAAAGCTTTCCATCTGCGTCCTGCCCTTCACCAATTTGAGCGATGATCCGCAGCAGGAATATTTCTCCGATGGGATCAGCGAAGACATCATCACCGACCTCGGCAAGGTCTCGGCCCTGTTCGTGGTGGCGCGCAACAACGCCTTCACCTTCAAGGGCAAGTCGATCGAGGTGCAGCAGGTGGCGCGCCAGCTAGGCGTCTCCCACGTCCTCGAGGGCAGCGTGCGCAAGGCCGGCAACCGGGTGCGCATCACCGCCCAGCTGATCGACGGGGCCACCGGCGGCCAGGTCTGGGCCGAGCGTTTCGACCGCGACCTCAACGACATCTTCGCCCTGCAGGACGAGATCAGCGAAGCCATCGTCGCCGCCCTGAAACTGAAGCTGCTGCCAGAAGAGAAGCAGGCTATCGAGCGGCGCGGCACCGACAACGCCGAGGCCTACAACCTCTACCTGATGGCCAGGCGCTTCAGCGCCGGGGCCCAGGTCAAGCGCTGCGATCTCGTCGTCCGGCTATGCCAGGGAGCGGTCAATCTCGATCCGTCCTACGCCCGCGCCTGGGCGCAGATCGCTGCCGCCAAGGCCCTCAAGGCGAGCTATTCCGACAGCACCGATCGTGGCTGGGTCGAGGCCGAACGCGCTGTCGCTCTGGACCCTGATCTGGCCGAAGCCCATGCCGCCAAGGGGCGGCTGCTCGTAGACGAGGGACGCTATGAGGAAGCCGCGCCGGAGGTGGAGACGGCTTTGCGGCTCGATCCCAACGCCTCCGACGCCCATGCGGCGGCCGGTGCGTTGGCGGTCGCCACCCGGCGCTACAAGGACGCGATCGGCCACTTCGAGGCCCAGGCGGCGGCCGACGAGGCCCACGCAGGTTCGGCGCTCATGGCCATCATGTGCCATCAAGCGCTCGGCGATGAGGCTGGGACCCTGGCCGCCGCGCGCGAAACCCTGGCGCGGGCCGAAAAACTCATCGCCCAGGATCCCGACAACGGCGTCCTTCTGGGCATGGGCGTCAGCGCCCTCATCTGCCTTGGCGAGACCGAACGGGCCAAGGCCTGGACCGAGCAGGCTTTGCTGCTCGATCCCGATGATCAGCAAATGCGCTATAATCTCGCCTGCTCCATCGTCAAGACTGGCGATTTCGACTACGGCCTGGATCTGCTCGAGGTGAGTTTGCGTATCGGCGGCCGCGGCAACTGGCTGTGGGCCAAGGTCGATATCGATCTCGACCAGGTGCGCGAGCTTCCCCGCTTCCAGGCGATGATGGCCGAGGCGGAAGCCAGGTTCGGCGGCGAGGCGGCGGCTTAGCGCTCCTCCTCGAAGCGGCTGGCCACCAATCCGATCAGGGCCTCGACCGCCTCGCGCGCCTGGCGGCCCTTGGCGGTGATCTCGATCGTCGATCCGGGCCCGGCGGCCAGCATCATCAGGCCCATGATCGACTGGGCGTCGACGGTCTGGTCGTCCTTGGTCACCTGGACGTCGGCGTCATAGCTTCCGGCCAGCTTGACGAAGCGGGCGCTGGCTCTCGCGTGCAGGCCGCGCTCATTGACGATGTCGACCCTGGCCGATGCGCTCACTTCTCGCCGGCCAGGACGTAGGACGCCACCGAGATGTACTTGCGCCCGGCCTCCTGGGCGTGGGCGACGCACACCGCCAGCGGCTCGCGCGACCTCAGGCTGGCGAGCTTGATCAGCATCGGCAGGTTGAGGCCGGCGACCACCTCGGCCTTGGTCTCGTCCATCACCGAGATGGCGAGGTTGGACGGGGTGCCGCCGAACATGTCGGTGAGCAGGATCACGCCCTGGCCGGAATCGACCTGGCGGCAGGCCTTGAGGATGTCGCGCCGGCGGCGCTCCATATCATCGTCGGGGCCGATGCAGATCGCCGCCACGCCCGGCTGGGGCCCGACCACATGCTCCATGGCGTGGAGGAATTCCTGCGCCAGACCGCCATGGGTGACGATCACCAGTCCGATCATTCAGGCTGTCTCAAGCGGCGGTTGGTCCTCTAGCCCCCTAGCGCCCGCCGAAAGGCGCAAGGCGCGCTTGATAACCCTGTTGGCTTCGCCCTCCAAGCTGTTCAAGCAGGGCCACGAGCTTGTCGGGCGCGGCGGGGTCGAACGGCCACACCGCCGCGCTGGGGATGGCGATGCCAAGGAGCGGCGCGCTGGCCGGCTCGGGACAGCGCTCCACCGCCGCCGGGTCGGCCACGCACAGGACCCGCGCGGCGATGCGGGCCAGGGGCAGATGCGGGATGGCGATCACCCCCAGTTCGCGAATTTCCCCCAGGCCGGCCAGGGTGTCGGGAGCGCGCCCGAACACCCGGCCGCCGGCGGCGAAAGCCACCACCCGGTCATCGGCCACCAGGCGCAAGCCGGCCCGCGTCGCGCGCAGGGCCAGGTCGCTCTTGCCGGACCCGGAAGGGCCCTCGATCAGCACCCCTTGCCAGATACCGGCGATGCGCCGCGCCACCAGACCCGCGTGCAGGATCATGCCAGCGGCAGGGCGACGCTGAAGTGGGCCCCGACCACCGAGTTCCCGGCGATGCGGTTCTCGGCCCACACCCGGCCGCCATAGGCCTCGACGATCTGGCGGGCGATGGCCAGACCCAGGCCCGAATTGCCGCCGAACGAGGACCTCGGGCGCGAGGTGTAAAAGCGCTTGAACACCGTCTCCAGGTTCTCCTCGGGCATGCCCGGCCCGTCGTCGTCGACGAAGGCGATCACCTCGCCGCGGTTTCTGGCCATGCCCACGCGAACCTCGCCACCCTGCGGCGAGAACGAGCGGGCGTTGTCGATCAGGTTGCGCAGCACCTGGCTCAGCGGACCCTCGCGGCCGAGCACCCAGGCCCCATCCCAGCCCTTGGGGGCGATGAACCGCACCCTGACATCGCCGCTGCGGCGGGTGGTCTCATAGAGGGCGCAGATGTGGGCGATCAGCTTGTCCAGCTCCAGCGGCGCGGGAGCATCGCGCGAGAGTTCCGCATCCAGGCGCGAGGCGTGGGAGATGTCGGTGATCAGGCGGTCCATGCGGCCGATATCCTGCTCGAGGATGCGCAGCAGGCGCGCCCGGGTCTCGGCGTTCTTGACCAGCTCCAGGGTCTCCACCGCCGAGCGGATCGAGGTCATCGGGTTGCGCAGCTCGTGGGCGACGTCGGCGGCGAAGCTCTCGATCGCCTGCAGGCGATCGGACATGGTGCCGGTCATCTCCTCGAGCGAGCGGGTGAGATCGCCCAGCTCGTCATTGCGCTCGGCCAGATCGGGCAGGGCGATGGCCTTGGCGTGCTGCAGGCGCACGCGGTCGGCGGCCCTGGCCAGGCGCAACACCGGATCGGCGATCAGCTGGGTCAGCAGCAGCGAGGAGATCAGGGTCACCGCCACGGCGATGAGGATGAAGGGCGCCAGGGCGCGCCGCTGGGCCGATACGATGCGCTCGACATCGCTGGCCTGCAGGGTGAGCACGCCCAGAACCGCCTGGACGTGGCGGATGGGGATGGAGACCGAGACCACGCGCTTGCCGTCGTCGCCCTCGCGCACATCGAGGATCACCTGGCCGGCCAGCGCCCGCTTGACCTCCGCGGCGAGCTCGGCGCGCGCCTTGGTCTGCACCCCGTTGTCGCCGGGGGGTGGCTGGAACAGCTGCTCTCCGGGACTGATCGCCGGCGGCAGCGGGCTCTGTTCCACCCGGTCGGCGACCACGAACGAATCGGCCAGCAGCTTGCCGGTGGCGTCGAACAGCCGCGCCCGCTGCGAGCCGGGGATCGCCAGCACGTTGACCACGCTGCTGGCCGCGTCGGCCTCCAGCGTCGGCTCGGGATCGCCCAGGGTGGCGTATTCGTCGATCACCCTGGCGATCACCTGGCCTTCCAGTTCCAGGCTTTCCAGGCGCGACTGCACCAGGCCCTGGCGGAACTCGTTGAGCACCAGCGCCCCGCCGACCAGGATCGCCAGGCCAAGCAGGTTGAGAACGATGATCAGGCGGCCGAGGCGCGATCCCAGGGGCCCGATTCGTCGACCGCTCGCAATGGTGCCTCCGGACACACCGGGGGCGCTGTCAGGATTCGCGGTAGCGGTATCCGACACCATAAAGGGTTTCGATAGAATCGAATTGAGGATCGACGTCGCGGAACTTCTTGCGCATGCGTTTGATGTGACTGTCGATGGTTCGGTCATCGACATAGACCTGGTCTTCATAAGCCGCGTCCATCAGATTGTCGCGACTCTTCACGAAACCGGGCCGCTGGGCCAGGGACTGCAGAAGCAGGAATTCGGTCACCGTCAGGCGCACCGGGCGGTTGTCCCACAGGCAGTCGTGGCGCGCCGGATCGAGGGTCAGGCGCCCGCGCTTGATCGCCCGCGAGGCCGCCGCCTGGCCGGGAACGCCGTTGACGTCCTCCTCCTCGGGCGCGGCGCGGCGCAGCACCGCCTTGACCCTTTCCAGCAGCAGGCGCTGGCTGAACGGCTTGTGGATGTAGTCGTCGGCCCCGAGGTTGAAGCCCAGGATCTCGTCGATCTCCTCGTCCTTCGAGGTGAGGATGATCACCGGCAGATTGGAGGTCGCGCGCAGCCGGCGGAGCACCTCCATGCCGTCCATGCGCGGCATCTTGACATCGAGGATGGCGATGTCCGGCGGGTCGCTCTCCAGGGCCGCCAGGCCCGTGGCGCCATCGTAGTAGGAGGTCACCGCGTGGCCGTGATTCTCCAACGCCAGCGATACCGAGACGACAATGTTCTCGTCATCGTCGATGAGGGTGATCTTAGCCATCAAGCTTCCATACCGTGGGGCCAGCGCGCCGGGCGGAACTTAAGGGTCCGCGCCGGCTTGCACAATCGAAGGCCGGTTCAGGGGGTCTCGCCGGCGGCGCGGAAGGCGCCGTCCATGGTCTTGGCCAGGCGCACGTCGAGCTCGGTGACCCCGCCGGCGTCGTGGGTGGAGAGGGTCACATCGACCCGGTTGTAGACGTTGAACCATTCGGGATGGTGGTCGAGGGCCTCGGCGGCCAGGGCGATGCGGGTCATCCAGCCGAAGGCGGCGCTGAAGCTGGCGAATTTGTAGCTGCGGGTGATGGCCTCGCGCCCGTCCGCGGCCGACCAACCCGGCAGCTCGGCGAGCGCCGCCGCCGCGCCGATCCTGGCTGGGCGTCCGTTCATGACGGCGCCATCGCGGCCGGCGCGCGAAGGCCGGTCGCCGCCGCCAGGTCGGCCAGGGCCTGCGCCTCGCTCACCACCTTGATCGCGGTCATGCCGACCATCGCCGCGCCCTTGCAGTTGATTCCCAGGTCGTCGAGGTAGAGGCAATCGGCCGGAGCGACATCCAGCGCCTCGCACATCAGCCTATAGATCGCCGCATCGGGCTTGCGCACCCCGACTTTCGAGCTTTCGATGACCGCGTCGAACAGGGCCATGATCTCGCTGGTGCGCGCCGCTGTCTGGCCGTCTGCGGCCATGCTCGGACCAAGCCCGTGGGCGACGTTGTTGGTGATGCAGCCGACCTTGAAGGCGCGCTTGCAGGCTTTCAGGGCCTCGACCATCGCCGGCCGCAGCTTGCCGGAGAGCAGCGGCAAGACCTCGGAGCCCGGCACCGGGTGGCCGAGCGCGGTCGATTCGGCCAGGAACTGGGCGTTGAACGCTTCGGCTCCGATCCTGGCGCTTTCGAACTGGGCCCAGGCGTTGGCGAACGGATTGGTCGCGTTCACGGTGCGGATGAAATCCCGCGGCAGGCCGCGCTCGGCTTCATAGGCGTTGAAGGCCTCGAACGGCGAGCCGGTGAACACCCCGCCGAAGTCCCAGATCACCGCCCGAAGCGTCAAGCCCCCGCCTTACGGGATCAGCTTGCGCGGCAGGTGGGCGACTTCCTCGGGCGTCAGCTTGACCAGCGAGCGGGCGATCAGCGGCTGGTAGAAGCCGTGGCCATCCGACACCGCCAACTGCAGGTCCAGCGGACTGCAGATCGAGTTGCTGCCGCGGATCACCGACACCAGGTGGTAGGGCCCGGGCCAGGTCAGCTCCTGCGAGCCGGCGCTCAGCTCGACGCGGTAGATGTCGTGCAGATTGACCCGCAGATAGAGGACGTTGGGCCCGTCGGCCTTCCAGCCTTCCCACTGGTTGGCGAAAAAGCAGGTGTTACCGGTGGCCGCGGCCGCCGGCGAAGCGGCGAAACCGACGGCGGAAACCGCCAGGGCCCCGGCCGCGAGCAGACTACGAATGGACATGGCGATCCTTCAACATAAGGCGCGTCCCTCTCACCGTGAGATGGGCGCGCGCGCGCCTATTGTCAATTTGATCCCCACCTGGCGCCGGCGGTTCAAATCACCGCCTCGATCAGCCGCGGACCCCTGGCCGCCATGGCCGCGGCGAACTGATCCTCGAACGCCTCGGCGGTGTGCGCCCGGCTGGCCTCGACGCCCATGCCGCGGGCGAGGCAGACGAAATCGAGCTCCGGATCGTGCAGGTCGAGCATGCGCAGCGCCTTGGGGCCGGGGTTCAGCGCCCCGACCCTGGCCAGCTCGATGTTGAGGATGGCGTAGGAGCGGTTGGCCAGGATCACCGTGACCACATCGAGCTGTTCGCGCGCCTGGGTCCACAGCGCCTGCAGGGTGTACATCGCCCCGCCATCGCCCTGCAGGGCGACGACCTTGCGCCCCGGCGCCGCCACCGCCGCGCCGGTGGCCAGCGGCACGCCCTGGCCGATCGAGCCGCCGGTGAGCGCCAGGTGGTCGTGCGGCGCGCCATTGGCCATCGCCATCTGGGTTCCCAGCGAGCCGGTGGCCCCCTCGTCGGAGAGGATCGCCCCCTCGGGCAGGTGGCGGGCGATACTGGCCCCGATGGTGTGCTGGTTGAGGCCGCCGCTGGGCGCCTCGGGGCGGAGCCGCCTCGCCAGGCGGGTGGGCATGCTTGCCGCTCCGCACGCCTCGGCCAGGGCTTCGAGCGCCTGCACGCCGTCCTCGTGCGGATGGGCCAGAACATGGATGCGCGCGGCGCCCGGCAGTGGCCAGCTGGGCTTGCCGGGATAGGCGAAGAAGGCCACCGGCGGGACCGAGCCCACCAGCAGCAGCGCCTCGATCGGGGCCAGGAACTCGACCATCTGCTCGGCGAAGTAGGGAATGCGTTCGACCATCACCCGTCCGGCCCCACGCGCCTGGCGCGGAGCGAAGGTGTCGGCCAGGAGCCGCGCACCGGTGGCCTCGGCGATGCGCCCGGCGGCGGCGAGGCCGGCCTCGCTGAGCGCCGCCCCGCGCAACAGCAGGGCGCAGCCGGCGCCCGCGGCGAGCGCCGCGCGGGCGCGGGCCACGGCGGCGTCGCACACCGGTTGCGGAACCGGCCGCGGAAGCGGCGGCGCGGGGCCCTCGGCTTGCCCCCAGGCGGCGTCGGCGGGAAGGATCAGGGTGGCGATCTGGCCTGGGGGGCTGAGCGCCGCCGCCACCGCCTTGGCCCCGTCGCTGGCGACGCTGAGGGCGCTGGCGCTGCTCTGCGTCCAGGCGGACACGGTGCGGGCGATGGCGGCGATGTCGGAGCTCAGCGGGGCGTCGAAATGGGCGTGGTAGGTGGCGTGGTCGCCGACGATGTTGACGATCGGGGTGGCGGCGCGGCGGGCGTTGTGCAGGTTGGCCAGGCCATTGCCCAGGCCCGGGCCCAGATGCAGCAGGGTGGCCGCCGGCTTGCCGGCCATGCGTCCATAGCCATCGGCCATGCCGGTGACGGCGCCTTCGAACAGAGCCAGCACGGCGCGCATCTTGGGGGCCCGATCGAGGGCGGCGACGAAATGCATCTCCGAGGTGCCGGGATTGCCGAAGCAGACCTCGACCCCGGCGCCGACCAGGGTGCGCGCCAGCGCCTCCGCGCCGTTCATGGTTTCCGCCGCCATGCTCCCCCCTAATGGTCCGTTTCCGACATTTGATTCCCGCCCGAATTTCCAGTCGGCCTCAGTCGCTGGCATGGGTGAAGCCGGCCTTGATGGTCAGCTCGACCGTGTCCCCGACCAGGAAGGCGTAGCGGGCGATGCCGTATTGGCTGCGCCGGATTCGCCCCCAGGCCTCGAACCCGGCGGTGCTCCCATGTCCATCGTCACCGGCATAGTCGAACTTGACCTCGAAGGTCACCCGTCTTGTCACCCCGTGCAGGGTGAGATCGCCGGCGACTTCGGCGCTCGCCGGTCCGGTCGGGCTCACCGCGGTCGAGCGAAAGGTGATGCTCGGATAGCGGGCGGCGTCGAACCAGCCCGGCCCGGCCAGAAGCGCGTCCATGCGCCTGGAGTCGGTGGCCACGCTGGCCACCGGCACGCTCACCTCCAGATGCGAGGCGGCGATGTTGCTGCGGTCGAGCACCAGCGCCCCCGAGGCCCCGGCGAACTGGCCGCGAAAGGCCGACAGGCCGAAGCGATTGACGGTGAACAGCACCTTGGCGCGCGCCGGTTCGAGCCGATAGACGCCGGCCGGGGCGGGCGCCTGCGCCAGGGCGGTCCCGGCCAGGGCCAGCACGGCGACCGCCAGCCAGTGCGTCAGCCACGCCCGCGGCGCGGATTGCCGACCGGCACCGCCGCGCCATTGACCGCGCTGGCCTGCTCGGAGAGCAGGAACACCACCACCTCGGCTATGTCTTGCGGCGTGACCCATGTCGTGAAATCCGCCTTTGGCATGTCCCGGCGGTTGGCCGGGGTGTCGATGATGGTGGGCAGCACCGCGTTCACGCGCACGCCCGCTCCGGTTAATTCCTCGGCCAGGCTTTCGGTTAAACGAAGCACGCCAGATTTCGCCGCCGCATAGGCGCCCATGCCCGCCGCGGCCCTGCTCGCCGCGCCGGCCCCGACGTTGACGATCGCCGCCGGACCGGCCTTGCCCAGATGAGCCAGCGCCGCCCGCGAAGCGGTGAGCGCGGTCAGCACATTGATCTCGAACATCGCCCGCCAGGCGGCGATCTCGCCGTCCCTGACCGTCTGCCAGGTGAAGCCGCCGGCGATGTTGGCCAGGCCATCGATGCGTCCGAGCCGGGCGGCGATCTCATCCATCACCCGACGGGTCGGCGCCTCGTCGGTGAGGTCGACGCCCCCGAAGACGAGCTCGCCAGGCTGCTTTGGCTGGGCGACATCGAGCCGGGCGACCGTGGCCCCGGCCGCCTCCGCCGCCGCCGCCACGGCGGCGCCCAAGGTTCCGAGCCCGCCGGTGACCACCACCCCCTTGCCATCGAGCCTCATGCCGGCTTCCTCCACGCGCAGGCGCGAAAATCGGGCTTGCCTGGTCGGCCCGAGCGCTTATGCCTTTGTGCCCGCGGAGCGGAGGCGCATGCAACAGTCGGGCGAGCATCGGATCGCGGCCCCGATCGACAAGGTCTGGCGGGCGCTCAACGATGCGAAGGTTCTGCAGGCGTGCATCGACGGCTGCCAGTCCATGGTCAAGGTGGGCGATGACGCCTTCGCGGCCAGGATCAAGGCCTCCATCGGACCGGTGAACGCCGTCTTCGACGCCAGCGTGACTCTCGCCGATCTCGATCCGCCCCACGCCTGCACCCTGGTCGGGAGCGTCAAGGGCGGCGCGGCCGGCTTCGGCAAGGGCGAGGCCAGGATCACCCTGGCCGAGGATGGCGAGGCGACCCGGCTGCGCTATGCCGCCGAGGGCAGCGTCGGGGGCAAGCTGGCGCAGGTCGGCCAGCGCCTGGTCGATGGGGTGGCGCGCAAGACCGCCGACCAGTTCTTCGCCCGCTTCGGCGCCGTGGTCGGCGCTCCGGAGCAACTCAGCGAGCCCGCGCCCGAACCCGCGCCTGGCCGCCCGGTGGTCCGCCCTTGGGCGATCATCATCGCCCTGGCGATCCTGGCCGCGATCTGCCTCTATTGGCTGGCGACGCGGCGATGAGGGAGAGCTTGGCGTGAAGGTGTCCCTGACGGTCAACGGCGCGGCCAGGACCCTCGAGGTTCCCGCCAACACCCTGCTCATCGAGCTCATCCGCGACCATCTCGGCCTCACCGGCGCGCACGTCGGCTGCGACACCAGCCAGTGCGGCGCCTGCACCGTGCGCATGGACGGGCGGGCGGTGAAGGCCTGCACGGTGCTGGCCGGTCAGGCCGAGGGCGCCGAGGTGGTCACCATCGAAGGCGTCGGCGGGCCCGGCGCCCTGCATCCGATGCAGGCGGCCTTCCAGGACCACCACGCGTTGCAATGCGGCTTCTGCACCCCCGGGATGATCATCAGCGCCATTGATCTGGTCGAGGCCGGCCTGGCGAGCGACGAGGCGGCGGTGCGCGCCGCCCTCAGCGGCAACCTCTGCCGCTGCACCGGCTACCACAACATCATCGCCGCCGTGCTCGACGCCGCCCGCAGCATGCGAGGCCCTGAGCGATGAACGAAACCGGCATCGGCAAGCGGGTCAAGCGGCGCGAGGACGTGCGCTTCATCACCGGCAAGGGGCGCTACACCGACGACATCAACCTCACCGCTCAGACGCGGGCGGTGTTCCTGCGCTCGCCTCACGCCAGGGCCAGGATCACCGCCGTCGACGCCGGCGAGGCGATGAACATCCCCGGTGTGATCGGCGTCTTCACCGGCGCCGACCTGGCCGCCGACAACATCGGCGATCTGCCCTGCGGCTGGATGGTCAAGTCCAAGGACGGCTCGGACATGGTGGTTCCGCCCCGCCCGCCCGTGGCGGTGACGGCGGTCAACTTCGTCGGCGAGCCCTACGCCGTGGTGCTCGCCGAGACCCTGGCGGCGGCCAAGGCCGGGGCCGAGGCGGTGGCCACCGAATTCGCGGAACTGGATGCGGTGGTCGACCTGGCCACCGCCACCAGGAGCGATCCGATCCACGCCGGGGCGCCGAACAACCTTTGCTATGTCTGGGAGCTGGGCGACAGCGCCGCCGTGGACGCGGCGTTCGAGGCCGCGGCCCACGTCACCCGGCTCGATTTCGCCAACAACCGCCTGATCCCCAACGCCATCGAGCCGCGGGCGTGCGTGGCCGCTTATGACGCCGCCACCGGCGATTTCACCCTCTATACGACCTCGCAGAACCCGCACCTGGAGCGGCTGGTGCTGGCCGCCTTCGTCGGCCTCGCCCCCGAGCACAAGCTGCGGGTGATCTCGCCCGACGTCGGCGGCGGGTTCGGCTCCAAGATCTTCATCTATCCCGAGGAGACGGCGGCGGCCTGGGCGGCGCGGCGCGTTGGCCGGCCGGTGAAATGGACCGCCGAGCGCTCGGAGGCGTTCCTCGCCGACGCCCACGGCCGCGACCATCTGACCACCGCCGAGCTGGCGCTGGGCGAGGGCGGTGAGTTCCTGGCCCTTCGGGTGCGCACCAAGGCCAACCTTGGGGCCTATCTGTCGACCTTCGCCTCATCGGTGCCGACCTACCTTTACGGCACCCTGCTGGCCGGCCAGTACCGCACCCCGGCGATCCACGTCGAAGTCGAGGGGGTGTTCACCAACACCGCGCCGGTGGACGCCTATCGCGGCGCCGGGCGGCCGGAAGCGGCCTATGTGGTCGAGCGCCTGGTGGAGACGGCGGCGCGGGAGATGGCCATCGATCCGGCCGAGCTGCGGCGGCGCAATTTCATCCGCCCCGACCAGTTTCCGTATCAGACGCCGGTGGCCCTCACCTATGACGTCGGCGACTATCAGGCCAGCCTGGAGAAGGCCTTGGCGCTGGCCGACTATGCCGGCTTTCCCCAACGCCGGCGCGCCGCCGAGGCCCGCGGGCGGCGGCGCGGCATCGGCCTTTCCTGCTACATCGAGGCCTGTGGCCTCGCCCCCTCCAAGCTCGCCATCCAGCTGGGGGCCGGGGTCGGCCTCTATGAAAGCGGCGCGGTCAGGGTCAATCCCACCGGTTCGGTCACCGTGTTCACCGGCTCGCACAGCCATGGCCAGGGCCACGAGACCACCCTGGCCCAGATCGTCTCCGACAGACTGGGCATCGATTTCGACGCCGTCGAGGTCGTTCACGGCGACACCGGGGCGGTGGAGTTCGGCCTTGGCACCTACGGCTCGCGCTCGGCGGCGGTGGGCGGATCGGCGGTGGTCAAGGCCACCGACAAGGTCATCGCCAAGGGCGCCCTGATCGCCGCCCACATGCTCGAGGCGGCGCCGGACGAGGTCGACTTCACCGAGGGCGTGTTCGCCGTGCGCGGCGCCAACCGCCGGCTGACCTTCGCCGAGGTGGCCTTCGCCGCCTATGTGCCGGCCAACTTCCCCGAGGGGCTGGAGCCCGGCCTCTCGGAAAAGAGTTTCTATGATCCGACCAACTTCACCTATCCGGCCGGCTGCCACATCGCCGAGGTGGAGATCGATCCCGAAACCGGGGTTGTCGACCTGGTCGCCTTCACCGCCGTCGACGACTTCGGCGCGGTGATCAATCCGATGATCGTCGAGGGCCAGGTGCATGGCGGCATCGCCCAGGGCGTCGGCCAGGCGCTGATGGAGCACGGCGTCTATGACCCCTCCGGCCAGCTGATCACCGGCTCGTTCATGGATTACCAGATGCCCAGGGCCGCCGACCTGCCGAGCTTTGTCGTCGACACCACGACCACGCGCTGCGAGCACAATCCCCTGGGCGTCAAGGGCTGCGGCGAGGCCGGGGCCATCGGCGCTCCGCCGGCGGTGATGAACGCGGTCACCGACGCCCTGGGGATCAGGGACCTGGCCATGCCGGCCACCGCGGAAAAGGTCTGGCGCGCCCTCGCCCAGAAAGGCGGCTGAGATGTACGCCTTCGCCTATCATCGTCCGGAAACCGCCGCGCAGGCGGCCAGCCTGCGCGCCGCCGCCCCGGATGGGGTCTATCTCGCCGGCGGCATGACCCTGATCCCGACCCTCAAGCAGCGCCTGGCGGCCCCCTCCGAGGTCATCGATCTTGGCGCCATCCCCGGCCTGGCCGACATCCGGCGCGAGGGCGAGCGCCTGGTCATCGGGGCCATGACCCGCCACGCCGAGGTCGCCGCCTCGGAGGCGGTGCGCGGCGCCATCCCCGCCCTGGCCGGGCTCGCCGGCCAGATCGGCGATCGCCAGGTGCGCCATCGGGGGACCCTTGGCGGCTCCCTGGCCAACAGCGATCCGGCCGCCGATTATCCGGCCGCGGTCATCGCCCTGGGGGCCGAGATCCTCACCGATCGCCGGCGCATCGCCGCCGCCGACTACTTCCGGGACCTGTTCGAAACCGCGCTGAGCCCGGGCGAGCTCATCATCTCGGTGGCGTTTCCGATCCCGCGCCGGGCCGCCTATCGCAAGTTCCCCCACCCCGCCTCGGGCTACGCGGTGGCCGGCGTGTTCGTCGCCGACCTCCACGGCCGCATCCAGGTGGGCGTCACCGG
>DASYGN010000128.1:0-14464 GCA_035999625.1 Caulobacteraceae bacterium | reverse complement strand
AGGTCGGCGTTCTTGACCGCCCCGCGCGAGAGGGTGCGCCAGCCGCGCGCCTTCCACAGGTCGATCCACTGGTCGATGCCGTTGCGCACATACTGGCTGTCGGTGTGCAGGATGACGTGGCAGGGGCGCTTGAGGGCGTTCAGCGCCTCGATGGCGGCGGTGAGCTCCATGCGGTTGTTGGTGGTCGCCGCCGCCCCGCCCCAGATCTCCTTCTCGGCATCGCCGAACAGCAGCACCGCGCCCCAGCCGCCGGGGCCGGGATTCCCCCGGCAGGCGCCGTCGGTGTAGATGACCACCTTCCCCTGGCTCATGGCGCGAACAGGGTCAGGCCGGCCCGGTGCACCGCCAGCTTGCGCTCGTATTCCAGCGGATCCTTGGGCCGCACCAGGGCTCCGGCGTCGGCCCGTCCCCAGTCGGCCAGGCGGGTGAGGAAGAAGCGCATCGCCGCGCCGCGGGCAAGGATCGGCAGGGCCGCCCTCTCCTTGGGGCTCAGCGGCCGCCGGCGCTCGTAGCCACGAATCAGGGCCCGGGCGGCGGTGAGGTTGAAGCTGCCATCGGCCTCGAAGCACCAGGCGTTCAGGGCCACGCCGAGGTCAAAGGCCAAGAGGTCGTTGGCGGCGAAGTAGAAGTCGATCGCGCCCACGAAGGCGCCGGCGGCGAAGAAGACATTGTCGGGGAACCAGTCGGCGTGGACGATCCCGGCGGGCAGATCGCGCGGCCACCCGTCCTCGATGGCTTGGAGATCGGCGGCCAGGGTGGCGGCGAGGCCCGGCTTGAGGGCTTCGGCCTCCGCCGTCAGGCGAGTCGCCAGCGGTCGCCACGCGGCCCGGCCGAGGCTGTTCTGACGCCGCCCGGCGAAACCTTCGGCGGCCTGATGCAGCCAGGCGAGGCCATGGCCGGCCTCGCCGCACTGGGCGGGGCTTGGCCGCCGCGCCGCCAGCCCGGAGAGGAACATGACGATGGCCGCCGGCCGGCCGGCCAGAGTGTTGAGGGTCCGTCCATGGCGGTCGGCGATCGGCCGGGGGCTCGGAAAGCCATGCTCGGCCAGCCACTCCATCAGGCCAAGGAAGAACGGCAGATCGGCGGCCTCGACCCGGCGCTCGTAGAGGGTGAGGATGTAGCGCCCAGCCTCGCTCTCCAGGAGGTAGTTGGAGTTCTCCACCCCCTCGGCGATGCCCTTGAAGCTGAGCGCGCGGCCGAGAGCGTAGCGGGCCAGAAAGGCCTCCAGCTCGGCGTCGCTGACTTCAGTGTAGACGGCCATGGCGGTCCATCGGCTGGCCCCGGCGGGGCGTCAAGATGGGCTCCCTTCATTGCCGCGCCCCGTCATTGCCGCTATCACCGCCCATCCTTCGCCAGCCCCCGCCTGGACCCTGCTCAAGATGTCTCGCCTACGCCTTTGCCTCTACGCGCTTCTCGCCGCGATCGCGCTCACCAGCGTCGGCCCGGTCATCGCCCAGATCACCGCCGGCGGTGGTGGCGGTGACGCCGGCAAGCAGCAGGAGGAGGATGCGCGCGCGGCCAAGCGTAAGCAGGAGTTCAGCACCGGCTCCAGAGTGCCCCTGCCGACCCTCAGGAACGCCGGCCCCTGCCCGTTCGCCAAGGTGCTCTACGACGCGGCGCGCTACGTCGAGTTCAAGGACAACCACGAGGCCTCGGCCGACGTCGTCTATTCGGGCGAGATCGAGAACGTCACCGCCAGCTGCGTCTACAAGGGCTCCGAGCCGATCAAGGTGGCGATGAGGGTCAACTTCGCCCTCGGGCGCGGGCCGCAGGCGCCGGGCAACCACAAGACCTATCGCTACTGGGTGGCGGTCACCGACCGCAACCACGCGGTGCTCGACAAGCAGTGGTTCGACCTGCCGGTGACCTTCCCGGCCGGTCGCGATCGGGTGCGCATGGCCGACGAGTTCAAGGGCATCACCATCCCCCGGGCCGGGCCCAAGGTCAGCGGCGCCAACTTCGAGATTCTCACCGGCTTCGAGGTCACTCCGGCGATGGCCGACTTCAACCGCCAGGGCAAGCGCTTCAAGGCCAACGCCGGCCAGAGCGAAACCCCGACCCGGGTCAGCGCCAACCGGCCATGAGCGAGCTGCGGAGCGGCCTCGGCGAGGCGGCCGGCGCCGCCTTCGCCGCCCTTGGCCTGCCCGCCGACCTGGGCCGCGTCACCGCCTCCGACCGCCCGGATCTGGCGGATTTCCAGTGCAACGGGGCGCTGGCCGCGGCCAAATCCGGCGCCGGTCCGCCGCGCGAGATCGCCGCCAGGATCGCCGCCGCACTGGCCGCCAGTCCGCTGGTCGCAACGGCGGAGATCGCCGGTCCGGGGTTCGTCAACATCAGGGTCAGCGACGGCGCGCTCGCGGCCAGGGCCGCCGAACTGGCCGCCGATCCGCGCTCCGGCGCGCGCCGGGTGCAGGCTTCGCGTCGGGTGATCGTCGATTACGGCGGTCCCAACGTCGCCAAGGAAATGCACGTCGGCCACCTGCGCGCCTCGATCATCGGCGAGGCGATTAAGCGCCTGTTCCGATTCCTCGGCGACGAGGTCCAGGGCGACGCCCATTTCGGCGACTGGGGCTTCCAGATGGGCCTGCTGATCATCGCCTGCGGCGATGAGGACCCCGATATCGCGGCGCTGGTCGACAATTCCGCGCCCGGTCCCGCCGACGAGGCGATTCTCGATCGCATCGGCCTCGATGACCTCGACCGTCTGTATCCGGCGGCGGCGGCCAGGGCCAAGACCGATCCCGCCTACCGCGACCGCGCCCGGCGGGCGACCGCCGACCTCCAGGCCGGCAAGGCCGGGGCCCTGTTCCTGTGGCGGCATTTCGCCCGGGTGACCAAGGTGGCGCTCGAACGCGACTTTCACACCCTGGGGGTCGATTTCGACCTCTGGCGCGGGGAGAGCGACGTCGATCCGCTGATCGCGCCGATGGTCGCCGATCTTGCCATCAAGGGGCTCCTGGTCGACGACGCCGGCGCCCGGATCGTGCGCGTGGCCCGCGAGGACGACAAGCGCCCGGCGCCGCCGTTGCTGGTGGTCTCCTCGGAAGGCTCGGCGATGTACGGCACCACCGACCTGGCCACCATTCTCGACCGGCGGACGTTCTTCGATCCCGAGCTGTGCCTGTATGTGGTCGACCAGCGCCAGGCCGACCATTTTCTCACTGTGTTCCGCGCCGCCTACCTGGCCGGCTACGCCAGCGAGGGTTCGCTGGAGCATGTCGGCTTCGGGACTATGAACGGGACCGACGGCAAGCCGTTCAAGACCAGAGCCGGTGGCGTCCTCAAGCTGCGCGATCTGATCGACATGGTCGCCGGCAAGGCCCGCGAGCGTCTCGCCGCGGCCGATCTGGGCCAGGAGCTGGCGCCGGAGGACTTCCAGGCCACCGCCCTGATGGTCGGGGTGGCGGCGCTGAAGTTCGCTGACCTGATCAACTACCGCGGAACCTCCTACGTGTTCGATCTCGAGCGGTTCTCCAGCTTCGAGGGCAAGACCGGGCCGTATCTGCTGTACCAGGCGGTGCGGGTGAAATCCCTGCTGCGCAAGGCGGCCGAGGTGGGCGCAACGCCGGGCCCCATCGCCATCGCCGATGCGGCCGAGCGCGAGCTGACCCTGGCTCTCGACGCCTTCGCCGGCGTGCTGGCGGAAGCCTATGAGCGCCGGGCCCCGAACCTGATCGCCGAGCACGCTTTTCGTCTGGCGCGGAGCTTCTCCAGGTTCTACGGCGCCTGCCCGGTGCTGGCCGCGCCCGACGCGCAGACGCGCGCCTCGCGCCTGGCGCTCGCCCAGACGACGCTGGCCCAGCTCGAACTGGCCCTCGAAGTGCTCGGAATTTCGATCCCCGAACGGATGTAGAAACTCAGGTCAGCCGGCGCTGCCGAACAAGGTCTTGACCTGGGCGGGACGCGCTTGACTCCGTGGGCAGTCTCGACCACCGTCCGCCGCTCTCGCGGGAGAGACCGGGCTTCACGCCCGGCGCCGAAGGCGCAACCGCCCCGGAAACGCTCAGGCAAAAGGACCGCGGGAGAGCAAGGACGCTGGAAAGAGCGCGGCTTTGGCCGGCGGCTCGCCGAAGGAGCAAGGGCGCTCAAGGGAGCGCCCGGAATCTCTCAGGCCCAAGGGACAGCGGGGGCGAGCGTTACCGCGACCAGGCTCGCTTCGCCTCGCCCCCATGGAGCCCCATTGAGCCCCCAGACCGACCCGGCTCTGAAGTCGACGCCGCTGACCGCCAGCCACGAGCGGGCGGGCGGGCGCATGGTCGCCTTCGCGGGCTACGCCATGCCGGTGCAGTATTCGCTGGGCATCCTCAAGGAGCACCAGTGGGTGCGCGCTCATGCCGGGGCGTTCGACGTCTCCCACATGGGGCCGGCGCTCCTGATCTTTCCCGGCCCGGCGGGGGACGACAAGCACGCGCTGGCCGCGGCGGCCATCGAACCGCTGATCAGCGGCGATGTCGCCGGCCTGAAGCCGGGACAGCTGCGCTATACCCTGTTGCTGGCCGAGGACGGCGGCATTCTCGATGATCTGATCATCGGCCGCCCGTTTGAGCCCGAGCTTCAGGGCGCGCTCTATCTGGTGGCCAACGCCGGCTGCAAGGAAGACGACTTCGCCCTCATCGCCACGCAGATCGCCCCCTCAGGCGGACGCCTCGAGCGGGCCGATGATCGGGCGCTGATCGCCGTCCAAGGGCCGGAGGCGGCGAGCGTGATCACGTCCCTGCTGGCCGAGGCGCCGGCGCTGTCGTTCATGACCTTGCTAAGGGTGTCCTGGCAGGGCCATGAGCTGTGGATCGCCCGCAGCGGCTACACCGGCGAGGACGGCTTCGAGCTGCTGGCCCCGGCGGCGATCGCGCCGGCTCTGTGGACGTGGCTGCTGGCGGATGATCGGGTGCGCCCGATCGGCCTGGGCGCGCGCGATTCCCTGCGCCTGGAGGCAGGCCTGCCGCTCTATGGCCATGACCTCGATCCCTCCGTCTCACCGATCGAGGCCGGCCTCGGCTTCGCGGTTTCCAAGCGCCGCCTGAAGACCGGGCGGATGCGCGGCGCGGCGCGGCTGGCGCGGGAGTTGGCCGAGGGTCCGGCCCGGGTGCGCGCCGGATTGAAGGTTCTGGACGGCGCGCCGGCCCGCGAGGGCGCCCAGATTCTCGCCGGGGACGCCAGAATCGGCGTGGTCACCAGCGGCGGCTTTTCCCCCAGCCTCGGCCAGGCGATCGCCATGGGTTTCGTCCCGCCGGCGTCGGCTGAGGTCGGGACTCGGCTCGAGGTCGAGGTGCGCGCCCGCCGCCAGGGCGCGGAGGTGACGGCGATGCCGTTCGTCGCCCATCGTTATCATCGCCAGCAGGAGGGGTGAGATCATGCGCTTCAGCAAGGACCACGAGTGGGTGAGCATCGACGGCGAGGTGGCCACCATCGGCATCACCGCCTACGCCGCCGACCAGCTGGGCGACATCGTCTTCGTCGACCTGCCGGCCGCCGGCAAGCAGGTCAAGGCCGGCGAGGCCCTGGCGGTGGTCGAGAGCGTCAAGGCGGCCTCGGACGTCATGGCTCCGCTGGCCGGGGAGGTGAGCGAAGTCAACCAGGCTCTCTCCGACAGCCCCGAGACGGTCAACGCCGAGCCGGAGAAGGCAGGCTGGTTCGTCAAGCTCAAGCTCGCCGATCCGGCCGCCGCCGATGGGCTGATGGACCGGGCGGCCTACGAGGCCTTCCTCAAGACGCTGTAGAGAGACCGATGCGTTATCTGCCCCTGACCGCCGACGACCGCGCCCAGATGCTGGCGGTGGTCGGCGCGGCCAAGCTCGAAGAGCTGTTCGTCGACGTGCCGGCCGCCGCGCGCCTGCCGGGGCTGATCGATCTGCCGCGCCACGCCGGCGAACTGGAGGTCGAGCGGGCGCTGACAGCCATGGCCGGCCGCAACCGCGCCGCCGGCGCCGGGCCGTTCTTCTGCGGCGCGGGGGCCTATCGCCATCACGTGCCGGCCAGCGTCGATCACCTGATCCAGCGCTCGGAGTTCCTGACCAGCTACACGCCGTATCAGCCGGAGATCGCCCAGGGGACCTTGCAGGCCCTGTTCGAGTTCCAGACCCAAGTCGCCGCCCTGACCGGTCTGCCGGCGGCCAACGCCTCGATGTACGACGGCTCGACCGCCTGCGCCGAGGCGGTGATGATGGCCGCCAGGGTCACGCGCAAGCGCCGCGCCATCCTCTCCGGCGGGGTGCATCCCCACTATGACGAGGCGGCCCACACCCTGGCCCATTCGGCCGGCATCGAGACCGTGCGCCTGCCGGCGGCCATCGATGGCGAAGCGGCGGTGCTAGAGGCCATCGACGCCGACACCGCCTGCGTGGTGGTGCAGACGCCGAACGTTTTTGGCCAGGTCACCGACATCACCGCCATCGCCGCCGCCGCCAGGGCGGCCGGCGCGCTGACCATCGTCGTCACCACCGAAGCGGTCGCCTTCGGCCTGCTCAAGTCTGCGGGCGAAATGGGCGCGGATATCGCCGTCGCTGAAGGCGCCTCGATCGGCGTTGGCCTCAACTTCGGCGGACCCTACGTCGGCCTCTTCGCCTGCCGCGAAGCCCTGATCCGGCAGATGCCCGGGCGCCTGTGCGGCGAGACCGTGGATGCGGCCGGCCAGCGGGGCTTCGTGCTCACCCTGTCGACGCGCGAGCAGCACATCCGCCGCGACAAGGCGACCTCCAACATCTGCACCAACGCCGGCCTGTGCGCCTTGGCGTTCACCATCCACATGTCGCTGCTGGGCGGGACCGGCCTTGGCGCCCTGGCCAGGATCAACCACGCCCGCGCGCGGCGCTTGCGCGATGCGCTGGCGGCCATCGACGGCGTCGAGGTGCTGACGGCGAGGTTCTTCAACGAGTTGGCTATCCGCCTGCCGAAACCCGCGAGCGAAGTCGTGGGCGCCTTGGCGGCGGGCGGCATCCTCGCCGGCGTGCCCTTCTCGCGGCTGGATCCCGAGGCGGGCTTCGATGACGTGCTGCTGCTCGCCGCCACCGAAATGACCACCGATCAGGACATCGCCGCCTTGCAAGGCGCCCTGGAAGCGGAGCTCGGCCGATGAGCGTTTCCGCCGTCGGCCGCCCGACCCGGCCCGAAAACGAAGCGGCCCCCGCCGGCCACGGCCACGGCCTCACCCAGGATGAGCCGCTGATCTTCGAGCTCGGCGGCTGGGACAAGACCGGCGTCGATCTCCCCGACGAGGCGGCGCCGCTCAACGACCTGGCCGACCTCACCAGAAACGGGCTGCGCCTGCCGGGCCTTTCCGAGCCGGAGGCGGTGCGCCACTATGTGCGCCTCAGCCAGAAGAACCACGCCATCGATCTGGCCCTCTATCCGCTGGGCTCGTGCACCATGAAGCACAACCCCAGGCTGGACGAGAAACTCGCCCGCCTGGCGGGCTTCGCCGATCTCCACCCCCTGCAGCCGATCGCCACCGTCCAGGGGGCATTGGAGCTGATGGAGGCGCTGGCCCACTGGCTGAAGACCCTGACCGGCATGCCGGCCGTGGCCCTATCGCCCCGGGCCGGGGCCCATGGCGAGCTGTGCGGTCTCCTGGCGATCCGCGCCGCCCACGAGGCCCGGGGCGATGCCCGCAAGAGCGTCTTGGCCCCGACCTCCGCCCATGGCACCAATCCGGCCACCGCGGCTCTGGCCGGCTATCAGGTGATCGAGATCGCCCAGACCGCCGATGGCCGGGTCGACCTCGCCGATCTGGCCGCCAAGCTGCATGACGATGTCGCCGCGGTGATGGTGACCAATCCCAACACTTGCGGCCTCTTCGAGCGCGAGGTGCTGGAGGTGGCGCGGCTGACCCATCAGGCGGGCGCCTACTTCTACTGCGACGGGGCCAACTTCAACGCCATCGTCGGGCGGGTGCGGCCGGGCGACCTGGGTGTCGACGCCATGCACATCAACCTGCACAAGACCTTCTCCACCCCGCACGGCGGCGGCGGACCGGGGGCTGGACCAGTGGTGCTGAGCGAGGCGCTCGCCCCCTATGCGCCGACGCCGTGGCTGACCCACGGGCCAAAGGGCTTCGATCTGACCGAGCATCCCGCCGGGGAGGCCGCCGCCAGCCTCGGCCGGCTTTCGGCCTTCCACGGCCAGATGGGCATGTATGTCCGCGCCCTGGCCTACATGATGAGCCACGGCGCCGACGGGCTCCGCCAGGTGGCCGAGGATGCGGTGCTTAACGCCAACTACATCAAGGCGCGGCTGGGCGGCGAGCTCAGCCTCGCCTTTCCCGAGGGGCCGTGCATGCACGAAGCCCTGTTCGACGACGACTGGCTGGCCGGCAGCGGCGTGACCACGCTTGATTTCGCCAAGGCGCTGATCGACGAGGGCTTCCACCCGATGACCATGTATTTCCCCCTGGTCGTGCATGGGGCGATGCTGATCGAGCCCACCGAGACCGAGCCCCGGCGCGAGCTGGACCGGTTCTGCGATGCGGTGCTCGAACTCGCGGCGGCGGTGCGCGCCGGCGACGTCGAGCGCTTCAAGGGCGCGCCGTTCCGCGCTCCGCTGCGCCGGCTGGACGAGACCTTGGCGGCGCGCAAGCCGCGTCTGGCCTGGACGCCGCAACCCTAGGGATTGAGTTCCTTCCACCTGGCCAGGGCTTCGGCCGGACCGGCGTAAGCCTCCTGCAGGGTCGGGTTCCAGTAGCGCAGGGCCTGCAGCGGGATGCGCCGTCCGCTGACCGCGCACAGGACATAACGCCCTGGCCGAACGACGGTGAATTCGCCATCGCCGTAGCGGAGGATGGCGGGGGCGTCGGCGCTCAGATGACGGTCGTGCGCGTTCATGGGCTTTCAGGGCTTTAGCGCGAACGGCGCCTCGCCGTCGAGCGTGGCGGGAAGGCGCCCGTCGGCGAATTCGAGCTCGACCGCCGCGCCGGGCGCGGCGCCGGCGGCGGAGCGGACGAGGCGTTTGTCGGCGCTCCACACCAGGGCGAAGCCGCGCTTCAGCGGCGCGCGCGGCTCGAGCGAGGCCAGCAGCTTGCCGCTGGCGGTGAGGCGCGATGCCAAGGTGGTGAGCGAGCGGTCCAGGCAGGGCTTCAGACGCTTCTGGGCCTCGGCCAGGCGCTGGCGTCCGTGCTCGATGGGGACCGACAGCAGGCGCGGGCGCAGCGGCGCGGCCAGGCGGGTCAGGTCATGGCGATGGCGCTCGACGTTGGCCCTGAGGGCGGCGGCCAGGCGCGAGGCGGCCAGATCAAGGCTCTGGTTGGCGATCGCCAGCAGGTCCGGCGGCCGGGGCAGGCCGCGCGCCGCTGCCGACAGGCGCGTGCGCCGGATATCGATGGCGTGGGCGGCGCACTTTGTCAGGCGACGCTCGCTGTCGGCGAGGCCGGCGACCAGATCGGCCAGCACCGGGGTCGCCAGCTCGGCGGCGGCGGTGGGGGTGGGCGCGCGCCGATCGGCGACGTGGTCGATCAGGGTGGTGTCGGTCTCGTGGCCCACCGCCGAGATGAGCGGGATCGATGACGCCGCCGCCGCCCGGGCCAGGGCCTCGTCGTTGAATGGCCACAGGTCCTCCACCGAGCCGCCGCCTCTGGCGACGATGATCAGATCCGGGCGCGGAACGGCCCCGCCCGGCGTCAGGGCTCCGAAGCCTTCGATGGCGGCGCGCACCTGGCCGGCGGCCGCCTCGCCCTGGACCACCACCGGCCAGACCATCACCCGGCACGGCCAGCGATCGGCGATCCGATGCAGGATGTCGCGGATCACCGCCCCGGTCGGGCTGGTGATCACCCCGATGATGCCGGGCATCGGGGGCAGGGTGCGCTTGCGCTCGGGCGCGAACAGGCCCTCGGCGGCCAGCTTGGCCTTCAGGCGTTCGAGCTGGGCCAGGAGAGCGCCGACGCCGGCCGGGGCCATGGTCTCGATGACGATCTGATATTGCGAGCGGCCGGGATAGGTGGTGATGCGCCCGGTGACGATGACCTCCATGCCGGTCTCTGGCCGCATGCCGAGCGCGCCGGCCTGGCTGCGCCAGATCACCCCGGAAATGCTGGCCTTATCGTCCTTGAGGTCGAGATAGATATGGCCGTTGCCGTGGAAGGTGATCTTGGACAGCTCGCCGCGCAGGCGCACGAAGCCGTAGGCGTTCTCGATGGTGCGCTTGAGGGCGAAGGCGAGCTCGGAAACCGAATAGGGCCGGGCATTATCGGTCTCGGGCGTCTGGACCATGCCGGCCAATCTAGGCGTGGACGGCGTAGGTCGAAAGCACCTCGTCGATGATCCGCTCCAGGCCCTCCAGGGTGTTGCAGGTCTTGGCCACGCGGCAGAAGCGGGCGTAGGCGTCCATGCGCGAATCGCCTTGACCCCAATAGCTGTGTGGCTCCGGATTGAGCCAGATCACCCCCCGCGTCTGGGCGGCCAGGCGGCGCATCAGATCGAACCTGGGCTCCGCATAGTTGGAGCGGCCATCGCCCAGGACGATCACCGTGGTGTGGCGATCGAGCTGATGGCCATGGATGGCAAACAAGTCCTCGAGGGCGCGGCCATAGTCGGTGGGGCGAAAGCCGATCCGCTCCAGGATCAGGGGGATGGCGTCATCGACGGTCTCCTCGCTCAGGAGGTCGTCGACCGCCACCAGGCGGTGGGAGAAGGCGCAGGCGTCGAGCCGCGCAATGACGTCCTTGAGGCTGTGCAGGAACAACAGCAGGAACTGGGCCGCCGCCGCCACCGAGCGGGAGACATCGCAGGCGACGACGATGCGCGGGCGTTCGATCTTCTTGCGCTTCCAGGAGAGCGCGAACGGGGTTCCGTCATAGGCCAGGCTTTGCCGCAGCGTCCGGCGGACATCGAGATGGCCGACCTGGGCGCGATGGCGGCGGCGGGCGTAGCGCTGGGCGAGTCTGCGGGCCATGCGCCGCACCAGCGCCTGCATGGCCTGGACGTCTTCCGGGGCGATGGCCGAAAACGCCTGCTTGGCGAGCACCCGTTCGCGCAGGCGTCGCCCGCTTTCGCTGACGTAGAGCCGCCCCTGGCGGTCGACGAAGGCGCGCGCCTCGGCGAACAGCGCCCGCCGCCTCTGGTTCAAGGCTTCGGCTTGCGCGTCCTCGCCCGCCTCGCGCAGGGCGCCGATGCGCGCCTCCAGCGCGCGCAGGCCCATTTCGTCGAGCAGCCTTCGGGTCATCAGGCCGCGCTGGGCGAACAGCTGGATATCGCCGATCCCGGCGCGCTCGGCGGCGGCTTCCATCGCCTGGGCCAGGGCGGCGCGCTCCTCGCCTTCCCAGCCCTGGAACTCGCCCCGGGCGAAGAAGGCGTCGAAGCAGGCGTCGAACCGTTGCGTCTCCTCGGCGCTCTTGGCCAGGGTGGCGGCCAGGGCGTCCCTGGTCAGCGTCCGGTCCTCGTAGCCGACCTGGAGCAGGGCCCGGTGGGCGTCGATGGCCTCGGCCGGCGAGACCTGCACGTCCCGCGCGCGCAGGGCGGCGACGAAATCGGCGAGGACGCTCACCTGGGCGCGGCGGTCAGCAGCTCGCCGATCTTGCCATCCACGGCGACGATGTCGGTCTCGAATTTCAGCAGCAGATTGAGGGTCTCGCGGACCAGATCGGCGTCGAGGGCGCCCGCGTGCAGCAGGACCAGGGCCCTGGCCCAGTCCACGGTTTCTGAGATCGACGGCGGCTTGCGCAGCTCCAGGCGTCGCAGGTTCTGCACAAAGCCGACCAGCTCGGCGGTCAGGCGCGCTTCGACCCCCTCGACCCGGGTGGCGACGATCCGCTCCTCCAGCGCCCGATCGGGGAGGGGTATGTGCAGGTGCAGGCAGCGGCGCTTCAGCGCATCGCCGAGATCGCGGACGTTGTTGGAGGTCAGGAACACCATCGGCGGGTGGGCCGCGCGGATGACCCCGATCTCGGGGATCGACACCTGGAAGGCCGACAGCATCTCCAGCAGGAAGGCCTCGAAGGCCTCATCGCTCTTGTCGATTTCATCGATCAGCAGCACCGCGCCGCGCTCGGCCCTGAGCGCCTGGAGCAGCGGACGAGGCTCCAGGAACGGTTCCGAGAAGAACAGGTCGCCAGTCTCGTGCAGGCGGGCCATGGCCCCGGCGAGGTCGGGGGCGGCGCTCAGCTCCTTGCCCATGTGGTCCTTGAGCATCTGGGTGTAGAGCAGCTGCTTGCCGTATTTCCACTCGTAGAGGGCGCGGCTCTCGTCGAGGCCCTCGTAGCATTGCAGGCGGATCAGCGGCAGGCCCATGAGCTTGGCGGCGCTGAGCGCCAGCTCGGTCTTGCCGACCCCGGCGACACCCTCGACCAGGATCGGCTTTTCCAGGTGCGCGCCCATGTAGAGGGCGGTGGCGATGCGCCGCGAGGCGATATAGCCGACCCCGGCCAGGCCTTCGATCACCGTGTCCACCGTGGCCAGCGGATCGGCGGCGAGGCTCACGGCGGGGCTACTCATTGCCCCACTATGCCCGTTGGCGAGCGGCCAGCAAACCTAGAGGGCGCCTAAGCTTTAGGCGCCGGGCCGCCTGTCGCGCCGCACAATGAGGCAAAACCCGATCAATCGCCGCTTTGCCGCGCACCCCTGGTGACCGGCCGCGCCCCGCCGAGGCAAGCCTTGGGGCGCACTCACGAGGATTCGAGGCCGCCGATGAAAATGGTTATCGCCATCATCAAGCCGTTCAAGATCGACGCCGTGCGCGACGCCCTGGTGGCCGCTGGCGTCGAGGGCATGACCATCACCGAAGCCCATGGCCACGGTCGCCAGAAGGGCCACACCGAGATCTATCGCGGGGCGGAGTACAAGGCGACCTTCCTGCCCAAGATCCGCATCGAGGCGGTGGTCGCCGACGAGATGGCGCCGCGAGCCATCGAGGCGATCAAGTCGGCCGCCCACACCGACAAGATCGGCGATGGCAAGATCTTCCTCCTGCCGGTGGACGAGGCGGTGCGCATCCGCACCGGCGAAACCGGCCTCGGCGCCCTCTGACCCCGGCAACAGGAGCCCACGCCATGAAGCGCAGATTCGCCCTCGTGACCCTGTTCACCGCCCTGGCGGCGCCGGCCCTGGCGTTGGCCGCGGCGACGCCCAACTACAACGCCAATCCCAACAGCGGCGATACCGCCTGGATGCTGGCCTCGGTGGCCCTGGTGCTGCTGATGACCATTCCCGGCCTGGCTCTCTTCTACGGCGGCATGGTGCGGCGCAAGAACGTCATCGCCACCGTGGCCCAGTCGTTCGCCATCACCTGCGTGGTGACGGTGGTCTGGTATGTTTGCAGCTATTCGATCGCCTTTGGGACCCACCCCGACGCCGGCCAGAACCGATTCTGGGGCGGCTTTGGCAACGTGCTCCTGAAATCGGTGACCATGGACAAGCCCTACGCCATCGCTGGCGCGCCGGTCACCATCCCCGAATACGTCTACATGATGTTCCAGATGACCTTCGCGATCATCACCCCGGCGCTGATCTGCGGGGCGTTCGCCGAACGGATGAAGTTCTCCGCCCTGCTGCTGTTCATGACCCTGTGGTCGATCTTCGTCTACGCCCCCATCGCCCACTGGGTGTGGGGCGGCGGGTTCCTGGGCGGCCTGGGCGTATTGGACTTCGCCGGCGGCACGGTGGTGCATATCAACGCCGGGGTCGCGGGTCTGGTTTGCGCCCTGGTGCTCGGCAAGCGCAAGGGCCTGGGCCACGACAACATGGCCCCCAACAACCTTGTCTTCACCATGATCGGGGCCAGCATGCTGTGGGTCGGCTGGTTCGGTTTCAACGCCGGCTCGGCCACCGCCGCCAACGCCCTGGCCGGCGCGGCCATGGCCAACACCCAGGTGGCGACGGCGGTGGCGGCCCTGGCGTGGATGACCGCCGAATGGGTGGTGTCCAAGAAGCCGACCATGCTCGGCCTGGCCTCGGGAGCGGTCGCCGGCCTGGTGGCGGTGACGCCGGCATCCGGTTTCGTCAATCCCAACGGCGCCTTCTGGATCGGCATCGCCGCTGGCGTCGGCTGCTATCTGGCGGCGGTGTTTCTCAAGCGCGCGTTCAAATACGACGACAGCCTCGACGCCTTCGGCGTGCACGGCGTCGGCGGTTTCATCGGCGCCATCCTGACCGGCGTATTCGCCGACGCGGCGATCAATTCCGCCGGCAAGGTCCACAGCCCGCTGACCCAGTTCTACGGTTGCCTTGGCACCATCATCTGGTCGGGCGCGGTCACCTTCCTGATCCTGATGGTGTGCAAATACACGACCGGGCTGCGGGTCAGCGAGGACGCCGAGCAGGAGGGCCTCGACATGGCCGTCCACGGCGAAGCCCTGCACGAGACCTGATCCGCCCGTTTCCAATCGCCGACAACAACAAGGAACGACCATGACGACGCCGAAGGCAGTGCAGGAGAAGATTGCGGCCGAGGAGGTTCGCTATGTGGATCTTCGGTTCACCGACGTGCGCGGCAAGCTGCAGCATGTGACCTTTGACGTGGCGCTGGTGGACGATGAGTTTCTGAG
>DASYGN010000050.1:0-8202 GCA_035999625.1 Caulobacteraceae bacterium | reverse complement strand
GGCCTTCTTTTCCCAGTTCGTCGACGAGGTCTACGCCATCGCCGATGCGTCGTGGATCAGCGCCAAGGGGACCAGTCCGGCCGGCCTCTCCCTGGCGGCGCTGGAGGCGCAGATGCAGGCGCTGAAGGCGTAAACGCGCCGTAGATCACCGTAGTTACGGTGGCTCGATCGGGTGGAGTGACCCACTGGAATGAGACAGCGTCCAGGGAATTTGCGCCTCCTTTCCAATTTGCGTCTTCCCGGACGAAGGCGCTCGGAGAGCGCCGGAGATCCGGCGCCCAGGACGGCATCAACGCCCGCTTCACCGCAAATAAGCCGCCATCTCGCCATCGGCTGGTCGCCCCTGGGTCCCGGCCCGCTAACGCGGCCGGGATGACGACCGTTACTGCACTGCCAACGACCAATCTGCGGCAAACTTTGCAATTTGTCAATGGACGAAACGTAACGGGAACACGATAAGGCGGGCATGGATGCCGCGCCCTTGCCATCGGTCCTGCCGGCCAAGTTCGACGGCTGGTTCGCCGCGCGCGGCTGGACCCCGCGGGCGCACCAGCTGGCCATGGTCGAGAAGGCGCGGAGGGGCCGGCACGCGCTGCTGATCGCCCCCACCGGCGGGGGCAAGACTTTGGCCGGGTTCCTGCCCACCCTGATCGAGCTTTCCCATCGCCCGCCTGCCAACGCGCCGGCCGGCGTCCACACCCTCTACATCAGCCCGTTGAAGGCCCTGGCGGTGGATATCGAGCGCAATCTGGCGGCGCCGATCGCCGAGATGGCGCTGCGCATCAAGGCCGAGTCGCGCACCGGCGATACCGGGCAGGCGCGCAAGCAGCGCCAGCGCATCAAGCCGCCCGACATCCTCTTGACCACGCCCGAGCAACTGGCCCTGTTCTGCGCCTGGGAGGGGGCCAGGCGCTATTTCGAAGACCTGAAGTGCGTGATCCTCGACGAGGTCCACGCCATCTGGCCCTCCAAGCGCGGCGATCTCCTGGCGCTCGATCTGGCCCGGCTCAGGCGGTTCGCCCCCGGCCATCGGCGGGTCGGCCTTTCGGCGACGGTGGACGATCCGGACCTGATCCGCGCCTGGATGGCGCCCGATGCGGCGAGCGAGGTCGATATCGTCGTCGGCGCGGCCGGCGCGCCGCCGGTGGTCGAGGTGCTGCTGAGCGGCGGCGAAGTGCCCTGGGTCGGGCACACCGCCCGCCACGCCATGGCCGAGGTCTATGACGCGATCCGTGGGGCGAAGACGGCGCTCATCTTCGTCAACACCCGCTTCCAGGCCGAATTCGCCTTCCAGGAGCTGTGGCGGCTGAACGAGGATCGTCTGGCCATCGCCCTGCATCACGGCTCGCTTTCCGCCGAGCAGCGCCGGCGGGTCGAGGCGGCGATGGCGCGCGGCGCGCTCAGGGCGGTGGTGTGCACCTCGACGTTGGATCTGGGCGTCGACTGGGGCGATGTCGATCTGGTCATCCAGCTGGCCTCGCCCAAGGGCGCGGCGCGCATGGTCCAGCGGATCGGCCGCGCCAACCATCGCCTCGATGAGCCCAGCCGCGCCCTGTTTGTGCCCGCCAATCGCTTCGAGATGCTGGAGTGCCAGGCGGCGCGCGAGGCGATCGCCGAAAACGCCCTGGATAGCGAGAGCCCACGCATCGGGGCGCTGGATGTCCTCGCCCAGCACGTCATGGGCTGCGCCTGTTCCGAGGCCTTCGATCTCCTTGCCCTCTACGAGGAGGTGCGCACCGCCGGGCCCTATCGCCATCTTCCTTACGAGGATTTCGAGACGGTGGTCGATTTCGTCGCCACCGGCGGCTACGCCCTGCGGACATACGATCGCTTCGCCCGCATCGTCCGCGATCAGGACGGCCTTTGGCGGGCGCGCAACGCCGAGACCATCCTTCGCCATCGGATGAACCTCGGGGCGATCGTCTCGCCGGCGATGCTGGCGGTGCGCCAGGTCTCGCGCCGCGGCGGCGCGCCGGGACGCAAGATCGGCGAGATCGAGGAGGGCTATCTCGAGGTCCTGGAACCTGGCGACACCTTCATCTTCGCCGGCCGGGTGTGGCGGCTGATGGGCGTCACCGGCGTCGATGTCCTGGTCGCCCCCGCGCCGGGGGAGGAGGCCAAGATGCCCTCATGGGGCGGCTCCAAGTTCGCCCTCTCCACCTTCCTCGCCCGCCGGGTGCGCGAGATGATGAGCAGCGAGCCACACTGGAAAGTGCTGCCGGGCGATGTGCGCGAATGGCTGGAGCTGCAGCGCGAGCATTCGGCCATACCGTCCACCGATGAAATGCTGCTGGAGACGTTTCCCCGCGGCGCGCGGCATTTCCTGATCTGCTACCCGTTCGAGGGCCGCCTGGCTCACACCACCCTCTGCATGCTGCTGACCAGGCGGCTGTCGCGCGCCGGCGTCGGGCCGCTCGGTTTCACCGCCAACGACTATGCCCTGGCGATCTGGTCGGTGAAGCCGATGGACCGCCTCGATATGGCCGATCTGTTTGCGCAGGACATGCTGGGTGATGATCTCGAGGCGTGGCTGGCGGAAAGCGCGATGATGAAGGGGGCGTTCAAGAACTGCGCCCTGATCAGCGGCCTGATCGAGCGGCGGTTTCCGGGCGATCGCAAGAGCGCCCGGCAGGTCAGCTTCTCCACCGACCTCGTCTACGATGTCCTGCGGCGACATCAGCCGGACCATCTGCTGCTGCGCTGCGCGAGAGCCGACGCCGCCCAGGGCCTCGTCGACGTCAAGCGTCTGGGCGAGCTGCTGGCGCGGATCAGGGGCCGCATTCGCCAGGTTTCGCTGCCGCATCTGTCGCCGTTTTCGGTGTCGGTGATGATGGAGATCGGCCGCCAGACCGCGCCGGGCGATGCCCGCGAGATGATCCTGGCCGAGGCCGCCGAACTGATCGAGGAGGCGCTGGCGTGAACGGCCTTGGTCTTACGCTCATCGGCCGCAAGGTCCTCTGCCGCCCATCCGGCGCGCTGTGGATCGAAGCCGAGCAGGCGTTGATCGTCGCCGATCTGCACCTGGAGAAGGGCTCGGCCTATGCCGCCAGAGGCCAGCTGCTGCCGCCCTACGATACCGGCGAGACTCTCGGGCGGCTGGAGGCGGAAGCCGCCGCCCTGGCCCCGCGGATGATCGTCCTCCTGGGCGATAGCCTGCACGATCCCTTGGCGCGCGAGCGGCTCGGCGGCGGCGATCTGGCCCGCATCGGCGCTCTGGCGGCGACGCGGGAGCTGATCTGGATCGTCGGCAATCATGATCTCGGCGGTCTGGATGGCCTGCCCGGCGAACGGCTGGCGGCGCTCGAGCTGGCCGGCCTTTCCTTCATCCACGAGCCGGCGCCCGGGCGCGCCAGGGGCGAGGTCGCCGGCCACCTGCATCCGTGCGCCAAGGTCGCCGGCGGCGTCGGGCGCCGGCGATGCTTCGTCACCGATGGCGAGCGGCTGATCCTGCCGGCGTTCGGGGCCTATGCCGGCGGGCTCAATGTGCGCGATGTGGCGTTCCGTGGATTGTTCGGCCCGGCGAAGCTGGCCGGGGTCCTCGGCCGCGAGGCGGTGCATCCGGTGGCCTGGCGATCGCTGCGGGGAGACTGATCCAACCCTCCTCCCCTTTGATGGGGAAGGTAGGGGTGACGGGGAGAACCTGCCGGGGTAGAGGCTGGCGCCCATGGATCCGGCTGAGGCGGTGCATGAACAGCTGGTCGCGCGGCTCTCGGCTGCCGACCTGCCCGACGATGCCTCGGACCTGCCCGATGGGCTCAGCCCCGACATGCTGGTGGAGATGTTCCACGCCCAGGTCCTGAGCCGCCAGCTCGACCGCGCCGCGCGCGCGCTCCAGGCCAGGGGCGAGGGCTTCTACACCATCGGCAGCTCTGGCCACGAAGGCATGGCGGCGGTAGCCGCGGCGTTCCGGCCGACGGACATGGCCTTCCTGCACTACCGCGACGCCGCCTTTCAGATCGCCCGCGCGGCCCAGGTTCCGGGCCAGACCCCCGCCTTCGACATGCTGCTGAGCTTCGCCGCCTCGGCCGAGGATCCGATCAGCGGCGGGCGCCACAAGGTGCTGGGCTCGAAAGCGCTCAATATCCCGCCCCAGACCAGCACCATCGCCTCGCATCTGCCCAAGGCCATGGGCGCGGCGTTCGCGATCGATCTGGCGAAGACCCTGGCGGCGCCGGACCGCGTGCTGCCTGACGATGCGGTGGTGGTGTGCTCGTTCGGCGACGCCTCGGCCAACCACTCCACCGCCCAGGGGGCGATCAACGCCGCCTGCTGGACCGCCTTCCAGGGCGGGCGGATGCCGATCGTGTTCGTGTGCGAGGACAACGGCATCGGTATCTCGGTGCGCACGCCCAGGGGCTGGATCGCGGCCAACTTCAGCGCGCGGCCGGGGCTGAAATACATCGCCTGCGATGGTCTCGACCTGATCGATACCTGGCGCGCTGCGCGCGCGGCGGCCGATCATGCGCGCCGGTTCCGCAAGCCGGTGTTCCTGCACATGCGCTGCGTGCGCCTCTATGGCCACGCCGGCTCGGACGTGCAGGCGGCCTACCTGACCCGCGAGGAGATCGCCGAGACCGAGGCCAACGATCCGCTGGTCCGCTCGGCCGGATTGCTGGCGGCGATCGGCGCCCTCAGCCCAACCGAGGCCCTGGCCATCTACCGGGAGACCGGCGCGCGGCTGGCGCGCATCGCCGAGGAAGTGATCAAGCGGCCCAAGCTCACCACCGCCGCGGCCGTCATGGCCTCCATTATCCCCCCGCGGCGCGAGGCGGCGCGGTCAAATCATCCCAGCGCCGAGGCGAGGGCGGCGGCCTTCGGCGGCGAAATGGCGGCCATGGACAAGCCCCAGCACATGGCCAAGCTGATCAACTGGGCGCTCACCGACCTGATGCTGGAGCATGGCGAGATCGTCCTGGCCGGCGAGGACATTGGCCAGAAGGGCGGCGTCTACAATGTCACCGCCAAGCTCGCGCAGCGCTTCGGCCCCGCCCGGGTGATCAACACCCTGCTCGACGAGCAAAGCATCCTCGGCCTGGCCATTGGCCTGGCCCACAACGGCCTGATCCCGATCCCGGAGATCCAGTTCCTGGCCTATGTCCACAATGCCGAGGACCAGCTGCGCGGCGAGGCGGCGACCCTGCCGTTCTTCTCCTGCGGCCAGTACGCCAACCCGATGGTCGTGCGCATCGCCGGGCTCGGCTACCAGAAGGGCTTCGGCGGCCACTTCCACAACGACAACTCCATCGCCGCCCTGCGCGACATCCCCGGGCTGATCCTGGCTTGCCCAAGCAACGGGGCCGACGCGGTGGCCATGCTGCGCGAGGCGGTGCGTCTGGCGCGCGAGGAGCAGCGGGTGGTGATCTTTCTCGAGCCGATCGCCCTCTACATGACCCGCGATCTCACCGCCGAAAAGGACGGAGCGTGGACCTTCCCCTACCAGCCGCCCGGTCACGGCGAGCGGACGCGGCAGGGCGAGGTCGGCATCCATGGCGCTGGCGAGGATCTGGCCATCATCAGCTACGCCAACGGCTACTACCTATCTCGCCAGGCCCAGGAGCTGCTGGCCGAAAAGCACGCCGTGGACGGGCGGGTCATCGACCTGCGCTGGCTGGCGCCGCTCGATTTCGGGCGGATCATCGCCGCGATCGGGCCGTGCAAGCGGGTGCTGATCGTCGATGAATGCCGCATCACCGGCTCGCTCAGCGAGGCGCTGATGGCCGGCCTGGCCGAGACCGGGCCTGGTCTGGAAGTGGCGCGCCTGGCCGCCGAGGACAGCTTCATTCCCCTCGGCCGCGCGGCCACGCTCACCCTGCCGAGCCGGGATGGCATCATCGCCGCCGCCCTGGCGATGACTGACGCGGCCATCAGGCGCAGGCGCGCGTGAGCTCCACCGCGCTCGTCGTCTGCCCGGGACGGGGGACCTACAACGCCGGCGAGCTCGGCTATCTGAAGCGCCATCATCCAGGGCCATCGCCGTTCCTGGACATGGCCGACGCGTACCGCGCCGCTCAAGGCCAGCCGAGCGTGCGCGACATGGACGCCGCCGACGGCTACAGGCCTTCGCTGCATCAGCGCGGCGACAACGCCTCGGCGCTGATTTTCGCCTGCTCGTTCGCCGATTTCCTCAGCCTCGAGCGCACGGCGTTCGACATCGTCGCCGTCACCGGCAACTCCATGGGCTGGTACACCGCGCTGGCCTGCGCCGGAGCGCTCACCCCGGGGGCTGGCCTGGCGCTGGTCAACACCATGGCGCTCTACATGCACGAGGCTTCCGCCGGCGGGCAGGCGATCTGGAGCCTGGTGGACGAGGACTGGCGAGAACTTCCGGGCCGCCGCGAGGCGCTGCTGGAAACCATGGCCGCCATCCATGGCGTCGAGGGGGCCGAGCTCTATGTCTCCATCGAGCTCGGCGGCATGCTGGTGCTGGCCGGGAACAAGGTCGGCCTCGCGGCCATGACCCAGCGCGCCCCCAAGGGCCCCGGCCGTTTTCCCCTGGCCCTGCCCGGCCACGCCGGCTTCCATTCGCCGCTGCAGGGCCCAGTCTCGGCCAGGGCCAAGGCGAGCATCGGCCGGGAGGCGTTCCACTCTCCGGCGATCCCGCTGATCGATGGCGCCGGGCGGCTCTGGCGAGCGCACGCCACCGGCGCCGAAGCGCTTTGGGACTACACCCTGGGCGAGCAGGTGGTACGGACCTACGACTTCACCGCCGCCATGCGGGTGGCGCTGCGCGAGTTCGCGCCCGACCGGATCATCATTCTTGGACCCGGCGAAACCATGGGCCCCGCCGTCGCCCAGTGCCTGATCAGCGAGGGCTGGCGGGGCCTGGAGTCCAAAGGCGCGTTCAGCGCCGCCCAGGCCGAGAACCCCTTCGTCCTGGCCATGGGCCGCGAGGCGCAGCGCGCGGAGACGGTCAAGCGGCCAGCTTGAGGGCGGTCTCCAGGGCCCCCTCGAGCGCCGTGGCGCGGGCCGCCTCGCCGCCATTGACGCCCTCGGCGATGACCACTTCGGGAACAATGCCGATGAAGCCGAACGCAGTCCGCAGCCAAGCCTCCGCGTGTTCAGCGGCGGCGAAGGGGCTGGCGCCCGCGTAGAGGCCGCCGCGCGAGATGGCCAGGATCACCCGCTTGTCGCCGGAAAGCCCGATCGGACCAGTCTCGCCGTAGCGGAACGTCTTGCCGGGGACGAGCAGGCGGTCGATCCACGCTTTCAGCTGGCTGGGAACGGCGAAATTGTACATTGGCGCGCCGATGACGACGATGTCGGCGGCCAGGAACTCGGCCAGGACGGCTTCGCTCTGGGCCCGTCCCTCGCCCGCGGGGGCCAGCGCCGAGAGGGGATGGGCGGCGGGCAGGTGGGCCGGGGTCAGGTGCGGCAGGGGTTCGGCGGCCAGGTCGCGATAGGTGACCTCGAGCGCCGGATCGGCCGCTTTCAGGCCCCCGACGATGGCGCGCGAAACCTCGCGGCTGACGGAGTTCTCGCCCAGGATGCTGGCGTCGATATGCAGGAGTTTCATAGCAATACCTCGGTATAGGATTGTGACCGTGGCATACTTATGTAACCATAGGTCGGCCCCGCAAGAGGGCACTTTTTCGGAACCCAAGGCACATGGATGTAACCGACTTCGCCCACGTCACCGAGCATTGCCGGGAGGTCAGCCGGGTGCTGGCCAGGATCGGCGATAAATGGACCATCCTGGTGGTCATGCTGCTGGGCGGCGGTCCGCGCCGGTTCAACGACATCAAGCGCCAGGTCGATGGCATCTCGCAGCGCATGCTGACCTTGACGCTGCGCATGCTCGAGCGGGACGGCATGGTCAGGCGCACTGTCACCCCAACCATTCCGCCCCGGGTCGACTATGAGCTTACCGACCTCGGCCGCTCCCTGCTCGAACCGGTGCAGGGTCTGGGCGGCTGGGCCCAGGCCAACATGGCGGCGATCGAAGCGGCGCGGGCGGCGTTCGACGGGCGCGAAGATTTCACCACGGACCGCGTCCTGGCGCGCTATCCAGGTCCGATCCAGGCGGTCTAGCGCCGCAGTTTCGCCCCCACCGCCTTGGCAGCCGCGGCGATGATCTTGCCGGACACCGCCTCGATCTCGGCGTCGGTCAGGGTATGGTCTCGCGGCTGCAGGGTGATCTCGACAGCCACCGATTTCTGGCCGGCGTCGATTCCCTCGCCGTCATAGACATCGAACACGCGCGCC
>DASYGN010000039.1:0-4554 GCA_035999625.1 Caulobacteraceae bacterium | reverse complement strand
TCGGCGCGCGGGACGGGGGTCCTGGGGCCAAAGGCGGGCATCGCCATCAAGCTCGCCTGGCAAGCCAAGGGACCGTTCGTGATCGGCCCGCTGGAGATCGACGGCGCCGCCAGCGGCTCAGGCGATATCGGCGGCACGCTCGCCGCGCCCCGGGCCGATCTGGCGGCTCAGTTCGCCACCTTGACCGCCCCCGGCCTGGCGATGCGCGAGGCGCGCCTGCATCTGAACTTCGAGCCGGGCGCCAGCGGACCCGACGGCCGGTTCGCCCTCAATGCCGCCAGCGACTACGGGCCGGCGAGCGCGGCCAGCGCCTTCCGCTTCATCGATGGCGGCCTGGCGCTGAGCGGGCTCGATCTCAAGGCCGGCGGGCTCACCGCGGCGGGCGCCATCACCCTCACCGATGCCGAGCCCTCCAGCGCCGATCTCACCCTGACCGCCGGTCCGGGCGCGTTCCTCACCCAGGGCCATGCCGACGGCCGGCTGAAGATCGTCGGTTCGACCGCGGCTCTCTCGCTCACCGCCGCCGAGGCGGTGGTCCGCGAGAGCGGCCTGGCGATCAAGACGCTCGATCTCAGCGCCGCGGGTCCGCTGGACCGATTGCCATTCAAGCTGAGCGCCAACGGTCCCTCGGCCGGGGGGCCATGGCGTCTGCGCTCAGCCGGCGAGCTGACCCGCCAAGGTGAGGACCGCCTGGCCATCTTCTCCGGAACCGGCCTGATCCGGCGGGCGGAGTTCAAGACCTTGACGCCGGCGCGGGTCGATATCGGCCCCAAGGGCCTCACCGCGGCGGCCTCGGTGAGCGCCGGCGGCGGCAGGGCCGACCTCGCCTTCGCCAACCTGGCCGGGGCCGCCAATCTCAAGGCGAGGCTCGAAGGGGTCGACCTCGCCCTGCTCAACGAGGACTACATCGGCAAGGTCTCCGCCGAGGCGAACCTCGCCGGACGCGGCGACCAGTTGAGCGGGGCCCTCGACGCCAGGCTCGCCGGCGCCGGCGGGCGCGACCTGCGGGGGGCCCCGCCGATCAACGGCGAGGTCAGCGGCCGGCTGGCGGATCGCGCGCTGCAGGTGAGCTTCCACCTCGCCAACAGCCAGGGTTTTCGCGCCAGCGGCGATCTGGCGGTGCCCGTGCGCGCCAGCGCCGCGCCGTTCAGGCTCGACGCCGACTATCATCGGCCGTTGCGCGGACGGCTGCAGATCAACGGCGAGATCAAGCCCTTCTGGGACCTGGCCGTGGTGCGCGGGGGCGCCGACACCCTGGCTGGTCAGGCGAGCGCCGACATCACCCTGGGCGGCACCCTCTCCGATCCTCGCGCCAGCGGTCAGGTGGCGCTGGACAACGGCCGCTTCCAGGACGAGGACACCGGACTTCGCCTGGAGAAGGTCTCCCTGCGCGCCACCCTTACCGGCGATGCGGTGGACGTCAGCCAGTTCACCGGCGTTGATGGGGCCAAGGGCCAGATCACCGGCTCGGGCCGCGCCAGCCTGCTGCGCGATGGGGCTTCGACCTTTCGCGCCGAAGTCAGGGCTTTCCAGCTCCTCGACACCGACCTGGCGCGGGCGACGGCGTCGGGCGCGGTCACCGTCAATCGCGCCGCCGATGGCAAGGTGCAGATCGCCGGCGCTCTGACCATCGACAGGGCGCAGATCTCGCCCAATCCGCCGGCCGCCAGCGGTGTGGCGCCGATGGATGTGATCGAGATTCACCGGCCGGACGCGCTCGATGACACGCCAACCCAGGCGCTCGCCAGGACCAGCGCCAAGGAGGCGCCCATCGCCCTCGATGTCGCCATCCGCGCGCCCGGCGGCGTCTTCCTCAAGGGGCGCGGCCTCAACGTCGAGCTGGCTCTCAACGCCCACGTCGGCGGCACGATCGCGTCTCCCATCCTCTCCGGCCAGGCCCGGGTGGTGCGCGGCGATTACGACTTCGCCGGCCAGCGTTTCCGGCTCGACGACACCGGGACCATCTGGCTGGCCTCGACGCCTCAGGCCATTCGGCTCGACTTGCAGGCCACGCGCGAGGATCCCAGTCTGACGGCGATGATCCGCATCGGCGGCACCGCGGCCAAACCGACCATCACCCTGACCTCCAGTCCATCCTTGCCGCAGGACGAGATCCTTTCGCGGGTGCTGTTCGGAACCTCGGTGTCGCAGCTGTCGGGGATCGAGGCGGCGCAGCTGGCCTCCGCCATCGCTGGCCTTTCCGGCGGCGGCGGCTTCGATCTGATCGGTGGCCTGCGCAGCCTGGCCCACCTCGACCGCCTGGCGTTCGCCAGCACCGCCCTTGGCGCGGCGACCGTTTCCGGGGGCAAATACATCACCGATCGGCTCTACCTGCAGCTGACCGGCGGCGGTGGCCGGGAAGGCGAGGCGGCGCAGCTCGAATGGCGCGTCAACCGCAAGTTGTCCCTGGTCGGCAAGCTGGGGACGCAAGGCGATTCCCAGGTCTCCATCCGCTGGCGGAAGAGCTACTAGAGCTGCCCCCCTCCCGGCTTTGGGGGGAGCGAGTGTCAGCGTTCTCCTCCCCCGCTGGGGGAGGGGGACCCCGAAGGGGTGGAGGGGGTGTTGCTCGGCATGGGCCTCCGGTAGCCGCCGCGGACGCCCACCGGTGAAAGCACCAACTGGGCGAGGCCGATCCGGCGACTGCGGAAGCCGCCGGCGCAGCACAGCAGGTAATAGTCCCACATGCGGCAGAAGCGCTCGCCGTGGGCGCGGGCGATGGCTTCCCGGTTGGATTGGAACTTGGCCCACCAGGCCATCAGGGTGAGATCGTAGTAGGCGCCGAAATTCTCCACGTCCTCGATGACGAACAGGCCTTCCACCGCCGCGCCGATCTGGCCGATGGTGGGCAGCGCGCCGCCCGGAAAGATGTACTTGTCCAGCCACGGCTCGATCGCCCCGCCGCGTTCGTTGGCGATGATGGTGTGCAGCAGGAAGAGGCCGTCTTTGTTCAGGCTCCGGCGGGCGATCTCGAAATAGCGGCGATAGTTCTTCGGCCCCACGTGCTCGAACATGCCCATGGAGACCACCTGGTCGGCGGCCCCTTCGAAGGCCCGATAGTCCATCAGGCGGAACTCGATCGGCGCCCCGGCGTAGCGGGCCTGGCCGTAGGCGACCTGTTCGCGCGACACCGTGACCCCCAGGCAGCGCGCGCCATAGACCTCGTTGGCGTAGCCCATGAACGCGCCCCAGCCGCAGCCGATATCGAGCACCAGCTGATCAGCGGTGAGGCCGACCTTGCGGCAGACGAGGTCGAGCTTGGCTTCCTGCGCGGCGTCGAGATCCTGCGCGCTCGCCCAGTAGGCGCAGCTGCCGGTCAGGCGCTTGTCGAAGGTGGCCTCGAAGATATCGAGTTCGAGATTGTAGTGGACGTCGGCCACGCGCCAGGATCTGGCCGGGCTCTGCCGGTTCTGCAGCCTGGCCGAAAGCGCCAGCCACAGCACCGCCGGGGTGAGCCGAAACCGGCGTCCGAGATCGGCGCTGACCACCTTGTCGAAGAAGGCATCGAGGCGTTCGCAATCCCACCATCCATCCATGTAGGCTTCGCCGAGGCCGAGCGAGCCCTCCGCCGCCACCCGGGCGTAAAGGCGCGGATTGTGCACCTTGATATCCCACGGCCGGCGGCCGCCGATCTCCACGTCGGCCTGCTCGAGCGCCTGGGCGATGAGCGTTTCCGCGCCGCGGGTGTTCGCCCCGGCCCGCCTCGGTAGATCAGTCGCGCTCGCCGGAAGGGATGTTCCCGCCATAGTGGATCACCTCGACCTTCTCCAGGGTCACCAGTCCAAGATCCTCGATACCATCCAGTTCCATCGCGAAGCGACGGATGGCCGCCTCCTCGTCGACGATCTCGATCACCAGTGGCAGCCGCGTCGACAGATCGAGGATCTTGGCGGTGTGGATGCGCCCGTGCAGGCCATAGCCCATCGGTCCGCGCAGGACGGTGGCGCCGGCGAGGCCCTCGGCCCGCGCCTTCATCACGATGTCCTCATAGAGCGGTCGATGGCCGCTCATCTTGCCCTCTTCGGTGTAGATGCGCAGCAGCATCGCCGCCTTGGGAATGGCCTTCATCCGTTCGCCCTCATCGCGCCCAGCGCCGCGCCGGCGGCGAAGCCGAGCCACACCGCCAGCAGGCAGAAGACCACCGAGGCGACCACATTGGCGCCGGCGCGCAGATATTCGCCGCTCTGGGCCAGGGTGAGAGTCTGCAGGCTGAAGGCGGAGAAGGTGGTGAACCCGCCGCACAGCCCGACCATGACGAACTGGCGGATGTCGCCGGGCACGAACCAGCGTCCGTCCGGCGCGGTGAGCGCGGCCGCGAGGCCGATGGCCAGGGATCCGACGATGTTGATCACCAGGGTGCCAAAGGGAAACGTCTGGCCGAACCAGTCACCGATCACCTCCGAGCAGCCATAGCGGGCCATGCTTCCCAGAGCGCCGCCGAACGCAATCCACAGATAGGTCGACAAATGGCCAGGCCCTCCTGGGTTTTTCTTTCATGGCGCCGCTTCACCGGTCAATGGGCGGAGTGGGAACCCGCAGTGAAGGCCGGGGAAGAGG
>DASYGN010000014.1:0-39014 GCA_035999625.1 Caulobacteraceae bacterium | reverse complement strand
CTCCGATTGAAAACTTCACCGTTAATGCCGACGTCGGCTACCTGCACACCCGGATCGATGACGGCCAATCCTTGGTCGACACCATGAACCTCACTCAGGGCAATTCTGCCTATACCCTGGTGCATGGCGATGATGGGACGGCTTGCTTGGCGCCCACCTCCTATCTCGCGGCGCTGATCCACAATGGAGCGCCGGCCCCATTTCTGGCCACGGGCGGCGTTACGGTGCCAAACAGCCTGTTCGCGGGCGCCTGCACCGACGCTGGCTATGGCGTAGCCAACGCTCTTTTCGGCGGCGGTTTCAATACCGCCTTCGAGAATGGTATTCCGGCGAACCTCGGGGGGCACCAGCTGCCCAACGCACCGCACTGGACGGTGAATGCCGGCGCCCAGTACGTGATCAACATGGAGAACGGCTGGCGGATCACCCCCAGAGTTGACTGGTATTGGCAGGACCACAGCTTCGCGCGCGTGTTCAACGCGGTGAACGACTATCTGCCGGCCTACCATGTGGTCAACGCCTCCCTGACCCTGGCCTCGCAGCCGATGGGGCTGGAGGTCCAGCTGTGGGCCAAGAACCTCTTCAACGCCCAGCCGATCACCGGCGTCTATCTGACCAATGACACCTCTGGCCTGTTCCAGAATGTGTTCACCCTCGATCCCAGGACCTACGGGGTTTCGGTGACCAAGCGCTGGTAGGTTGCGCCCTCCCTCCCCTGGATGGGGAGGGTGGCTGGCGTTGGCCAGCCGGGTGGGGTGGGGATGTCGCTCCACCCCCTCCGGCCCTTCGGGCCACCTCCCCCATACAGGGGGAGATAGGCTTTTCCGCATCCCGCCGTTTTTCTTTGCCGTCAGGGTCTGGATAAACCCGCCCGCGCTCTATAGCTCCGGGAGATGGCTGAAACCTCGGACAGCGGACCCAGGCCGCGCGCGCGCGGCCGGCGCGATCTCACGCGCGGTCCGATCACCCGCACCCTGCTGACCTTTTCCCTGCCGCTCCTGGGCGCCAACGCGCTGCAGTCCCTGAACGGCACGGTCAATCAGTTCTGGGTCAGCCATACCCTGGGCGAGAACGCCATCACCGCGCTCGGCAACGCCAACATCGTCATGATGCTGATGCTGGCGGCGGTGTTCGGCGTCGGCATGGCCGGCAACATCCTGGTCGGCCAGGCGGTCGGGGCGCACGACCTTGGCCTGGTCAAGCAGGTGATGGGCACCGCGACCACCTTCTTCCTCGGCCTGTCGCTGATCGTGGCCGTGAGCGGCGGCCTGCTGGCTCCGCATATCCTCGATCTGATGCGCACCCCGGCGGTCTCGCGCGCCGAAGCCATCATCTATCTGCGCATCATCTTCGCCAGCGTGCCGTTCATGTACTTCTTCATGTTCGTGCAGATGGCCCAGCGCGGCGCCGGCGATTCCAACACCCCGTTCTGGTTCATGGCCCTGGCCATCGTCATCGATGTCACCCTCAATCCACTCCTGATCCGCGGCATCGGCCCGTTCCCCAGGCTGGGCATCGCCGGTTCGGCGACCTCGACGCTCATCGGGCAGAGCTTCTCCCTGGTGGTGATGATCATCACCCTCTATCGGCGCGACAGCGTGCTCACCCTGCGCCTCGGCGAGCTGCGCCTCTTGTGGCCCGACCCGGCGATCATCCGCTCGCTGGTCACCCGCGGCCTGCCCATGGGCGTGCAGATGCTGGTGATGTCGGGGACCGCGGTGGTGATGATCAGCCTGGTCAACCGCTATGGCGCCCTGACCAGCGCCGCCTATTCGATCTCGGCGATCATCTGGGGCTATCTGCAGATGCCGACCATGGCCATCGGCGCGTCGGTCTCGGCCATGGCGGCTCAGAACGTCGGCGCGCGACGCTGGGACCGGGTGGACCAGGTGGCCAGGGCCGGCGTCGCCACGGGCCTGATCGCCACCGGCGCGCTGGCGGCGTTGCTCTACCTGTTCAACGGCCAGATCCTGGGCTTTCTGCTGCCGACCCACTCCCCAGCCATTCCTCTGGCGCGGCACATCAACACCACCGTCCTGTGGGGCTTTGTGCTGTTCTCTGTGACCTTCTCGCTGTCCGGCGTGGTGCGCGCGACCGGCGCGGTGTGGTGGCCGCTGGCGATCATGATCGTGTCCATGGTCGCGGTGCGGATACCCTTCGCCAGCCTGCTCTCGCCGCTCATGGGCGCCGACGCGATCTGGTGGAGCTTCCCGTTCGGGACCATCACCTCGGCGGCCCTGACCGCGCTCTACTACCGCTTCGGCGGCTGGCGGCGGGCGCGCATGCTCGAAGCGGTCGGAGCGCCGGTGGGCTCGGCGGCCGAGGCGAGGGCCTGATCGGCGCCAAAGATGCACGCCTCGCGCTCCCAGAGCACGATGCGATCAGTCGGAAACGCCTGCCAGCACCCCCTTTTTCGGAACGCGCTGTAAAGCCTTACCACTAGCCAGCCCCGCGCCCGCCGTCTAATCTCTAGAGGCGAGAGGTTAGGACGGGGAACTCATGCCGAGCGGAGTAGTCAAGTTTTTCAATAGCGCCAAAGGCTTTGGCTTCATAGCGCCAGCCGATGGCGGAGCCGATATCTTCGTGCACGTCTCGGCCGTAGAGCGGTCGGGACTTGGCGGACTGAATGAAGGCGATCAGGTCAACTACGAAATCGAGGCCGACAGGCGTTCGGGCAAACCGGCGGCGGTCGATCTGGAGGTCACCGGCTCCTCGCCGGTCCCCAAAGCGCCGAGGCCGCCGCGAAGTTTCGATCGCCGCGGCCCGGATGGCGGCGGCGGCGGCGGCCGGGCGCCGATGCGTGAAGCCGTCGGCGCCGGATCCGGCGTGGTGAAGTGGTTCAACCCCACCAAGGGGTTCGGCTTCATCCAGCCGAACGGCGGCGGCGCCGATGTATTCGTGCACATCTCGGCGGTCGAGCGCGCGGGTCTCTCGAGCCTGTCCGAAGGTCAGACCATCTCCTACGACCTCGAGCAGGATCGGCGCAGCGGCAAGTCGTCGGCCACCAACCTTCGCCTCGACGGCTAGGGTCAACCACCGCAAAGCAAGGCGGCGCGTTCGGCCGGCGTATTGGCGCCGCGCAGGCGCTCGCGTGCAGCCTCAGGGGGCGCCAGGAGGATCAGGCCGGCGCGTTCGATCAGCCGCGCGATCGGCCAATCGGGCCGGGCGGCGTGCGGCAGAGAGCCGAGATCGATCACCGCCGGCAGGGGATAGCCGGCGAAGGCGGCGCCCGGAGCATCGGCGCCCAGCAGGGGCGCCAGATCGGCGGGGGTGATCGTCGGCGCGTCCACCGCCAGCAACAGACAACGGGCGAGGCCTTCGCGGCGCAGTCTGGCCGCGCCGGCCAGGATCCCACCCACCGGGCCCTCGCCCGGCGCGGGGTCAGCGACGAAGGGCCAGCCGTAGTCGCCGCCGGCGGTCACCACCAGGGCGGCGCCGGCGCGTAGCGCCAGGCGGGCCGCGAGGTCGACGGCGCGGGTTCCGCCCCAGTCCTGCGCCGCCTTGTCGGCCCCCATCCGGCTGGAGGCGCCGCCGACCAGGATCACCGCCCCGAGCATCAGAGCGCGTTCCGAAAAAGTGGGTGCTGGCGCAGCGTGCTTCTACGGGGTGACGATGTTGAACCAGAAATCGAACCGGTCGAGCAGGGCCAGCAAGCGCTCGAGGTCGGCCGCGCCAGGCCCGGCGATCCTGGCCTCCTCCAGCGTGGCGTGGCCGAGAACCAGCTCCACCAGGGTTCGGCGGCTAAGCGTGACGCCCGGCGCGCCGGTGGCCGCGCGATGCCGCAGCACACCGTTGGCGAGCAGGATTTGGAACGCCTCTCCGGTGTCCTCGAACGCCAGGGTCAGGCTAAGCTCGCCATCGCCGGCGCGCTCGCCGTCCAGGCGCACGGCCAGCGATTCGAGCAGATCATCGCCCCCGAGAGCGAACAACTGCGCGATCGCCCCTTGTCTGGGCGTGCTCGGCGCCGGCCGCGGCTCGCGGGCTTCCAGCGCCCCGGTAAGAAAGAAATCGCGCCACGGGCCGGATTCGGCCTGATAGCCCATTTGCTCCAACGCGTCGGCCAGCAGGCCCCGGGAGTCCGCGCGCGCCGGCTCGGCGAACACCAGATGGCTGGTCAGCTCGGCCACCCAGCGATAATCGCCGGCGGCGAAAGCGGCCGTGGCCTTGGCGAGCAGCGGTTCGGGCCCGCCGGCGAGGTCGACATACCGGCGGCCGACTTCGCTTGGCGGCAGCTTATGGAGATTGGCCGGATTGCCGTCGAACCAGCCGAGATAGCGCTGATAGACCGCGCGGGCGTTGTGGCTGAGGGTGCCGTAGTAGCCGCGCGTGTGCCACTCGGCCGCCAGGCTCGGCGGCAAAGCCAGCCGCTCGGCGATCTCCGCCGGCCCAAGCCCGTGGTTGGCCAGGCGCAGGCTCTGGTCGTGGATGTAACGGTAGAGGTCGCGTTGCAGGGCGAGGAACCGCTCCGAAGCCGCCGCGCCCCACCTTGGCCAATGGTGGCTGGCGAACAGCACCCCGGTGTCGTGGGCGTAGAGGGCGCGCGCCTCTTCGATGTAGTGGCTCCAGGCCCGGGCGTCGCGCACCTGGGCCCCGCGCGGGGTGTAGAGATTGTGCAGCTGGCAGGTGCAGTTTTCGGCCATGCACAGGGCCCCGTGGCGGGGAAAGAAGAAGTTCATCTCCGCCGGCGCCTCGGTGTCGGGAGTCACCTGAAAGCGGATCTCCACCCCGTCGATGACGTGGGTCTCGCCGGTTTCGCGGATCGAGACGTTGGGCGCCACCAGGCTGACCTGACCCAGGGAGACGCCCTTGCCGAGGCCGCTGTCGACGTGGCCCTGGCCATCGCGCGGCAGCAGGGCGCCATACATGTAGGTGGCGCGCCGGTTCATCACGTTGCCGGCCAGGACATTCTCGCTGACCGCGGCGCGCAAAAATCCCTCGGGGGCGATGATCGGGACGCCGGCGGCGATGTCGTCTTCACCAAGCACGCCGCGCACGCCGCCGTAATGGTCGACGTGGCTGTGGGTGTAGATCACCGCGCTCACCGGCCGAGCGCCGCGGTGTTCGCGCATCAGTTTGAGCGCGGCCGCCGCCGGCTCGGACGAGGTGAGGGGGTCGATGACGATGTAGCCGCGCTCGCCCTCGACGAAGGTGATGTTGGAGATATCGAAGCCGCGCACCTGGTAGATGCCGGGGGTGACCTCGAACAGGCCGTGGATGGCGTTCAGCTTCGCCTGTCGCCAGAGGCCCGGATGGACGCTGTCGGGCCGCTCGCCGTCGAGGAAGGCGTAGGGGGCCATCGACCAGGCCCCGCCGATGGCGGCGTCGGGGATCGAACCCAGGAAGCCGCGCCTGGCGTCCGCGAAATCCTCGCCGTCGTCGGCCGGCAGGGCCGCGGCGGCGGCCTCGAGGTAGGCGAGCGTTGCGGGGGTGGCTCGCTTGCGCTCCATGACCTCTCCCTTGCGCCGAGGGTTCCAGCGGCGACAATGGCCTGGCAATGACGCGCCCAGGGCGCGGTTGGCAAGTTTGGGCGGTCCAGGCGCCGGGATCGTTCGCGCCCGTCGCCCACCCGGTAGGCGAAAACAAGCCTCCCCTGACCAGCGTGGCGCACCGGACACGGCTCGCCGTTTCGTTAACAGGACTTCATCTTGAGCCTTGAAAAGACCTTATTTCTGTCCCCCGGCCGCCGCGCTGGGCATCGATAAGGCCGAGGTCGGCTGATCGGACGCCCGTTGGTCCCGGACCCTGAACAGCCCCCCCAGCCCCCCAGGATCGGAGGGCTCCGGACAGCCGACGCATCGCCCTTACAGAGACCCCGTGAGAGCTCCAACCCCCGCGACGCCTAGCGCCTCGCGGGGGTTGTGTTTTGGCGGCTCACATGCCGGCGGGCAGTCGCATGGCGGCGATGATGCGGCCGCCGGTTTCCTGTTGCACCAGCACCAGGCCCGCCAGGCCGTCCTCGCTCGCCGCCGGCAGGTGAAAGATCCGCCGCCGGCCCTCCCAGCCGCCGAGCCGAACGAGCTGGCGAACGGTGTTGCGCGCGCTCACCGTCTGACCGCGATTGTCGCCATCCTTGACCGCCGTGCTGGCGAGCCGAGGGTCATACCGGATCAGCCACACGTCATCGTCGCGGCGGCGCCGCCGGCGCTCCGGCTTGGCTTCGATGGCCACCGTGCCATCGGCCCGGGGGGTTATTCTCGGCCCCCGCGCCGGCCCGCGCCGAGCCGTGCGGATCAGCGCCTGCGCCTGGGCCTGCTTGTCGCCGGCCACCTGAGCCTCGCCGTCGATGACGATCTGTGGCGTGTAGACATCGCGCAGGCCAAAGCGCTTGTCATAAGCCCTCTGCCGCTCGGCGAACGCCGGCTGAGCGAAGGTGTCCTTCCAGCCGAGATAGTCCCAATAGTCGACGTTGAAGGTCAGCTCGATGACGCCGCCATGGCCGCCGAGATCGCCGGCGAAGCGGTTGGCCCCGGCGCAGGAAGCGCATCCCTGCGCGGTGTAGAGTTCGACCACCACCGGCGTCGCCGCGGTGGCGCCATGGCTGAGCGTCATCCAGGCGGCCATGGCAAGCGGCGCTATGAAGCGAGCCCTCATGGCGGCGCACTTAATCGGGTTTTGACTGAGGCGGCAGGTCACGAAACCGTGAGCGCACCCTCGCCTCACACCGCTTCCCTGGCCAGATTCCGCAGCACGAAATTGAGCACCCCGCCATTGCGGAAATACTCCAGCTCGGTGGCGGTATCGATCCGGCAGCGCACCGGGAACCTGGCGATCTTGCCATCCGAGGGGCGATAGAGCTCGACCATCATCTGTCTGCGCGGCGCGATGTCGGCCAGATCGCGGATGGTGACGATCTCCTCGCCGGTCAGGCCCAGGCGCTTCCACCCCTCGGCGACGAACTGCAGCGGCAGTACGCCCATACCCACCAGGTTGGAGCGATGGATGCGCTCGAAGGTTTCGGCGATCACCGCCCGCACGCCCAGCAGCGCGGCGCCCTTGGCCGCCCAGTCGCGCGAGGAGCCGGTGCCGTACTCCTTGCCGGCGAAGACGATGCAGCCGCGGCCCTCGGCCTGGTAGCGCATGGCCGCGTCGTAGATCGACATCTCCTGGCCGGAGGGGAAGTGACGGGTCACGCCACCCTCGATCTCCGGGGTGATCTTGTTGCGGATGCGGATGTTGGCGAAGGTCCCGCGCATCATCACCTGGTGATTGCCGCGCCGCGAGCCATAGGAGTTGAATTCCGACTGGCTGACCTGATGCTCGGACAGATATTCGCCCGCCGGCGAGGTCTTGCGGATCGACCCGGCGGGACTGATGTGGTCGGTGGTGATGCTGTCGCCGAAGATGGCGAGGATGCGGGCCTCGTGAATGTCCGTAACCGGATCAGGCGTCATGGTCAGATTGTCGAAATACGGCGGGTGCTGAACATAGGTTGATGCTATGTCCCAAGCGTAGGTCTGGCCGCCGGCGACGGCGATGTCGCGCCACGCCTTGTCGCCCTTGAACACATCGCTGTAGCGGTCGGCGAACATCGCCGAACCGACGACCTTGTGCTGAACCTCGGCGATCTCCTCGTTGGTGGGCCAGATGTCCTTGAGGAACACCGCCTTGCCGCCCTTGCCGGCGCCGAGGGGCTCGGCAGCCAGATCGATCAGCATCGAGCCGGCCAGGGCGTAGGCGACCACCAGCGGCGGTGAGGCCAGATAGTTGGCGCGCACATCCGGATTGACCCGGCCCTCGAAGTTGCGATTGCCCGACAGCACCGAGACGGCGACCAGATCGCCGGCCTGAACCGCCTTGGAGATCGGCTCCGCCAGGGGCCCGGAGTTGCCGATGCAGGTGGTGCAGCCATAGCCGACGAGGTTGAAGCCCAGGGCGTCCAGCGGCTTGGTGAGGCCCGCCTTGGCCAGATAGTCGGTGACCACCTGCGAGCCGGGGGCCAGCGAGGTCTTGACCCACGGCTTGACCTTGAGGCCCTTGGCGACCGCGTTCTTGGCCAGGAGGCCGGCGGCGATCAGGACGCTCGGGTTGGAGGTGTTGGTGCACGAGGTGATGGCGGCGATGACGACATCGCCATCGCCAATGTCGTGGCTTTCGCCCTCCACGGCGAGGCGTTCGAGCGCCTCGGGCCTGGCGAACTCTCCGGCCAGCGCCGCCTTGAAGCTCTGGGCGGCTTCGGCCAGCGGCACACGATCCTGCGGCCGCTTGGGCCCGGCCAGCGATGGCGTCACCGAGGCCAGGTCGAGTTCCAGGATATCGGTGAACACCGGATGCTCGCCTTCGGGCGCCCCCCAAAGGCCCTGCTCCTTGGCGTAGGCTTCGACCAGGGCGACCCGCTCGGGCGTGCGGCCGGTGGCGGCCAGGTAGTCGAGGCTCGCCTGGGTGATCGGGAAGAAGCCGCAGGTGGCGCCGTATTCCGGGGCCATGTTGGCGATCGTCGCCTGGTCCTCGACGCTGAGCGTGGTCAGGCCAGCGCCGAAATACTCCACGAACTTGCCGACCACGCCGCGCTTGCGCAGCATCTGGGTGATGGTCAGGACCAGATCGGTGGCGGTGGCGCCCTCGGGCAGCTTGCCCTCAATCCTGAAGCCGATCACCTCGGGAATCAGCATCGGGATCGGCTGGCCGAGCATCGCCGCCTCGGCCTCGATGCCGCCGACGCCCCAGCCGAGGACCGACAGGCCATTGACCATGGTGGTGTGGCTGTCGGTGCCGACCAGGGTATCGGGATAGGCCAGTTCGTGGGCGCCATCGCCGCTGGGGGCGGTCCACACCGTCTGCGCCAGATATTCAAGATTGACCTGATGGCAGATGCCGGTGCCGGGCGGGACGACGCGGAAGTTGTTGAACGCCTGGGCGCCCCAGCGCAGGAAGCGATAGCGCTCGATGTTGCGCTGGTATTCGCGCTCGACGTTCTCGGCGAAGCTCTTGCTGGTCCCGAAGTGGTCGACCATCACCGAGTGGTCGATGACCAGATCCACCGGGTTGAGGGGATTGATCTTTTCCGGATCGCCGCCGAGCTTGGCCAGGGCGTCGCGCATGGCCGCCAGATCGACCACCGCCGGCACGCCGGTGAAATCCTGCATCAGCACCCGCGCCGGGCTGAAGGCGATCTCATGCTGGGTAGCGCCCTTGTTGTCGAGCCAGGCGGCGATGGCCCTCAGATCGTCCTCGCGGACCGCCACGCCATCCTCGTTGCGGAGAAGGTTCTCCAACAAAATCTTCATCGTCACCGGAAGGCGGGATATGCCGGCAAGTCCGGCGGCCTCGGCGGCCGCCAAGCTGTAGTAATCATAGGTGAGCTTGCCGACCTTGAGGCGGCGGCGCGTCTTCAGGCTGTCGAGCGAGGCCATGTGAGGGGAGTTCCTTTGTTGTCGGCCCACCGTGGATCGGAACGGACAGGCGCGCGCGTTTCGGTGCGGACACACAGGGTCCGCGCCGTGCGGCATCGCCCATCCTGGGCCGGGCGTCTCTTAGACCCGAGGCTTCACCGCGTCCATGCGAGCGCCTGAGTGATCGCCGGGATCACCCTGGAGGCGGTGGCGCTCGTCCGCGGCGGACGGACCCTGTTCGAGGGCCTGAACGCGCGCGTGGGCTCTGGCCGCGCCCTGACCGTCACCGGCCCCAATGGCGCCGGCAAGACCAGCCTGCTGCGGGCGATCGCGGGCCTGGTCCGGCTCGCCTCCGGCCGCATCGCCTTCGAGGGCTCCGCCGACCCGGCGGAAGCGCGGCGGTTTCACTCTCACCTGGTCGGCCACCAGGACGGCCTGAAGAGCGCGCGCACCGCCAATGACGAGCTGCTGTTCCAGGCGCGTTGGTGCGGGGCCACGCGCCAGGCGGCCCTGGCGGCGGCCGAGCGCCTGGGCCTGGCTCCCCATCTCGCGCTGGACGTCCGGCGCCTGTCGGCCGGCCAGAAGCGTCGGCTGGCCCTGGCCCGCCTGCTGGCCGCGCCGCGCGCCCTCTGGCTGCTGGACGAGGCCCTGGCCCCGCTGGACGCCGGCGGTCGGGCGCTGATGGGCGAGATCATGGCAGAGCATGTGGCCGCCGGCGGCCTGATCATCGCCGCCGCCCACGATCCCTTGCCGATCGCCGCCGACACCCTGGACCTCGGCCGATGAGCGGCCTTGGGGTGCTGCTTCGCCGGGAGCTCTCCCTGACCTGGGGCGCGGGGGGAGGGCCACTGCTGTCGGTCGGCTTTCTCATCGCCGCGACGGTGCTCTTCCCGCTGTCGCTGGGCTCGGCGGCGCAGATCCTCGGCGCCGTGGCCGCCGGCCTGGTCTGGGTGCTCCTGGCGCTGGCCTCGCTGCTATCGCTCGAGCGCCTGTTCGCGCGCGATTTCGAGGATGGCGCACTGGACATCATCGCGCTCGGTCCGCTGCCGCTGGAGGCTTCGTGCGCGGTCAAGTGCCTGGCCGCCTGGCTGACCAACGGCGCCCCGCTGGCGCTGGCATCGCCGCTCGCCGCGGTGGCGCTCGGCGAGCCGGTCGGCGCCGTACCGCTGATTGTGCTGACGGCGGCTCTCGGCAGCCTGGCGTTCGTGTTCGTCGGCGGGATCGGGGCGGCGCTCAGTCTGGTCTCGCGCGGCGGCGCCCTGTTACAGACCCTGATCGTCCTGCCGCTGCTGATCCCGCCGGTGATCTTCGGCGCCGCGGCGGTCTTCGCCTGGACCCACGGCCTGGCGTGGACTCCAGGCTTGGCCCTGCTCGCCGCCTACGCCCTGGCCGCCATCGGCCTTGGCCCGATCGCCATGGCCGGCGCCTGCCGCAACGCGCTGGGTTAGGCTTGCGCGGGCTCGCCGCTTGGCGTTGAGAGAGGCGATCACATGATTTCCGGTTTCGCCAATCCCCATCGCTTCATGAGCTTCTCGCGCTGGGCGGCGCCGACGCTGGCGCTCATCGCCGCGGCCCTCCTCGCCCTTGGCCTCTGGCTCGGACTCTCGGCGCCGCCGGACTACCAGCAGGGCGAGACGGTGCGGATCATGTTCGTGCATGTGCCGGCGGCGTGGACCGCGATGCTGGCCTATCTGTGCCTCGGCGGCGCCAGTTTCGCCTCGCTGGTGTTCCGTCACGCGGTCGCCGACGCGGCGGCCAGCGCCGCAGCGCCGCTGGGCGCGGCTTTCACCGCCGCGGCTCTGATCACCGGCTCTCTCTGGGGCAAGCCGATGTGGGGGACCTGGTGGGCGTGGGGCGATTCAAGGCTGGTCTCGGTGCTGGTGCTGTTCCTGCTGTTCGTCGGCTACATCGCCCTTCGCGCCAGCATCGAGGACGAAGGCAAGGCGGCGCGCGCGGCCGAGATCCTGGCCCTGGTCGGGCTCATCAACCTGCCGGTGATCAAGTTCTCAGTCGACTGGTGGAACACCCTGCATCAGGGGGAATCGATCTTTCGCGCCGGCGGCCCGCTCATCGCGCCGGTGTACCTCATCCCCCTGATGCTCACCGGCGCCGGTTATTCGGCCGCCTTCGCCGCCCTGTGGCTGACGCGCACGCGCATGGAGGTCAGGCGCCGGCGCTCGCTCGGCCTGGCGCTGAGAGCCGCCCGGTGAGTTTCGGTGGCAAATACGCGCCGTTCGTGATCGGCGCCTACGCCATCAGCGCGGTGATGTTTCTGTGGATGGTCATCGACACCCTGCTGAGGGCGAGGTCGGCGCGCAAAACCCTGGAGGCTCTGGAGGCCGAGCGGCGCGGCGCGGGAGATGCGCCTTGAGGCGCCTGGCCGCCCTGATCCCGCTGGCGGCCCTTCTGGCCCTGGTCGCCCTCTTCGCCGGCTGGTCCCTGCACCGCAACCCGCAGGTCATCCCCACCGCCATGGTTGGCAAGCCGCTCCCTGACCTGACGCTGGCCAATCTCGGCGGACGCGGGACAAGCTCGCTGCGCGCCATCGCCAAGGGCCCGGCGCTGGTCAATTTCTACGCCTCCTGGTGCGCGCCGTGCGCCATCGAGGCTCCGGCGCTGATGGCCCTCAAGGCCGAGGGCGTGCGCATCATCGGCGTCGCCTACAAGGACGATCCGGCCGCCGCCCAGGCCTTTCTCAAGCGCTTGGGCGATCCCTACTCGGCCACCGTGCAGGATGCCGACGGTGGCGCGGGGATCAATTTCGGCCTGACCGGCGTGCCGGAGACCTACGCCATCGACGCGCGCGGCGTCATCCGGGCCAAGCGCGCCGAGCCGATCGACGCCACCGACGCCCAGGCCCTGGTCGCGGCCGCTTCGGGTTAGCGCCCTGGCGCCGGCGGCGACCAGCGCCACCAGCCACAGCCGCTCGGCCTCACGCCCCCAGCGCCCAGCCTTCCTCGGCCTCGACCACGTGCGCCACCTCGGGGCTGATGCGTTGGCCAGGCCCGAAGAGAGCGCCGAGCTTGCCGGCCTCGTCGAGCCTGGCCAGATGCTCGGCCAGCCCCCGCACCTGCGCCGTCTCTTTCAGCTCGCCGGCCGCGGCAGCGGGTTTCAGGTTCAGGTCGGATATTTCCGCCGCGACCGCCTCGACCCCGGCCAGGTCGGCCTCGGCAAGCGCCTTCCAGCCGGTCTCGAAGGGCCACACGCGCAGGCCCGCGCCGATCCTGGCCTGCAACCGGCGCAGCATGGGGATGCCGAGGATGGCCTGCCCGCCGACCGCGCCGTTATAGTACAGCTTCCAGATCGGCGTCGGGCTCTTCCGCGCCGCCTCGAGGTGGCGGAACTCGGGCACGTCGTCGCCGGCATGATCCCGCGTCCGCTTGGGCTGCAGGGTGGTGAGCGTGTCCCGGGGCGGGCAGCCCCAGAACGGGAACGGTCCCCCCGTCAACCGCCGGTTGATCTCCGAACCGACCCCGAAGCGGTTATTGGTGTTGTCGGGCTTGTCCTTGACCATTTTGGCCAGTTGATCCCACACCGCCCGCCAGGGCTGGGCGCCGGTGAGCCTCAGGCCCGCCGCCAGGCCGCGCGGAAAACCGAGCGGAAAATCCACCACCAGCAGGGTGCGCTCGCGGCGCTTGATGCGATCCTCGAGGATACTGGCGATCAGCGCTTCACCGGCGGCCCGCGTCGGCGGATTGTGGGCCTCGAAAGCCAGGCGGAAACGCAGGTCGCGCTTGAGGACGCCGATCCAGACGGAATCGGCCCCGGTCGTCGGCTTGGAAGCGGCGCTCCAGCGCGCGACCACATAGGCGTTGAACAGGCGTGCCACGCCGCGCTCTCTAGAACCGGAATAGCGCCGTTGGAAGGGAGGGCGTCCACCGGACGCGTTCCGCGTCTCGACCCTCCCATCGAGGGGAGGGAGGGAAACGGCCGAGCTAGTTCAGCTTGACCAGCATCTTGCCGAGGTTCTCGCCCTTGAACAGCTTGAGGAAGGCCGTAGGGGCGTTTTCGATGCCACTTTCCACCGTCTCGCGCCACTTGACCTTGCCCTCGGCGATCCAGCGCGACATGTCGGCGACGAAGGCCGGTTGCATGTCGGCGTGGCTGGAAACGATGAAGCCCTCCAGGCGCAGCTGCTTGCCCACCGCCATGATCAGGCCGCGCACGCCGGGGCCGAGATCGGTGGCGTTGTATTGCGAGATCATGCCGCAGAGGGCGAACCGGGCCAGCGGCCTGGCGGCCATCAGCGCCGCTTCGAGGTGGGCCCCGCCGACGTTTTCGAAATAGACGTCGATGCCGTCGGGCGCGGCGCGCATCAGGGCGGCGGTGAGATCCTTTTCGGCGCGATAGTCGATCACATGGTCGACGCCCAGCGATCGCAGATAGTCGCCTTTTTCGGCCCCGCCGGCCGAGCCGATCACCGTGTGGCCTTTCAGCTTGGCGATCTGGCACACCACCTGGCCGACGGCCCCGGCGGCGGCGGAGACAAACACGATATCGCCGTCCTTCAGCGCGGCGATCTTCAACAGGCCGACATAGGCGGTCATGCCCGGCATGCCGGCGACGCCGAGAAAGGCTTGCGGCGGCAGGCCATGGGTGTCGAGCTTCTGCACCGCCGCGGCCGGGGCGTTGAACGCCTCCCGCCAGCCGAAAAAGCTCTGCACCGGATCGCCGGCCTTGAACGCCGGGTCGTTGGAGGCGATCACCTCGCCGACCGCGCCGCCCTGCATGGCCTCGCCGATCTGGAACGGCGGCACGTAGCTTCTGATATCGTTCATCCGTCCGCGCATGTAGGGATCGACGGTCATCCAGCTGTTGCGCACCTGAACCTCGCCGGCGCCCGGCTCGGGCAGGGTGATGGTGGCCAGTTCGAAATTGTCCGGCCGCGGGGTTCCCACCGGCCGGCTCTTCAGCCTGATCTCGCGCGAAGTGGTGGTCATGACTCGTCTCCTCTGTTCCTTGGCCCCGTCCGCTCTAGCGCGGACGGCTCGGCCGCTCCAGTGGCGCTCGGGCTTTCTGGCTGATAGGCGGGTGGCCATGACTGCGAATTTGCGCGCCGGGGTTATCGGCGCTGGCGTGTTCGGGGGCTACCACGCCGCCAAGTACGCGGAACTGCCGGCGACCACCCTGACCGCGATCCTCGATCGCCATCCCGAGCGCGCCCGGGACCTCGCCGCCCGCTATTCGGCTGGCGCGATCGAGGATCTTCCAGGCTTTCTGGCCGAGGTCGACGTCGTCTCCATCGCCACCCCGGCGGTGCATCACGGCGCGCTGGCGCTGGCGGCGCTGCGCGCGGGCAAGTCTGTGTATGTGGAAAAGCCGATCGCGGTGGTCCCCGAGGACGCCGACGCCATCATTGCCGAGGCTCGGTCGGGCGGCCTGGTGGCCGCCTGCGGGTTTCTCGAGCGCGCCGCCTTCGCCGCCCTTGGCCTCTACGCCATCCCGCGCGCGCCCCTGCGTCTGGAATGCGTGCGCATCGGGCCGGCCTCGCCCCGCAATCTCGATGTCTCGGTGGTGATGGACCTGATGATCCACGATCTCGACCTGGCGCTGCGCCTGGCCACGGCCGAGCCGCTGGCGGTGGAGGCCGAGGGGGCCTGTGCCGACAACCCCTCGCTCGATCAGGCGCAGGCCGAGGTCAGCTTCGAGGATGGCTTTCAGGCCAGCTTCCGCGCCTCGCGCGTGGCCGACCACCGCGAACGCAGCCTGCGCCTGGTCTACCGCGAAGGCGAGGTGAGACTGGATCTGCTCACCCACACGCTGGAGAACTCGACCCCTTGGCCGCTCGACGCCGGTTTCGAGGCCTCGCCCGCCGGCCGCGACAAGCTGGGCGCCAGCCTGGCGGCGTTCCTGGCCGCCGTGCGCGGCGAGGGCGAGCCGCTGGCCGACGCGGTCGACGGGGCCAGGGCCCTGGATCTGGCGCTTGCCGTCGAGCAGGCGGTGGAGGGATAAGCGCGCGCCAACCGAACCGGAGACCGCCATGACCAACGCTCACGACTTCGCCTTCACCAGCATCGACGGCGCGCCGCTGCCCCTGTCCAGTTTCGCCGGCAAGGCGGTGCTGGTGGTCAACACCGCCTCGCAATGCGGCCTGACCCCTCAGTATGAAGGGCTGGAGCGGCTCTACCGCGACTGGCGCGCTCGCGGCGTGGTGGTCCTTGGCGTGCCGTGCAACCAGTTCGCCGGGCAGGAGCCGGGGAGCGAAGCCGAGATCAAGGGCTTCTGCGCCACCCGGTTCGACGTCGACTTCCCGATGACCGCCAAGACCGAGGTCAAGGACGCCGGCCGCCACCCGTTCTACGCGTGGGCGGAACAGGAACTGGGGCCGACGGCCGTGCCGGTGTGGAACTTCCACAAGATCCTGATCGGACCCGACGGCGCCGCCGTGGCCGCGTTCGGGCCGCGCACCGAACCGGAGGCCGTCGAGATCACCGAGGCCCTGGCGCCGCTGTCTAAGACCGCTCAGTGAAGACCCTGGGCCTGATCGGCGGCATGAGCTGGGAAAGCACGGCCGTCTATTACCGCCTGCTCAATCGCCTGGCCCGCGAGCGTCTCGGCGGCCGCCATTCGGCCAGCCTGCTCATCCTGTCGGTCGATTTCGCGCCCATCGCCGCCATGCAGGCGGCCGGTGACTGGTCGGCGGCCACGGCGGAGATGGTCGACGCCGCCAGGCGGCTGGAGGGCGGCGGGGCCGAAGCCCTCCTCATCTGCGCCAACACCATGCACCTGATGGCCGAGGCGGTGCAGGCGGCTATCACCATTCCGCTGATTCACATCGCCGATGCCACCGCCGCGGCAGTCCGGGACGCGGGCGTCCGCCGACCGCTGCTGCTGGCCACCCGCTTCACCATGGAGCAGCCGTTCTATGTCGAGCGGCTGAGGGCCGCGGGCGTCGAGGCGGTCATCCCGCCCAGCAAGGCCCGCGAGCGCCTGCACGCGATCATCTACGACGAACTGGTGCAGGGGCGAGTGGAGGCGCGCTCGCGGCGCGCCTTCGTCGACATCGTCGAGACGGCCAGGCTCGAGGAGGCGATCGATGGTGCGATCCTCGGCTGCACCGAGTTCGGTCTGCTGGTCGGGCCCGACGATTTGCCGACGCCGTCGTTCGACACCACCGAGATCCACGCCAGGGCGGCGATGGACTTTGCTGTCTCGGCCTAGAACCTAGGGTAGGGCGGAGACGCCGAAGGCGCGGCCGTGGATGGCCAGAACCACCCCATAGAGAACCAGGGCGAGGACGATCCGCCACCACCCGATCTCCATCACCGCCAGTTTCTGTCGACCGGCAAGGATGGCCGCGAAGGGCAGGTTCGAGGTCCTAGCCGCGAACGCGTCCCAGGCATCGCCGAGCACGCGCTTGCGCTTGGCGTCGATGCTGGCCGTCCCGAACAGGGCCAGGAGCAGCAGACCGCCAAAGAAGATCAGGGCGGCGGTGTTGCCGGTGACCAGGATGTGGCCGGCGGCCCAGATCGCCACCCCCCACAGGAACGGATGCCGGGTGATGCGCAGCATGCCCTTGATGGCGTCCGGCTTTTCCAGCACCGCCTCCTGGCGAACGCTGGTCGGGTTGGGGGTGGTGAGACCGGGAACCACGAGCAGGAAGGCGAGCAGCTGCAGCACCAGCTGAACGTCCCTGGCGACGTGGCCTGAAGACCAGATGACGCTGTTGCCGGCCGCGCTCCTGGCCCCGCCGAAGGCCAGGCCCAGCCACACCAGCAAGCCGATCGAGGCCAGCGAGAACAGGCCCATGTAGGGCCCCTCGCCGATGGCGCCGGTCACCGCGTCGCGGGCGCGCGTCCCGGAGACCAGCAGGTGAAGCAGCAGGAAGGCCGACGTTGCGGCCAGCAGATTGGACATCGCCCGACCCCTAGAAACCAGCGGTGCAGAGCCTGATTCAGCCTTTGCACCTCTCGTGCAAAGCCATCAGCCTCCAAGGTCACGACTCGCAACGAGCATGGACAGGGCTCGCGCGCCAGTCAAATGCCGGGGCTCAGTCGCGCAGCTCGACCACCACCGGCACATGGTCGGAGGGCTTTTCGCGCGCCCGCGTCTGGCGGTGAATGGTGACCTCGCCCAGGCGGTCGGCGGCCTGGGGCGAGAGCATCAGGTGATCGATGCGAATGCCGTGATTGCGGTTCCAGGCCCCGGCCTGGTAGTCCCAGAAGGTGTAGCCGCCGGCGGCGCCGTCGGCGGCCATGTAGGCGTCGGTCAAGCCCATCCACTTGAGCTGGCGGAACGCCGCCCGGGTCTGCGGCTGGAAGAGGGCATCGCCCAGCCATGAGGCCGGTTCATCGGCGTCCGCCTCCTCGGGAATGACATTGTAGTCCCCGGCCAGCACCAGCGCTTCCTCCAGGTCCAGCAACCGTTCGGCGTGGGCTCTGAGGCGCTCCATCCAGCGCAGCTTGTAGGCGAACTTGTCGGCGCCGATGGGATTGCCGTTGGGCAGATAGATGGACGCCACCCTGACCGGCGCCGGTCCGGAGACCACCGCCTCCAGGTAGCGGGCGTGATCGTCGCCATCCTCGCCCGGCAGGCCGATGCGCACGTCCTCGAGCGGCGTTTTCGAAAGCAGGGCCACGCCGTTGTAGGACTTCTGCCCGTGGGTGACGACGTTGTAGCCCAGGCTGGCGAACTCCAGGCTCGGGAACTTCTCGTCGACGCACTTGATCTCCTGCAGGCAGGCGACGTCGGGGGCGGCCTCGCGGAACCAGGTAAGCACGGTCTCCAGGCGGGCGTTGATCGAATTGACGTTCCAGGTGGCGATGCGCACGCGGCTAAATCGAGAAGCTGACGCCGCAGCCGCAGCTCGACTTGGCGTTGGGGTTGCGCACCCGGAACTCGGCCCCCGCCAGATCATCGACGAAATCGATCTCCGAGCCGTGGAGCAGAGCCAGGGAGACCACATCGACCACCGCCGCGGCGCCGTCACCCTCGATGGTGAGGTCATCGTCCTCCGCCCGGCTGACCAGGTCGAAACGGTACTGGAACCCCGAGCAGCCGCCGCCATCCACCGACACGCGCAGCATCACCGGGTGGCCCTCACGCTGGCCGATGGTCTTGAGCCGGCGGGCCGCCGCCGCGGTGAGGGTGATGTCCGCCGATGTCATTTGAGGCTCGCCATTTCCGCCTCTATATGAGGCGCGGCCGGCTTCGACGCAAAGGTCGCTGCGAAGCCGGAGCCTTGATGGGGCAAGCGAGCCGTCCACCCGCCGCCTGGGCCGAGACGGAATCCGAAAGCCGCGGGCGCCGGATTCCCGAGCCCGCCAGCGCCATCCGCTCGGCCTTCGCGCGCGACCGGGACCGGATCATCCATGCTTCGGCCTTTCGCCGGCTGAAGGAGAAGTCGCAGGTGTTCGTCGCCCATGAGGGCGACCACTTCCGCACCCGCCTCACCCACTCGCTCGAAGTCGCCCAGATCGCCCGCTCGATCGCCGTCGCCCTGGGGCTGGACGTCGACCTCACCGAAGCCATCGCCCTTGGCCATGACCTCGGTCATCCGCCGTTCGGCCACGCCGGCGAGGATGAACTCGAGCGGCTGATGGCCGATTTCGGCGGCTTCGACCACAATGTGCAGACCTTTAGCGTGCTCACCCGCCTGGAGCGCCGCTATCCCGCGTTCGATGGCCTCAATCTGACCTGGGAAACCCTGGAAGGGGTGGTCAAGCACAATGGCCCGGTGATGACCCTGACCGGGCGTCCCGCCTGGCGGGAAGTGGCGACCTACAACCAGGGCTTCGATCTGCGGCTCGGCGGCTGGCCGTCGGCGGAGGCCCAGGTGGCGGCGATTGCCGATGACATCGCCTACAACAACCATGACCTCGACGATGGGCTGGGCGCGGGCCTGTTCGACCTCGCCGACCTTGCCGATGTGCCCCTGATCGGTCCTCGGTTGCGGCAGGTTCGGCAAGACCACCCGGGCCTCGACGCGCGCATGCAGCGGCTGGAAGCGGTGCGCCGGATGATCGGCGAGATGATCGACGACGTGCTCGCCGAAACCCGGCGGAGGGTGGCTGCGAGCGGCGTCGACAGCGCCGAGGACGTGCGCAATCTGGGCGCCGCGCTCATTGCCTTCTCGCCGCCGATGAGCGAGGATCTGGCCCGCCTGCGGGTATTCCTGCACGCGCGCATGTATCGGCACTGGCGGGTCAATCGCTCGCGCAGCCAGGCCAGGCGGATCATCGCCGACATGTTCGCCCTGTTCCTGGCCGAGCCTGACGTCCTGCCGGCGGAGTGGTTCGCAAGGCTCGAGGGTCACGACGAGGCGGCCAGGGCGCGGATCATCTGCGATTACATCGCCGGCATGACCGACCGCTACGCCATCGACGAGCACCGGCGGCTGTTCAGCCTCGAGACCTGAAGGCGCTCTGGCGGCCCGATTGGGTCGACTTCTTGTCCCGCGCCGCCGGAGAATCGGTCCATGCGGCAATTTTGTTAACGTTTCGTTTGCCGCGCCGCACCAGAGTGCGCGTCTCATCGAGAGCCAACATGACCACCATGCAACGCGAACCGGCGCCGGCGGATCGGCCACTGTCGCTCCAGGGATACGGCCGCGAGGCCCGCCGCGGGCCAGCGCCGGTAGCCCTCCTGCTCAGCCTGCTGGTGCTCGCCGGCGTCGGCGGCGGCGTCTTCTGGCTCTATCGGGGCGGCGTTCGGGGGCCGGATGGTCCGCCCGAGCCGCTCGGCGCCCCGGTGCGGGACGTGCGCGTCGCCGCGCCGCCGCAGGCGCCAGCCGTGGACCCGGCCGCGGGCCTGTCGATCTACAAGGACGATGCCAACGCCGCCCCGGCCGCGCCGACCTTCACCCCGCCGCCTGAGCAACCGGCCCCGCGGCCCGGCATACCCGTGGCCGCCGCCATGGCGTCGCCGCCGGCGGTGACCGCGGGCAAGGAAGTTCTCTACGCGCCGACGCCGGCCGCCTCGCCCATGGCGCAGGCGCAACCCGTGACTGAGCCGGCCAAGCCCGCCTCCGCCAAAGCCGCCAAGGACGCCTCGATCGACAGCCTGCTGGCCAGCGCGGCGACCAACCCGAAGCCGAAACCGAAGCTGGCGCCGGCGGAGACGGCGAAGCCGGCCGCCGCCGGCGGTTTCCAGGTCCAGATCGGGGCGTTTTCCTCGCCGGCCCTGGCCGAGAAGAGCTGGCAAGCGGCCGCCGGCCTGGCGCCCGGCGAGATGGCCGGCAAGGGCAAGCGCGTGGCCCAGGTGAGCAAGGATGGCGCCACCCTCTACCGCACCGCCGTCACCGGTTTCGATACGCGCCAATCGGCGCTCGCCCTGTGCGCCAAGCTGACCGCCGCGGGCAAGACCTGCTTCGTGCGCTGAGCGGGCTGGCGGCGATGGCCGCGAGCCCCGAATCGCTCGACCCTGCGCGGTCGAAATGAGACCTGCGGCATGAGCCTGGCGTTCCAGACTTCGCTCGATTTCGCCGCCGCGGCCGAGGCCAGCAGCGACGGCGAGGCGCTGATCGTCGAACTCGACGGCTACGAGGGGCCGCTGGATGTGCTCCTGACGCTGGCCCGCGCCCAGAAGGTCGACCTGACCCGGTTGTCGGTGACGGCGCTGGCCGAGCAGTATCTGGCCTTCGTGCGCGAAGCCGGGCGGCGGTTTCAGCTCGCCGCCGACTATCTGGTCATGGCCGCCTGGCTCACCTACCTGAAATCGCGTCTGCTGCTGCCGCGACCAAGCGCCGAGGCCGCGGCGCCCACGGCCGACGAGGAAGCCGCCGGCCTGGCTTTCCGGCTGGCCAGGCTGGACGCCATGCGCCGGGCGGCCGAGGCGCTCGAAGCCCGCCCGATGCTCGGGCGCGAGGTGTTCATGCGCGGCGACCCGGAGGCGATCAGCGTCACCTCCCATGAGCGGCTCGACGGCGATCTGTACGCGCTGATCGATGCCTATGCCGGCATGCGCCAGCGCCGCCAGGAGCGGCGCTACAGTCCTCCCGAGGTCAACGCCTATCGCCTCGACGAAGCGCGCGAGCGATTGCGCATGCTCGCCCAGCGCCTGCAACGCTGGACCGCGCTCAGCCGGCTCGCGCCGAGCGCCGTCGAAGGCGGTCCGAGCCGCGCCTCGTGCGTCGCCTCCACTTTGTCGGCCAGCCTGGAACTGGTGCGCGAGGGCGCCTTGGACGCCCGCCAACTGGCTCCCTTCGACGAGGTTTATCTGCGGGGGCGCAAGGCCGCATGACCAGCTCCCTGGCCACGGAACGGATGATCGAAGCGCTGCTGCACGCCGCCGCCCAGCCGTTGAGCGCCGCCGATCTCGCCCAGCGCCTGCCCGAAGGGGCCGACATCGCCGCCGGCTTGATGGCGCTCAAGGCCAGGTACGCCGGGCGGGGAGTCGAACTCGTCTGCGTCGCCGACCGCTGGCGCCTGCAGACCGCGGCCGATCTCGCCTTCCTGATGACCCGCGAGCGGGTCGAACCGCGCAAGCTCACGCGGGCGGTCAAGGAGACCCTGGCGATCATCGCCTATCATCAGCCGGTCACCCGCGCCGAGATCGACGCCGTGCGCGGGGTGCAGGCCAATCGCGGCCCCCTGGAGCAGCTTTTGCAACTGGGCCTGGTGCGCATGCGCGGCCGACGCCGCTCGCCTGGCCGGCCGATCACCTTTGGCGTCACCGATGGCTTTCTCGAACTCTATGGCCTGGCGAGCGTGGCCGATCTGCCGGGGCTGGCGGAGATGAAGTCCGCCGGCCTGCTGAGCCTCGATCAGCCGCTCGGCGGCGATCTTCCGGCGCTGGCCGCCAACGTCGAGGAAGACCCGTTCGATGACGCCGAAGCCGCCAGTTTTCACGTCGACTATCTGGCCGAGAGCGGGACGGCCTGAGGCGAGCAGATCAGAACCCACGACCCGGCTGAGGGAAGTGTCTCAGTTTCCCAATTAGACCCCGTTGACAGGCATGGTGCCACTGCGTGGACGTCGGTATGATCGCCGGATGAATTGGGAACCACGGATCAAGTTGCAGATTTTCTACGCCCTCATCTATGCGGGCGCCTGCGGCTCTGTGATCGCCGTAGCGGTGTGGTCCTTCTTTAAAGGCTACCACTTGGGCGCTGGGCTAGTGGGGGCGACCGCGCTTCCGTTCGCATTGTTTGCGGTAATTCGATTGAACAATTGGCGCCTTATGCGGGAGATGGTCGGCAAGCAGGGTGACACGCATGCCCAAAGGTCTTGACGGCCAAAAGCGTCCCGGCGACTTGATCGGCGCCGTCATGGTCGGGCGCATCGCCACGGGCGAGGTCGAGGACAACGCCACGCCAGCCGACACACGACCCTGCTGAGCTCTATCTTGGCGTGCGCGCGCCCAACCTCCTATATTGAGCGTCAGCCGCGGGGGCTGAGAGGAGTCTTCACATGGGCAGTCTGAGCCCGGTGCACTGGCTGATCATCGGCGCGGTGGTGCTGCTGCTGTTTGGCGGCCGCGGCAAGCTCTCGGGTCTTATGGGTGATGCGGCCAAGGGTATCCGCGCCTTCCGTGAGGGCCTCAAGGGCGAGGAGCCGGCGGCCACGCCCGCGCCGCCGCCGTTGCCGCACGCCGAAGCCGACAAGGATCCCATCGTCCGCTGATCTGACGTAGGAGGCGGCTGGCTTCCGCCGGCAGGAGACCCAACCGCCGATGTTTCCCGAAGGCCGGATCCTCGACTTCCTGATCGTCGGCGCCGTGGCGCTGATCGTGGTCGGGCCGAAGGACCTGCCGGTGCTGATGCGCAAGGTCGGCCAGTTCGTCGCCCGCATGCGGGCCATGGCCGCGGAGTTCCGCGCCAGTTTCGATGAGATCGCCCGCCAGTCCGAGCTCGACGAACTCAGGCGGGAGGTCGAGGCCATGCGCGCCGAGCATATGGTGCGAGCGCCGAGCCTGGGAGGGGAGGCCGACAAGGTGCTGGGCGACATCCACGCCGAACTGCACCAGGACCAGCCCGACCTGCCCTTCGATGCGCCACAGCCGGCCCACACGGCCCCCTCGGCGAAGGCTCCCAGTTGAGCGCCGACGACGCCGAGATCGAGGCCTCGCGCGCGCCCCTGCTCGATCATCTGATCGAGCTGCGCCGACGGCTGATCATCTGCGCCGCGGCCCTGGTGGTCGGCTTCCTGATCTGCTTCTACTTCTCGCGCGATATCTACATCGCCTTGCTGCACCCCTTCGAGGTCGGCGCCGGTCTGCTGGCGGCGCAGAAGGAGCGATCGAGCCACGGACCCTTCGACCTGCTGTTGACCCTGATCGGGGTCCTGCCGCCGCCGCGGGCGGCGGAGCAGCTTCGCCTGGTGTTCACCGCGCCGCTGGAATTCTTTTTCACCAAGGTCAAGCTGGCCGCGTTCGGCGCCGTGGTGCTGACCTTCCCGGTCCTGGCCTGGCAGCTCTATCGCTTCGTCGCCCCCGGTCTTTACCGGCGTGAGCGGGGGGCCTTCCTGCCGTTCCTGATCGCCTCGCCGGTGCTGTTCGTGATGGGTGCGGCGCTGGTCTATTTCGTCATGCTGCCGTTCGTCCTGTGGTTTTCGCTCAACCAGCAGATTGTCGGCCCCGGCAATATCCAGGTGCAGCTGCTGCCCAAGGTGTCCGACTATCTGTCCCTGGTCACCACCCTGCTGCTGGCGTTTGGCCTTTGCTTCCAGCTGCCGGTGGTGCTCTCGCTGCTCGGCCTGGCGGGCCTGGTCACCAGCAAGCTGCTGCGCGCCGGGCGCCGCTACGCGATCCTGGGCGTGTTCGTTCTGGCCGCGGTGGTCACCCCGCCCGACCCGATCAGCATGATCTCGCTCGCCCTGCCCATCGCCCTGCTTTACGAAGTGTCGATCTGGTGCGTGGCCCTTCTGGAACTGCGCCGGCGCAGGGCCGAGCAGGCGAGCGCCTGACGTCGGCCCTTGGCGGGCCCGCCAACGCGCCCTAAGGGTGCGCCGTTCCAGCCTCGATCCTTTGAGTTTCATGCACGATCTCCGCGCCCTTCGCGACGACCCGGCCGCCTTCGACAAAGGCTGGGCGGCGCGCGGGCTCCCCGCCCAGACGCCGGCGATTCTGGAGCTCGACGGCGCCTTGCGCGCCTGCCAGACGGCGCTGCAGGCCGACCAGTCGCACCGAAACCAGGCCTCCAAGGCGATCGGCCAGGCCCGCGCCGGCGGCGATAGCGCCAGGGCCCAGGCGCTGACCGACGAGGTCGAAAAGCTCAAGCTGGCGATCGCCATCCACACCCGCAAGGAAGCCGAGCGTTCGCAGACCCTGCGCGAGATTCTGGCCGGGCTGCCCAACCTGCCGGCGGCGGATGTCCCCCCCGGCGCCGACGAGACCGCCAACCTCGAAGTGCGGCGCTGGGGCGCGCCGTTCGCGCCGGCCAAGGCCAAGGATCACGTCGAACTCGGCGGCGCGCTCGGCATGATGGACTTCGAAACCGCCGCCCGCCTGTCGGGGTCGCGCTTTGTCGTGCTCAAGGCGGACCTGGCGCGGCTCGAACGCGCCCTTGGCCAGTTCATGATCGACATCCAGACCCAGGAGCATGGCTATCTGGAGGTCGCCCCGCCGTTGCTGGTGCGCGAAGCGGCGGTGTTCGGCTCCGGCCAGCTGCCCAAGTTCGCCGACGACCTGTTCGCCACCACCGACGAGCGCTGGCTCATCCCGACCGCCGAAGTCCCTCTGGCCAATCTGGTGCGCGAACGGCTGCTCGGGGAGGATGAGTTGCCGCTGCGCTTCACCGCGCTCACGCCCTGTTTCCGATCCGAGGCCGGGGCCTCGGGCAAGGATACCCGCGGGATGATCCGCCAGCATCAGTTCAACAAGGTCGAACTGGTGTCGATCACCGCCCCGGAAGCCTCCGGCGAGGAGCATGAGCGCATGACCGCCTGCGCCGAGGCGGTGCTCAAGCGCCTGGAGCTGCCCTTTCGGACCATGCTCCTGTGCGCCGGGGACATGGGCTTTGCGGCGCGCAAGACCTACGACCTGGAGGTGTGGCTGCCATCAGAGCAACGCTTCCGCGAGATCAGTTCGTGCTCGAACTGCGGCGACTTCCAGGCCCGGCGCATGGACGCCCGCTATCGTCCGGCCGGCGAGAAGGGCGGTCGCTTCGTCCACACCCTGAACGGTTCGGGCCTGGCGGTCGGGCGCACCCTGGTGGCGGTAATGGAGAATTATCAGGACGAGGGCGGTCGCATCGCCGTCCCCCAGGCCCTGCATCCCTATATGCGCGGCCTGACCCATATCGGCGCCCATGAGACGGTGAGCGCGTGACCCGCAAGCCCAGGGACCACGCCGAGCATGACACCCGCGTCGCGCGCCTGATCCTGGCGCTGCGCACCCAGGGGGTGACCGATCCGGCGGTCCTGGCGGCCATGGAGCGCACCCCGCGCGACCTGTTCACGCCGGCGCTGTTCAAGGAGCGTTCGTGGGAGGATTCGGCCCTGCCGATCGCCTGCGGCCAGACCATCAGCCAGCCCTACATCGTCGGGCTGATGACCCAGGCTCTGACCCTGGAGCCGCGCGCCAGGGTGCTCGAGGTCGGCGCCGGCTCCGGCTATCAGACCGCCGTGCTGGCGAGGCTGTCGCGCCTGGTCTACACCGTCGAACGCTACCGCACCCTGCTGCGCGAGGCGGAAGCCAGGTTCGCCGCCCTGCAACTGACCAACATCATCACCAAGTTCGGCGATGGGACCCTCGGTTGGCCCGAGCAGGCGCCTTTTGACCGCATTCTGGTCACGGCGGCGGCCCATGAGCAGCCCAAGATATTGCTCGAGCAGCTCAAGCCCTCCGGCGTGCTTGTGGCGCCGGTGGGCAAGGGTCCCGTGCAAAAGCTCTGCCGTTACGCCGGCGACGGCGCGGGTGGCTTCTCCATGGATGTCCTTTGCGAAGTGCGCTTCGTGCCGTTGCTCGAGGGCGTGGCGCGCGAGCTGTGATCAACCTCTTGGAGGGAGGGCCGTGTGGCGTAAGGCCATGGATGATTGTTTAACCATTCTCGCGCTCCTTGCCTGCTATCCAAAGGAATGGCGATGAATCGGTTGTTGTTAGTCGGGCTTTCCACGGTGGCGCTGGCCGGGTGTGCGACGCCGAGCTATCCGATCCTCAAGGACGCCCAGGCGCCGAGGAACGCCGCCAGGTATCCGATCTCGGATCCCGATCCGGCGCCGGCCTCGGCGACCAATTCCGCCGCCCAGACCGAAGCCATTCCCACCGGCGCGGCGGCATCGCCAAGCGGGACGAGCGCCGCGCCACCTCCGGCGGCGGTGGAATCCGCGCCCCTCGCCCCAGTGGCCGCGCCGCCTCAGGCGCGCCCGACCCCGCCGGCGGCCAGTTCCGCCGCCTCTCCTTCCTATGCCTACGAGCCCTCACCGATGCCGCGTCGGCGCCGGGAGGAAACCCGCCTGATCACCGATGGCCGGGTCATCGCCGCCCACGGCATGTACCGCGACTACGAGGTCCAGCCGGGCGATCATCTGGACGCCATCGCCCGCGATCTGGAGACCACCCGCGGCGAACTGGTGGAAGCCAATCACCTGCGTCGGCCCTATCAGCTGCGGCCCGGCGAACACATCCGCGTGCCGGTGGCCAAGGCCTATGTGGTCGTCGGCGGCGACACCCTGGGCGCCATCGCCAGGCGCTTCAGCGTCAACCTCGCCGAGCTATCCAACCTCAACGACCTGCCGCAGCGCGGACGCCTGACGCCGGGCATGTATGTCGCCCTGCCGGCCCACTACCAGGATCATGGACCCAGCCGGGTGATGGTCGCCGAGGAGACAGCCCCCGAACCGCGTCCCACCTACCGCCCGCCTGCGGCTGCGCCGACCTATCGCCCGTCCGCGGCCTCGTCCGCCTACGCCCCCTATACGCCCAGTCCGGAGGCGCTCGCCGCCGCCGCCGAGCGGCGCTCCCAGCCGGCCGCCGGATCCTCGGCCCCCAACTTCGCCTACAATCGGCCCAGCGAGCCGTTGCGGCCGAGCGAGCCGCCGGCCAGCACCCAGGCTCTCGCCAGTCTCGGCGAGGGCAAGTTCATCTGGCCGGTGCGCGGCCAGATCCTCTCCGGCTTCGGCTCGGCCGGGGCCGGCCGGCGCAACGACGGCATCGACATCGGCGCCCCGACCGGCTCCGAGGTGCGCGCCGCCGCCGTCGGCGAGGTGGTCTACGCCGGCGATCAGGTGCCGGGCTTCGGCAACCTGGTGCTGATCAAGCACGCCGGCGGCTGGGTGAGCGCCTACGCCCACCTGGCCAGCATCGATGTGCACATGCGCGACAATGTCTATCAGGGCGAGCAGATCGGCTCGGTCGGCGAGACCGGCGGGGTTTCCCAGCCGGAAGTGCATTTCGAACTCCGCTACGCGCCGAGCCCGGCCGACAAGGCCCGCCCGCTCGATCCGCTGAGCGTGCTGCCGAAGTAGGCGCCGCAGTCAGCCCCGTACAGCAGTCGGCCTAATTCCACCGACGCGTTCATCCCGGCAAGCTCTTGCCGAGTTCGCCGGCGAGATCGCGGGTGAATTGCCAGGCGATGCGCCCTGACCTGGCCCCGCGCAGGCCGGCCCAGGCCAGGGCGCGCCGTTCGAGGTCGGGGACGGAGAGGCCAAAGCGCGCCGCGTAGGCGGCGACCGCCGCCAGGTAGGTCGCCTGGTCCATGGGCGGAAAGCCGACCCACAGGCCGAAGCGGTCGGAGACGCTGACCTCCTCCTCGGCGTCCTCGCCCGCGGCGATGGCTCCGCGGGTTTCGTCATGGTCGCGCGGCATCAGGTGGCGGCGGTTGGAGGTGGCGGCGAAGAGGACGTTCTCCGGCGGCCCGCTGACCCCGCCCTCGAGGGCGGATTTCAGCGCCTTGGCCGCCGCCGCCCCTTCTTCGAACGAGAGATCATCGCACAGGACCACGAAGCGCCAGGCATAGCCGCGCAGGCTCTCGAACAGTTCCGGCAGGGCGGTAACCGCGTCGCGATCGACCTCGATCAGCTTGAGTTCGGTCCGCTCGGCGGCGATGGCGGTGAAGGCGGCCTTGATCAGCGAGCTCTTGCCGGTCCCCCGGACGCCCCAGAGGAGCACGTGGTTGACCGGCAGCCCGGCGGCGAAGCGTTTCAGCGCCTCGACCACCAGCCCCTTCTGGCGATCGATCCCGACCAGCAGGTCGAGCGCCAGGGCGTAGGCCGGCGCGGCGACGAACCCCCCGGAGGGCGGGTCGTGCCGGAAGAGGGCCGCGCCGCTGAAATCGGTCCGGCCAGGCGGTGGCGGCGCCAGGCGCTCGAGCGCGGCGGCGATGCGGTCCAGCGTATCCTTCACGCCACCGCCATAGCCGCCCCGTTCGGATTGCAAAAGGGCGGCCGAACGCCTAGCTTCCGCCTCGCTTCGAGCGCGGAGGTCCGCCAAGGCGGCCTGCCCGTGCTCTTTTTCGATTCGGAACCTGGTGATGAGCGTCCAACTCCTCCTTGTCCTGGCGGCGGCGGCCGCGGCTCCGGCCGCGGGCGGATTGGCCTCGTTACTGACCGGGCCCGGCCAGTTCCTGCCGCTGATCGCCATCATGGTGCTGTTCTACGTCATGATCCTGATGCCCCAGCAGCGTCGGCAGAAGCAGCACCAGAGCAAGATCGCGGCGGTCAAGCGCGGCGACACGGTGGTGATGTCGAGCGGCGTCAAGGGCAAGGTGGTGCGGGTCGAGGAGACCGAGGTCGGCGTAGAGATCGCCCAGAATGTGACCGTCAAGGTGGTCAAGTCGATGCTCGCCGACGTCATCGCCAGGGGCGAACCGGCGGCGGCCAACGATTCCAAGGCCTGAGGCAGGGGCTCCAGCGCCGCCATGCTCGCTCTTTCGCGCTGGAAGGTCATCCTGGTCCTGGCCTCGGCGATTTTCGGGCTCATCTTCACCCTGCCCAACCTCCTGCCGCCGGGAATGCTGGCCTCGATCCCGGCGGCGATGCCGCATGACAAGCTGAGCCTGGGCCTCGACCTGCGCGGCGGGTCCTACCTGTTGATGGAGGTGGATACGGTCGCCCTGACCAAGGAGCGGCTGACCAATCTGACCGAGGACGTGCGCACCAAGCTGCGCGCCGACCAGGTCCCGTTCGGCAATCTGGCGCTGAGCGGCGATGTGGTCGGGGTGACGATCACCGATCCGGGGCAATACGACGCGGCGTTCAAGAAACTTTCCAACCAGGTCGGCGAGGGCCTTCCCGGCGGCGGGCGCGACGTCAACATCCGCCAGACTCCCGGCCAGCGCATCGAGATCTCGTTCGCCCCGCAGGCGGCCAGGGCCGCGGCCGAGGACGCGGTGACGCGCTCCATCGAGATCATCCGCAAGCGCATCGACGCGCTGGGCGCGACCAACCCCTCGATCACCCGCCAGGGGGCCAACCGGATCGTCATCGAGGCTCCGGGCGAGAGCGATCCCGAGCGCCTGAAGGCGGTGATCGGCAAGACCGCCAAGCTGACGTTCCAGCTGGTCGACACCACCCTCTCGCCCGACGACATCAAGGCCGGACGCATCCCGCCCGACGACGAGGTCCTGCCCAGCGACGACCACTATCAGGAAGCCTATGTGCTCAAGCGGCGGGCGATGGTCGATGGCGGCATGCTGACCAACGCCCAGGCCAGCCACGACGAGAATGGCAGTCCCAACATCGCCTTCGCCTTCAACGGCATGGGCGCGCAGCGCTTCGGCGAGGCGACGGCGGAAAATGTCGGCAAGCCGTTCGCCATCGTGCTCGACAAGCGGGTGATCTCCGCCCCGGTGATCCGCGGGGCCATTCCCGGCGGCAGCGGCGAGATCACCGGCAGCTTCACCGAGGAGTCGGCCCATGACCTGGCGCTGATGCTCAAGACCGGCGCCTTGCCGGCGCCGCTCAAGGTGATCGAACAGCACAGCGTCGGGGCCGAACTGGGCGCCGACGCGGTCAAGGCCGGTCAGGTTTCGATCCTCATCGGTGCGGCGCTGATCTTCGCCTTCATTCTGCTCGCCTATGGCCTGTTCGGCGGCTTCGCGGCCATGGCCCTGGTGATCAACGGCCTGATGATCGTCGGGACCATGAGCCTCTTCCACGCCACCCTGACTTTGCCCGGCATCGCCGGCCTGGTGCTCACCCTGGCGGTGGCGGTCGACGCCAATGTGCTGATCTACGAGCGGATGCGCGATGAGGTGCGCTCAGGCAGGCAGGCGATGCCGGCCGCCGACGCCGGCTTCCGGCGGGCCATCGTCACCATCATCGACGCCAATGTCACCACCGTGGTGGCGGCGGTGATCATGTTCAACCTGGGGGCCGGACCGGTGAAGGGTTTCGCGCTCACCCTGCTCATCGGGGTGCTGACCAGCGTATTCACCGCCGTGATCATCACCCAGGTGCTGATCGGCTGGTGGTTCAAGGCCTTCCGGCCCAAGCAATTGCCGATCGTATGAACACCATGTGGCCGCTGATCAAACTCCTGCCGACCAAGACGCACGTCCCGTTCGTCTCCCTGGCGCGCCTGTTCGCCACCCTTTCGATCCTGGCGGTGATCGCCACCGGGGTCGGCTTCTTCTACCCCGGGCTCAACATGGGCATCGACTTCAAAGGCGGCACGGTCCTGGAGCTCAACACCGGCAAGGCGCCGGCCGACCTGGGCAAGGTGCGCGCGGCGGTCAGCGGTCTTGCTCTTGGCGATGTGCAGGTGCAGCGCTTCGGGGCCGACAACGACGCCGTGGTCCGCTTCCAGACCCCCAGCGGCGCCGATCCCGGCCAGGTGGCCACCCGGGTCAAGGCGAGCATCACCCAGGCGCTCGGCGGCCAGGTGTCGTTCTCGCGCACCGACGTCGTCGGTCCGGAGGTTTCCGGAGAGCTGGAAATCAAGGGCGTCGAGGCGCTGCTCGCCGCCGTCGGGCTGATGCTGATCTACATCTGGTTCCGCTTCGAGCTGCAGTTCGGGCTGGGCGCGGTGGTCGCCCTGTTCCACGACCTGACCCTGTCGTTCGGCCTCATCCTGCTGTTGCGCCTGGAATTCAGCCTCAACCTGATCGCCGCCCTGTTGACCATCATCGGCTATTCGATGAACGACACGGTGGTGGTGTTCGACCGCCTGCGTGAGAACCGCCGCAAGTACAAGCGCATGTCCCTGCGCGACCTGATCGATCTGTCGGTCAACGAGACCCTCTCGCGCACGGTGATCACCGGCGTCACCGCCCTTCTGGCGCTGTCGGGCCTGGCGGTTTTCGGCGGCGAGTCCCTGCGGCCGCTGTCGATCGTGCTGCTGTTCGGGATCGTCATCGGCACCTATTCGTCGATCTACGTGGCCTCGCCGATCATCCTTCTGTGGGGCGCCAAGCGCGAGGACGAGCCCGCCCGCCCGATCGGTCCGCAACCGTCGAGCCCGCGTCTGCAACCCTGAAACGAGGGGCTGCGCCGGCGCCCATGTCCGACCTAGCTGTACTTTACGCCGGGGCCGAAAAGGGACTATGCCACCCTATCGGGGAAGGGAATCAGGAAAGGGTCCGCCGTGGCCGCAATTCTCCTCAATCTGCGCAACACCATCATTCTTGGCGTCATCCTGGCGATCATCATGATGTTCGCCTACGCCAAGGTCAGTCCGCACGGCCTTGACGACGTGACCTTCTGGCAGGCGGTGTTCCGCTGGATGCACGTGCTGTTCGGCATCCTGTGGATCGGCCTGCTGTACTATTTCAACTTCGTCCAGACCCGGATGATGCCGGACATTCCGGCCGAGCAGCGACCCGCGATCATCAAGCACATCGCGCCCGAAGCGATGTTCTGGTTCCGCTGGTCGGCGCTGTTCACCGTCCTGGCCGGCATCTGCGTCGCCGCCCTGCGCGGCCATGACTACGCCGCCAAGGTGTTCAGCTTCGGCTTCGCCGGCGGCTATGGCCCGGACGATCGCGGCTTCACCCTGATGGGCATCGGCGTGTGGCTGGCGATCATCATGTTCCTCAATGTCTGGGGCGTGATCTGGCCGGCTCAGAAGATCGTCCTCGGCATCAAGGAGGCCGACGCCGATGCCAAGGCCAAAGCCGGACGGATCGGCACCCTGGCTTCGCGCACCAACGTCCTGCTGTCGCTGCCGATGCTGACCTCGATGGCGATGTACCAGACGCTTTACGGTTGAGTTGGCGGCGCAGGACCTCGACGCCGAGGTCAAGCGCGCCGATCCCGACCGCTGGCTGGCCAGCCGGTTCATCGCCGACCGCCGGGCGCGCGAGGGGGTCATCGCCCTCTACGCCCTGGATCACCAGCTGGCGCGCGCCGAAGCGCTGGCGGCCAATCCCCTGGCGGCCGAGATCCGGCTTACCTGGTGGCGCGATATGGCCGCCGCCGGCGCGGCGCCCGGACATCCGCTGGCCGAGACGCTGCAGCGGCGGGGTCTGCTTGGCGAGGCGCTCGCCGAGCTGATCGAAGCGCGCATCCAAGCCCTGGGTCCGATGGACGCCGAAGGGGCGCTCGCCTGGGCGCGCCAGGTCCAAGGCGCGCTGGCCGTCCTGGGCGGCCGGATCCTGGGCGCGGCCGCCGAGGCGGAGCCGGCCCTGGCGCGGGCGGGCGCGGTCTGGGGCCTGGTGCTGCTGCGCCGCCGCGAACGGATGGCGGCCGCTGATCTCGAGCCGCTGATCGCCGAGCAGCTGGCGCTGGCCAGCGAGGCGTGCCGCGCGCTGCCCTCGTCGGTGTATCCGGCGGCGCTCTGCGCCACCTTGGCGAGGGCCGGTGCGCGCAGAGTCGGCGCATTCGAGACGCGGCTGCGGCTCGCCTGGGCGGTGATGACGGGGCGGCTCTAGGCTAGACGCCGAGCACCGCCTTGGGGTGCTTGAGCTTCTTGTGCTTCTTGGCGCCGGCCTTGACCGGCTTGGCTTTGGCGGCTTTGGCCTTGGCGGCCTTCTTCCTGCCTTTGGGCTTGGCGCCCGGCGACCCCGCCTCGGTCCCGGTCAGGATGTGGAGCGCCTTGATGAAGCCGTCGCGCTTCTTGGCCGAAAGCGGCGCCAGCAGGCGCGCGTCGGCCCCGGCGACCGGTTCCGCCCCGGCGGCCAGGGCCGTCCGTCCGGCATCCGAGAGGCCGACCGAGTTGGCGCGCGCGTCGGTGGCTGAGCGTTCACGCACCAGCAGGCCCTTGGCCAGCATCCGCGCCACCAGATCGGCCAGCGTCGAGCGATCGATGCCGGTGGCGCGCACCAGATCGTTCTGGGTCAGGCCCTCGTGGGCGCCGGCGGCGGCGAGCACGGTGAACTGCCGTTGGGTGATGGCGCCCGGCCCCGCCGCCTCGGTGTGATAATCGAGCGCCATCTGCAGGGCCCGGTGCAGCAGATGGGTCGCCGAGCCCGCCAAAGCGGGGGCCTCGCCAGCGATCTTCGCCTTGCTCTTGGCCATGGGCGCCCCTCGCTCAGACAGACAACCTGTCCGGGGGCTGGATTATCTCACGTTCAAGTCGGTTTGACGACAGACCATCCGTGCACCGCCTGATCGCCTCGTGCTCGCCTCAGACGCCGAGATCGGGCGGCGGCGGCTCGGCCCCGTCGTGAGCCACCGCATGCTTCATCAGGAACGGCGCCTGGGCGATGGCGAACAGCACCCCCGCCGCCAAGGCGACGCCGCGGAACACCACCCAGGTATGATCGCTCTGGGTGCGCCGGACGATTTCGTTGGCGACCGCGCAGGCCCACCAGAAAAGCGCATAGCGGACCGTGAGCGTGGTCCATGCCCTGTCGCTCAGCCGGAAGGCCGCGCCGAGGACGTATTTCAGCGGATTGCGCTTCATCGCCAGGCCAGCGAACAGCGCCGCGCCCAGCAGGCCATCGACGATGCTCATCTTCATCTTGAGGATGTCGGGACTGCGCAGCAGCAGCGAGGCGCCGCCGAACAGCACCGCCAGCACGCCGACGGTGGTCGGCATCGGCCGAAAGCGGCGCTCCACGATCACCGAGGCGGTCAGCGCCAGGGCGGCGGCGACGACCAGCACCCAGGTGGCCAGGCGGAAGTCGCGGCTGATCAGGAAGGCGGCGATGAACAGGACGCCCGGCGCGGTGTCGACCAGCCAGACGAACAGGCGCCGGGTGCGTCCCGCCTCAGCCACCGGCTGCCTCCAGGCCAACCAGGGAGCGGGCGAAGGCCGTGGCCTCGAACGGCTGCAGATCCTCGATGCCCTCGCCGACGCCGATCAGCTTGATCGGTGAGTCGGAGGCCTGGGCGACGGGCACCAGTACGCCGCCGCGGGCGGTGCCATCGAGCTTGGTCATGATGATGCCGGTGACGCCGATGGCGTTGCCGAACACATGCTCCTGGGCCAGGGCGTTGCGGCCCACGGTGGCGTCGAGCACCAGCAGCACCTCATGGGGCGCATCCGGATCGAGCTTGCGCACCACACGGATCATCTTGGTGAGTTCGTCCATCAGGCCCTGTTTGTTCTGCAGCCGACCGGCGGTGTCGATGAGAAGAACGTCGTAGCCCTCGCGCCGGGCCCGCTCGAAGGCCTCGTAGGCGAGACCGGCGGCGTCGGCGCCCGGCGCGCCGGAGACGAAATCGGCCCCGGCGCGGGCCGCCCACACCTCGAGCTGTTCGACCGCGGCGGCGCGGAAGGTGTCGCAGGCGGCGATCAGCACCCGAGCGCCCTGGCCGCTCAGCACGTGGGCGATCTTGCCGAGGGTGGTGGTCTTGCCCGAGCCGTTGACGCCGATGAACAGGGCGAGAAAGGGCCGGGGCCCGGCCAGGGGCTCGAAACGGCCTTGCCGTGGACCAAGTTCGGCGATCAGCGCCTCGGCCAGGGCCTCCTTGACGTCGCGGTCGCTGGCGGCGCGCCCAAAGCGGCGGTCGCCGAATGCCTGGGCGATGCGGCTCGCCGCCGCCGGACCCAGATCGGCCTCGATCAGCATCTCCTCCAGCGCGTCGAGTTGCGCCTGGTCGAGAGGCTTGGCGCTCAGCGCGCCCAGCTGCTCGCTCATCTGCCGGGATGTGCGCGAGAGACCAGTGCTCAGGCGCTGGAGCCAGGTGGCTGACGGCTCGCTCATCCGGTCGGATCAGGTCTCGTGGTCGGGACCAGCGCCCAGGCCGAAAGGCGCGCGCGCGAGTGATCACGGCCGGCGACCACGCCGGAAATCAGGCTCCCTGGCGCGGCCACGCCCTCGAACGCCACCTCGGTGAAATCCTCCGCCCGGCCCAGGCCCGGTCGCTCGACCAGGGCAGTGAGGGTCTTGCCTTCCAGCGCGGCCAGATGTCGCTCGAGCGCCGCCTCACCGGCGAGGCGCAAACGGCGGGCCCGCGCATGGACGACTTCGCGCGCGACCTGAGGCATGCGCGCCGCCGGTGTGCCGGCTCTGGGGCTGAACGGAAACACGTGCAGAAAGGCAAGGCCCGCTTCGGCGACGAAGTTCAGGGTGTTCGCGAACGCCGCTTCGGTCTCGGTGGGAAAGCCGGCGATGAAGTCGGCCCCGAACGCGGTTTCGGGCCGCGCCCGCCGGACCGCCTCGACGAGCGCCAGCGCCGCCGCGCGCGAATGCCGCCGGCGCATGCGCTTGAGGATCAGATCATCGCCGGACTGGAGCGAGAGATGCAGGTGCGGCATCAGCCGCCGCTCGCTCGCCAGAAGGGCGAGCAGCCGCGCGTCGATCTCGGCCGCATCGATCGACGAAAGCCTGAGGCGCGGAAGCTCGGGGACGTCGCCGAGGACGGCGCCGATCAGATCGCCGAGCTTGGGCGCGCCGGCGAGATCCTCGCCCCAGCTGGTGAGGTCGACCCCGGTGAGCACCACTTCGGCATAGCCGGCGGCGGCGAGGGCGCGCACCTGGCGGATCACCGCCGCCCTGCTCTGAGATCGCGAATTGCCGCGCCCGAAGGGAATGACGCAGAACGTGCAGCGGTGATCGCAGCCGCTCTGGATGGCGACGTAGGCCCGGGCCCGTCCCGCGGGCGCCCCCGCCGGCGCCGGTAGCGGCGGGCGATCGATCATCACGTCGCTGACATGGACCCCCTCGGCCAGCAGGGCGCCCGGCGCGGCCTTGAGGGCGTTGCCGAGGACCAGGTCGACCTCGTCCATGGCGGCGAAGGCGGCCGGGTCGATCTGGGCGGCGCAACCCGTGACGACGAGGCGCGCGGAGGGGCGCTCCCGGCGTGCGCGGCGGATCGCCTGCCGCGCCTGACGCACCGCCTCGGCGGTCACCGCGCAGGTGTTGAAGACGACCGTCTCCGTGAGGGTTTGCGCCGCCGCGCGCTCGCGCAGGGCCTGGGACTCGCAGGCGTTGAGCCGGCAGCCGAAGGTGACGATGTCGATCGGGCGCGGCTCAGCGGTCGCGCTGGTCATGGTCATCAGGCCGATCAGGCGCGGCGAAACGGATCGGGAGAGGGGACGCCTGAGAAGCGGTCGTAGCCCATGGGATCGCCGAAGTCGTTGGCCGCCGCCGGCCGGACGCCGGCCACGGTCACCGTCGCCGATTGGGCGCTCTCAATTTCCTGAAGCGGCGGCATGCGGCCGGTGTATTCGACCTCGACCGGGCCATTGATCAGCACGTGGCCATCGCTCTCACGCCAGTCGACGACCAGTTCTCCGCCGTCGGTCTCGATCACCGCCCGACGGCCGGTGTGGCCGCGCCGATGGGCGGCGACCAGGGCGGCGCAGGCGCCGGTGCCGCAGGCCCGGGTGACGCCAACCCCGCGTTCCCACACCCGCAGTCGAATGCGATCGCGGGTCAGAACCTGGGCGAAGCCGACGTTGGCCCCCTCGGGAAAGCGCTGGTGCTTTTCGAGCCACGGCCCCAGGCTCTCCACCGGGGCGGTGTCGACGTTGTCGACGAAGAAGACGACGTGCGGGTTGCCCATGGAGACGCAGCTCGGACCGCCCTTGGCCGACTCCACCCGAAGGTCGAGCTCGAGGGTGTCCATGGGCGCGGCCAGCGGGATATCGGTCCATTCGAGGCCCGGCGCGCCCATATCGACGGTGACCGTGTCGCCCGGCGCGTTGAAGGCCTCGAGCGTTCCGGCGTTGATCTCCAGCCGCACATGGCCGCGCTTGCCGGCCCGCATCAGCAGCCAGGCGACGCACCGGGCGGCGTTGCCGCAGGTGTCCACCTCGCCGCCATCGGCGTTCCAGATGCGCAGGCGCATGTCGGCCGTGGGGGAGGGCTCGAGCAGGATCAACTGGTCGCAGCCCACGCCGTCGATGCGATCGCAGATCGCCCGCGCCTGCTCGGCGGTGGGCTCGAAACGCTCGCCACCGGGTTGAACGACCACGAAGTCGTTGCCCAAACCATTCATCTTGATGAACGATCTACTCATGACGCTTGTGGATATAATCCAATCGACAGGCGGGCGCACGTCCTTCGACGCGCAGGGCGGCGAGATTCCAAGCCGAGCCGCCAGCTTGAGCGTAAAGGGTTAGGCTTTCCTGAACGCTTCGGCGAGCAGCGCCCCCTCGACCGCGCGCGTGGATCCGGCCCGCCAGGCGATGACCACCTCGCGGTGGGGATGTTCGGCGTCCAGCGGGCGCACGGCGACCTGGGCCGCCTCGGCCAGGCCCGCCGCCACCGCCATCGCCGGCAGCAGCGAGACGCCGAGGCCCGAGCCGACCATCTGCACCAGGGTGGCGAGCGAGGTGGCGGCGAAGGCTTCTTCGTGCTGGCGCCGGCCTTGGCCGGGATTGCACGCCGCCAGGGCATGCTCGCGCAGGCAGTGGCCATCCTCCAGGAGGATCATCTCCTCGCGCTCGAGGGATTGCGAGGGCACCTGCCGCACCCGGCTCAAAGGGTGATCGCTGGGCAGGGCGGCGAGCAGCTCGTCGTCGGTCACGTGCGCGAACGCCAGGCCGGAGGTGTCGTAGGGCAGCGCGATCAGCGCCGCATCCAAGGTCCCGTTGCGCACCTCGGCGAGCAAGCGGTGGGTCAGGTCCTCGCGCAGGTACAGGCGCAGCTTTGGATAGCGCCGGCGCAGCACCGGCAGGGCGCCTGGCAACAGGAACGGGGCGATGGTCGGTATGACGCCCAGCCTGAAGCGGCCGGCCAGGGGTTCGCCGGCGCCCTGGGCCTCGCGGACCAGGTCCTCGGCTTGGGCCAGGATGGCCCCGGCCCTGGCGACGACCTCCTCTCCGGCGGCGGTCAGGATCACCCCCGAGCGATTGCGGTCCACCAGTGGCGGGCCGAGAATCTTCTCCAGCTCCTGAATACCGGCCGACAAGGTCGGCTGGGTGACGTGGGCGGCCTCGGCGGCGCGGCTGAACGAGCGATGATCGGCGAGAAGCTTCAAATAGCGCAGTTGGCGCAGCGTCGGCAGCATCGAAGATCCATTAATCAGCTCGATTGAGAGCTATATACTCCATCGAGAATTGCAATGACGCCACCCAGGTAACCCAAAGCTTGACGGGAACGCCGGAAGGGTTGCGGAGTTTGGCGGTCATGCCGGCCTTGTCGACGGCGCCGAAAGCTTCGCCTCAGCGTGGCCGAAGGGTCCTGCTGGTCTTTCCCCGCTATGCGCCCTCGTTCGGCACCTTCGAGTACGCCCAGCCACTGGTAGGCGCCAAGGCGTTCATGCCGCCCCAGGGCCTGCTGGTGATCGCCGCCGCCGCGCCCAAGGCCTGGCAGGTGCGCTTCGTCGACGAGAACATCCGAGCGGCCAGCCGGCGCGATCTGGCCTGGGCCGAGGTGGTGCTGGTCAGCGGCATGCATGTCCAGCGCGCCCAGATCAACGCCATCAACGCGCGCGCCCATGCAGCGGGGGCCACCACGGTGCTGGGCGGCCCGTCGGTCTCGGCCTCGCCCGAGCACTATCCGGACTTCGACTATCTGCACCTGGGCGAACTGGG
>DASYGN010000114.1:0-19053 GCA_035999625.1 Caulobacteraceae bacterium | reverse complement strand
CGGGCCGGTGAAGACCGACCACATCCTGTTCATCGCCTCGGGCGCCTTTCACGTCGCCAAGCCTTCGGATTTGCTGCCCGAACTTCAGGGCCGGCTGCCGATCCGGGTCGAGTTGAAGGCGCTCACGCGTGACGATCTGCGACGCATTCTGGTCGAGCCGGAAGCCAACCTGGTGCGCCAGCACCAGGCCTTGCTGGAGACCGAAGGGGTCGGCCTGACCTTTACCGAAGCCGCCCTGGACGCCCTGGCCGACGCGGCGGTCGAGGTCAACGGCGCGGTCGAGAATATTGGCGCGCGGCGCCTCCAGACAGTGCTGGAGAAGGTGGTTGAGGACATCAGTTTCACCGCCTCCGATCGCGCCGGCGAGAAGGTGGTGATCGACGCCGACGACGTGCGCCGTCTGGTCGGCGATCTGGCCAAGAACACCGATCTGTCGCGATTCATCCTCTAAAAGTCGGCATCGCCAGACAAGAACCGTCCTTGACGGGCGGGAGACGGCTGGCGTCTCATCTGCTGGACACTTGGGGAGAGATGCATGGCCGAGGCCACCCAACTGCTGGTCGGCACGCGCAAGGGCGCCTGGGTCTATCGCGATGACGGCGCGCGCCGGAATTGGGCCGTCACCGGCCCGCTGATGCTGGGCCAGATCATCAACCACTTTGTCCAGGACCCGCGCGACGCCAAAGTCCAACTGATCGCCGCCAAGACCGGCCATCTCGGGCCGACCGTCTTTCGCTCACTGGACGCGGGGGCCACCTGGACCGAAGCCAAGAGACCGCCGGCCTTCCCCGTCGGCGAGGCCGCCGGCCGGGCTGTCGCCCACACCTTCTGGCTGCAGCCAGGGCATGCCAGCGAGCCCGGCGTTTGGTGGGCCGGAACCTCGCCCCCCGGCCTCTTCGTCAGCGACGACAACGGCGCCAACTGGGAGAGCGTCGCCGGCTTCAATGGCCACCCGATGTACGACAAGTGGGTTCCGATCGACGCCGGCACCCCGGATGGGCCGCTGCTCAACCAGATCGTCATCGATCCTCGCAATGCGGCGCACATGTACATCGCCACCTCCACCGGAGGGGTGTTCGAGAGCCTCGACCGGGGGGCCGCCTGGGCGCCCCTGAACAAGGGCGTCGAGGCGAATTTCATGCCCGACCCTTATCCCGAATACGGCCAGGATGCGCATTTCATCGCCCTCGCCCCCACCCGGCCGGATCGTATCTGGCAGCAGAACCATTGCGGCATCTATCGCCTCGACCGGCCGGAGGTGACCTGGGAGCGGATCGGCAAGGCGATGCCGGCCGAGATCGGGGATATCGGCTTCACCATCGTTCCTCACGCCCGCGATCACGACACCGCCTGGGTGTTTCCCATGGACGGCACCGAGGTGTGGCCCAGGACCAGCCCCGGCGGCCGTCCGGCAGTCTATCGCACCACCGACGGCGGGGTGAGCTGGACGCGTCAGGATCGGGGTTTTCCCACAGAACAGGGCTGGTTCACGGTCAAGCGCCAGGCCTTCTGCGCCGATCAGGCCTCTCCCACCGGCCTTTATCTCGGCACCACCGCCGGCGAGGTGTGGATGAGCGACGACGAGGGCGAGGCCTGGCGGGCAATCGCCGCACACCTGCCGGAAATCTATTCGGTGACCGCCGCGCCGGCGCCATGACCCCGGTGTGGATACCCTCGCAGCTGCACGCCTACACCGGCGGGGCGAGCCGCGTTCAGGCCAGCGGCGCCACCATCGAGGCGGTGCTCGACGACCTCGATCGCCAGTTTCCGGGCCTGAAGTTTCGGGTCATCGACGAACAATCGCGGCTGCGGCCGCACATGCGCCTGTTTGTCGGCAAGGCGCCGGCGCGCGATGTGCACGCCGCCATGGCCGATGGCGAGGAGCTGATGATCTTCGGCGCTTTGAGCGGCGGCTAGAGCTCGCTCAGGGCCAGGCGGGCGCCGAAGGTCAGGAATACGCAGCCGGTGACCCGGTCCAGCCACGCGACCGCGCCGCGCCTGGTCAGCAGGCGCCTGACCCGACCGGCGGCCAGGGAAAGCCCGCTCAGCCAGGCGATGCTCATCGCCGAATGGATCACCGTCAGCAGAAACAGGAGGGGCGCCACGGCGTAGCCGGCGGGCACGAACATCGGCAGGAAGCTGACGTAGAATATCCCCGCCTTGGGGTTGAGGAGATTGCAGGTCAGGCCGCGGCGGAAGGCGCCCAGAGCCCCGCCCCTATCGCCAGAGGGTTCATCGGCGATGACCAGGGCTCGCCTGGGCCGCGCCAGCAGTCGCAGCCCGAGCCAGCCGAGATAGGCCGCGCCGGCCCACTTCAGCACCGAATAGGCGGCGTGCGAAGCCGCCAGCAGGGCGCCAAGGCCGAGCGCCACACTCGCTCCCCAGACAAGGCAGCCCATCGCCACCCCGGCGCTGGCGGCGGCGCCGCGCCTGGGTCCTTCGGCGGTGGCGGTGCGCAGCACCAGGACGGTGTCCAGTCCCGGCGTCACGATGATCAGGGCGGCGGCCGCGAAGAAGGCGATCAGGGATTGGACGAGGGTCATGGGTTTCGCCGCCTATCTGACGGTCGCCTCTTAAGTGATGGCGTAGCGTCCGCAAGAAAAGGCCGCCCTGCGCTCGCTCTCACACCTGACCATCGAGGTCATGCGCCTTCAGGCCTGAGGTCTGCGGGCCGTGTAGAGGATGGTGCTGAACGGTCGTTCGACCACGCCGCCGAAGTCGCGCTCGGCGATCTCGGCCAGGCCGTCCAGCAACCTCGCCCGCGCTGGCGCGGCCATGGCGATGATCGGCGAGAAGGTAGCGTAGAGGGCGATCAAGTGCGCGGTCTCCAGCGCCTGGTTCCACGGCCAGAAATCGACCTCGCCGGCGACAAAGCCGGCGCTCGCCAGATCGCTGAGACGCGCGGCTCGGTCGGTAGCGAAGGACCGGCCGCCCTTGGCCCCGTGCGCCGGCGTGCGCGGCGTCTCGGCGAACAGATGGCGGGTGGCGAGATGAAACGGATCGGGCGCGTCCTCGTCGCCGAAATTGGTCCACCACATCGCCCACCAGGCGCCGGATTTCAGGCCCCGCGCCGCCTTGGCCAGTCCCGACCTCTGCTCGACCCAGTGAAACGCGGTGGCGCTGACCCCAAGGTCGAAAGCCTTCGGCAACACCGCCGATTCAAAGGGTGCGATGAGGACGTCGAGGGCTGGCGATCCCAGGCGCTGCTCGAGGAAGGCCGCCATCCGGCGATCAGGCTCGATGGCCAGCACCAGATCGGCGCCGGCCGTCAGCAGCCGCTCAGTGGCCGCCCCTGCGCCCGGTCCGACCTCGAACACCGCCGTGCCTGGGCCAAGACCGCAACGCTCGCCAAGCCGGTCCCACAAAGCTTCAGGATAGGCCGGCCGCGCGGCGTGGTAGGCGGCCGGATCGTCGCCGAAGGCGGCGCGACCGAAACTGATATCCAGGCTGTCCTTGCTCACAGCTTGCCGCCCTTCAGGAACAATCCGGCGGTGAGAGCCAGACCAAGAACGATGACGAACAGGCGGATCAGACGCTCGTCAATGCGCTTGAGGGCATGAGCGCCCAGAAAGCCGCCGAGCGCCGAGCCGGCCGCCACCACCGCCACCCTCGGCCAGGGAATGTGAGGTGTGAACACGAACACCGCCGCGGCGCTGGCGTTCATCACCGAGGCGAACACATTCTTGGTCGCGCCGGCGGAGCGCACCGCGACCCCGGCCGCGGTCAGGGCGGCCAGCATCAGAAAGCCGATGCCGCCGCCGAAGTAGCCGCCATAGACGCCGATGGCAAACTGGATCACCGCCGCGGCGCGCGGGCCGAGGCTGGCGCCCGTCTCGCCCGGATTGCGGAACCAGGTCCCCCAGGCGAACAGGGCGGTGGCGAACAACACCAGCCAGGGCACCAGGCGGGCGAAAAACGATGACGGCGTCGCCAGCAGCAGGCCGGCCCCGATCACCCCGCCGACGAGGCTGAGGGCCAGCAATACCTTAAAGCTGAGACCCGCCGCGCCGCTGACCATGCGCCGGCCGACCCAGCCGGTAGTCAGCTGGCCGGGAAACAGGGCCAAGGTCGAGGCGATGTTGGCCGACCTGGCGTCTAGACCGGAGAGCATCAGCGCCGGCAAGGTGACGAACGAGCCGCCGCCCGCCAGGGCGTTCTGGATTCCCGCCCACAGGGCGGCGACGAACAGGATAGCGATGGTCTCCACGGGCCCCGGTATGGCCCGTGGTTCGGTTCAGGCCAAGACGGCGGTCACGCTTCGGCGTCAGCCTCGGCTTCGGGAGCAGCCTCCTCGACCTCGGCGGCCGGCCGCAGGCTCGGGCCGTCAGGCTGGGCGACTTTTCTCCTGGCGTCGTCGCGGGCCTTCTTTTCGGCCGCCCGCTTGACCAAATCGTCGAGCTCGAGCTGGCTGATCAGGCCCAGCGACACTGGATCGACCGGCTTGACGTTGGCGGCGTTCCAGTGGGTGCGGTTGCGCACCTGATCGATGGTCGCCTTGGTGGTGCCGAGCGCCTTGGAGATCTGGGCATCGGTGACCTCGGGGTGATTGCGCACGAACCAGGCGATGGCGTCGGGCCGGTCCTGGCGGCGCGAGACCGGCGTGTAACGCGGCCCCTTGCGCGTCGGCTTGACCATTTCGGCGTGACGGCTCTTCTGCGCCGCCATGCGATAGGTGGGATCGGCCTGGGCGCGGTCCAGCTCCTCGCGCGTCAGCTGGCCGTTGGAAATCGGGTCGGCGCCGCGGATGTCGCGCGCCACTTCGCCATCGGCGATGCCCTTCACCTCCAGCGGGTGCAGGTTGCAGAAATCGGCGATCTGCTCGAAGGTCAGCGAGGAGTTGTCGACCAGCCACACGGCGGTCGCCTTGGGCATCAGAATCTCGGTCATCGGCGGTTCCGTAAAACAGCGGCGCCCGGCCTTGCGGCCGGGCGGAGGAATAATCCTGATATAGTCGGTCTGGGCGGCGAACGCCACCGCTCATAGCCGCAGGCGCCCCTCCAGCACGGTCACCGCACTTCCCCGCAGTCGGACGCGCTCGCCATCGAGCACGCATTCCAGGTCGCCGCCGCGGCCGGGAAAGGCCTGATGGAACCTGAGCTCGGCCCGGCCAAGCTTGGCCGAAAACAGCGGCGAGAGGATGCAGTGCAAGGAGCCGGTGGTCGGATCCTCATCGATGCCCGAGCCCGGCGCGAAGAAACGGCTGACGACATCGTAGGCCGCGCCACTCCCGGCCACGGCGGCGACCCCGACGTTGCCGCGCCCGCGGGAGGCCGTCGACGAGATCGACGCCAACGGGCGAAGATCCGGCGTCAACCCGCGGACGCTCGCCTCGTCCGCCATCACCGCCACCAGATACTGGCCCGCGTAAACCTCGGCCGGGACCGCGCCGAGGGCCTCGGCCAGTCCTTTCGGAGGGGTGATCTTCTTCGGCGGGTCGGCTGGAAAATCCATCTCGTAGCCGGTCTCGTGACGCTTGACGGTGAGGGTTCCGGACTGGGTCTCGAAGGCAAGCGCGTCGAGCCCGACGCCGATTTCGGACAGCAAGACGTGCGCGCTGGCCAGGGTGGCGTGACCGCAGAGGGGCACTTCGGTCGCTGGCGTGAACCAGCGCAGGGCGAAGCAGTGCGGCTCCCGCGTGGTCTTCAGAAAGGCGGTCTCGGCCTGGTTGTTCTCGCTGGCCAGGGATTGCATCCACGCCGCGCCCGGCCATTCGGCCAGGGGCTCGACCACGCACGCGGGATTGCCGCGGAATGGCTTGTCGGCGAACGCGTCGATCATCCACTGGCGCATGGCGTCTCCAATCGAGAGGCTCTCAATTTAGGGAGCCTCGGTCGTGATTTCAGGCCAGCGCCGCATGGCCCGGCCGGCGGTGCGCCCGAACATGGTCATCGGCGTAGCGGCCAGCCATGATCGAGTGGTCCCGCGCCAGCGCCGAGGCCCGGCGCGCGGCGAATGGCTTCGGCGGTGTAGCCCCAGGCCCTGGAGACGGCGGCCTCCAGGGTCAGCCCTTGGGCAAGGCCCACGGCGCAGGCCGAAGCGAGGGTGCATCCGGTGCCGTGCGTGTGGCGCGAGGCGATGCGCGGTCCCTCGAAGGACGTCTCGCCATCGCCGGTGATCAGCAGATCGACCACCCGTCGCCCGGGAATGTGGCCGCCCTTCATCAGCACCGCCTGGCAGCCAGCCGCGAGCAAGGCCTCGCCGGCGCGCCGAAGATCGTCGGTGGTGGTAACCGTCAGGCCGGTGAGCGACGAGGCTTCTGGCGCGTTCGGCGTCAGCAGGCTGGCGCGTGGCAGCAGCCAGCGTCGCAGCGCCGCGTTTGCGGCCTCACCGGCCAGCCACGTGCCGTCCTTGGCGGCCAGCACCGGATCGAGCACCACCGGGATGTCTGGCCAGTCGGCAAGCACGCCCGCGACCGCCTCGGCCGCGCCGCCCAGCATGCCGATCTTGATCGCATCGGCGCCGATATCGGCCAGCACCGCCCTGGCCTGGTCCTCAACCACCTCGGCGGCCACCGGATGGACGCCCCAAATGCCGAGGGTGTTCTGGACCGTCACCGCGGTGATCGCACTGGCGGCATAGCCGCCGAGCACGGTCACGGTCTTGATGTCGGCCTGGACGCCCGCCCCGCCGCCGCTGTCGGAGCCGGCGATGATCAGCACCCGGCCGACGGACTCAGCCATGCAGGGCCGCCTCGACCTTGAGGGCCTGGACGGTCTCGCGCACGTCATGGACCCTGACCATGGACGCGCCGGCCCTGGCCGCCGCAAGGGCCAGGGCGATGGAACCGCCCAGACGGTCGTTCGGTTGCTTGGCGGTGGCGTCGAGAAGGCCGATCATGCCTTTGCGGCTGGCCCCCAGAACCACGGGAAAACCGAGGTCGGCGATCGCGCCCAGGCCGCGCATCAGGCGAAGGTTGTGGGCCAGGGTCTTGCCAAAGCCGATGCCGGGGTCGAGCCAGATGCGTTCGCGGGCGATGCCGGCGGCCAGCGCGGCGCGCGCCCTCGCCTCCAGGAAAGCGGCCACGTCGACGACCACGTTCCGATAGCGGGGCCGCTCCTGCATGTTCGCCGGCTCGCCCTGCATGTGCATCAGCACCACCGCGCAGCCGAGCGCCGCGGCGGTTTCCAAGGCGCCGGGCGCGCGCAGGGCGGAAATGTCGTTCCACATCGATGCCCCGGCCGCCATCGCGGCCTTGGCGACGCCGGGCCGGCGGGTGTCGATCGACAGCGGAACGGCGCAATGCGCGCGGATCGCGGCGATGGCCGGAATCACCCTGGCCAGTTCCTCCGCTTCCGAAACCGGCTCGGCGCCGGGACGGGTGGACTCACCTCCGACGTCCACCCAGGCCGCGCCCGCGGCGGCCATCTGGCGGGCGCGCTCGGCGGCCAAGTCGGGACCGCTCACCGCGCCGCCATCCGAAAAACTGTCGGGGGTGAGGTTAATGATCCCCATCGCCAGGGGAGGATGACGGCCGCTCAGCCGGCGGCCAATCCGGGATCGGGGCGCGGCGCCAGCGGCACCGACACCTTCGGACGCTCCGCAGCGGGGCTGGTGGTCTCGTCGCGGCTCGGCTTGACCCCCTTGAGCACGCCGATGATCTCGTCCCCGCCCAGGGTTTCATACTCTAGCAGCGACTTGGCCAGGGTGTGCAGGTCGTCGATCCGCTCGGTCAGGATGCGGCGCGCCTCGTCCTGGGCGTTCTGCACCAAGCGGCGGACCTCCAGGTCGATCTTCTGGGCGGTGTCTTCCGAAACGCTCTGGGTGCGGGTCACCGAGTGGCCGAGGAACACCTCATCTTGGTTGTCGCCATAGGAGACTGTGCCCAGGGTATCGGAAAAGCCCCAGCGGGTGACCATGTTGCGCGCCAGCGAGGTGGCGGCGGAAATGTCGCTCGCGGCGCCGGATGTGATCTTGTCCTTGCCGAAAATCAGCTCCTCGGCGATGCGTCCGCCCATCATGATCGCCAGCCGCGAGGTCATCTGCTCGTAGCTCATCGAGTAGCGATCACCCTCAGGCAGCTGCATCACCATGCCCAGCGCCAGGCCGCGAGGAATGATCGTCGCCTTGTGCACCGGATCGGCGGCCGGCACCGAGAGCGCCACCAGCGCGTGTCCGCCCTCGTGATAGGCGGTGGTGCGCTTTTCCTCGTTGCTCATGACCATGGACTTCCGCTCGGCGCCCATCATCACCTTGTCCTTGGCCTCTTCGAAGTCACGCTGCAGCACCATGCGCCGGTTGCGCCGCGCCGCCATCAGCGCCGCCTCGTTGACCAGATTGGCCAAGTCGGCCCCGGAAAAGCCCGGCGTGCCGCGGGCGATGATCTTCACATCGACATCGGAGGCCAGCGGAATGTTGCGCATGTGCACGCGCAGAATCTGCTCGCGTCCACCGACGTCGGGATTGGGCACCACCACCTGGCGGTCGAAACGGCCAGGCCGCAACAGCGCCGGGTCGAGCACATCCGGGCGATTGGTCGAGGCGATGACGATGATGCTTTCGTTAGGATCGAAGCCATCCATCTCCACGAGCAGCTGGTTGAGGGTCTGCTCGCGCTCGTCGTTGCCGCCGCCAAGACCGGCGCCCCGGTGGCGGCCGACGGCGTCGATCTCGTCGATGAAGATGATGCACGGGGCGTTCTTCTTGGCCTGCTCGAACATGTCGCGCACCCGGCTGGCGCCGACGCCGACGAACATCTCCACGAAATCGGAACCTGAAATGTAGAAGAACGGCACGCCCGCCTCGCCGGCGACCGCGCGTCCGAGCAGGGTCTTGCCGGTGCCCGGCGGGCCGATCATCAGCGCGCCCTTGGGAATCTTGCCGCCCAGGCGCTGGAACTTGGCCGGATCCTTCAGGAAATCGACGATTTCGGTCAGATCGTCCTTGGCCTCGTCGACCCCGGCCACGTCCTCGAAGGTGACCCGGTTCTTGTTCTCGGTCAGCAGCCGCGCCTTGGACTTGCCAAAGCCCATCGCCCCGCGCGCACCCCCCTGCATCTGGCGCATGAAGAAGATCCACACCCCGACGATAAGGATGATCGGCAGCAGGTTGATGAGGATGGTGGGCAACAAGCCGGCGCCTGGCTGCTCGAAATCGAAACTGGCCCCGTGCGCCTCGAGGCGGTGCTGCAGATCGGAGGTGTCGAGCGGACCGGTCGCCGTCAGGGTGGCGCCCTGGCGATCCGTGGCCTCGATCGTCTGGCCGCGAATCTTGGCCGATTTGACATCGCCGCTGTCGACCCTGGTCAACAGCTCCGAATAGGCGACCTGGCGGGCCGGGCCGCCGCGCGCGCCGTTGGTCATCACGCTGTAGACAGCGATCAGCACCACGATGATGACGCCCCAGATGGCGAGATTTCGCAGATTCATTCGCGCGGGCCTTGGACCATACCGCACCTAATTTATGTCAACGCGCGAGCTTTCGCCACGCACCAGTTCCAACTCCCTCGTACGCGGCGCTAAAGTGGGCCCCGCGAGATGGAGGAAATGGGCATGAAGATGGTCGATTACGCCAGCTTCGATGGCGTGGGCCTAGCCGAACTGGTGGCCAAAAAGGAGGTTACGCCCGCCGAGCTCACCGAAGCGGCAATCGAGCGCGTCGAGCGCCACAATGGAAGGCTGAACGCGGTGGTGTTCAAGGGCTTCGACGCCGCCCGAGCGGCCGCCGAGGGGGCTCTGCCCGACGGGCCGTTCCGCGGCGTCCCCTTCCTGATCAAGGATCTCGGCATGCCGGTCGCCGGTTGGCCACGCACCAGCGGCAGCCGGTTTACGCGCGACCTCACCGATGAGGCCGATGGTAACCTGATCGCCCGCTACCGCGCCAGCGGGGCGGTGTTCCTCGGCAAAACCAACACCCCTGAGTTCGGCATCACCGGGACCACCGAGTCGGCCAGGCTCGGCCCCTGCCGCAATCCCTGGAACACCAATCACATCGCCGGCGGCTCTTCCGGCGGTTCGGCGGCGGCGGTGGCCTCGGGCATGGTCCCACTGGCGCACGCCAGCGACGGCCTGGGGTCGATCCGCATACCGGCGGCCTGCTGCGGCCTCTTCGGTCTGAAGATCAACCGCGACCGCAATCCGATTCTTCCCGACGAAAACGCGTTTGGCAATTCGGTGGAACACGTGGTCAGCCGCACGGTGAGGGACAGTGCTGCGATGCTCGATTGGACGGGGATCGCCGTTCCAGGATCTCCCTACACACCACCCCCGAAGACGGATCCCTACGTGCTCGAAATCACCCGTTCGCCGGGTCGGCTGAAGATTGCCTTCTCCTCCGAGACACCCTCGGGTCGGGAGGTGGATGGCGAAGTGCGATCGGCCCTGGAGGCCACCGCCGAGCTGCTGCGCCGCTTGGGTCATGAGGTGACTCCGAAGGGCCTTGGTATCGACTACCGCGCCTTCTACCGGGAGACCCTTCGCGCCGGATCGGCCAACTTCGCCGCCGAGATGGCGGTGCGCATCGAGCGCTATGGCCGCGAGCCTGAAGCGGACGAACTCGAGCCGCTCACCTGGGCCTCGCTGAAGGCGGGTCGCAAGGTCACCGGCGGCGAAGCCATGGCGGCGATGCGGGCGCGGCGGGTCTGGGGCCGCCGCATCCTCGCCCTGTTCGAGGATTTCGACGTCTATCTGACCCCGGTGATGGGCATGCCGCCGCCGCCGATCGGTTGGATCGACCCGGTCAAGCTGGAGCCGCGCGAGGTCAATCGCCGCCAGGCGCAGGCGTTTCCGTTCACCCCGCCGTTCAACGTCAGCGGCCAGCCCTCGATGTCAGTCCCTTTGGCGTGGTCGACCCAAGGCTTGCCGATCGGCATGATGTTCACGGGCCGGTTCGCCGACGAGGCCACCCTTTTCCGCCTTGCCGGCCAGCTGGAGAAGGCGGCGCCCTGGAAAGATCGCCACCCGCCGATCTGGAACTGAACCGGCTTCAGGCGCGAGCGGAGACGATCCACAGGGCGGCGGCCATGAACACGCCCGCCGGCGTCTGATGGCGGGTCAGGAGTTCGCGCACCGCGACATCGACCTTGGGCGCGCAGTCTGGATTCTCGCGCAGAACCCTGCCGAGTGGGCCGATGTGGTGGACCATTTCCAAGGTCCGACCGACGCTTTGGCCGCCCATGGGCGTGTCGAGCGGGGCGATGTCGATAGCCGTCCATCCGGCCCGGCTGAGAATCGAACGGATCCTATCCGGATCGGCGAACGCAAACGGACCCGGCGCCAGGGGATCGGGCGGCTCCATCGGCGGCAACAACGGCGCCGCCGCCTGCAGGGGCGCGGTCAGAAACGGGTTTTCGGCCGGGCCGCGCCAGCACACAAAGGCCAGGCGCCCGGCGGGTTTGAGCGCCCGGCGGATATTGGCGAAGGCGACCGGCGGCTCGGCAAAGAACATCACCCCGAAGCGGCTGAACGCGCCATCATAGGCCTCGCCGAGATCGTCAGTCTGGGCGTCTGCCTGCCGGAAGCTCGGGCGCGCGGCGCCGCTGGGAATCGGCCGCGCTCGCGCCACCGCCAGCATTGGCGCGGAGAGGTCCACGCCGGAGACCGCGCCCGCCTCGCCGACACGCTCGGCCAATGCGAGTGTGCTCGCCCCGCAGCCACAGCCGATGTCGAGGATGCGCTCTCCCGGCTTTGGATCGAGGGCGGCGATGGCGGCCTGGCCTACGCCGGCGATCTGGCGGTCGAGCTGGTCGTGGAAAGCGACCCAGTTCGGACCGGCGCTTTCGTTCCAATAGTCACGTTGGGCGGCGTTGGGCGAATCGGCCACGGCGTTGTCCTCTGAAGTCACCGGGCGCGAGCCTCGCCCCATTCCGCCCAGCCCAACGCGCGCGGCGTGCCCGGCAGATACATCGTCTGGACATCGACAAGGGCGAAGCCGGCGGCGGCGACCGAGCCCGCTGGCGGTCGGGTCAGATGGCAACCACCGGCCAGTCGCTTCCACACCGGTTCGATGCGCCTTTGCCAGCGCTGGACGTCTGGATCAGGGGCCAGGCCGTGTTCGGAAAACAGGAATGCTCCGCCTGGCTTGAGCACGCGGCGGGCTTCGCTGAGCACTTTCGCCGGGTCATGGACCGAACAGAGGGTGAAGGTGCAGACGATGGTGTCGAACGTCGCCGACTCGAAAGGCAGGGTCTCGGCCGCGCCGTCCAGGATCTCGACCTCCAGTCCCGGCGCCCGCGGCGCCTGTTCCGCGCGGCGCCGCAAGCCCTCGGAAGGATCAACGCCGATCACGCGCTCGACTTTCGCCGGATCGTAGAAGGCGAGGTTCAAGCCTCCGCCAATGCCCAGCTCCAACACCCTGCCCTGCGCCTTCGGTACGACCTTGAGGCGCTGATAGCGGATCGGCTTGGCGCTGCAGGCCAGGCTGATCAGTCTTGGAACGACCAGACGGTCATAAAGAGACACCGACGATCCTCACGCTCACCTGATTTCAGCTTCACCGTGGACCATGCCGCAGGCTCCCGCCAGTCGCAAACTGATCAAGGCCCGGATCCGCACCCGGGGGTCGGGCTCGAGGGTGGGACAGGAAACCGCCCCCGATCCGTCGATGAGCGCCGGCAACGCCGCCCTCGCCAGAGGATGCAGGCTGGCGAGGCGACCTCGCAACCGCCGCGGCAGCTTGGGCATTCGCCCGCCGAGCGCGGTCAGGCTCAGGCCAGCGACGCGCGTTTCAACCTCGAAGCGGCCGTCGAACACCTGCGCGCCGTCTCGTTCCAAGGTGATGGAGGCCGGGCCGCGGGCCCGGGAATCGCCGACTTCCCGGGCCAGCATGATCGCCGGGCCGCTGGCCGCAACGCGCACGCCGCCCAAGGTCGCCCGCGCCGTTTCGGCAGCGCTGATTCGTTGGCGGAGGCGATCGACAGCGGATGCCCGGGGCGGCCGCTCGCGCCCCGACACACAGCAGATCGCCGCGCCGAGAAGCCGGTTGGCGCCATCTCCGCTCAACATCGACGGGGCAATGCTGACCTCGCCGGCCGGACCCACGCTAAGGGGTGTCGAAGGATAGGTTTCATCCGCTTCACGAAGGTGCGGCGCGGTCTCGCCGGCCAGCTCCAGCCTGGCCCGGATTCTGGGTTGCCCAGCATCGGCATTGGCCGGATCGTCGATCCACGTCTCGCCCCCCGTCCGAAGCCAGTCGCGCAACACCGAGCGCCGGAGGTCGATCAGCGGACGCAGAACATGCTGCCCTCGACCTTCCGGCCAGACGGGCGACGGCGACCAGGCGCGCGGAGCGCCCACGCGAATGCCGTGAGCCGCCATCCACGCCGCCTCCAGCCGATCATCGAGGGTGTGGCCAAACAGGACCACCCGCGCGCCGGCGGCCCTCGCCGCCTCGGCGATCAATCGATGCCGCGCCGCCCTGGCCGCGGCCGGTAATCCCGTGGCCGGCTTCGCGCCGTCCCAGACCAGGGTGCGATGGGCGATGCCCTGAGCCTGCGCCCGCTCCGCGCACCACCTGGCCCAGTCGCCGCTCCCGGCCTGCAGCCGGTGGTCGACCGTGAAGGCGATGATTTGCCGGCCGGCCCGCCGCGCCCATCCGCTCGCCACCAGCAACATCGCTAGGGAATCACCGCCGCCGGAAAACGCGACAGCCAGCGGCTGGCCGGCGTTCTTGTCCAGCCGCGCGTCGAGCGCCGCCACGGCGGATTCAGGAACGGTGGCGATCACTCACACGCGGCCTGGCGGCGCAATGAGCGCGCCCCGGATGCGACCGCGGTCGGCGCCTTGGGATAACGCCGGCCAAGTTCCGCAAGCGTCTGGCAGGCGTCGGTCTTCTTGCCCATGGCGGTGAGGGCGCGCGCCAGATCCAGCACCGCGTCGGGGGCCCAACGAGACTGCGGCCAGCCACGGATAGCTCCAATCTCAGCGGTCGCCGCCTCCGGCCAAGCCTGCCGCGCGAGCAGGATCTTGCCGAGGTAGTAGCGCGCTTCCGGCGCTCTTGGGTTGTCGCCATAGCGATCGGTGAAATCGCGAAACGCGGCCTCGGCGCCCGGGTCGCCCGACTGCCACAGCGTGCGGGCGGCGATGAACGCCTGAGCCGGGTCCTCGGCTGGCTGCGGCGGGGCCTGCTCGGGCGACGGCGCGGCCGGCGGCGGTGGGGCGGTCAACCGCTGTTCCAGAGCCCCCACCTCCTGCTTGAGAGCGGCGTTCTGGGCCCGCAGGTCATTGTTGTCCTGGCGCACCTGGTCGAGATCGTGGCGCACCACCTCCATTTCGCCGTTCAGGCGCGTGAGGGTGCGATCGAGATCGTTCAACCGGTCGCCGATCGCGTTGAGCTGGCCCTGGGTCTCGGCCGGCTGGATGACCACCGGCGCGCCGGTTTCACGGCCCTGAAAGACGATGGCGCGCAGTTCGCGCACCACCTTCTCCATATTGTCGAGCCGTTTGGCCGAGTGCTCGTCGAGGCTGTCGTCGAGCGGCGTCTGGGCGAACGCCGGAACGGCGGCCAGCACCGCCATCAGGACCACCAGAGGCAAGTGATGACGGGCGCGCAGGGTGGCTGGTGTTCCACCGTCCCGTGGCGAGTTCCTGAATCGCCACACTAGCTGGCGCCTTCGGTGAGCGCCGTGTGGGCGTTGCGGTTGTGCTGATCGGCTTCGTCGCCGGAGCCCATGTCGATCGGGTGTTCCTTGCCGAACGAAACCGTGTCGATGCGAGACGCGGCCACGCCGCGGCTGGCGAGATAGGCCTTCACCGTGGCCGCTCGGCGAGCACCGAGGGCGAAGTTGTATTCGCGGGTTCCGCGCTCATCGCAATTGCCCTCGATGCGCACCCGCACCGTCGGATAGCGGGTCAACCATGCGGCTTGGGCGTCGAGGATCGGTCTGGCGTCATCGCGCAAGTTGAAACGGTCGAAGTCAAAATAAACACGATCGCCGACATTGACCACAAAGTCGCGCACCGAACCCGGGACCGGCGCCGACTGGCCCTCCTCCACCGCCCCCGGCCCGGGAGCTGGCGAGGTCTGGTAGGGGGCCGGCGGCGGCGGCGGCGTCGGGGCCACCGGTCCCAACGGCTTTGGCCGCGACGAGCAGGCGACCATGCCCGCCGCCAGTAGCGCCAGCAGGCCGAGCCTGGCCGCTCGCCGCAATCCGATATTGCCGCCGGGGCGCATGGGCTTTGTCCTCTTCTTGATTGGCGCGCGGGTCATCCTCGCGCAGGCCGGGGTCGAATCACAAGAGTCTGGCGATCACGTGACGCTTCAAACCCTTACGGCAGCAGCGCCGACCACGCCGGGTCGGACGCATTGAGCGGATAGGGCGCGGGTTGCGGCTCGCGACCTGAAACATCGACCATGTAGAGGTGGGCGCCGGCCCCCGGCGCCTGATGCGAGTAGATGATCACCCGGCTATTCGGGGCCCACGCCGGACCCTCGTCAAGATAGCTGGCGGTGAGCAGCTTCTCGCCGCTGCCGTCGGGTTTCATGACCCCGATGTGAAACACCGAGCCTTCCTGCTTGGTGAAGGCGATCCACTTGCCATCTGGCGACCAGACGGGGGTGGTGTAGCGCCCCGCGCCGAAGGAGATGCGGTGAACGTCGCCGCCGTCCGCGCTCATGACATAGAGCTGGGGACTGCCGCCACGGTCGGAGTTGAACACGATCTGGCGACCATCTGGCGAGAATGACGGCGAGGTGTCGATAGCTGGGTCGGCGGTCAGGCGCCGGTTGGAGCGGCTGGCCAGATCCATGACGTAGATGTCGGAGTTGCCGTCCTTCTCCGCCGAGAACGCGACCCGGGATCCATCCGGCGAAAACCTGGGCGCGAACACCATGCCGGGGAAGTGGCCAAGGGTCTCCTGGCGACCGGTCTCGATGTTGAGCAGATAGACGTTTGAGCCCGTGGGCCGCAGCGACATATAGGTCACTTCCTGGCTGTTGGCCGAAAACCTGGGCGTGAAAGCCAGGGCCGAACCGTCGGTGAGGTAGGAGGGATTGGCGCCGTCCTGATCCATGATTTCAAGGCGGCGGACCGGATGGGCCTTGGAGCCGCTTTCGGCCACAAAAGCGATGCGGGTGTCGAAGTAGCCGGGCGCGCCGGTGAGCTTCTCGTAGACCGCATCGGCGACCTTGTGCGCCACCCGCCGCCAATTCTCCGGCGTGGAGGTGAATTGCAATCCCAGCAGCTGATCGCCGGCGTAGACGTCCCAAAGGCGGAAATCGACGCGCAACCGCCCGTCCGCGTCGGCCACCACTTGGCCGGTGAGGAGCGCCTGGGCGCTGATCGCCTTCCACTTGTCGAAGCTCGGTTGCAGGTTGGCGTTGGTGATCTGTTCCTGAAAGGTCCCCGGATCGAGCGGGCGGAAGAGTTCTGAGCGCTGCAGATCGGCGCTGATCACCGCGCTGATGCGCGCTCCGACCGGTGCTCCGCCGAAGGCCGGTATGGCGATCGGCAGCGGCTGGCTGGCCCCCTGGTCGACGTTGACCACGATGTCGGCAAGCGCCGGCGCAGCCAGCGCCAGGGCGGCGCCGAGGACGATCAGAAACCCTGGGAGACGCATGGATGCTCCTTGCAGCTGCAGGTTAGGGCGGAGATCATTGCCAGTCCGCTAATTGCGCTCCTGGCACGCCTTCTTGGCGTCGAAGCGCACGGTGATGGAAAGGCCGCGATAGGTGTCGGCGTAGGGCGCGGCCTGATGCACGGCGTCGATCGCCCGGCGGGCGGCGGCGAACACGACCGGATCGGACGAGGCCTCGCGTCCGCCGGCGTCCACCCGCCCCTGGATGCGACCGTCGAACCCGACCGTGAACCGCACCGGGATGACCACACGGTTGTCGACGCTGCAATCCGGATTCCATAGGCGCTGAAGCAGCTCGGAGAGCCCCGCCAGATCGCTCTGGGAGACCCCGGTCCCGGCGTCGACCCGGGCTTCGGTGGCGGTCTCCGCCCGCGCCGGGCCCCGGCGCGCGGACGCGGGATGGGAGGCCTTGGCCCCGACGGCGTGGGCGATGTCGGCTTGCAAGGCCGCCAGGCTGAAGCTCTTGCGACTGGTCGAGACGTCGGCCTGGAGGCGGGCCAGATCGAGGCTCTGCGGGGCGGGCTTGGCGGGCGCCGGCTTCGGCGGTGGCGGCTTGGGCGTCGGCTGCGGGGCCGGCGGCGGCGCTGGCGGAGTGATGTCCGGCGTCGGTGCGGGAGTCTGCGCCACCTGCGCCATGGGCGCCTGAACCGCCGGTCGCGAGTCGGTGGTCGGGCCGTTGGCGACCAGGGTAATCGGCACTGAAGTTCCGGTGGGCAACAGCGATGGCCTGTGGACGCCGATCAGCGCCAGCAGCACCGCCACATGAAGCGCCAGAGCGGCCAGCAGCGCCGGCCCCAGGTTGTCACCACGGCGGTCCGCCGTCATGGCGGGACCATCGCGCCCCCGCGATCCCTATGCGGCCCGGACGAGGGTCCGCCGGTGTCAGTGATCAGGTTGATCGACGAAAAGCCGGAAGCCGACAGCGCCGCCATCACCTGGGCGACGATCGCATAGGGAGCCCGGCCATCGGCGCGCACGTAGATCGGCCGCGAAAAACCCTTGCCGGCGATATCGCTCAGCGCCGGCGACAGGGACGCGAACGGCGTCTGCGTCTCATTGAGAAAGATGGCCCCATCCTGGCGCACCGAAACCGTCAGTGGCGCGGACTGGTCCTGCATCGCCCCGGCTTCGGTCTTGGGCAGCTGCAAGGGCACGCCGACGGTGAGCAACGGGGCGGAAATCATGAAGATGATCAGCAGCACCAGCATCACGTCCACCAGCGGCGTGACGTTGATCTCCGACAGCGCCGGCCGCCGGCCCCGGCGCGAGCGGCCGCCCCGGCGTCGGCTGGCGGAAAAGGCGTCGTGGACGGAAAGCGCCATGGTCCCCTAGAGCTTCTCGGCCACCCGCCGCTGGATGGCGGTCACCAGGTCGTCGGCGAAGGCCTCGAGGCGCGCCGCATACCGCCCGGCGTCGGTGGAGAATTTGTTATAGGCGATATAGGCCGGAATCGCCGTCGCCAACCCGACGGCGGTGGCGAATAGGGCCTGGGCGATCGCCGGAGCGACCACCGAGAGATTGGTGTTCTTCTCGATCGCGATGGCCTGGAACGCGGTCATGATTCCCCACACTGTGCCGAACAGGCCGATGAACGGCGAGGCGGTGGCGACGATGGCCAAGGTGCCGAGGCCCTGCTCGACCCGCTGGCTCTCGCGGGCGACGGCCGAATCCAGCACCCGGTTGATGCGCTCGATGAGGAAAGCGACCTGGGAATCACCCTGAGGCGGGGCCAGCAGCCCCTTGGCCCTGGCTTCCTTCCACTCGCGCAGCGCCGCCTGCAACATGCCGGGCAAAACATGCCGCGGCGTCTCGCCGGCGTCGTTGGCGACATCCTCGAGCGAGCGTCCCGAACCGACGTCGGCCTCGAACCGGTCGGCCTCGCGGTTGAGGGCGCTGATCCGGAACAGTTTGTCGATGATCACCGCCCACGACCACAGGGAGGCGCCCGCCAGGCCCAGGAGCACCGCCTTGACCACCCAACTCGCCTCCAGGAACTGGTGAACGAGGGAGAAGTTTTCGGGCGTGACGACGCCGGTGGGATTCATCGAGGTCCTTGTCAGAGATGGGCGCCAAAGCGTGCGCGCGATGCCCCTAAGCGATGGTTAAACTATGACGAATAAGGCTCCAGGAGCCAGGGGGCGAGGCGCCCGGCAAGACCGGCTGGCGGGCGCCTGACTCCGCCGCCGGGGCGGATGCAAGCGGCCTCCACTTCGGCGGTGGCGATCGCGGCCTCGCCGCGAGTGATCCTCTGGCCGATCAGCAATCGCGGTCCGCGCACGGCCCGAAACTGCGTTCGCACGAGCAGGGCGTCGTCGATGCGCGAGGACCGCAGAAATTCGATGGTCAGCCGGGTGACGGCGAAAGCGCACGGATCGGGCGTCGACAGCAGGTCGGCGTGGCCGACGCCGATCACCCGCAAGCCATCCGTCCGGCCCCGCTCGAAGAACCGCACATAGCTGGCGTGATAGGTAAGGCCGGTGAAGTCGGTGTCCTCATAGTAGACACGCACCGGCAGCTGGTGCTCGCGGCCGGCGAAGGCGCCGGC
>DASYGN010000110.1:0-33536 GCA_035999625.1 Caulobacteraceae bacterium | reverse complement strand
CAGCCAGTCGCGCTTGCTCCTCGCCGCCATGCACCCGCACGACATGCCCAGGAAGGCGGCAATCAGCACCACATTGGTGAAATACTGCAGGAAGACGACGTAGGCGGCGAACCAGCGGATCGAAGCCAGCTCCAGGAACAGCACCAGGAAGCCGACCAGGAACAGGACCAGGCCCTGATCGCGGCTCGCCACGGCTTCGCTACTCATCACGCCCCTCCCCTATACCACCCGTCCTTTGACTGAGTCTGAGAGAGGGGGAAAGGGGCCGAGCGGTCGCATGCCCAACCGACACCCCGCGCTCCGTGCGCGACGACCCAAGCGATCACACATAGGCCCCGTAGGCGGCGATGGCTTCCTCGATGTTGTCGTAGAGCACGGTCTGGCCGGATTCGATCACCAGCGCGCGCCGGCAGCTATCGGCGATGAACTGCATGTCGTGCGAGGCGATCACGAACGCGCGCTCCCGCCGCTTTTCGAACAGCTCCTCCTCGCAGCGGCGGCGGAAGATGGCGTCACCAACGGCGATCACCTCGTCGATCAGGTAGCAGTCGAACTCGATCGCCAGGGAGAGGCCAAAGGCCAGGCGAGCGCGCATGCCGGTGGAGTAGTACTTCAGGGGAATGGTCAGGGCGTCGCCCAGCTCGGCGAAATCCTCCACCTGGCGCAGCATATCGCCGATCGGCCGATCGTAGATCCTGGCCACGAAGCGGATGTTGTCGAGGCCGGTCAGGGATCCCTGGAAGCCGCCGCCGAAACCCAGCGGCCAGGAGGCGGTCATCGACCAGCGCACCTCGCCGGCGCTGGGGACCAGGACGCCGCCCAGGATCTTGATCAAGGTCGACTTGCCCTGGCCGTTGCGGCCGAGGACGGCCAGCCGCTCGCCAGGGGCGACGCTGAACGAGAGGTCGCTGAACAGGCGATGCGGCCGGCCTTCGCGCATGAAATGCTTGGCCAGATGATTGACGACAAGCACCGCCCCGCCCTCTCTCTCAGAGGTCCGCCTGGCCGTGCTCCTTGAGCCCGGCGATCACCAACACCACCGTGGCCCAGATCAGCAGGGTGGTGATGAACACCATGGCGATGGAATAGACTCGCTTGGGCAACAGGGCGGTATCGGGGGTATTGGGCGGCACCACCCGCTCGAGATAGAGGCGCTTGCGGCGCGCCTCCTCGCGGGCCAGGGCCAGGGCGGTGGACGCCTCGGTCAGCTCCTTGGCGGAGAATTCCCGCTCCAGGGTCAGGCGCTCGTACTGACCGATCTTGGGCGCCAGAGAAGAGTTGTCGCCGGCCATCTTCGCCTGTTCGGCGGCCAGTTGGCCCTCGAAAGCGTGGATCTGCCGGTCCATGACCGCCAGCTGCGGACTGGCGGCGGCTGAGGCGGCCAGCGCCGCCCGGTCGGCCTTGAGGGTGTCGAGCTGCAGCTGCAGCTTGCCGGTCACCTCCATGCCGGCCAAGCCCGACTTGGACGGGTCGATCAGGCGTTCGCGATTGCGGAAACCGGTCAGCGCCCCCTCGGCGGCGGCGACGCGATCCTCGGATTCCCCCACCTGCCGGCGCGCGTCGGCGACCGCGTCCGCGGCGGCGCGGTCGTTGAGACGGTTGACCACCCGCTCGCCGCCGTCGAGCAGGGCGACGGCCAGAGCGTGCGCGTCCTGGGGCCTGAACGCCTCGACCTTGAGGTCGCTGATGCCGGTCAACGGATCATTGCCGACGCTGACGAAGCGCGGATATTCACGGTACAGGTCCTCGAAGTTGGCGCGCTGAAACGGCCTTGGAAAGCGGGCCAGGAAGTCGAGCTTGGGCCGCGCCAGGATGGCGCGCAGATCATGATGCTGTTCGAGATCGGCGACCGCGTCACGCGACATGATGTAGGCGTGGACGGCATAGACGTTGCCATCGCCGCCGGCGAAGCCGCCCAGTCCCGCCCCCTGCAGCAGCGCGCCGACGCCGGTCATCGCCGGCTGGGTCGGCGAGCGGACGATGAAGCGCGCCTCGGACACATAGATCGGCGCGGCGATGAGCCCGTAGTAGATCGCCGCCAGCACCGTCGGCGCCGCCACCAGGATCAGGAACAGATTGCGCGAGGACAGGCGGTTCGCTCGCGGCGTCGCTGCGCTCCGCGGGAGAGTCGTGGCGGTGGACATCGTGGGAGGGGGGTCCGAACCTTTATCCGATGATGGCGGCCGGCGAACGGCGGCGTAGGGGCTGAGCGGGGTTTGCCCGTCGCGGCGCGCCCTGGCAATGCCAAATCGCCCGCCGCCTCATCGCCGCGCACCGCTCAGCAGGGGCGCCAGCACGGCTTCGACCCTGGCCACCGCCGGATCGCCCGGACCCAGTCCCAGGGCGGCGATTTCCCGGCCCAGGGCCCGACCCACCGCCTGCGCCGGCCAGGCGGCGATGGCGGCGCGGATCAACCCCTCGAGGGTGTCGGCGTAGGCAGTGAGGCTGAACGTCTCCACCGCCCAGGCCTTACCTTTCGCGCCCGCGGTTCGGCGCAGGACCGGATCGTCGGCCAGGCGCTGGAGCTGGGCGGCGATGTCGGCTGGCGCGCAGGCGGCCGGGATTTTGAACACCATGTCATCGGGGATTTCAGCGGCCGATCCGGCGTTGGCGACCAGCACCGGGCGAGCGGCCATCAGGGCCTCCACCGTCGATCCCGAGGCGCCTTCCAGGACCGGCCGGCGCAGGCAGCAGATGACATCGGCCGCTTCGAGCAGCGCCTTCAGCCGCCCATCGTCGACCGGGCCATGGATGGCGAGCCCGCGATAGTCCAGCCTGGAGGCCAGGGCGCCAAGGCGGGCGCGCTCGGTCTCGTCGATCGGGCCGGCGAGATCATAGCCGATGCGGTCGCGCAAGGCCGGCGCGCCGGCGATGGCCTCGATCACCTCGGCGGCGCACTTGTTGGCGTTCATCACCCCGACCGTCAGCAGGCGGAGTCCAGCCGCCTCGCGCGGGGCGAGCGGCGCCACCTCGCGGCCGCGCACCGGCAGGCGCGCCATCTCGATCGGACCGGGGCAGCCGGCCGCCAGGCGGTCGAGATAAAAACCGGCGTGGCCGAGCGCGCCGGCGCATTTGGCCGCCAGCCATTCGGTCATCGGCATGCGCGCCGCGATGGCGTCCAGCGAGGCCTCGCCGGTCTCCGCCCGGGCGGCGAGTCCGGCCAGCGGCGCGCCGTAGGTGTCGGTCACCACCTGGATCCGACGGGCTCGCGCCCAGCTGGCTGGTCGTCCGCCGGCGATCGCCTCGCTCCAGCCGCGCAGCAGGTTGTAGAGATAGAAGTCGTGGAACACGCCCACGCATCCGCCGCGCTCGAGCAACGGGAAGACGCCGGCGTGGAAGGCGTAATTGTCGCCGATGTTGACCACCACGGCGTCGGTCTCCTCCGCCAGACGGTCGAAATCGACGGCGCTGAAATGCTCGCACTCGGCTGTGGCCGGATGGCGCGAGGCGGCGGCGAGCGCCGGGTCGGCCTCGGTGGCGATCAGGCGCACGTCATGGCCGCGGGCGATCAGGGCGTCGGTGACATCGGCGCTGACCCGGCCGATGGCCGAGGCGCTATTGACCGGGCTGGCCCAGGCGATCCGCAGGCGGTCCGAAAGCTGGCCGCGCACGCTCACGCCCGCTGCCTCGGCAAACGGCGCTCGGCTGCTCCGCCGGGGCGAACCAGAGCCAGGTTGACCCATTCGAGCGCGGCCTCGAAGCGGAACGGCGCGCAGACGCCCCAGGGCTCCTCGATGGCGAAGGCGGTGAAACCCCGGTCCGCGAAGGCCGCCAGCCAGTCGTCCGGGGACACCCCGACCCTGGCGAGGTGCGCGGGCCCGAATTCGGCCACCACGGCGAGGTCGGGATTCTGCTCGGTCAGGCGCGCCATGCCGGCCAGCACATCCAGCTCCGCGCCTTCGACGTCGATCTTGACCACGTCCAGGCGCGCGCCGGCGAACAGATCGTCGAGCGCCCGAACGGACACGGTTTGCGCGCCGCCGGCCTCCGCCGCCGGCAGAGGATAGAGGGAACTGTGGCCGATCACCTGGCTGACATGCAACCGCGCCTCGCCGCTCGCCGCGCCAACGGCGCAATCGTGGATCTCGACCCAATCAAGACCATTGAGGCGCACCGTCTTGGCCAGCTGGGCCCTGGGGCCGGCCTCGGGCTCGAAGGCGTGCACCCGGCCGCCGGGGCCACACGCCCTGGCGCAGGCCAAGGTCAGGAGGCCGACATTGGCCCCGACGTCGGCGACCACCATGCCGGGCTCGATCAGCGCCTGGAGCACCCGCCTGGCGCCGGGCTCCAGGCCACCGGAACCGGCGTTGGCGACCATCACCGTGAACGCCGGCTCGGCGCGCGGAATCATCGCATAGCCGTCCATCAGGCGCACCGCCCACGACTCGTCGTCGAAGGGGATCAGCGGCCGGGTCTTGATCTCCAGTTCATCAAACCGGCGCCAGAAGCTTTCCTTGATCGCGGTGAGCTCGCCGGTCATGGCCACATGATCCCGGCGAACCAGATCCACCGCCTCCCCCAGCCAGCGCACCTGCTCGCGCAGGGCCTGCACGGCGTGGATCAGCTCGGCCTCGGTCGCGCGCGGCGGAGCCTGGTCGCTCTTGGCTGGCGGCGAGGGAGGGCTTGGCGATACCGGCGGATAGACCTCCGAGGCCGGCGGCGGTGGCCGCGCGCCGATTATCGCGCCCCGGATCGCCTGACCTAGCCGGGGTTGCGCCATGCTTGACCGCCCAGGCGCGGGGGACGCGCCGCCGGCGCGCCTCACGTCAGCTGCAGATTTTGCAGTTCGGCGGCGGTGCCCACCAGGCTGATCGAACTGCCATCGGCGAAGTTGAAGGTCATGCTTTCCAGGATGGTGCCGGGGGGCAGGTGATTGAAGATCGCCCCATCGTAAAGGATGATCTGGTGGCCGGTGACGGCGACGTCGAGCGTGCTGACCTCGGCCGAGAACTGCTGCACCTCGGCCATGATGTGGGGATCGATGAGCGGCGGCGGCGCCGACGGCCCGTGGCTTGGCGTCGGCGCGGGAGGCATCGCTTCGCCGAGCGCCGGCAGGCTCTGGGCGGGCGCCAACAGCGGCGGCGCCGACAGCGTCTCGTGCGCGCCGTGGTCGACCAGGTTGATCAATTCAGGCGATGGCGGGACCACGACCGGCTGAAGCGCCAGGTAGCTCGCCAGATTCGAGGATTCGACCAGCTGGACGGCCTCGGAGGGAGAGCCCTGGGCGACCACCGCGAAGGTCACCGGCGTGACCTGGACGAACATCGGGGCTGGCGGCGCGAGACCGGCGTCGAGCCCCTGGGCGCCGAGATCCATGTGTTCGACCGAGGGCGATGAGATCACCGGCGCGATCAGATCCTGGGCCGGCGCCTGAACCTCGATATGGTGCGATATCAACGCCGGGGGCGCCGCCAGATCGCTCTGGGCGGTGTTGTGCCAGAGGACATCGGCCAGAGTCCCGCCGCCGCGCGCGAATGCCAACGGCGCCAGGTCGGCGCTGGAGGCGGTGATCAGCGGCAGGACATCGCGCCCGGCGAGGACAGCCGGCGACAGCTTGGCCCATTCCAGCAATACGCTGGAGACGATGGCGGCGGTCTCGCCGGCGTCGAGCGGCGCGGGCTGCTCGGCGCTGAGCTTGATCAGCATCGGCAGGACGTGCTTGCGCACGGCGGTGCGGCCGTGATCGGAAAGCTCGCCCGCCTTGGCCTCGCCGCTGTGGAAGAAGGCCGCGCCGACGATGGCGATCAGCAGCGCCGAGGGATGCAGGAAGACGTTGGAGCGCGAGCGCGCCTTGGCCATTATCCACGCCTGGGCGCCGAGGATCTCTTGCACCAGGGCGCTGAAGTCGCGCCCCTCGACCACCTGGTCGAGGGCCGATCCCACGGCGATGTATTTGCCATCGACCCTGGCGAAATGGATGAAGGCCTCGCCGGTGTCGGCGCGGCAGAACACGAACCAGGGCTCGCCCTCGTCGGTGACCCCGCGCTCGGTCTCGAGGGTCAGCCCGGCCTGGATGAGGGCGCTTTCGACGCGATAGAATTCGGCCAGCTCGCGCTGGGTCCAGTCGCGCGCGCGCTCGACGTAATTGAACAGTGAGACGACCTGAGCCGACATGTCTGGCGAGGGCCCTCCCAAAACCCGCCCGGCGGCGGGGGCGACGACGAGCGTAGGATAACGAAGGTAAGCGAGGCGTAAAGGTGCAAATGGCGGCCACGCTTTCCGATGCGCGCAACGGTCGCGCCCGCGCCTATCCAGTCGTCACTTCGGCTCCGGCGGCGGGGTGTCCAGGGTCGAGAGGATCGAGCGGATCGGGCCCTCGCCGGTCGGCTTGGGGGGCATGGACGAGCCGCCCGGGTGCGCCTCGGCGATCGCCGCCGGCGGATTGGGTCCGATCGGCGGGGTCAGCACCTTTTCCACCACCCTGGCCGGCCACTCCAGCGGCGTCTCGCCCTTGTGCTGCACATGGCGGAAATAGGCGGCGGGATCGTAGGCGGCGACCTTGGAGGTCAGAGCCTCCGGCGTCAGCACCCCCATGGCCTGCAGGAGCTGGGCTCTGGCGACATATTCGGTGGCTCGGGAGCGGACCAGATTCTGCTGGGCCGTGGTCAGCTCCAGCTCGGCGTTCAGCACCTCGATGGTGGTGCGCAGGGCCATCTTCTCCTCCTGGCGGTTGCCATAGAAGGAAAATTCGTCGGCCTTCACCTCGGCGTCGTAGCTGCTGATCTGACTGCGCGAGGCGGAAAGCTGCTCCCACGCGGTCGACACCGCGAGCACCGCCTGCTGGCGAGCGTCATCGATGTTGAGGCGATCGGCGTTGTTCTGCTCGACGCTCTGGCGGACCTGGGAGGCGATCATGCCACCGTTGAACAGCGCCTGGCTGACGGTGACCATCGCCGTCTTGGCGTCGTTGAAGCCCTGCGAGGGCGCGTAGGGCAGGAACGGCGTGTGCTGCCAGGCGAGCTGGGCGGAGATCTGCGGCAGGGCGGCCGACTTGGCTTCCGCGATCCGGGCCCGCGAACGCTCCTCGGTGTATTTGGCCTGCAGCAGTTGCGGATTGTTGATCTCGGCGGCGTCGAAGGCGTTCTCGAGGCTGGCCGGCACGGCGGAAATCTCCGGCAGCGGGGCGAGGTCGCCCGGCGGCTGGCCGACCACGTTGACGAACTGCGCCCGGGAGACCGCCAGGGCGCCCTGGGCGTTGGCCAGCGACGACTGGGCGCTCGCCAGCCTGGCCTTGGCCTCGGCGACGTCGGTCATGGTCACCTCGCGCACCGAAAACCGGGCCAGGGTGTCGGAGACCTGCTGCTGCAGAGCGGCGACCGTGTCCTGGTTGATCTTCCAGATCTCCTCATCGCGCAGCACCCCGACGTAAGCGGCGACCACCCGCTCGAGGACGTCCATTTCCGATCGGCGCAGAGCCTCGCGCCCAGCGAGGATGCCGGCCTGGGCCTGGGTGAGCCGGCTGCGCAGCCTGCCGCCGGTGTAGAGCGGCTGGACCAGAGCCAGGGTCTCGCTGTCGGTGTTGGCGTAGAAGCTGTGGCCGTTCAGTCGCTCGTGGTAGCTGGTCTCGCCGGCCGAGGCGGTGACGTTGGGCGCATAGCCGGCCCGCGCCTGGACCCAGGATTCGTCCAGGGATCTCAAGGAAGCGCGCTCCGACTGCAGCGAGGGGTTGGTCTGGTAGGCGTAGGCGACGGCGTCGGCCAGGGTCTCGGCGCGCGCCGGGCCAAGGCCGAGGGCGAGCGCCGCCAGGGCGAGCGAGGCGAAAACGGGTGGCGATTGGGTCATGCGGGCTTGCTGCCTAAGCGAAAGGTTCATGGCTTAACCGTGGCGGTGGCGGCGGCCAGCGAGGCGCACACCCGGTCGAGGTCGGCCTCGCTGAGACCCGCGTGGGTCGGCAGGCACAGGCCGGCGGCCGAGCGCCGCTCGGCGTTGGGATAGGCGGCGCTTTCGGCGTAGGGCGGCATCATGTGCATGGGATGGAAGACCGGGCGGGTTTCGATGCCGTCGGCGGCCATGGCGGCGATGACCTGATCGCGATTTTGCGCCTGGCTCAGCATGACCGCGACCATCCAGTGAACGCTCTGGGCCCAAACGCGGCTGGGGGCCAGGCTGATCCGCGGCGAGAGCGGAGCCAGACGCCGGGCGTAGCCCTCGGCGATCCGCCGCCGGGCCGCCAGGTGGGCGTCGGCGCGCTCCATCTGCGCCAGGCCGATGGCGGCGGCGATGTTGGTCATCCGGTAGTTGTAGCCGATCACCTCGAACCAGAACCGGCGCGCCGGATCCATCCCCTGCCCGCGCAGCAGGCGCAGCCGCTCCGCCAGCGCGCCATCGCTGGTCAGCACCATGCCGCCCTCGCCGGTGGTGATGATCTTGTTGCCGTAGAAGCTGAGGGTGGCGCAGTCGCCGAGAGCGCCCACCGGCCGGCCCTTGTAGCGCGCGCCGATGGCCTCGGCCGCGTCCTCGATGACCATCAGCCCGTGGGCGCGGGCGACGGCGATCACCGGATCCATGTCCACCGGATGGCCAAACAGGTGCACCGGCATGATCGCCCGCGTGCGCGGCGTGATCTTGGCCGCGAGCGCCGCTGGATCGAGGTTGAAGCTGTCGGCCTCGCAATCGACGAACACCGGCCTGGCCCCGCAATAGGTGACCGCATTGGCGCTGGCGATAAAGGTCAGGGTGGGGACCAGCACTTCGTCGCCGGGGCCGATCCCCATCGCCGCCAGGGCCAGGTGCAGCGCCACGGTGCCGTTGCAGGTCGCCACGGCGTGTTCGACGCCGAGGAACGACGCCACCGCCGCCTCGAAGTCGGCGATGAAGCGGCCGTTGGAAGAAATCCAGCTGGTCGCCAGGCATTCGGCGACATACTCCGCCTCGCGCCCGTCGAGCTGCGGCGCGCCGGCCTGGATCAGCCTCGAATCCGCTGTCACGGTCATCGCCTGAGCGCCCTGGCCGGAACGCCGACCACGGTGGCGCCCTCGGCGACGTCACCGACCACGCACGCGCCCGCGCCGACAATGGCCCCGACGCCGATGCTCCTGCCCGGCGTCACCGTGGCCCCGGCGCCGATCTGCGCCCGCTCGCCAATCGAAACCGCGCCGGCGAGGACCGCGCCTGGGCCGATGTGGCAGGCGGCGCCCAGCTGGCACTCGTGGTCGACCACCGCGCCGGTGTTGATGATAGCCAGATCGGCGATGCCGGCGCCGGCGTTGATCACCGCCCCGGCCATCACCGCGACGCCGCGCGCCAAGGTGGCGCTGGGCGAGACGATGGCCCTGGGACTGACCGCATTGACCAGGCTGAAGCCGAGAGTGTCCACGATCGCTCGCGCCGCCAGCCGCGCGGCGTTGTCGCCGATGGCGATGAAGGCGTGGCGCAGGCCGTGCGCGTAGAGACCCTCCAGGGCCGCGTCATCGCCGACCACCGGCACGCCCAGCACTTCGCGCGGCGTGGGGTCGCGATCGGTCAGCGCCGCCACCGTGCCGCCGCTGGCGATGATCAGCTCGATGACCACCCGCGCGTGGCCGCCGGCGCCCAGGATGACCACCGGCGCCATCAAACCAGAGACGGGCGCTTCAGCGCCGCCTCCCGAGCCACCCTGACCAGGTCGACGTCGACCATCTCGCGGATCATCGCGTCGAGGGGGATGCGGGCCTTCCAGCCCAGGGTCCGGCAGGCCTTGGCCGGATCGCCCGCCAGATGCTCGACCTCGGCCGGGCGCAGCAGGGCAGGATCGACGAGGAGGTGCGCGTCCATATCCAGGCCGGCGTGCTCGAAGGCGATCCTGGCCATCTCCCGCACCGCCGTGGTGCGCCCGCTGGCGATGACGAAGTCGTCCGGCGCGTCCTGCTGCAGCATCAGCCACATGGCCTCGACGTAGTCGGCCGCGTGGCCCCAGTCGCGACGCGCGTCGAGATTGCCCAGGCGCAGCGTGTCAGCCAGGCCAAGCTTGATGCGCGCCACGCCGTCGGTGACCTTTCGGGTGACGAACTCGATGCCGCGCAGCGGGCTTTCGTGGTTGAACAGGATGCCGCAGGAGACGTGCAGTCCGAAGCTCTCGCGGTAGTTGATCGCCACCCAGTGGGCGTAGAGCTTGGCCACCGCGTAGGGCGAGCGCGGATAGAACGGCGTCCCCTCGTTCTGAATCGGCGCCTGGACCAGGCCGTACATCTCTGACGACGAGGCCTGGTAGAAGCGCGCGTCCGGCAGCTCCAGACGCATGGCCTCGAGAAGATTGGTGCACCCGAGCGCGGTCACCTCGCCGGTCAGGAACGGCTGTCGCCACGAGGAGGTGACGAAGCTCTGGGCGGCGAGATTGTAGATCTCCTCGGGCGCGGCCTCGCGGCAGACCCGGACCAGCGAGGCGACATCGACCATGTCGCCGTCCAGGAGCTCGACCTGGTCATAGACGCCGAGCCATTTCAGGCGCTCGCCCACGAACTCGGCCGAACCCGAGCGGCGCACCAGGCCGAAGACCCGATAGCCCTTGGCCAGCAGGAAGCGGGCCAGGTAGGCCCCGTCCTGACCGGTGACGCCGGTTATGAGCGCCCGTTTCTCCACCCCGGCGATGCGCTCACTTCTCGCGCATGGCCCCGGTCAGGGCGTTGCTGAGCGGCCGGAAGATATATTGCAGGGCGGTGCGCTGGCCGGTCGGGGCGATCACCTCCACCGGCATGCCGGCGCGCAGCTTACCCTTCAGCTCGGCCGGCAGGTTGCCCTCGGGCACATCGACGATGGCCATGTAGTAGGAGGTCTTGGCCATCTCATCGACCAGGCGATCCTGGGACACCGAGCGGATGGTCCCGTTGATAATCGGAATGGTGCGCGAGTGGAAAGTCGAGAACCGCACCTGCACGGTCTGGCCGGCGTGAATGCTGTCGACATCGTTGGGTGAGAATCTGGCCTCGATGATCATCGCCCCCTTGTCCGGCGCGATATCGACCATCGGCTCGCCGGGCCTGACCACGCCGCCGACGGTGAACACCTTGAGGTTCTGGATCACCCCCGACATCGGCGCGGTGACGTTGACCCGGCTGGCGGCGTCCTGAGCCACCGCATATTTCTGGCGGACGTCGGCGATTTGGGTCTGGGTGTCGCTCAGATCCTTGCTCACCTCGGTGAAGAACTGTTCGCGCAGCTGGTTGATCTGCTGGGTGGTCTCGCCGATCGATTCCTGGGCGCGCGCCTTGTCGGCGATCGAGCCGCCGATCTGACCCTTGAGCTGGGCCCGATCCCGCTCCAGCGCCAGGATGCGCGGCTTGGGCACCAGATCCTTCTGATAGAGCTGAGTGAGGCCGCCGATCTCGTCGTCGAGATAGGCCACCTGCTGCTGCATGCCCTGACGCTGGACATCGATGCCGCTGATCTGGGTCTTGAGCTCGGCGATGCGGGCGTTGAGCACCGCCACCTGGTCGGCGAGGTTGGCGCGCCGGGCGTCGAACTCGGTGGTTTCATCGCCCATCGCCCGCTGAACCAGCGGATCGCCGGCCTGGGCCCGCACCTCGGGCGAAAAGCTGATCTGGGCGCGGCCGTCGCGCTCGGCGCTCAGCCGGTCGGACTTGGCCAGGAGGCTGAAGAGCTGGTTGCGGGCGCTGGCCAGGGCCGCGTCGGCCTGCACCGGAGAAAGCTCGAACAGCACCTGCCCGGCGTTCACGTGATCGCCTTCATGAACCAGGATCTTGCTGACGATCCCACCCTCGAAATGCTGGATGGTCTGGCGATTGGACTGGACCGCCACCGACCCATGGCCGATCACCGCGCTGCCCAGGGGGACCAGCGCCGCCCACAGGCCGAGGATGCCGAAGGTGATGGCGATGATCGCCACGCCGATAGCGACGACGCGGCGCGTATCGGAGCTTGGACGGCGGATGTCCGTCATGGTCACGAGCTTAAGTCCTAACTGGCGTTGGAGCGCGTCTCGGCGCGCCTCGGGAAGCGGCCGCTATCACTATCCGCGGCGAGATGGGGAAAGGGGTGGTGCAATCAAGATTGGCCCTGGTCGAGGCTGTCTGGTCCCCCAAGGTCGTCGCAGCGCTGCCCCTTAGCCATCTCCACGGCGCGCGACAAGCCGCGCAGGTCGAATGTGCGGTGGCTCATGTGCGCGTTGGGCTTGATCGAGACGCTCTGGGCCGGCCCGACGACGTCGGCGGGGATGTGCACCTCGCCATTGCTGGGATTGCGCAGGTTGGGACCCTCGAAGCGGGCTCCGAGCCCGGCCGACTCGACGGCCACTGATCCGACGCTGCGCAGCGGCCCAGCGCCGATCCTGAACTGGGCGTTGGCGGTATCGACGTAGTGGGCGAAGCGGAAGGTGATCACGCCACCCGAATAGACCACATTGCGGCGGAACAGGGTGCAGGCGTTCGCGCCGGTGAAGCGGTCGCGCCGGATCTTCAGATCCCAGCCGGCGGTGCGATGCCAGCGCGTGTGGGCGTCGGACCCATGCCACCAGGCCGGGGGTTGGTAATGACCGCCCAGGAAGGCCAGAACGGCGATCGCGCCTACCATCGAAAACTCCTAGAGCACGATGCGATCAGGCGGAACCGCCTGATCGCCCAATCGTGCTCGCGACTCAAGCACGTGAGCGCGTTCTCATCGAAGAGCCAGTGCCGACTTTTTCGGAACGCTCTCTGGACATTCACGGCGCGACTAGACGCAAGCCGCCTGGAAGTCCAGCGCGGCCGCGGGGTGTCGCGCCATCTTGAGAGGGCGGATTGAACCGCGGCCTTGGCCATGCCACATCGGCGCCGGGCTTTTCCGCCGGAGCGGTTCTGACGCCATGTCGGTGGTCTATTTCGACGCTTCGCGCCTGTTCCTGCGCGGGGCCCGATCATCGCCGACCGGCATCGACCGCGTGGTCTTCGCCTACGCCCGCTGGCTTTCGGAGCGGAGAGGCGTCAGCCTGATCCCGGTGTGGTCGCGCCTGGGCTACCTTTCGCGCCTGCCCATGCGCCGCTTCCAGGAGCTGGTCGAAATCACCTCCGGCGAGCGGCGCGAGGCGGGCCCACCACCCGGCGAGGCGACATGGAACGCGCTCATCGGGGCCTTGCGGCGTCCGGCGGCCGCGGGTCGAGCCGTGCGGCCCCTCCCCAGGCCGCTTGGCCGCGAAGCCGCCGGCGTGGCCGGAGCCGTGGCCGCCGCCCTGGCCGCGCCCAGGGCCCTGCGCCTGCAGCCAGGCGCCCTGTTCGTCAACGTCAATCACTATGGTCTCGAGCATCCCCTGCTGCTCAGCCGGCTGGCCAGGGCGGGGGTGAGACCGGTGGTGCTGATCCACGACCTGATCCCGCTGGAGTTTCCTGAGTTCTGCAGTCCGGGCGGCGGCCCGCGGCACGAACGCCGCATCATTGCTTGCCTCAATCACGCCTGGCGCCTGATCACCAACTCCCAGGCGACCGCGACCGCCCTCACCGGCTTCGCCGCCAGCCGCGGGCTCGCCCTGCCCATATGCGTGACCGCGCCGCTGGGCATCGAAGCCGCCTTCCTCGATCGGGCCGGGGGACCGACCGGCGCGGCCCCCTACTTCGTCTGCGTCGGCACCATCGAACCGCGCAAGAACCTCGGCTTCCTTCTCGCCCTCTGGCGGCGTCTCGATGAGCGGCTGGGGGAAGCCACTCCCCCCCTGGTGCTGATCGGCCGTCGGGGCTGGGAAAACGAGGCGGTGGTCGACCAGCTGGAGCGCTCGCCAAGCGTGCTCCGCCACGTGCACGAGGTCGCCGGCCTTGGCGACCGCCAGGTCGCCAGCCTGATCGCCGGCGCGGCGGCGCTGCTCTCGCCCTCCTTCGCCGAAGGCTACAACCTGCCGGTGATCGAAGCCCTGGCGCTGGGTACGCCGGTGATCGCCTCCGACATCCCGGTGCATCGCGAGCTGGCCACCGGCGCTCGACTGATCGACCCGCTCGACGGGCCGGCGTGGATGGAGGCCATTTGCGCCGCGGCAGCCTCTCGTCCGGCCGTGGATCGCCTTGAACCGCCGACTTGGCGGGCCCATTTCGGCATCGTCGAATCGGCCCTGGACGGCGCCGTCGGCCCTTGAACAGGGTGGCCGTTCCCAGGCATTCTGCAGACGGGGGCCGCGACAGCCGGAGCCAGCGTGACCAAGCCGCGCCTATCCCTCGAGCCCGCCAACGACCAAACGGGCCGCCGCGCGCCGGTCCGGCCACCAGCGCGCAAGATCATCGTCAGCCCGGACCAGATCTTCCCGCAGGAGACGGTCGCGGGACGCAAGCTGTCGTTCGAAGGGGTGGTGGTGCGTTATGTGCTGGTCTCAGCGGTGGTGGTGATCAGCATCTGCGCCTTGGCCATGCTGGCCACGACCCTGCTCGGCCGCTGAGCCGCCTCGACGGACCCGCCGGGCCCGGTCTATAGGCGCATCGAGGCCCGCCCACCCAGCCATGCTCCACGACATCGTCGCCAATTTTCGCCGCCACGCGCGCATCCTGTGGGCGCTGATCATGCGCGAGCTTTCCACCCGCTATGGGCGCGACAACATCGGCTTCCTGTGGCTTCTGGGCGAGCCGCTGATCTTCACCTTCGGCGTCCTGATCATGTGGAACGTCATCCGGCCCGCCTACGAGCACGGCATCCGCATTTCCGCTTTCGTGGTCACCGGCTACATGCCGCTGATCCTGGTCAGGCATCTGATCAGCCACGGGGTCAACAGCGTGCGCGCCAACGTTCCCCTGCTCTATCACCGGCAGATCACGGTTCTGCACCTTTACGTCGCCCGCCTGTCCCTCGAGGTGATCAGCGTCACCCTGTCGTTCGCGGTGGCGGTGGGGGTGTTGATGATCCTCGGGCTGATGGAGGCTCCGGCGGACCTTCCCCTGATCTACATCGGCTGGTTCGTGCTCGGCTGGATCGCCTTCGGCATCGCCTTGATCCTGGGGGCGATCGCCGAGGTGTTCGAATACGTCGAGCGCTTCGTGCAGCTGTTCACCTACATCCTGGTGCCGCTGTCGGGCACCTTCTACATGGTCGCCTGGCTGCCGCCGCAGTACCGCAGCACCGTCCTGAAGATCCCGTTCATCCATTGCATCGAGATGATACGGGCCGGGTTCTTCGGCCCGTTCACGCCCACCTTCTACACCTTCAGCTATCCGATCGCCTGGGCCGCCGCGCTGACCTTGGCGGGCCTGTTCCTGCTGCGATTTGTCCGCGATCGGATCGACGTCGAGTAGCGCGGTGGGGAGCCCGGCCGCGGGTGAAAAGCCATACTATTGACATTGCTCTAGCGAGATTCATACAAGCCGCGGTCTGGAGACTTTATGCGCATCTGGCCCCTTTTTCTCCCGGCGTTGGCGCTATGGGCCTGCTCCAGCCTGCCTCATGATGGACCTTCCGGCCGCACCTTCGGCAAGGCGGATCAGCCGGCGGCGGCCAAGGGCTATTCGCTCGTTGATCTGAGCTACGCCGACGCCGAGCGCATCGCCGCCATGCCGCCGCCGGCTCTGGCCGGTCTGGCCGCCGCCGCCAGCACCCTGCCCAACGATCGTCTCGGCGAGGGCGATGTCGTCGACGTGGCCATCTACGAGCCGGGCGGCATGACCAGCTTCACCAGCACCGGCGAGGCCAGGGCCGACGGCGGATCGAGCCAGAGCGTGCCCCGCCTCACCATCGACAAGTCCGGCTGCGTGCCGATTCCGTTCGCCGGCCCAGTCCACATCCAGGGCATGACCGTCACCGAGGCGGCCGAGGCGATCAAGGCGGCGTTGCGCGGGCGGGCCGTCAACCCGCAGGTGCAAGTCAACCTGGTCGGCAATTTCACCAACTCGGTGACCGTGATGGGTGAGGTGCGCAGCGTCGGCCGGGTGCCGCTGACCCCCTACAACGAACGCCTGCTGGACGTCCTGGCCGTGGCCGGCGGGCCGACCAAGCCGCCCGCCGACATCACCGTGACCCTGGTGCGCGGCGACACCCAGGCCTCGGCCCCGTTCACCGCTCTGTTGCGGCGCAGCGACGAGAATGTGCGCCTGGCCCCGCACGACCAGATTCGCCTGCTCTACGCGCCGCGGAAATACAGCGTCTTCGGGGCATTAGGCCGGGTCAACGAATCGCCGATCGAGGACGAGGGCCTCACCCTGGCTGAAGCCATCAGCCGCGCCGGCGGCCTCGACACCATGACCGCCAACGCCGCCTCTGTGCTGGTGTTCCGCTTCGAGCGGCCGACGGTGGCCAGGGCCCTCGGGCTGACGGCGCCGGCGACCCCCAAGGGGGTGCCGGTGGTCTATCGGTTGAACATGCTCCAGCCGGTGAGCTTCTTCATCGCCAACAGCTTCGCTATCCAACCCAACGACCTGATCTATGTTCCGCGCTCCGACAGCACCGAACTGCGCAAGTTCCTGGAGCTGGTGTCGCTGGTCTCACAGGTCACCTACAACCTGACGGTCACCCCGGTGCTGAAATGACCGTGGCCGCCCAGCGGAGCGAAGTCGCCAGTCGGGCGTTAGCGGTGGCGGCGTTCTCAAGGACGGCGGCCAGTCGTCCCGCTAAGCTGGGGAATGGCCGTTGAGTATCTCCTCGCTCGATGGTCGCCGCGCCGAAGCCTCCCCCAGGACGGCGCGCCTCCTGGCCGCCGAAGGCCGCACCTACGAAGGCATCCAGGAACGCCACTTCCTGTTCGTGGGCGCGCCGTTCGGGCCGTTTTCGAGGCTGCTGGCCGAATCCCTGCGCGCCGAGGGGGCCCGCTGCAGCCGCATCATCCTTAACGCCGGCGACGCCGCCGACTGGGGACCGAGGGACGCGGCGCCCTACCGCGGCCACGCGCGCGCCTGGCCCTCCTGGATCGCCGCTCATCTCCAGCGCGAACGGGTGTCCGATCTCATCGTCTACGGCGATTCCAACCCCTACTGCGTCGCCGCAATGCGCCGCGCGCGCCGGCTGGACGTCAAGATCCATGTCCTCGAGCAGGGCTATTTCCGGCCCGACTGGATCACCCTCGAGCGCGATGGCGTGAACGGCTCCTCGCGCCTGCCGCGCGATCCCGATTATTTCCGCCAGATGGCCAAGTTCATGCCCGACACCCCCCATGTTGGTGTCGGCAGGATCGCCCGCGCCGGGGTGGCGCGGATCTTCGGCTACCATGTGCTGGCCTATCTCGGCTTTCCGGCCTTCCCCAACTTCCGCTTCGCCTATCCCTATTCGCCCCTTCTGCAGGCGGCGGGCCACATCCGCCGCTATATCCTGCAGCACCTGCTCGCCGGGCGCACGCAAGGGGTGCTGAGCCGGATCATGAGCGCCGATCGGCCGATGTATCTGGCCATCCTGCAGCGGCCGGGTGACAGCCAGCTAGTGAAGCATTCCTCGGTCAAGACGGTCACCGATTTCATCGATCAGGTGATGACCAGTTTCGCCGCCCATGCGCCGCCGAAGGCTCAGCTGGTGTTCAAATGCCATCCGCTCGACCACGGGCTGGAGAACCACCGGGCGATCATCCGCCGGCTGGCCGCGGCCCGGGGCGTCGGCGACCGGGCGATCTATCTCGACGGCGGCGACCTGCCGGCGATCGTCCGCCGCTCGTGCGGCGTGATTTCGGTCAACTCCACCGCCGGTCTGGCGGGCATCGAGCTGGAACGCCCCACCATCGTCCTCGGCTGCGCCACCTACGACATTCGCGGCATGACCCATCAGGACGGCCTCGACCGTTTCTGGACACGGCCCCAGGCGCCTGACCCGGAAGTGTTCCGCGCCTATCGCCGGCTGGTGATGGCCACCACTCAAATCAACGGCGCCTATTCCACCGCGCGGGGCATCGATCTGGCCCTGCCGGAGACCTTGCGGCGGCTGCTGACAACCTAGCCGGGTCTGGCCCTGGCGCAGGGCGGGTCCAGCAAAGTGTTAACTAAAGCTTGATTTGGGCCGGCCGAGTGCGCAAATGTAGCGGGGGCTCAGGATCAACGTGGGGCCAACATTATGTACGGCAATCCACAAAAGCGCAGCGCCGCCGACGTTCAGGACCTGCGCCGCGAAGGCGGTCGATGGCTCAAGGAGCTGCGCGAAGGCGCGGGTCTGTCTCAGCGCCAGCTGGCCGCGAAGGTTGGCACGGAACACTACACCTTCATCTCCCAGCTAGAGACGGGCCGGGGCCGCATCCCGCCCGACCGCTACGGCGTGTGGGCGGCGGCGCTCGATATCGACCCGCGGGCTTTCGTGCGCCAGCTGCTCCGCTATTACGACCCGATCACCTACGAAATCCTGTTCGGCGTCTAAGGCGCGTTCCTAACCAGGGGCCTTGGCGGTGGCCGCGGCGCGGCCGGCTTCGATCAACGGCACCAGCACCCCGTCGCGGTCACCGAACTGAGCGACGACGCCGTTTTGCAGCAGCATGATCTTGTCGGCCAAGCCGAGCAGGTTGGTCTTGTGGGTCGAGAAGATGATGGTCGAGGTGCGCTTCATCAGCGCGATCGCCTGCGCCAGGGCCTGTTCGCCGTTGGCGTCGAGGCTGGAATTGGGCTCGTCGAGAACCACTATCGGCGGACGCCGGAACAGGGTCCTGGCCAGGGCCACGCGCTGGCGCTGACCGGCCGAAAGCGAGGCGCCGCCGTCGCCGATCTGGGTGTCGTAGCCGTTGGGCAGCGCCTGGATCATCTCGTGGACTCCGGCCATGCGGGCGGCGTCGATGACCTCGTCGACCTTGAAGTCGCTGAAGCGCGAGATGTTGTCGGCGACGCTGCCCGAGAACAGCTCCACGTCCTGTGGCAGATAGCCGACATATTGGCCGAGTTGCAGCGGATCCCATTGCCGAAGGTCGAAGCCGTCGATCTTGATCGCCCCGGCGGCGATCGGCCACACGCCGACAAGCCCGCGCATAAGGCTCGACTTGCCGGCCGCGGAGGGACCGATGATGCCGAGGCAGGTGCCGGGCTCGAGGGTGAAATTGACCTGGTGGACCACCGCCCGGGCGCCGCCTGGCGGCACGATGCTGGCCATCTCGACAGCCAGCACACCCTTAGGCGCCGGTAGCGGCATGCGCCCCTCGCCGCCGTCGCCGGCGCGGAACGTGGTCTGCACCCGGTCCCAGGCCCCGCGCGCGGCGATGAAGTGCTTCCATTGGCCGACCGCCTGCTCGATCGGGGCCAGCGCGCGGCCGACCAGGATCGAGGCGGCGATCATCGCCCCGGCGGAGATGTGGCCGGTGATGGCCAGATAGGCGCCGCCGCCGAGGATCAGGGTCTGGACCACCTGCCGCAGCAGCTTGATGGTCGACATGATCGCGCCGCCCCGGTCGCTGGCCGCAGCCTGCCAGGCGATCAGATCATCGCGGCTGTTCTCCCAGCGCCGCTGCAGGCCGGGCCACATGCCCATCGCGTGCATGACTTCGGAGTTGCGCATGGTGGTCGAGGCGTCGTTCTGGGCCCCGATGGAGGCCACGGTGGCCCGCTGCAGGGGTATGCGGGTGACGAAGTCGTTCCACACCGCCAGCCCCAGGATCACCAGCCCGGCGAGGATCGCCAGGATGCCGAAATAGACGTGCAGCACGAAGCAGACGAAGATGAACACCGGAATCCAGGGCACATCGCAGAACGAGATCAGCCCGGCGCCGGTCATGAACTCGCGCACTAAGTCGACGTCGCGAAACGCCTGCGGCCCGGCCCCCTTCTTGGACAGGGTGCCGGCCAGCACACTCTTGAACACCGCCCCGCGGACTTCGGAATCGAATCGGATGCCCGCCCGCACCAGGACCTGGGTGCGCAACGCCTCCAGCGCCCCATAGACCAGGAACAGGAACACCGCGATCAGGGTGATGAACAGCAGGGTCATCTCGTTGCGGCTCGAGAGCACCCGGTCGTAGACCTGCAGCATGTAGATCGGACTGACCAGCGCCAGCAGGTTGATGAACAGGCTGAACACGATGGCGACGACGATCGTCGGCCGCATCGAGCGCATGGCCCGGTCGAGCGGGGTGGCCTTGCCACCGGGACTCGGGAGAACCTTCATCTACATCTCTTTCTGCGTGCCGTGAGCGCGGTCCGGCGGCGGGGCGGTTAGCTCAAATCGCGGCGGATGACCACTGGCTCTTTGTCTCAGGAACCGGCGCTGAGGCCGGGCGATGCGCATCGCGCGGCCAGCGGTTGATGGCGTTCCCTGGCGGGAGGAAGCGATATTAATTGAGCCCGCCCCGGCGCGCTAGCGTCTCACGGCTTTTGGACCGGTCAGCCCCCGCTGACGCCGATCAGCGGCGTCTGGTGGGTGAACCCGTAGGCGGTCAGGACATCGATGTTGAATTGAGCATTGCCGAGCGCCAGATCGTTCAGAAAGGCGTCGGCGGCGTGGGCGTAGGGGCCGAGGTCGGACTGCACCGCCACCTCCAGCAGCCAGCCGACCATGGCAGCCTTGGCGCCGATGCCGTTTGGGCCATCGCCGCCATAAGCGGCGAAGTACTGCGCCCGGGTTTCGCTGATCCCGTTGAAGCTCACCGTGCTGTTGAGGATGGTGTCGATCTTGCCCGCCGCCGGGGCGAAGCCGAAGATCTCGGTGTAGGCGCTGGTCGCAGCCTGCGCGAGGGTGTCGGCGCCGTAGGTATCGTTGAACGGAACCATGCCGGCCCCGTCCTTGCCGAGGTTGACGGCGAAGTTGATGAACCGGTTCTGGATGTTGAACAGGGCATAGTAGGGCGAATCGAGATTGTTGGGGTTGCTCGAGCTGTCGATCAGATACTGGTAGCCGGCGGCGGTGGGGGTTTTGCCGGTGAAGAACTCATAGCTGAGCGTGGAGACCGTGGTGGTGGCGATGGCCATCTGCTCGACGCTGGTCAAACCCTGCTGGAGCGTCGACTGCTGGTCCGCAATTCCACTGGCCAGACCGGCGAGTTGGCCGGCGTCGGTGTGGATGGGATTGTCGACGATGGTCCCGTTGGCCAGGGTCAGGGTCGGGTTGGCGGCGATCAGCGAGGTCGGCGAGGTCCACAACACATTGGTGAACGCCGAATTCAGGATCGCCGGGATGTCGCTCCAGCCGAGCGCGCCCATTTCGATCAGATCGACGGTGCTGAGGTTGGCGGCCAGGCCGGAATCGGCGAACGCCTGGAAGGCGTCTTCATTGACCGGCGTTCCCCAGTCGCCGGGATCGCCGGTGGGATCGGTGTTGAACAGCTGCAGCGCGGTGGCGCCGCGGTCGATGGAGAAGGCGTCGGGATTGGCGGTTCCGGTCGCGTCCAGCGTGTGGCCGGAATAGCGATACATGTCGAGGACGGTGAAATACTGCGGGCCGCCGCCGGCGCCGCGGCCCAGAATCTCGCTGAACTCGTGCTCGATGACGCCGATGGCGTCGAATTCGCCGTCCACCGGCTGCGATTGATCGAAGAAGAAGGTTCCTGGCTGGCTGGCGAGGCCGATCCAGCCGTCGATGGAGCCGGAGTTGGGCGCCATCAGGCCCAGCGCCCGCGCCTCGGCGCTCCCCGGGTCGATGATCGCCCCGTGTGTCGGATCGGACGTCGGCAGGGCCAGAAGCGGGAGGGGATCGCCGTCGGCCGCGATGGTCTGGGCGGCGCCCTCCACCTGAGCGAAGCTGTAGCCGACGCTCGGATGCTGGAGGCTCTCGCCGAGCGAATTCTTGGACAGGGACTGGCCATCGACCTCGCCCCAGCCGACATCGATGTTGATGGTCACCGGATTGGTGAACAGGGCCTCGAAGAGCGAGGCGACATAGCTGACGTCGGCCTCGAAGCCCTGCGGGGCGCCGGCGGCGCTGGCGTCGAATGTAACGTTGATGATCATCGTCGGGTCGGCTGGGGTTCTAGGGTGGGCGTTGAGGCTTGGCGAACAAGTGCGGCGCGGTTGTGACGCGTCGACCGCTCGTCTGGCCGGTCCCGTCCTGACCGATCGACCTGGCGAAGATCACCGGATCGGCGCCCGTCGGGGGCCGATCCAGGCATTCTATTCTCCGGTCAGGCGCCGGCTTGCTGCGCGGCCGCCATCCCCGGAAGATGCTCGGACAGATGCGCCAGCAACTGGTCGGGCGAGACGCCGAACTGGTTGGCCAGGTTCTGCACCTGCTCGCCGCCAAGCGCCGCCTGCAACTGATCTGGGCTCACCGGCGCATGATCGCCCCCCGGAACCCACGAGGCCACGGCGCCGCCGAGGCCGCTCTGCTGCAGCATGCCAAGTATGCCGGAGACGCCGCCGACCGACGAATTCTCCAGCGCCCCGGAGAGCATCTGCTGCGGATCGCCGCCGCCGAGGGCGCCCCCGGCGACGGATTTCAATGTATCGAAAAGGCCCATGTCGACTCCTCTCACGCAGTCGAGTGAAGCCCCCCTACGCGCCTGACGCGCCGCGATGTTCGACTAAGACGTCAGGACTTGTGGCAGACCTTTCCCTTGGGAATGCAGCTGTTGCCGCACGGCACGCCGGTCTTGCATTTGGCCGGACCGGTGCGGGACTTGGCGGCCGACTTCATCGGCCTGGCGGCCATCGCCGGCTTGGCGGCCGCGGGCGTCATGGCGACCGTAGCCGGGCATTTGATGTAGTGCCCCTTGGCGTCCTTGCAGCGCGCGGTCTTGGCCGGCGCCGCCGCGCTCGCCGCGGGCTTGGCGGCAGGAGCCTTGGCCGCCCTCTTGGCGTCGGCGGTGGAAGCAAATGCGAGCGCCGCGATCGCGGCTACAATCATCAGACGCATAGTGCGTAACCCTCCCTGAAAAGGTGAGGACACCTTTCAACGGAATTCCGCGATTGGCAAGGGAATAGGCCTAAAGGGGGAGCGGCCCGTTGGCGGTCGAGGCGATGCACTCCGGAGACGTAACCCTGATCACCGCCACCCGCGGCCACCGATTGGCGAGCCCGCCGCCGCCTGCGGGCGCAGGCGAGCCGCCATGCGCCGGTCATGGACGCCCTCTGGCTGGGCTCGATCGTCGCGAACCTGGCGATGGTGCTTTACCTGATCCACTAGAGCTGGCGGCCAGTCGCCGCCTCGCGCTCGTCCGCAGCGCCGCCAGGCGTGGCCAGGTCGGCGCCGGCGGCCCGGCCAGGTCGGCCTCGACCGCGCTCCAGGCGACTCGCGCCTCGCCCCGCCGGCCCAGCATGGCCAGGGCATCGCCGGCCTGGAACCGCGCGCGATCGGCGAGCCAGCGGGTGTCAGTGGCCCCGGTCGACTTCGCCGGCAGCTGGCCAAGCACCGCCTGATCGAGGCGCAGAGCCGCCGGCGCATCCTTCCGGGTGGCCAGGATCGCCGCCTGCAGCAGGTGGGCGCGGGCCCGGTGCTGGCGCCACTCGCGCGCGTCCTGGCCCCTGGGCGGGGCGGCGGCCAACAGCTGCAGCGCGCGCAGGCGCGCCGCCTCGGCCGCGGCGGTCAGACCCTCGGCCAACAGCGCCTCGCCCAGCTCCAGCTGGGTGACCACCACCTCGCCCGATAGCCTCACATTGTCCGGCTCCAGCTTCAGCTGGGCCTCGGCCTTGGCGACCACGTCCCGGTAGCCGGCGACGGCCCTGGCGCTATCGCCGCCGAAGAACGCTTGGCGGGCAAGGGCGCGTTCAGCGACGATGACGCCGAACCTGGCGTCGGCCAGATTGGCGTTTTTCGCCAGCAGGCCACGGTAGAGCGCCAGTTCGGCGAGGCGCTGGGCGCGGGCCTCCGCCAGCCGCCCCTGCTGTTCGAAAGCCTCGCTCTGCCAGGCCAGCGCCTCGGCAAGATTAGCCGCCACGTCGGTGTCGGCTGGGCGCCGGCCGCGCAGATCCTGCCAGACCTGCAGGCTGCGGGTGAGCGTGGCGGCCGCCGCGCTGGTCCGCCCTTCGGCGAGATAAAGGGCGCCGAGGTCATAGGTGGCGTAGCCCACCTCCATCCGCCAATCGTCACGTCCGGGATCCAGGCGCGTCAGACTCTCGGCCAGGGCCAAATAGGTCGCAAAGCCGCGCTCGGCCGCGGCGCTGTCGCCGGTCTCGTAGGCCACTTCGCCGACCCAATAGACGCTCTGGGCGTGGGCGAAGATGCGCTCGCCATCGCCCGGCTTGCGGGCCAGCAGCTCGCCGGTGGTCGCCGCCGCCTGGCGGAACGCCGCCAGGGCCAGATCCGGATGACCGCGGTTGAGGTTGATCTGGCCCATCAGCTGCAGGGCGCGGGCGCGGCGCTCGAGCGAGGCCGCATCCAGGCTGGCCGGGTCCTGGGCGGCGTAATAGGCCAGCGCCTTGGCCCCGACGCCGTCCATCAGGTCGAGCCGGCCGACCGGCTCCAGTCGCCCGCGCAGATCGGTGAGCATGGTTTCGATCAGGCCCTCGGCCTGGTCGCGCTGCAGGCGCGCCTCGTTGCGCGAGACGATGGCCAGCGCCGCCAGACCAGCCATCGCCGTCGCGCCGACCGAGGCGGCGATGGCGATCGCGGTGAGCCGCCCGGCGCGCCGCTGCGCCTCGCGATGGATGATCTCGTCCAGGCCAACGCCCAGCATGCCGGCGACGAGCTTGAGCCTCGCCAGCCGGCGGCCATCTTTTCCCGGCCGCAGATCGGCGGCGATCGGCTCGGCGCCGATGCGGCCGCCGGCTTCGTCCCGGTAGCGCAGCGCGGGCGGAAACGCGGCTTCGCGCGCCGGGCCTTCACCGCCCTCGGCGATGACCGCCAGGATGCGCCCCGGCCCGTGCAGGTCGCGAAACTGGCGGATCTCCTCATCCACCCAGCGCGAGGCTGCCGCCTGCGGCGAGCAGACCACGATCAGGTAGGCCGACGCCTCCAGGGCCGCCGTCAGGCGGGTGGCGAGATCGGCCTCGGCGGCCAGCTCCGAGCGATCGCGGAATAGCGGCGAAAACCGCCGCGGCGCGGGACCGGCCGGCGTTGGCGCGCCCACCAGGCGCCTAGGGACCGGCCAGGTCTCGATGGCCCGCTGCAGCCAGCGGGCCACGCGCGCGTCATGGCTGGAATAGCTGATGAACGCCCAGTAGCGGGGCGCGCTCATGCGCCCGGCTCACCGGCCCTAGTGATCGTGGATGCCGGGCTCGATTTTTCGCCGATGACCGTTCGGATCAAGGTAATGCATGAAATATTTGTGATAGCTTTTATCACCCATGGCGGTGAGGTTCACCGTCAACGTCGTCCCGTCGGGGGTTACAAAAGTGGACCACCAGAAGTCCTGCCCTGGGGCCGTGAAGGCGTCATCCTGATCGTTTGCATCGAACTTGCCGATGCGGGGATCGATCTTGAAAGTCAGATCAACGTAATTGACGTCGGCCAAATAGAGATGAATGTCACCGGCGGGATCGATGCACACGCCTTTCGCACTCATCGGGGCCGGCTTCAGGCCCCTGTCGGTGTTGATGATCGGATCGGCTGGCAAATAATAGTAGGTGGCGACGCTGCCTGGCCCGCGACTCGATGGAGGACAGGTGGCCGGCTGTGCGTGTGCCGCGCCGGCCACGCCAACGCACAGCAGAGCCGCCGACGCGGCGAGGTGGAAAGCACGCATGACCGCCCCTCCCCAAGGGTTTCCCTGGCGCCATTGAGGCGCGCCAGTGGCCGGCCTTGTCAAGCAGTCCGCGGGCTCAGGCCATGCCTGTTCGGCGGGGATGCCCCTCAGCAGACGATGGTCAGACGATTGTGGAGCTGGCCGAACACGCCGTAGCGCGGGCGCTTGGCGAGATGGCACCCGCGGCGCTCGTGAACGTAGTGGCGGTGATGGTGATGGCGATAGCCGCTGTCATTCCTCGGCTGCGCCGCCGCCGGCGCGGCGATAACCATGGCCCCCAGGGTCGCCAGAAGGGCGGTCTTGAACTTCATCACGGTCTCCTTCCACCCAGACAACGGCTCAGGTCCCGATGGGCTCCGCGCCGGCCACGGCTCGACATTTCCCGGGCGCGTGGCACGGTGGCGCCGCAGGCGGTCAAAACGACCCCCGCCGGAGGAACAGCCATGAGCTTTCTCGACGCCTGGTCTTCGCGTCTCCTCAGCTTTCTGCGGATCATCGCCGGGCTGTGTTACTTCGAGCATGGGGCGATGAAACTGTTGCATTTTCCGGCCGCGATGATGCCGGGCGCCCTGCCGCCGATGCTGTTGGTGGCCGGGATCATCGAACTGGTCGCCGGCGCGCTGATCGTCATCGGCCTGTTCACCCGGCCCGCGGCCTTCATCGCCTCCGGCGAGATGGCCATCGCCTATTTCGGATTCCACGTGTTCCACGCCCTTGGCGGGCCAGGCGCGCCGGTGAGCTTCGACCCGCAGGTCAATCATGGGGCCGAGGCGGCGCTCTACGCGGTGATCTTCCTTTACGTAGCCGCGGCGGGCGCCGGGGCCTGGGCGGTGGACGCCATCATCCGCCGCCGCGAAGCCGCCTAGGCGAGGAGCGCCGCCACCAGCCGCAAGGCGATCAGGTCTCCGGCCGGCGTTCAAGCGCGCCGCCGTTCCAGTCACGCTGGACGCCGCTCAGGCGAAATGCTCAAGCTGGCCAATACGCGCTCGAGGGGGAGCATGATGTCCAAGCCGGAAGACGGCGCCGCTCCTCTGTTTCGCAAGGTGGCCTGGCGCACTCTGCCGCTGCTCGGCCTCGGCTACCTGTTCGCCTACATGGACCGGGTCAACATCGGCTTTGGCGCGGCCCAGATGAACGCGGATCTGGGGTTCAACGCCGCCGTCTATGGCCTGGGCGGAGGGCTCTTCTTCCTCAGCTACGCCCTTCTGGAGGTGCCCTCCAACCTGATGCTGGTGCGCTTCGGCGCGCGGCGGTGGATCGCGCGGATCATGTTGACCTGGGGCCTGCTGGCCGGCGCGACCATCTTCGTCAAAACCCCCTGGCAGTTCTATGGCATGCGCCTGCTTCTGGGCGCGGCCGAGGCCGGGTTCTTCCCCGCCGTGGTCGTCTATCTGGCGCGCTGGTATCCGCTGGCAAGCCGCAGTCGCGCGCTGAGCATGTTTTACGTCGCCTTTCCGCTCAGCTCGGTGGTCATGGGCTCGCTGGCCGGCAGCCTGCTCGGACTCGATGGGACACTGGGCCTGAGAGGCTGGCAGTGGCTGTTGCTGGCCGAAGGCTTGCCCGCCGCTTTGCTCAGCCTGGCTATCTTCCGCTGGCTGCCGGAGCGTCCGGCCGAGGCCCACTGGTTGTCAGCGGAGGAAAAGGCCCGACTGGCGGCCAGCCTGCCTCCAGAGGCTGGCTCCGCCGACGCCGGACGACCGGCCGCCCTGGTCAAGGTGCTCACCCATCCGACCGTGCTGTTGCTCGGTCTCGTCAATGCCCTCTTCCTCGGAACCGGCTACGCCTTCACCCTGACCGCGCCGCAGGTGCTCGGGCTGCACACCGGTTTCCCGGTGGCGGCGGTGGGCTATCTGGTGGCGCTGGGCGGTCTCCTCGGGGCCGCGGCGATGCTGGCCAATGGATGGCACGCCGACCGCGCTCGCGAGCACTTCTGGCATGTGGCGGTTCCGCTGGCGCTGATCGCCGCCGCCTATCTGGCGCTGGCCGTGGGGCGATCGCCAACCCTGGCGGTGGCCGGGTTTTTCGGCACCGTCGTTGGCGCCAACGCCTTCAGCGCCGTTTTCTTCATCCTCGTCTCCCGCCTGCTGAGGCCGGAGGATCTGGTCATCGGGGCCGCGGGGGTGAACATGATCGGCCAGTTCGGCTCGTTCCTGCTGCCCATGATCTATGGGATGATCCAGCAGAACGCCGGCCGGCTCGACGCCGCGCTGCCGGCGCTGCCGGCGCCACTCGTTGTCGGCGCGCTGATCGTCCTGTGGCTGCGCGCGGCCCACGCCCGGCCGAGCCCGTTCGCGGTCGCCAGGACCTAGACCGCTTCCTCAGGCCTCGCCGGTCCACGGCTGAAATTTCGGCGCCCGGCGCTCGATCAGAGCCATGGCCCCTTCCTTGGCGTCGGGATGATCGAGCGAGGCCTTGGTCAGGCGATCCGAGTCCTCCAGGGCCGGACGCGCGGCCTCGCCGATATGCCGGTAGACCTGCGCCTTCATGATCGCGATCGACTTGGGCGACACCGTCTCGGCCAGTTGCCGGGCATAGTCGACGACGCTGTCGACGAGGGCGTCCGCGGCCACCACCCGATCGAGCAGACCGATGCGCAGCGCCTCCTCGGGCCCGACCCGGCGCGAGCTCCACAACAGGTCGAGGGCGCGGCTGGGGCCAACCAGCCGCGGCAGGAGCCAGCTGGCGCCGTGCTCGGCCACCAGGCCGCGCTTGGAGAACACGGTGGTGAAGCTGGCGTTCTCGGAGCCGAAGCGCAGATCGCTCATCATCGCCAGGATGAAGCCGCCGCCGGCGGCGACGCCGTTGACCGCGGCGATCACCGGCTTCGACACTTCGAGCAGATAGCTGAACATGCCGGGAAGGCCGGCGCCGCGGCTTTGCTGACCCTTCGAGCCGGCCTCCGTCGCCGCGACCAGGGCGGCCGAGTCCAGACCGGAACAGAAGCCGCGGCCCTCGCCGGTGAAGGCGATCGCGGTCACCTCCGGATCGCTCTCGGCGCGGCCGACCAGTTCGCGGATGTCGGCCAGCATGGCTAAGGTGAGCGCATTCAGCCTCTCTGGCCGGTTGAGCCGGATGAGCGCCACGCGCCCGATGGTCTCGAATTGGAGTTCGCTCATCCTCGCCTCCGGGCTGCTGATCCGAACACCATCGGTCGTCGGGACCCAGGGCGCAAATGCACAGAGCGGGGGGTGTGAGGTCCAGGTGGTAGTCTGTAGAGAGACACAGATCGGCGATGAGCGCTGCTGGGAGCCTGAAGATGCGTGCTGTGGCGTCGTGCGCCGGCCTTGCCGTCGCGATGGCTCTGGTCGGCCAGGCCGGCGCCGTCCAGGGGCGATCGGCCCCCGCCGGGCTTCTGGATGCGGTCGCGAGCCAGGTCGATCCCGCCGAACTGCGCAGCACGATCACCCGGCTGGTCGGCTTCGGCACCCGGCACACGCTTTCGGATACGCCATCGCCGAGCCGCGGCATCGGCCCGGCGCGCGCGTGGGTCGCTCGGCGCTTTGCCGAGATCAGCGCCGGGTGCGGCGGCTGCCTGGCGGTGGAGACCCCGTCGCAGACCTTCACCGGCGAGCGCCTGCCGGGGCCGACCGCGATCGTCGATGTGCTGGCCATCCAGCGCGGAACCACCGAGCCCGAGCGCGTGATCGTCATCTCCGGACACCTGGATTCGCGCGTCAGGGACGTCATGGACGCGACCAGCGATGCGCCGGGCGCCGATGACGATGGCTCGGGAACCGCGGCGGTGATCGAGGCGGCGCGGGTTCTTTCTCAGCATCGGTTTCCAGCGACGCTGGTGTTCGCGGTCACCTCCGGCGAGGAACAAGGCCTCTATGGAGGCCGCCTGCTGGCCAGCTATGCGCTCCAGCATCACTGGACCGTCGAGGCCGACCTCAACAACGACATCGTCGGCGGCGTGAGCGGCGCCAACGGAGTCAAGATAGCGGCCTATGTGCGCGTCTTTTCCGAGGGGACGCGCGCGGTCGAAACGCCGCAAGAGGCCACGCGGCGGCGCTACAACGGCGGCGAGGTGGACAGTCCCTCGCGCAATCTCGCCCGCTTCGTCAGCGAGCTGGCGAGCCGCCACCTGAAAGGCTTCACGGCGCGGATGATCTATCGCACCGACCGCTTCAGCCGCGGCGGCGACCAGGTCCCCATGCTCGCCGCCGGCTACCCGGCGATCCGCTTCACCCAGGCGATCGAGAACTATGACCGCGAGCATCAGGATGTTCGGGTGGAAAACGGCGTGCGCTACGGCGACACGATCGATGGCGTCGACTTCGCCTACCTGGCCAATGTCACCCGCCTGAACGCCATCACCATGGCGGCCCTGGCCATGGCCCCGGCGCCGCCACCTTCGGTCAAGATCTTCGGTGCGGTGTCGCTCGACACCACCATCAGCTGGACGCCGTCGGACGGCGCCGCCGGCTATCGGGTGTGGTGGCGCGACACCACCGCGCCGCAATGGACCTACAGCCAGCGGGCGCCGGCCGGCGCCACGTCCCTGGTGCTGAAAAACATCAATATCGACGACTGGTTCTTCGGGGTTTCGGCCATCTCGGCCGCCGGCTTCGCCAGCCCGGTGGAGTTTCCAGGCCCCGCCGGCGCGTTCGCCAGCCCGGCAAGTCCAGCGCCTGAACGGCAAGGAAAGTGACCATGAAGGATCTGGCGGGAAAGACCGCGTTCATCACCGGCGCGGCGTCGGGGATCGGCCTTGGGGTCGCCACCCGACTCGCCCAGGCCGGCGTCAAGGTGATGATGTGCGACATCGAGCGAGCGGCGCTGGAGGCGGCCGTCGCCAGCCTGAAGCGCACCAACGCCGATGTCGATGGCGTCGTCGCCGACGTCTCCCTCAAGCCGGAGCTGCAGGCGGCGGCCGAGGCCACGCTCGATCGCTATGGCGAAGTCCACATCGTGCACAACAATGCCGGCGTGACCGGCGGCGGCCCCTATGGCGCCTGGACCGAGGCCGGCTGGAACTGGACCCTCGCCGTCAACCTGATGGCGGTGATCTCCGGCGTCGAGATCTTCACCCCGCTCATCGAGCGCCACGGCCAGGGCGGCCACATCGTCAACACCGCCTCGATCGCCGGCCTGATTTCCGGGACCGCGATCCCCTACAACATCACCAAGTACGGCGTGGTCGCGCTATCCGAAGGCCTGAGGATGGACCTCGCCGCCAGAGGCATCGGCGTCTCGGTCCTGTGCCCGGGGTTCATCCGCACCAACATCATCGACGCCGCCCGCAACCTGCCTCCGCGGTTCGAGGGCGCCCAGCCGCCACAGCCGCCCGCCGGCGCCAATGTCAGCCTGCTGGGCGATATCCGCGCCCGCGTGGCCGGCGGCATCGATCCACTCTACGTCGGCGAACTGGTGCGCGAAGGCATCGAGGGCGACTGGCCCTACATCTTCACCGACACCGAGTTCGAGCCGTTCATCGAGGCGCGGTTCGCCGCCATCAAGGACGGCTTCAACCGCATCCGCGGACGCACCCCTCAGCACTGAGAGGGCTGTAACGCCGCACCGTCCCGGTGATAGGGAAGCACAGGAGGATCGACGAACATGGCGTCAAACGGATTGCGCAATCTGGGCCGGTCGGGCTTGCGGGTCTCGCCGCTGTGCCTGGGGTCGATGAACTTCGGCAACGATGCCTTCGGCTGCGATGAGAAGACCTCGACCCAGATCATCCACGCCTATCTCGACGGCGGCCACAACTTCATCGACACCGCCAACGTCTATTCGGCCACCCGATCCGAGACCATCATCGGCAAGGCGGTGAAGGATCGGCGCGAGGCCGTGGTCATCGCCACCAAGGCGTCCTCGCCGCTTGGGCCCGGACCGTTCGATTCCGGCTCGAGCCGCAAGCACCTGGTCAGGGCCTGCGAGGACAGCCTGCGCCGGCTCGCGACCGACTACATCGACCTCTACCAGATGCACCGCTACGACGAGGCGACCCCGCTCGAGGAGACGCTGTCGACGCTCAACGACCTCGTCCGCCAGGGCAAGGTCCGCTACATCGGCGTCTCCAACTGGTCCGCCGCCCAGATCGTTGAGGCCTGCATGCTCATCCAGGCCAGAGGCTGGGAGCCGCTGGTCAGCCTGCAGCCGCAGTACAGCATCCTCGCTCGCGACGTCGAGGTGGAGATCCTGCCCGCCTGCCAACGGTTCGGCCTGGGGGTGATCCCGTGGAGCCCGCTGGGCGGGGGCATGCTGACTGGCAAGTACAAGCCCGGCGAGGAGCCCAAGGAAGGCTCCAGGTTCGCCGCCCCCGGGCCGTTCCAGAGCATCTGGCGGGCGCGCTCGCTCAACGAGCGCAACCAGGCCATCGTCGCGGTGGTGCTGGAAGAGGCGCGCCAGTTGAACCTCTCGCCGATCGCCCTGGCCCTGGCCTGGAACCTGGCTCGGCCGGGTGTCGTCTCGCCGATCATCGGTCCGAAGTCGCTGGCTCAGCTCACCGACAACCTGGCCGCCCTGGACGTCGACCTCCCGGCCGAGACCACCCAGCGCATCGACGCCGCCAGCGAGCCCTATCTCCCCTACCCGCACGACTTCATGCGCATGGCGCGCCAGCTGACCGCCATGATGGTGCGGCAGAATACGGCTGGAGCGGGCGCGCGCGGCTGAACCGGGGCCCCTGCGGTCAGATCGCCCCCGCCGCGGCGAGTTCGGCAAGCTCGGCCTGGCCGAGCCCAAGGAGCTCGCCCAAGACCTCGCCATTGTGCTGGCCGACCCGGGCGGGGGCCGGGCGGCGTACGCTGCCCGGGGTAAGCGAAAGCTTGGGAAAGGTGTTCTGCATCTTCAGGGCGCCGAAGCGCTCGGTGGCCACCGCGATGATCGCCTCGCGGGCGCGAAAATGCGGATCCGCCAGCATGTCGGGGGCGCGATAGACCCGGCCCGCCGGGATCGAATGCTCGATCATCAGCGCGTCGACCGCTTCCACCGTCAGGCCGGCGGTCCAGCCGTTGATCAGCCCGTCCAGCTCCAGCTGGTTCTTGCCCCGGGCAAGGTGGGTGGCGAAGCGCGGGTCAGCGCCCAGCTCGGGCCGGCCCATGGCCAACGCCAGCCGCTTCCACAGGGAATCCTTGTTGGCCCCGATCATGTATTCGCCGTCCTTGCACCGGTAGACGTTGGACGGCGCGATGCCGGGCAGGATCGATCCGGAACGCTCGCGCACATAGCCGCTATGGTCGTACTCCGGGACCAGCCCCTCCATCACCTGGAGCACGCTTTCATAGAGCGCCGCGTCGATGACCTGGCCCTTGCCGGTGGTCTCGCGCACATGCAGCGCGGCCAGCACCCCCAGGCAACCGAAGGTGGCGGTCAGCGTGTCGCCGATCGAGACCCCCATCCGGCTCGGCGGGCGATCCGGGTCGCCGACGATGTAGCGCCAGCCGCCCATCGCCTCGCCGATGCCGCCGAAGCCGGCGCGGTCGGCGTAGGGTCCGCTCTGGCCATAGCCCGACATCCGCGCGACGATCAGGCCCGGCTGCTCGGCGAGCAGCTTTTCCGGACCCAGGCCCCACTTCTCGAGTGTGCCCGGCTTGAAGTTCTCGATCAGCACGTCCGCCTTGGCGATCAGCTTTCTGACCAGCGCCTGGCCTTGCGGAATCCGCAGGTTGACCGAAACCGAGCGCTTGTTGCGGGCGATCACCTCCCACTGCACCTTGGTCTCGCCCTGGCCCCATTCGCGCATCGGATCGCCGGCGCCGGGCGGCTCGATCTTGATCACGTCGGCGCCCATGTCGCCGAGCAGCTGTCCGCAGAACGGTCCGGCCAGCAGTTGGCCAAGTTCGATCACGCGAAGATCGTTGAGGGCGCCCATGTTCTCCACCGCCTAAGCCTTGGCGTCCGGGCGCCGCCGGGCAGGCTCGATTGACCGGGTCATCGCGCCTTTACCAGGTTTTGCATACCACTATCTTGCCGAGGTCATTCCGGCGATCGAGTTCGGCGGTTCATTCATCTCGTGTGCGGTCGGACAAAAAATGGCGATGCTGGCTGGCGCGAGCGAATGGAGGCCCAGACGGAGTCCGGACCTCCTCTTGGCCGGCGCTGCGCAGGCTCCGTTCGGCGCGAGGCTTCGATCGGTTAATGTGGAGTTGTGGCTGCACCGACGGCGGCGCCCGTGCCGCCACCCACCGCCGCGCCAACCGCCGCGCCAGGAGCG
>DASYGN010000101.1:0-3783 GCA_035999625.1 Caulobacteraceae bacterium | reverse complement strand
GGGGACCCCGAAGGGGGGGCGGGGGTGGCCTACGCCCAACCCCCTCCCGGCTGGGGGGAGAGAACCTCAGCGCTCTCCTCCCCTTATGGGGGAGGGGGACCCCGAAGGGGTGGAGGGGGTGGCCTACGCGCCGCCCCCCTCCCGGCTTCGCCGGGCCTCCCCCCAACGGGGGGAGAGAACGTCAGCGCTCTCCTCCCCTTATGGGGGAGGGGGACCCCGAAGGGGTGGAGGGGGTGCGCCCTCTAGGGGCGCGTGATCGCCGGCTCGATCGCCGCGGCGATCGAGCGGGCTATCTCCGCCTGCGCGGCCAGGCTGTTGACGGTGTCGAAACGCTCGGCCCAGATCGCCTGGCCACTGACCGCCTCGGTCAGTTGGGCGCTGACCCGCGCCTGCTCGCCGACGGCCAGCACGCCGCCGCTGAGCACGTAACGCCCCTGGCTTTCGGCGCCGCCGGCGATGACCAGCAACTGGGGCCGACCCGACAGCGCCGCCAGCACCTGGTCGGACATCGTCTTGGCGAGAGCCTCCTGGTCCGGATCGCCGCTGAGGTTGCGGAACGGCAGCACCACGATCGAGGCCGTCTCGGCCGTGCGCTCGGCGGCGATGATCCGATAGCCGACCCTGGTGATCGTCTGGACTTCGAAGACGCCCCTGCCGAGGTCCCGCTCCAGGCGGCGCAGCTGGCCCAGCACCCGGTTGAGGGCGTCCTTGCCGACGATCACCCCATGCCAGCAGGAGCGGGTCAGTTCATCACGGGTGAGGATGGCGCCGCCGGCCCCCAGCAGGGCGACCAGCACCTGCATGACCCGCCGCTCCAGGACCTGGCGGCGGCCGTCGTCATGGACCACTTGTCGCCGCGCCGGATCGATCTGCAACGGGCCGAGGCGAAGCGGCGCCTGACGGGCGAGATCAATGCGCTCTTCGCCGGCGTCGTCGATGGATGCCGCCATGGGCGCCTCGCCTCACACGCGCGTGGCCATGCCCGCCATGCGGACGCCTTCGCGCAAGTGCTCGAGGTCGGTGGCATTGGCGTAGGGCGCGGCCAGGGGGCGTTGCGGAGAGGGTCCCCTGCGGCTGACCCCGGCCAGCGCTTTCTCGGCCTCGTCGAGGCGCCCCAGCCTGGCCAGGGCGGCGGCCAGCACCGCCCCGCCGGCGCCCGAGACGCGCTTGGCGCTTTCGGCCCGCTCGGCGGCCAGCTGATAGGCCCGGGCCTGATAGTGGGCCAGCGCCAGGGTCTCCAGGATTGGCCCCGACTGGGGATCGTAGGGCGAGAGGCGCAGGCAGCGCTCGAGAGGGGCGATCGCCTGGGCGGGAAGGCCGCTGAACACCAGCACCTGGCCCAGCCGGTAGTGCGCGTAGGCGAAGCTGGAGTTGAGACTGATCGCCGTCCGCGCCGCCTCCAGGGCGGCGGCGTGATCGCCGAGATAGAGCAGGGCCGCGGCGGCGGCGAAATGGCCCTGGGCCTCGCGCGCGTCCAGGCCGATGGCGATCCTGGCTTCGGAAAGCGCGGTGGTCAGGTTGGCGGTCGGCTCCTCGGCAGCGCCGAAGATCGCCTGGCCATAGAGGATGCGGGCGATGCCGATATGGCCCAGGGCCAGGTCGGGATCGAGCTTCACCGCTTCGCGAAACAGCTGCAGGGCCTCCTGGTCGGCGAGGGCGGTTATCTGATTGAGGCGGGCCATGCCGCGGTAGAAGCAGTCCATGGCGCTGAAATCGGCCAGGCTCTTGCGGCCGCTGCGCGCCGCCTCGCCCTCCAGCATGGCCGGCTCGATGACCCCGACCACCTGTTCGGTGATCTCGTCCTGCAAGGTGAAGACGTCGACCAGTTCGTGATCGAACTTGTCGGCCCACAGGGCGCCGCCGTCAGCGGCGTCGATCAGCTGGGCGTTGACGCGCACGCGCGAGCCGGCGGCGGCTAGGCTGCCGGTGAGGATGTAGCGCACCCCGAGCTCTTCGCCGATCCGGCGCGGATCGAGATCGCGGTCCCGGTAGGTGAAGCTGGAGTGGCGGGCGATGACGAAGAACCAGCGCCAGCGCGCCAGGGCGGTGACCAGGTCCCCGGTGATGGCGTCGGCCAGATAGTCCCGGCCGGTCTCACCGCTGAGATTCTTGAACGGGAGCACGGCGATCGAGGGCTTCCCCGGCAGCGCCAGCCGGGGCCGCTCGCCGGGCGCCATGAGCACGCCGCCGGGGCTGGGGGCCGCATCGCCGCCGCCGGCGATGATCAACCGGTATCCGACCTTGGTGATGGTCTCGACGGTGAACACGCCGAAGGCCAGGCCATCGCCCAGGCGCCGAAGGCGGCTCATCACCCGATTGAGGGAATCCTCGCCGACCACCAGCCCGCCCCAGCACGTGGTCATCAGATCATCGCGGGTGACGATGTCGCCGGCGTTGCGCCCCAGGGCGACCAGCACCTGCATGACCCTGGGTTCGAGAATGTTTTCGCGGCCATCGTCATGGGCCACGCGGCGCAGGCGCGGATCGATGTCCAGCGCGCCGATGCGGAAGGCGCGCGCATGGGCGAGCACGATCGGCCCACGCTCCGCCTCGCCGTTGCCGCTCATCCGCCGCACCAACCGCCCCTGATCGGCGCCAGGCTAGCAGCCCCCGCGCCGCGCCGCCACCGGCCAAGCTCAGGCCATGCTTCTCAGCCATGAGCCAGAAGCGAGGCGTCGTTGACCAACACGGCGAAGGCCAGGAAGCCCATCACCGCCAGCGTCATCAAAACCGTCCACACTTTCATCGCACCCTCCCGCATTGCCTGCGCAGGGATCAAGCCCGGTTCGACCGCGGCGCGACAGGACCACGACCTGATGATTGGCTGATGATTCACCGATGCCGGCGTCCGCCAGCCTGATTGCGCCCGGCGCAGCGGGACCGTCACACCCCCGGCCCGCCAGGCCAGCCCTTGAAGGGGATAGCACCTGGTGCTATTTTTCCTCATGACTGATGCTGCGCGGACCGCGCGGGCCTTCAAAACCGCCTGGTTCTCCAAGGCGGCGCGCAAAGCTCACATCAAGGACGACGAACTATGTGAGGCGTTTCGGGAAGTGATGAAGGGCCAAGCCGATGACCTCGGCGGTGGAGTCTTCAAGAAGCGCCTTAACAAGAACATGCACCGGAGCATCATCCTCGCCAAGGGTGGCCGATACTGGATTTACCAGTACCTGTTCGCAAAGAAGGATCGCGCGAACATCGAGGACGACGAACTGGAGGATTTCCGCACGCTCGCCAAAAGCTATGCGGCCCTAAGCGAGGAACAGATCGCCCGGCTTTTGGACGACAAAGACCTGACGGAGATAGGCCATGGCGACGAAAGCTAAGTTCAAGAGCGATATTTCCGAGGCGATCCATTCGTCTGCGGCCATGCTTCACAAGGTCGGCGCGCTCGACAAGGCGACGATGCGCGACTTCGACGCGCGCCACTTGGCCGTGCCGAGCGAGATCGAGCCCGCCCAGATCAAGCAGTTGCGCGAGGCCAACAACGTCAGCCAGCCTGTGTTCGCCCGCTACCTCAACACCAGCGAAAGCACGGTTGAAAAGTGGGAAACCGGCGCCAAGCGGCCAAGCGGTATGGCCCTCAAGCTGCTGGCGGTCGTGCAGAAGCACGGCCTACAGGTTCTCGCGTAACGAGTCCCGGCGGGCGGCGGCTGACATTTCGGTTCCGACTCTTTCCCCGCACACGCGGGGATGAACCGACCTATGTCTTCGCCTCGCCGGTGCCGGTGGTCTGTTCCCCGCACACGCGGGGATGAACCGCCCTTGGTCAGGGTGAGCGCG
>DASYGN010000081.1:0-8222 GCA_035999625.1 Caulobacteraceae bacterium | reverse complement strand
GGAGGCGCCCAGTCCGGACGCGCGCCGCTCGGCGCTGGAAGCGCTGCTGGCCATCGACGCCGCCCTCGATGTCGACGACGAGGATGACGCGCGTCCATCGCTCCAGTAGGCTCGGCCGATGCCCGAGATCGATCCGCGCCTCCTGGAAATCCTCGTCTGTCCGTTGACCCACGGTCGGCTGGACTACGATCGCGAGCGCGGCGAGTTAATCAGCAAGAGCGCCCGCCTGGCCTATCCGATCCGCGATGGGGTGCCGATCATGCTGCCCGAAGAGGCGCGCCGTTTGGACGAGGGAGAGGCCTGAGAGACTCCAACATTGCGTCATTCCGGAAGACGGCGAAGCCGGCTGTCCGGGACCCAGGCGATTTACTCCGGCAGACTGGGTCCCGGTTGTCGCACGCCCTGCTCCCCCGGGATGTCGCGGCGGCGCACGACCTCTTCTTCGCGGGAGACGTGGAATCCCCTCAGCAGGCGCGGCAGGTCGCCCAAGGCGCCGCCGGCCTCGGTCATGAAGGCGCGCCTGGCCGGGCCGATCCGGTTGACCACCGCCATCCCCAGGCCACGACCGGTGCGGATCAACGGATTGTCGTTGGTGAACAGACGGTTGAAGGCGTCGGTGGCGGCCGCCACGGCGATGTTGTCCAGCCGCCGCCAGCGTTCGTAGCGGGCGAGCACCGTCATTGACCCGATATCTTCGCCGCGCCGGGCGGCGCCCACCACCACCTCGGCCAGGGCGGCGACGTCCTTGAGGCCCATATTGAGGCCCTGGCCGGCGATGGGATGGATGGCGTGGCCGGCATCGCCGGCGAGCGCCAGGCGCGACTGGGTGAGCCTCAGGGCCATCTGCAGGCCGAGGGGATAGGTGAAGCGCGGCCCTTCCAGGCGCGCCTCGCCCAGGAAGTCGCCGAACCGGCGCGCCAGATGGGCCTCGAACGCGGCCTCGCCGCAGGCCTTGAGCGCCGCCGCCCTGGCCGGGGTCTCGGTCCACACCAGGCTGACCCGCCGTTCCGGCAGCGGCAAGATGGCAAACGGCCCGCTGGGAAGGAAATGCTCGTAGGCGACCCCGCCATGCTCGCGCTCGACCGCGATGGTGGCCACCACCGCGGTGTGCGGATAAGCCCAGGCGAAGACGTCGATGCCGGCGGTCGTGCGCACCAGCGAGCCGCGCCCATCCGCGCCCACCACCAGCGGCGCGGTCAACGCCCGGCCGTCATCGAGCGTAACCCTGGCGGCGGGCGGCTGGACCTCCACCGCCGTCACCTTGGCCGGAGCGAGAACGGTGATCCCCGCTTCGGTCACCGCCTGGGCCAGGCCGGCGCGGATGTGGCGGTTCTCGAGCATGTAGCCCAACGGCTCGCCGGCGAAGCGATCGGCGATCTCGGCGGCGTCGAAGCGCAGGAAGGCGCCTGACGGTCCGGGCCTGGCCGCGCCCGGCGCCCGCCCGTCGGTGACCAGGATCTGCTCGATGCGCTGGGCGTGCGGCTCGAGGCCCGCCGCCCCCAGCGCCCGCCACATGCGGAAGGCGGAGAAGGCGATGGCGCTCGCCCGGCCATCGAAGGTGGGCGCGCACTGGGCCTCGAAGGGCAGGGGATCGATCAGGATGGGCTCGAGGCCGCCGGCCTTGAGCGCTAGGGCGAGCGTCGCCCCCGGCATGCCCGCGCCGACGATGATGACGTCGGCGGTCATTCCTCCCCGGCCGGCAGGCCCATCATGTGGAAGCCGGCGTCGACGTGCACCACCTCGCCGGTGGTCGAGCGACCGAGGTCGGAGAGCAGCCAGAGAGCGCAGCCGGCCACTCCCTCCATGGAGGTGTCCTCCTTGAGCGCACTCATCGAGCGGCCCTGGGCCAGCATGCCGCGGCCGCCGGAGATGCCGGCCAGCGAGAGGGTGCGCATGGCCCCGGCCGAGAGGGCGTTGACGCGTATGCCACGCGGTCCGAGGTCGCGGGCGAGGTAGCGCATGGCCGCCTCCAACGCCGCCTTGGCCACGCCCATGATGTTGTAGTTGGGGATGGCGCGCTCGGAGCCGAGGTAGGTCAGGGTGATGATCGAGCCGCCGTTCGGCATCAGGCGCGCGGCCCGCCCGGCGGCGTCGATGAAGCTGTAGCAGGAGATATCGAGCGCGCGGGCGAAGGCCTCGCGGTTGGCGGCCTCGACCATCGAGCCCTTCATCTGGTCGCGGTCGGCGAAAGCGATGGCGTGGACCAGGAAGTCGATCGAGCCCCAGGCGTCCTCGACGGTCTTGAACGCCGCCTCCATCGAGGCGTCGTTGGCCACATCCAGGCTGGCCCACACCTTGACGCCGATGCTTTCGCCCAAGGGACGCACGCGCTTTTCGTTCATGTCCATGTAGGCCAGGGCGATCTCGGCCCCCTGGGCGGCGAGCTGGGAGGCGATCCCCCAGGCGATGGAGTTGTGGTTGGCGACCCCGGTGATGATGCCGCGCTTGCCGGCCATCAGGGCGCCCTTGGGCATCTGGTAATCGTCAGCCATGCAGCCCCCTGGTCGCGGTCAAAGATCGGCCCGGCTGAGAATCAGGCAGCCGTTGGTGCCGCCGAAGCCGAAGCTGTTGGACATCACGCTCTCCAGCGGCGCCTCGGCGCGCTCGGTGAGGATCGGCAGGTCGGCGAAGGCCGGATCGAGGCGCTCGATGTTGGCGCTCTTGGCGGCGAACCCGGCGTCCATCATCAGCAGGCTGTAGATCGCCTCCTGGGCCCCGGCGGCGCCCAGGCTATGGCCGGTGATCGCCTTGGTCGACGAGATCATCGGCGGATTATCGCCGAACACCTCGCGCACCGCCTCCATCTCCTTGAGATCGCCGATCGGGGTGCCGGTGCCGTGCGGGTTCAGATAGTCGACCTTGCGGTTGCCGGCCCCGGACAAGGCCATCCGCATACATCTGACCGCGCCCTCGCCGGAAGGGGCGACCATGTCGTGGCCGTCGGAATTGGCGGCGTAGCCGACGATCTCGCCCCAGATCCGCGCGCCCCGCGCCCGGGCCCGCTCCAGGTCCTCGAGCACCACCATGCCGGCCCCGCCGGCGATGACGAACCCGTCCCGGTCGGCGTCATACGGCCGGCTGGCGGTCTTGGGCGTCGCATTGAAGCCGCTGGACATCGCCCCCATGGCGTCGAACAAAGCCGAGAGGGTCCAGTCGAGCTCCTCGCAGCCGCCAGCGAAGATCACGTCCTGCTTGCCCATGCCGATGAGTTCGGCCCCGTAGCCGATGCAGTGGGTCGAGGTGGCGCAGGCCGAGGAGATGGAGAGATTGATCCCCTTGATCTTGAACCAGGTGGAAAGCGTCGCCGAAGGCCCCGAGCACATCGCCTTGGGGACGGCGAACGGGCCGATCCGCTTGACGCCCTTGGCCCTGGCGGTGTCGGCGGCCTCGACGATGGCCCGGGTCGAGGGCCCTCCGGCGCCGACGATGAGGCCGGTGCGCTCGTTGGAAATCTCGCCTTCTTCCAGGCCGGCGCTGGCGATCGCCTGCTCCATGGCGAGATGGGCGTAGGCGGTCCCGGCGGCGAGGAAACGGGCGGCGCGACGGTCGACCAGGCTTTCCCAGTCGGTGATGGTCGGCGCGGCATGCACCTGGCAGCGGAAACCAAGCTCGGCGTATTGCGGGGCGGCGACCACGCCGGAACGGGCGGCGCGCAGGCCATCGGTCACCTCGGCGATATCGGCGCCGATAGGAGAGATGATGCCAAGACCGGTCACGGCCACTCGCCGCATGGTGCTTCTATCCCTCCCCCCAGGTCGGCCGTTCAGGCGAGGTCGGCGGCGTTGAACAGTCCGACCTTTAAATCCTTCGCCTCATAGATGGGCTTGCCGTCGGCCTCCAGCACCCCGTCGGCGACGCCCATCACCAGCTTGCGGATGATCACCCGCTTGAAATCGATCCGATAGACAACCCGTTGCACGTCCGGCGTCACCTGGCCGGCAAACTTGACCTCGCCGACACCCACCGCCCGGCCACGGCCGGGCGCGCCCGACCAGCCGAGAAAGAATCCGACCAGTTGCCACATGGCGTCCAGGCCCAGGCAGCCAGGCATCACCGGATCGCCGAGGAAGTGGCAGGCGAAGAACCACAGGTCCGGATGGATATCGAGCTCAGCGGTGATCTGGCCTTTGCCGAACGCCCCGCCCTCGGCGGTGACCGAGGTGATGCGGTCGAACATCAGCATCGGCGGGGCAGGAAGCTGAGCGTTGCCAGGACCGAACATCTCGCCGCGGGCGCAGGCGAGCAAGTCATCGCGCGAGAAGGTGGTTTTTGCGGCCAGCGCGTCCATGGCGCTGCCTAGCACGCTCCGTGAGCCAGCCTCAACGGCATTGCTTCTGGTCAGCCAAGCCCCACAGGCCGGCGCGCGCCGCCCAGCCGCTCTGGTGGGCGATGCTGATCTTGCACCAGTCGCCCACGCAGCGGTCGAGCCTGGCCAGGGCGTGGCCGTTCAGCAGCGCCGTCACCGGAGCATTGTCCTTGGCCGCTCGCCGCATGGGCGAGGGCCCAGCCACGGTCGACAGCACCATGCGCCGGCCATCGATCTCCGAGCGATGCACCCAGGCGGCCCCGCCGCTCGGATCGCAAATCCGCCGCCACTCCTCGGTCTCGGCGACGATCTGCACCGGCAGGCCCTGGACATGATACACCCAGAGGGCCGGGTAGTCCTTGCCGGGACCCTTCCGGCCCATGACCTCGCCGTGCCGCAAACTGACCCAGCGAGGAACACAGAAGCCAGATACGCTTCGCGCGCGCTCGGCGGCCGGGCAGTCGGTGGCCTCGTCCGCGCCCCGGTTGCAGGCCGCCAGCCCAAGCGCCGCCAGCGCCAGGAATGCCGCGGTTCGGAGTCGCCGCCCCACTCCCTGCTTTGCCGTTGAACGTCGCTTTGCTAGGGGAAAAGCAAGACCTGGACTGAGCATGGCCCCTCGCAAGCCCAAAGTCATCGTCACGCGCAAGCTGCCGGATGCGGTTGAGACCCGCATGCGCGAGCTATTCGACACCGAGCTCAATCTCGACGACACGCCCATGGACGCCCCGGCCTTGGCGGCGGCGATGGCCAGAGCGGATGTCCTGGCGCCAACGATCACCGACCGAATCGACGCCGACTTGATCGCAGGCGCAGGGCCGAAGCTCAAGCTGATCGCTAATTTTGGCGTCGGCATCGATCACATTGACGTGCCCGCGGCCCATGCGCGCGGCATCGCGGTGACCAACACCCCCGGCGTGCTGACCGAGGATAGCGCCGATCTGGCCATGGGCCTGATCCTGACCACCGCCCGGCGGGTGGTGGAGGGGGCGAACATCGTCCAAGCTGGCGGGTTCACCGGCTGGACGCCGACCTGGATGCTGGGCCGTCGCCTCACCGGCAAGCGGCTCGGCATTGTCGGCATGGGGCGCATCGGCCAGGCGCTCGCCAGGCGGGCGCGGGCATTCGGCTTCTCCATCCACTATCACAACCGCAAGCCGGCGCCGCCGCGCATTGTCGAGGAACTGGAGGCGACCTACTGGGAGAGCCTCGACCAGATGCTGGCGCGCATGGACGTGGTCAGCGTCAACTGCCCGCACACGCCGGCGACCTATCATCTGCTGTCGGCCAGGCGCCTGAAGCTGCTGCAGCCGCACGCGATCATCGTCAACACCGCCCGGGGCGAGATCATCGACGAGGCGGCGCTGGCCGGCATGCTTCAGCGCGGCGAGTTGGCCGGGGCCGGGCTGGATGTTTTCGAGCATGAGCCGTCGGTCAACCCCAAGCTGCTCAAGCTGCCCAACGTGGTTTTGCTGCCGCACATGAGCTCGGCGACTCTGGAGGGGCGCATGGACATGGGCGAGAAGGTGATCATCAACATCCGCACCTGGATGGACGGCCACAAGCCGCCCGACCGGATCATTCCCTCGATGCTGTAGGCCCGCACACCGGGCACTCGGGATCGGCCACGATGGTCAGGGTCCGGGTCTCAGCCGAGAGCGCATCGTAAACCAGCAGGCGGCCAGCCAGGGCTTCGCCGGCGCCGGCGATCAGCTTCACCGCCTCGATGGCCATCATCGCTCCGATCACGCCGGCGAGGGCGCCGACCACCCCGACCGCCGAACAGGTCTCCGCTTCGGGGGGGATCTCGGGCACCAGGCAGCGATAGCAGGGCCGGCCGGCGAAGACGCCGATCTGGCCGGTCCAGCGGCCGATCGCCCCGCTGACCAAAGCCGCGCCGCCCGCGACGCAGGCGGCGTTGACGGCGAAGCGGGTGGAAAAATCATCGGTTCCGTCGAGCACCAGAGGGCAGCCAGCGACCAGTGCGGCGGCGTTCGCGGCGGTGAGCCGCTCGCGCACCGGCTCGAAGGCCAGATGGGGATTGAGCGCCGCCAGATGTTCCCCCGCCGCCTCCACCTTGGGCCGGCCGACATCGGCGGTGGCGAACAGCACCTGGCGCTGGAGATTGGACAGCTCGACGGCATCATCGTCGATCAGTCTCAGGCGCCCGACGCCGGCGGCGGCCAGATAGAGCGCGGCGGGCGAGCCCAGGCCGCCGGCGCCGATGATCGCCACCCTGGCCGCCTTGAGCGCCTGCTGCCCGGCGCCGCCGACCTCGCGCAGCACCAGGTGGCGGGCGTAGCGTTCGACTTCCTCGGCTGAAAAGCTCACTCGCCTTGACCCGGTCCCTCAGCGCCGCCATTTGGCGCCCATGCAGGATGCGCTTCCCAGCTGGCATGGCACAACCATCCTCGCCGTGCGCAAGCGCGGATCGACGGTGATCGCCGGCGATGGCCAGGTGTCGATGGGCGCGACCATCGTCAAGGGCAACGCGCGCAAGGTGCGCCGCCTGGCCGGGGGCTCCGTGGTGGCCGGGTTCGCCGGCGCGACCGCCGACGCCTTCACCCTGATCGAGCGCCTGGAGGCCAAGCTCGAGCAATATCCCCAGCAGCTGGCGCGGGCGTGCGTCGATCTGGCCAAGGACTGGCGCACCGACCGCTACCTGCGCCGGCTGGAGGCGATGCTGCTGTGCGCCGACAAGACCGCCATCTTCACCGTTTCAGGCATGGGCGATGTTCTCGAGCCCGAGCACGGGGTGGCCGGGATCGGCTCCGGCGGCGCCTACGCCCTGGCCGCCGCGCGGGCGCTGATCGATTCGGACCTCACGGCCGAGGACATCGCCCGCAAAGCCATGGCCATCGCCGCCGATATCTGCGTCTACACCAACCGCGAGCTGGTGGTGGAAAGCGTTTAAGCCTGAAATGAGCGAGTTTTCCCCGCGCGAGATCGTCTCCGAGCTCGACCGCTTCGTGGTCGGCCACAGCGAGGCCAAGCGGGCGGTGGCGGTGGCTTTGCGCAATCGCTGGCGGCGCCAGCGCCTGCCCGCCGACCTGGCTGACGAAGTGACGCCCAAGAACATCCTGATGATCGGGCCCACGGGGGTCGGCAAGACCGAGATCGCCCGGCGGCTGGCGCGCTTGGCGCAGGCGCCGTTTCTCAAAGTCGAGGCGACCAAATTCACCGAGGTCGGCTACGTCGGCCGCGACGTCGACCAGATCGTGCGCGATCTGGCCGAGACCAGCCTGGCGATGGTCCGCGACAAGCGTCGCACGGTGGTCAGGGCCAGGGCCGAAGCGGCGGCCGAGGAGCGATTGTTGGACGCCTTGGTCGGCGCGGCGGCGGGACCCTCCACCCGCGAGACCTTCCGTCGCAAGCTGCGGGCCGGCGAGCTGGACGACAAGGAGGTCGAACTCAACCTCCCCGACGCCGCCTCGCCGATCGGCGCCTTCGAGTTTCCCGGCCAGCCCGGCGCGTCGATGAGCATGGTCAATCTTTCGGAGATCATGGGCAAGGCCTTCGGCGGCCGGCGCAAGGCCCTCAAGACCACCGTCGCCGGCGCCTGGGCGCCGCTGATCGGCGAAGAAAGCGACAAACTGCTGGACGAGGATCAGGTCATCGCCGAGGCTCTCGATCTGGCCCAGAACGCCGGCATCGTGTTCATCGACGAGATCGACAAGGTGGCTTCGCGGTCCGAACGACAGGGCGCCGACATCTCGCGCGAGGGGGTGCAGCGCGACCTGCTGCCGCTGATCGAAGGCACGACCGTCTCGACCAAGTACGGGCCGGTGAAGACCGACCACATCCTGTTCATCGCCTCGGGCGCCTTTCACGTCGCCAAGCCTTCGGATTTGCTGCCCGAACTTCAGGGCCGGCTGCCGATCCGGGTCGAGTTGAAGGCGCTCACGCGTGACGATCTGCG
>DASYGN010000074.1:0-8451 GCA_035999625.1 Caulobacteraceae bacterium | reverse complement strand
GCGATCGCCATCGGCCACCCGATCGGGGCCTCGGGAGCCCGCATCCTCACCACCCTGGTGCACGAGATGCAGCGCCAGGGCGCGGCCAAGGGGCTGGCCACCCTGTGCGTCGGCGGCGGCATGGGCGTGGCCATGTGCGTCGAAGCGGTCTGAACCGAGCGGGGAGTTGACCATGAGCAGGGTAGCGTTCGTGACCGGCGGCACGCGCGGCATCGGCCGGGCGATCAGCGGCCGCCTCAAGGCGGCCGGCTACAAGGTGGCGGCCGGTTACGCGGGTAACGAGGTCGCCGCCCAGGCCTGCGCCGATGAACTGGGCGTGCTGGTGGTCAAGGGCAACGTCTCCTCCTTCGAGGCTTGCGCCCAGGCGGTGAAGAAGGTCGAGGCCGACTACGGACCGATCGATGTCCTGGTCAACAACGCCGGCATCACCCGCGACGCCATGCTCCACAAGATGAGCGAGCAGCAGTGGACCGAGGTCATCCACGTCAATCTGGCGTCGATCTTCAACATGACCCGCAATGTCATCGAGGGCATGCGCGAGCGCAGTTACGGCCGGATCGTCAACATCTCCTCGATCAACGGCCAGAAAGGCCAGATGGGCCAGACCAACTATTCGGCCGCCAAGGCCGGCATGATCGGCTTCACCAAGGCCCTGGCCCAGGAGAACGCGCGCAAGGGGATCACGGTGAACTGCATCGCTCCCGGCTATGTCGACACCGAGATGGTCAGCGCCGTGCCCAAGAATGTGCTCGATCAGATCATCGCCGGCATACCGGTCGGGCGCCTCGGCATGGCCGACGAGATCGCCCGTTGCGTGGCTTTCCTGGCGGCGGAAGACTCCGGCTTCATCACCGGTGCAACACTGAGCGTAAATGGGGGCCAGTACATCAGCGGCTGAGGGCCGGCGTCCAAAAAGCGCCGCGATCGCTAAGCATGGACCGGCCATGGCGCACACGCCCAGGGCTACGCTCGGCTGGCTGGGTATCGCAGCCGTCCTGGCGGCGACGTCGGCGCCGGCCGGCTTGCCGATCAACACCCCGGCCTGGGTCAGGAACGCGCTCTCGCTCGGCCGGTCCGACGATCTGCACGGGGTTCCCAACATCGCCCGGTTCGTCATGGACGAGGGCGGCGGGTTTGTTCTCGATCGCAGCCACCACCCGGCGATGCTCAAGTTCGACGATGCCCCCGAGGTGTGGGCGCTCACCTCCTCGCGCGGGCCGAGAGGCGATGTGCTGTTCAAGGATGATGTCGGCGATGTCCTGCTGCGGGCGACCAAGTTTGGCGGCGTCACCGTATTCACCGCCCGCCGCCCGGCCGGCGCGGCGGCTTCGCTGGTGGGGTCGACCAGCCCGCTGCGCCTGATCCAGATGGGACCCGGCGGTCTCTACCAGCACATGGTCCAGGCCTCGGTCCGCTGCAGCCGCGCGACCCGCCATCTGGTCGGTTTCGAAGCCCCCGACGCCGACGCCAGCTCGGCCCCGCTGATCGCCGACACCGCCTCCCTGGCCGCCGATACCCTGAGCATCCTGTGGGGCAGGCCGGCCGACCGCGCCCGGGTCAGCCGCGTCGGCAAGGTGATCATCGCCCGGAGCGGCAAGCTCAACGCCTACGTCACCCGCGGGGCCCTGGTCCTCTGGGTCAATCCCGGCGCCGGCCTCGCCGGCCACCCCTCCTCGGCCAGGATCGCCAAGGCGGTGCTGGGGTTCTAGCCCTTGAACACGTCCTTGGCGGCGCGGACCTTGGCGAAGGCCTCGTGATCGGCCAGCCCGGGCGCCAGGCGCGGCGCGCGCAGGAAGGGATTGGTCGCCTTTTCCAGGGCGATGGTGGTCGGCACCGTCGCCTCGCCACGCTCGCGGGCGGCGAAGATCTGATCAGCGCGCCGCTTCAGGGCCGGGTCGGCGTCGACCGAGAGCGCGAAGCGGGCATTGGCGGCGGTGTACTCGTGGGCGCAATAGACGGTGGTGTCGTCCGGCAAAGCGGCGATACGCGAGAGGCTGGCCCACATCTGTTGCGGCGTGCCCTCGAACAGACGCCCGCAGCCGAGCGCGAACAGCGTGTCGCCGACGAAGGCGATGCGGTCCTTGGCGTCGAAATAGGTGATGTGGCCCAGGGTATGGCCGCCGCTGTCGATGACTTCGAACCGGGTCTGGCCCAGGTCGACCACCTCGCCGCCGGCCACGGTGCGATCCAGCGGCGCGATCCGGGTGACCTCGGCCGGGCCGACGACCATCGCCCCAGTGGCGGCCTTGATCTCGGCGTTGCCGCCGGCATGGTCGGGGTGCCAGTGGGTGTTGAAGATGAAATCCAGGTCCCAGCCCTCACGCTTCAGGGCGGCGAGGATGGCGCCGACATCGGGCGTATCGATGCACGCGGTCAGTCCGCTGGCCTCGTCGCGGATGATGAAGCCGTAATTATCGCTAAGACAGGGGAACTGGCGGACGGTCAGGGGCATGGCGACACTCCGGGGCGCCTCATTTAAGACTTGCCATCCTACATGTCAGGGCGCGAGGCAGGAACTTGAGATGCGGCAGGACGTGCTCGAGCTCAGGGCGTTCTACGGCTCGGCCATGGGCCGGGCGGTCGCGCGGCTGATCGGGCGCAAGGTCGGCGAAGCCTGGGGCGAGCTGGCGGGACTGGATGTCCTGGCGCTCGGCTACGCGGTTCCGGTGCTGGCCGAGAGCGAGGCGCGCCGCACCATCGCCGCCATGCCGGCCGCCCAGGGCGTGGAAGTGTGGCCGGCCGCAGGATGCAATCTCGCCTGCCTGGTCGAGGACGCCGCCTTGCCCTTCCCCAACGCCCTCTTCGACCGGGTCCTGGCCCTGCATGCTCTGGAGGAAAGCGATGATCCCCAGGGTCTGCTCACCGAAGTCGGCCGGGTGCTGGCCCCCACCGGCCGGCTGATCGTCGCCGTCAGCGCCCGCCATGGTCTGTGGGCCAACGCCGAGATGACTCCCTTCGGCCATGGCCGTTCGTTCAGCCGCGGCCAGCTCGAGCGGCTGCTGCGCGAGGCCGAACTCGAACCGGTGGGCTGGACGCGGGCGCTCTATGGTCCGCCGCTCAGGAGCGCCCACCGCTGGGCCGAGGCTTTCGAGCAGGTGGGGGCGAGGATCTGGCCGCCATTCGCCGGGGTGCTCCTGATCGAGGCCCAGAAGCAGACCTTCGCGGTCATCCCCAAGGCGGTGCGCGCCCGGGCGCGGACCACGCCGGTGCTGCAGCCGGCGGCGGTGCGCCGCCAGCCGAGCGTCGCCGCCCGGGCCTTGGAGTCGCGGTGATTCCGATGCACGCTCGCCGCCCATGAAACTGATCATCGCCGTCATCAAGCCGAGCCGGCTGGATGCCGTGCTCGACGCCGTCACCCGGGCGGGGGCCAGCGGCCTGACGGTGAGCGAAGTGCGCGGCTATGGACGCCAGAAGGGCAAGACCGAAATCTACCGCGGGGCCGAATACGAGGTGAAACTGCTGCCCAAGGTGCGGCTCGAGATCGCCGTCCCCGACGAGCTGGCCGACCCGGTCTGCGAAGCGGTCGCGGCCGCCGCCAACACCGGCAAGATTGGCGATGGCAAGCTGTTCGTCCTCGACCTCGAGCGGGCGTTGCGCATCCGCACCGGCGAGACGGATGTGGCCGCCATCGCCGGGTGAGCCTTTCACCTGGCCGGGGCGCGCAGGCCGACGACCCCCCCGGCCACGGCCAGAACGCCGATCACCACCGCGAACACCAGATGCGCCAGAATCGCGCTGGTGGCGCTGGCCAGGAGTCCGACCCCGATCACCGGCAGCGAATTGCCCCCGAACGAGGCCAGCAGATAGCTTGACACCACCTGGCTCCGGCAGTCCGCCGGGGCGATGGCGTTGATCACCTCCAGGCTGCCGCGATAGCCCAGCGAGCCGGCCGCGCCGCCGACCACGGTGGCGATCAGCAGCAGCGGCAGGCTTCTGGCGACATCGGCCCATACCAGCGCCCCGCAGGCCAGCGGAAACAGCGCCAGGCCGGTCAGCATCGCCGCGCGGCGCGAAAGCCGGCGGGCGGCGGCGACGGCGAGCGCGGCCACCGCGAACAACTCGGAGGCGATCAGGCCGGCGGTCAGCGGGCTGGTTTGCCGCAAGCGCTCGGCCAAGAGCCCGGGGATCAGGGCGGCGTAGAAGCCGAACAAGGCGAAGGTGACGAACACCGTGACCGCCGGCGTGACGAACTGGGCGCGAATGCCCCTCGGGACCCCGACCCGCGGTCGCCAGGATATCTCGGCCAGAGGTGTCTTTGGCCGCGCCACCGTTTCCTTCGCGCCTAGAACCGCTGCGCCGCCGATGACCAGGACGGCCAGATAGATGACGTAGCAAAGACGCAACGGGGACGGCGCGCGGGCCGCCAGGACGCCGGAAAGCAAGGGAGCTGCGGCGAGGCCGACGAAATTGAAGCCGGCGCCGGCGAGCGCGCCGGCGTGGCTGTCCTTGCGCGGCTGCAGTTCGGCGATCCAGGCGGTCAGCGCGCCGGACCCCAGGCCGGTGGCGAAGCCGCTCAGAACCCGGGCGACAAACAGAGCCGCGACGCCTTTGGCGAGGATGAAGACCGCGGTGCTCGCCAAGCCAACGCCAAGGGCCGGCAGAGCCGCGCGCCGGCGCCCGATCTGATCCGACAGCCGCCCGAACACCAACAGCGCCGCCAGATTGCCGACCACATAGACCGCGTAGATCCAGGTCAGAACCACGGGGCCGAAGTGAAAGGTCCGGTGATACAGTGGATAGAGCGGAGTCGGGAGAACGCCGCCCATGAACACCGCCACCATGGCTATCGCCACCAGGACCATCGACCGGGTGCGTCGGGGCTTGCTCACCCAGCGCCAACGCGCCGGCGGCGCCTTGGATCAGAAGCGCTCGATCCCGAAGCGCCGGTGCAACCCCTCGCGCCCGGCGGAGGGCACCGCCAGCGCCCGCGTGCCCGGGATGCGTCGCACCCAGCCGAGCTCGAAACAGCGCGCGGCGAGTGCGGCCCCGACTTGACCGGCCAGATGCGGACGCCGTTCGCTCCAGTCCAGGCATGGGCGGCAGAACGCCCGCCGCCCGGTCGGGCGCAGGTCGATGCCGAAGTCGGCCAGAAAGCGCTCGCCGGGCGGCGTCACCGCGCCACCGTCTTCGCCAAGCTCGATATGCCCCTGGTCGCGCAGAGCGTCGGCGATGGCCACCCCAAGCCGGCCGGCCAGATGGTCGTAGCAGGTGCGGGCGCCGCGCAGGACCTCCGGGGCCGGCCGGCCGGAGCCCGCCGGAGCAATGGCCATCATCGCCTCGATCATCCGCCCGACCTCCGGCGAGGCCAGCCGATGCCAGGCGGCGCGGCCGCGCCGGTCCACCCTCACCAGGCCCGCCTCGATCATCGCCGCCAGATAGCCGCTGGCGGTCTGCGGGCTCAGGTGCGCGGCCTCGGCCAGGGCCCCGCTGGTCATCTCGCCGCCTTCCAGCAAAGCGATCAGCATGTTGGCCCGGCCCGGGTTGGCGATCTGGGCGGCGATCTCGGCGATGGCGGTCATGGCGCGAGGGTAGCCGGTTCCGGCGCCGGCATGGTTCGGAAAAGTTCGAAATATCGCTACGCGCCGTTATCCCTGAACCGGCCGCTGGCGTGACGATCATGGATAGCCGACAGTTCGGCCGGCGACGACGGTAGCAAGAGCGGGGAGGATCCGATGGCCGCGTTTCAGGTGAAGGGGCTGGACCACGTGGTGCTGCGCATCGCCGATCGCGAGCGGGCGCTGGCCTTCTACATCGGCATTCTGGGTCTTGGGATCGAAAAGGAGGTCGCTTCGATTGGCCTCATCCAGCTGCGCGCCGGCGCCTCGCTCGTCGATCTGGTGGAAATAGGCGCCGGCCCGGCTCCTTCGGGGGCGCCGAACATGGACCACTTCTGCCTCGCCATAACCCCGTTCGACGAGACCGCCTTGCGCGCCCACCTATGCGGCCATGGCGTCGAGGTGATCGAATCCGGCTCACGCTACGGGGCCGAGGGCGAAGGCCCTTCGCTGTACGTCCGCGATCCGGACGGCAACACCCTTGAGCTCAAGGGTCCGGCGAGCGCCCCGGCCCGGCCCGCCTGAGCAGGAAGAGGGCCGTTTCCGCCCGCCAGTTCTCCGACCCGCGTCCAGGCCTGGCCGGGCTCGACCGCCGGCCGCCGGCGAAGGCGGCGCAGGCCTCGATGATGAGGCCGAGATCGGCGGCCAGGGCGGCGAAGTCGCCCAGCGTGCAGAGATGGATGTTGGCCGTGCCCCACCACGGCTCGGGCAGGGCCCGGGTCATCGGCATCCGCCCGCGGGTCAAAAGGTCCAGCCGCGCCCGCCAGTGGCCGAAGTTGGGCAGGGTGACGATCGCCCGCTCGCCGATGCGCAGCATCTCGGAGAGCACATGGCGGGGCCTGGGCACCGCCTGCAGGGTCTGGGAGAGGATGACCACGTCGAACGCCCCGGCCGGGAAGTAGTCGAGGTCGCGGTCGGCGTCGCCCTGCATCACCGAAAGGCCGCGCGCCAGGCAGGCCGAGACGCCCTCGGCGCTGATCTCGATGCCGCGGCCATCGACGCCGTTGTGGCGAATCAGCAGGTCCAGCAGCTCGCCCTCGCCGCAGCCAACATCGAGCACCCGCGCGCCGCTGGGCACCAGGCGCAGGATCTCGGCGAAGTCGGGACGCTGCGGGGTCATCGCGGCGCGGCGGCGCCAAGGAAGCCGGCCAGGGCGGCGGTGAGTTGCGGCTCATCGAGCAGAAAGGCGTCGTGGCCCTTGTCGGTGGCGATCTCGACAAAGCTCGCCCGCGCTCCGGCGGCGTTCAGCGCACGGACGATCGCCCGGCTCTCGCTGGTCGGATACAGCCAGTCGGAGGTGAAGGAAAACAGGCAGAAGCGCACGTCGCGGGCGGCGGCGAACGCCCGCGCCAGGCCTTCGGGTGAGCCGGCGGTGAGGTCGAAATAGTCCATCGCCCGGGTGATGTAGAGATAGGAATTGGCGTCGAAGCGCTCGACGAACGCCGCCCCCTGGTGGCGCAGATAGCTCTCCACCTGGAAGTCGGCGTCGAAGCCCCATGAGAGGCCGTCGCGCTGCAGCTCGCGGCCAAACTTGCGCTGCAGGGCGGGCTCGGAGAGGTAGGTGATGTGGGCGGCCATGCGCGCCACCGCCAGGCCGCGCTCGGGGCGCACGCCGTGGCTGGCGTAGGCCCCGCCGCGCCAATCGGGATCGGCCATGATCGCCTGGCGGCCGACCTCGTGGAAGGCGATGTTCTGGGCTGAGTGCCGGGCCGCGCCGGCGATGCATATCGCCGCCGACAGGCGCTTGGGATAGTCCGCCGCCCACTGTAGCACCTGCATGCCGCCCATCGAGCCGCCGACGACGGCGAACAGGCGCTCGATCCCCAGCGCCTCGACGAGCATGGCCTGGGCGCGGACCATGTCGGCGATGGTCACCACCGGAAAGTCCAGCCCCCAGGGTGCATCCGTACCCGGATTGATCGAGGCGGGGCCGGTCGAGCCCATGCAGCCGCCGACGACATTGGAGCAGATGATGAAATGACGCTCCGGATCCAGCGGCAGGCCGGGACCGACCATCCGCTGCCACCAGCCGGGCTTGCCGGTCGAGGGGTGCGGCCCGGCGAGGTGCTGATCCAGGGTCAGGGCGTGGCAGACCAGGATGGCGTTCGAGCGCTCGGCGTTCAGCGCCCCGAAGGTGCGGTAGGCGATCTCCAGGCCCTTGAGCGCGCCGCCAGAATCGAGCCGCAGGGGGACGGTGAAGGCCTGGAGGGCTTGGTCGGACATCGGCGCGTTGAGGAAGGGCAAAGCTCGGCGAAGTCAATTGCGCCGGCTGGCGACGTTGATCGCCGTGGCGAGCCTACCCCTTCCTGGTTCCCACCGGGTGGCTGGAGGAGAGACCGCCATCGACGGCGATCGCCTGACCGTTGACGTAGGAGCTCTCGTCGCTGGCCAGGAACAGGGCCGCGCGGGCGATCTCGCTGGGCTCGCCGCCGCGACGCAGGGGATTGAGTTGGCCGATCCGGTCCGCCGTGCCGTGTTCGCGCGCCCTCTGGTAGATGGGCGCGGTCATGCCGGTCTCGATCAGGCCCGGGCAGATGGCGTTCACCCGCACCCCCGAGCCGTAGAGGACGTTGGCGCTGGTCTGCACCAGGCTGATCACCCCGGCCTTGCTGGCGCTGTAGGGGATGCCGCCGGCCCCCGAGCGCAGGCCAGCCACCGAGGCGGTGCAGATGATCGAGCCCCGCCCGGCGGCGCGCATGAGCTTGCTGGCGTGCTTGATGGCCAGGAACGGGCCGATCAGGTTGACCCGCAGCAGGGCGGCGAAGAAGGCCTCGTCGATGTCCTCCATGGGCGTCGCTCCGCCGCTGACCCCGGCGTTGGCGAACACCGCATCGAGGCGCCCGAATTCGCCGTGGGCGCGCTCGATGGCGGCCTTGATCTCGCTCTCCGCGCCGGC
>DASYGN010000034.1:0-13775 GCA_035999625.1 Caulobacteraceae bacterium | reverse complement strand
GCCGCCAACCATATCCGCAATCTCATCGCCGCCTCCCGGTTTGGTCGCACCCATAGCATTGGCCGCGCCATCCGGCGGCTTTTTGGCTATCATCGCCTCCCTGATCCATCGATGGAGCAGCCATGACCCAACGCCCGATCGACAAGGCCCTGAAGGAACGCGCTGAGGCGGTGATCCCCGGTGGCATGTACGGCCACCAATCCACGCGCCTGCTGCCGGACGATTACCCGCAATTCTTCGCCAGGGCGCGCGGCGCGCGCCTGTGGGACGCCGACGGCCACGAGCTCCTGGATTTCATGTGCGCCTATGGACCCAACCTGATGGGCTACGGCGATCCGCTGATCGACGCCGCCTTCCTGCGCCAGCTCGATCTCGGCGACACCCTGACCGGGCCGACGGAACTGATCGTCGAGCTGGCCGAGGCGATGACCGCGATGGTCAGCCACGCCGCCTGGGCGCTGTTCTGCAAGAACGGGGCCGACGCCACCCTGATCGCGCTGATGACCGCCCGCGCCCATACCCGGCGCAAGACCGTCATCCTGGCCAAGGGCGCCTATCACGGCTCCCAGCCCTGGTGCGCCTCGCGCCCCGCCGGCGTCACCGCGGAGGACAAGGCCAACCAGATCTATTGCGACTACAACGACCTCGCCAGCCTGGAGGCGGCCGCCCACGCCGCCGGCGACGACCTGGCGGCGATATTCGCCGCGCCGGTCAAGCACGACGCCTTCGTCGATCAGGCCCTCCCCGATCCGACCTACGCTCGCCGGGCGCGCGAGATCTGCGACGCCACCGGCGCGTTCCTGGTGGTCGACGACGTGCGCGCCGGCCTGCGCATCGCCCGCGACTGCTCGTGGTCCAGGATCGGCGTCCAGCCCGACCTTTCCTGCTGGGGAAAATGCATCGCCAACGGCCATGCGATCTCGGCCGTGCTCGGATCGGAGGTGGCGCGGAAGGCTGCGGCGAGGATTTTCGTCACCGGCTCCTACTGGTTCCAGGCCGCACCGATGGCGGCCGCGCTGGAGACGCTGAAGCGGGTGCGGGAGAGCACCTATCTCGAGCACATCGAGGCGCTGGGCGCGCGATTGCGCCGCGGGCTCGCCGAACGCGCCGCCGGGCACGGCGTCGGCATGCGCCAGACCGGACCTGCGACCATGCCCCTCATTCTGTTCGAGGATGATGGCGACCTGCGCCAGGGGTTCTTTTTCTGCAGCGAAATGCTGAAACGCGGAATCTACATGCATCCCTGGCACAACATGTTCCTGTGCGCGGCGATGACCGAGGCGGATATCGACCTGACCCTTGACGCCGCCGACCAGGCCCTGGCGGGGCTCAAACACGCCGGCCCGCTGGCCCCGGTGGAAAAGATGGCCTTTCTGCTGGCCTGAGGGCGCCCTCGCGTCAGCCTAGCCGGGGATTCGGGGCGCCGCTAAGGATCGCTTATGGATATGGCCCTTGGTCCCGCCTACGAGGCTTTCCGCGACGAGGTGCGCGGCTTCCTCGCCGAGCATCGCCGTCGATGGCCGCCGACGGTCGGGGCCACGCGGGCGCAGATGCTGGCCTGGCAGGCGCTGCTGCTCGAACACGGCTACGCCGGACGGACCATCCCCAGGGCCTACGGCGGCTTCGGCGCCTCGCCGGATATCCTCGAGAGCCGCATCATCGCCGAGGAATTCGCCGCCGCCCGGGCGCCGCGAGGCCTTGCCGGCCAGGGTATCTCGATGCTGGTCCCAACCCTCCTGGAGCTGGGGACGGAAATCCAGAAGCAGCAGTGGATCGCACCGACCCTGCGCGGGGAAGTAATCTGGTGCCAGGGCTATTCCGAACCGGGGTCCGGCTCGGACCTCGCCTCCCTCTCGACGCGCGCGATCCTCGATGGCGACGACTTTGTCATCAACGGTCAGAAGATCTGGACCTCCACCGCCGCTCAGGCGGACATGATCTTCTGCCTGGTGCGCACCGAACCCGACGCCCCCAAGCACGCCGGCATCAGCTACCTGCTGTTCTCGATGAAATCGCCGGGCATCGAAGTGCGGCCTCTGAAGACCATGACCGGTCACGCCGAGTTCAACGAGGTGTTCTTCACCGACGTCCGCGTGCCCAAAACCCAGATCGTCGGCGCGCGGGGCGAGGGCTGGCGGGTCGCCAACGCCACCTTGAAACACGAGCGCGGCATGCTCGGCGATCCCAACGCCGCCGAAGCCCGCCTGAGCGAACTCATCGCGCTGATGAAGGCGGAAACCGTTTCGGGCGAGCGGCTGATCGACAATCCCGTTCTGCGCGATCGGCTGATGGCGCTGCAGGCCCGGGTGCTGGCGATGAAGTTCAACGGCCTGCGCAATCTCACCTGTCAGATCGCCGGCGACGGCCCCGGGCTCGCCGGCCTCATCGTCAAGCTGCAAGGCTGCGAGCTCAACCACCAGCTGGCGGCGCTGGCCATCGATGCGCTGGGCGAGCTGGGCGTGCTCTACGAAGGCTCGCCGCACCTGCGGGCGCACGCCCAGTGGCAGCAGCGGTACATGTTCGATCTTGGCCTGATCATCGGCGGGGGAACGGCGCAGATCCAGAAGAACATCATCGCCGAGCGCGGCCTCGGCATGCCGCGAGAGGGCTGATGGACTTCGCGCTTTCCGCCGAGCAGCGCCTGCTGCAGACATCGCTCGCCGGCGTCCTCGACCGCGTCGCGCCCCTGGAGCGGGTGCGCGCCTTCGCCGACGGGAATAAGTCCATTGCCCGGGACATCTGGGCGGCGCTTACCGAGCTCGGAGCGCCAGGGGTGCTGATCGACGAAGCCCACGGCGGCCTTGGCCTTCGCCTGCTCGACGCGGCGCTGATCGGCGAGGCTCTCGCCGCCGCCGCGGCCCCCGCGCCCTTCCTGGGCGCCGCCGTCCTCGCCCCGTTGGCGATCGCCCACGCCGGCTCGCCGGCCCAGCAGGATGCGTGGCTGCCACGGCTCGCCGCCGGGGAAGTCATCGCCGGCATCGCCATTCACGAGGCCGTGGCCGGGGCCCGGGATGGCGCGGGCGTCACCGCCGATGCCGGGCGTCTGACCGGGACCAGCCTCTTCGCCATCGACGCGCCGGGCGCCGATCTGCTGGTCGTCGCCGACCACAGCGGCCGGATGCATCTGGTCGAGGTGGGTGACGACAATGTCGAGATCATCCCGCTGACGACCATCGATAGCACCCGACGCGTGGGCGAGGTGCGCCTGGCCGGCGCCCGCTCCGAGCCGCTCGCAGCCGGCAAAGAGATCCTCCCGCGCCTTCGCGACGCCGCCTTCGTCATGCTCGCCGCCGACATGCTGGGGGCCAGCCAGACGATGCTCGGCAAGGCGGTCGCCTACGCCAATGAGCGGCGCCAGTTCGGCCGCCTGATCGGCTCGTTCCAGGCGGTCAAGCATCTGTGCGCCGAGATGGCCGCCGAACTCGAGCCGGCGCGCGCGCTGCTCTGGTACGCGGCCTATGCATTCGACGCCGCGCCGGACGAGGCCTCGCTGATGGCCGCCCACGCCAAGGCCCACCTGGCCGAGATCAGCCGGTTCATCGCCCGCACGGCCACCGAGGTCCATGGCGGCATCGGCTTCACCGACCTCCTCGGCCTGCACCTGTGGTTCAAGCGCATCGGCCTCGATCGCCAGCTTCTGGGCGGTCCCGAGCGCCTGCGCCTGCACGCCGCCCGCCTGCAGGGATTGGCCGCCTAGGGCCTCGCCAGCACCGCGCAGTCGTGATCGAGGAGTTCCTCGCTGGCCCCGTCCGGATTGTCGGGGACGCCGCCCTTGGCAGCGAGCAGATAGAAACCGGGCTGGCCGTCGGCGAACTCGGCCCCGATCACCGCCAGCGTCTGGGCGCCCATGTCGGCGCGCGCGGCGCCATCCCTGGCCAACAGCTTGAACGGATTGCGCCGGTCGAGTTCGGCCCCCTTCAGCCGCCGGGCGATGTAGTCCTTGCCCTGGAGGGTGAAGACGAGCGGCGCCCAGTGCTCGCCGATCTCATCCTGGTGCGCGGCCAGGGCGTCGCGCACGTCGCCGCGCACGCAGTCGATGTGGATGTGCAGCTGGTCCTGGCTGCGGCCATAACGGGAGTTGATGGCCATGCCGATGTCCTGGCGGGGCGCCTCCCGGCCGGCCGCACGCTCGAAGTAGCGCCGGGCGTACCAGGCATCCTGCCAGTAGTTGGGGGCGCCGGGCTGCAGGAGCGCCGGGCTCTCGATGCCGGTGGTCCGGCGGGTGGGGATGAGCAGGACCTGGGTCCTGCCCTTGAGATCCTTGAGCGCCGCCCAGCCGCCACGCAGATCAACCGCCAGGCAGGGCGCCGGCAGGCCCGAGATCTTCATGTCGGTGACGCACAGTTCGTGCACCACTCGCCAGAGGGCGTTCGGCGAAGACGCCGGCGCCGCTGGCGCGGCCAGCACGACGATGGCCAGGGCCAGCGCTGGCGCGAGACGGCGCATGGGCTAGCCCGCCTCGCCGATGACGACCTTCATCACCGACCGAGCACCAGCACCTCGAACGTCCCCGGCTTCGTCGTTGGCCGCTGGCCGGGCGGCGCGGGCAGGACATACTGCGCCACCGGCAGCCAGAGGCGGCCGGTCTTGGGATCGAGGGCCCCGGTGCGCGCGCCGATCTGGGTCGGCACGGTGTCGATCACCGTATTGGCCCTGGGGCCGGAAAGGGCGAGCACCGCCAGGGTCCCCGAGCGTCCGGAGGGGATCAGGGCCAGGCCGCGCCTGGCGTCGTAGATCACCGCGTCCGGCCCGGCGCCGATGGGCAGGGTGGCGATGTCGTGGCCGTCAACCGCGCTCATGATCTCGGCCGCGCCGCTGCCGCAGGCGGTGACCAGGCGCGCACCGGCCACCAGGGCCAGGCCCGTCGGGCGGCGACAATTGGTCAGCGGCCAGCGGGCAATGACCTTGCGCGCCTTGAGGTCGATGACGTCGATCTGATTGGTGTCGGCGCCGTTCACGTACACCCGACCCTTGCCATCGGCGGCCGGAAACTCGAGCGACCCACCGACCTTGATCGAACCGACGGCCTTCATCGCCCGGGGATCGACAAGGGTGATCTCGCCGGAATCGCCGCCGATCACGATCACCAACCCCGAACTGGGGTCATAGACCGCTGAATCGGTGTCGGCCGCCGCCGGTATCGAGGCCAACACCGCGCCGGAAGTTGCGTCGATCACCTTGGCGGTGGAATCGCCGCTGTTGGTGGTGACGATGCGGTTCGTGCCCGGGACCGGCGTCACCGCGTGCAATTGGTCGCCCTTGGCGAAGGCCGGATGGACCTTGCCGCTGTCGGCCTCGATCATCATCACCTGATCGCCATGAGCGATGTAGACCCGGCGGCGCGCCGCATCGAAGCTGGCGTAGTCCCAGCCACCGTCGGGCCCGGCCACGCGGCCGACGATCTTCAGGCCTGACGGGCCGGCGACACTTGGAGTGGGCGCGAGGGCGAGGGCCAAGAGGGCGGCGACGAGCGGCAAGCTTTTCATTGGTCAGATCCTCCTCATGACCGGCCAAGGCGTGGGATCAGCATGCCGACCCGGCGCGCGTAGGCGTTATAGCTGGCGGCGCCAAGCTGCTGGCGCAGAAAGCCTTCCTCCACCCTGGCGTTGAGGGTGAAGGCGATCACCATCAGGCCGGCGCCGAAAAGGGCCAGCGGGCTGGCGCGCGTCATCGCCGTGGTCACCGCGGCGATGACCAGGCCGGCGTAGATCGGATGGCGGACCAGGCCGTAAGGTCCGTCCTCGATCAGGCGATGATCCTCTTTCAAGGTCACTGCACTCGACCACAACCGGCCAAGGCGCAATCGCGCCCACCAGCAGAACGCGAAGCCGGCGCCGCTCAGGGCCACCCACGCCCAGTCCAGCGCTGGCGGCGAGGGCCACAGCCGATGCGCGAGCGGACCGGTCCAGTTCAGCGTCCGTGGCGGCAGGAACAGCAGGACGGCGCCGCCCACGGCCAGCACCCGAACGGGGACCAGCGTGGCGCGGGGCGTGCGCACCTTGGCCGCGCTGGCGAAAGCGGCGGCGATGATCCAGGAAACGCCCCAGACGACCCACAGGATGGCGGCGGCGATGGGCGGCGAGATCGGCACGCCCCGGCTATAGCGCATCTTGCGCGGCCGCGCTCAGGGTTGTCGGCCCGGGCGGTCGAGGCCATAGACTGCCCACAGATGACGAGCCTCGCCACCGCCCTGCCGATCATCGCCGCCGCCTTCCTCGCCTCGGCGGTGGAAGTGATTGAAGCCTTCACCATCGTCCTGGCGGTGAGCGTGGTGCGCGGCCCCCGGCCGGCCATCCTCGGAACCGCCGCGGCGCTGATCGTGCTGGTGCTGGCGGTGGCCATCGTCGGTCCGGTGCTGGCCGGCGTGCCGATCCGTGGTCTTCAGATGACCATCGGCGTGCTGCTGCTGCTGTTCGGCCTCGGCTGGCTGCGCAAGGCGGTGCTGCGCGCCGGCGGCGCCCTTCCCCTGCATGACGAGGCCGCCGCTTTCGCCAAGGAAAGCGCCGCCTTGCGCGCCAGGGCCGGCGCCGCCGCCGCCGATTGGAGCGCCGGAATGACCGCCTTCCAGGCGGTGCTGCTCGAAGGTGTCGAAGTGGTGTTCATCGTCCTGGCGGTCGGGGCGCGGCCGGGCCTGCTGGCGCCCGCCGCCATCGGCGCGGCGCTGGCCTGCGTCATGGTGCTCGCCGCCGGTCTGCTGGCGCGGCGCCCGCTGGCGCGGATTCCCGAGAACACGCTCAAATTCATCGTCGGCGGGCTGCTCTCCGGTTTTGGTGTGTTCTGGTCCGCCGAGGGCCTTGGCGCTCCGTTCCCGCTCGGGGACCTGGCGATCCCGGCGCTGATCGCAGTCTTCCTGGCCGCTGGCCTGATCATGGCCATGGCCATCCGCCGCCGACTTGCGAGAGCGCCGGCATGGACGTGATCCGCGCCTTCCTGGCCGAACTGTGGAAGATGTTCGCCGCCGATCTCCTGCTTTCCCTGGGGGCGCTGGCCTGCCTTGGCGGCGTGGCGCTTGGCCTTCACGCGCACTGGCTCGGCGCTGCGGCGCCGATCGTTCTCGCCGCCGCTGTCCTGATTGTCCTGGCGGCCGCCGTGGCCCGCTCAACCGTCGTCGAAATCAGAAAGAGGTCAGACCGATGAACGATCGTGTTCAGATCACCATGGATGACGGCGTGGCCGATGTGCGCCTCGTCCGCGCCGACAAGATGAACGCCCTTGACGACGCCATGTTCGAGGCTCTGGTCGCCGCTGGCGAGCGGCTGAAGGCCGAGCCCGGCGTGCGCTGCGTCGTGCTTTCGGGCGAGGGACGCGCGTTCTGCGCCGGCCTCGACATGGGCAATTTCGGCCGCATGGCCGACGGCTCGCGCCGCCCGGCGGCGGATGGCGGAGAGCGGCTCACCGCCCGCACTCACGGGGTCGCCAACCGGGCGCAATATGCGGTCTGGGTGTGGCGCGAGTTGCCCATGCCGGTGATCGCCGCCGTGCATGGCGTAGCCTTCGGCGGCGGCTTCCAGCTGATGCTTGGGGCGGACATGCGCTTTGTCGCTCCGGACGCACGTCTGGCGGTGCTGGAGATCAAATGGGGCCTGGTGCCCGACATGGCCGGCACCCTGCTGATGCGGCATCTGGCGCGCGAGGACGTGGTCCGCGAACTGACCTTCACCGGGCGCATCTTTTCCGGTGAAGAGGCCCTGAAACTGGGCTTCGCCACCCGCGTCACCGCCGATCCGCGGGCGGAGGCGCTCAGCGTGGCGCGCGAGATCGCCGGGCGCAACCCGGACGCGGTGCGCGCCGCCAAGCGGCTGCTCAACGGCGTCACCGAGTTCACTGACCCGCTGGTCGGGCTGACGCAGGAGACGCGCGAGCAGATCGCCCTTATCGGCAGCCCCAATCAGGTCGAGGCGGTGAAAGCCAATCTCGAAAAGCGCGCCCCGGCGTTCCGCGACTAGTCGCCGAGCGCCCTGACGTAGGTCTCGACCACATAGCTGAGCGGGCGTCCGGCATCGTCGACGACCAGCGCCCGCACCACCGGCCCATCAACGCTCAGGGTGTGGCGGTGAAAGCCTAGCGGCCGCACCACCAGGCCGAACGGCGCCTCGCTGGTCTCGAGCCGGCGGTTCATCGCCGGAGTGAGGCGCGAAGGCAGATACCAGTTGTCGCCGACGAGCAGGCGGACCGGTCCGCAGGCCAGCCACACCCGCCGGTAGGCGATAGCGCCGGCGCCGAGCGCCGAGCGAACGGCCGTGGGCGTAGACTTGGCCGAGCCGGCCACGCGGTGAGCGGCGAGCGGCGGCAGATGATGCGCCACGCACCATTGGTTCAGCGCCACGCTGGCGCTGCCGCCGGCCAGAATCCGGGTCATGACCAGGGCAAGAATGAGTTTCATCTTGTCTTCAACGAGCCGAGACGCTCACAATCGCCGCGAAAGGACGCGCCATGACCTACGCTCAGGGACGCCTCATTCACGACGCCGACTCCCATCTCATGGAGTTGGACGGCTGCCTCGATCCCTGGTTCGACGCCAAGCATCTGGCGGCATTCCACGATCTGCCCAGCTACCGCAAGAAGCTGGAGCCGGTCGGCTGGGCCGACAAATTCCGTCGCCAGCACCGGGATCCCGAGTTCGTCGCGGCCGAGGCCGACAACCTGTTGTTGCGAAAGAATTATCAAGCCCTGGGAGCATTCCGGCGCGAGGACCGGCCGCGGGCCCTGGATCTGTTCGGTTTCGCCAGCCAATTGGTGTTCACCACCTTCTGCCTGGGCAACTTCGGCCTCGACGAAAGCGCCGATCCCGATCTCACCTACGCCGCCGCCAGCGCCCACAACCGGATGATGACCGATTTCTGCGCCGTCGATCGCCGCCTGCTGGCCACCGGTTATGTGCCACTGGCGGACTTCGATCGCGCCCGCGCCTGCGCCGCCGAGGCGATCGCGCTGGGAGCGAAGGCGCTGCTCATGCCCTCGAAGTGTCCGCGCGGCCATTCGCCCAGCCACATCGCTTTCGATCCCCTGTGGGCGATGGCCCAGGAGGCCGGGCTGCCGATCCTTTTCCACGTCGGCGGCGAGCTGAAGCTGCATGCGGACTATTTCGAAAACGGCTTACCGCGGGTGAAGGATTTCCACGGCGGCGAGGAGAACTTCACCTCGGTGAGCTTCATGGCCATCCCGGGTTCGGTGATGCAGACCCTGGCCTGCCTGATCATCGATGGCGTCATGGACCGGTTTCCGCGGCTTAAGTTCGGGGCGATCGAGCTTGGCGCGTCATGGCTCCCCGGATGGATGCGCTACATGGATAGCGGCCACCAGGCCTTCTTCAAGAACGAGGAACGCCTGCATCGGCTCTCGGCGCCGCCGAGCCAGATCGTGCGCCGGCAGGTGCGCGTCACCCCCTACCCGCACGAGGACGCCGCCTGGATCATCGCCAACGCGGGCGAAGAGGTATGCCTGTTCTCGTCCGACTATCCGCACGTCGAAGGCGGCCGAAATCCGCTGAAACGCTTCGATGATTCGCTGGCCGGCGCGAGCGAAACGGCGAAACGAGGCTTCTTCGCCGACAATTTCATCGACCTGATGGGCGAGGGTCTGGCGGCGGACCTCCGCCGGCCGTCCTGGGCGCGCGCCGCCTGAGCCCTCCGCTGGAGACCCGTCGCCCGGCCGCCGGGCTTGGCGCGCTGCGCAACGCGGCCCTGTTCATGGCCGTGGTCGTGGCGCTCAGCCTGGTGCGGTTTTTCCAGACCATCCTCTCGCCGTTGATCGTCGCCGCGTTCATGATCGTCCTGGTCGACGGCTTGTCACGCTATGTGGAGCAGCGGCTGCCGCGCGCGCCAGCCTGGCTGCGCGCCGGCCTCGCCGGAGCGGTGATCCTGACCGCCTTCGCCCTCATTGTCGGCCTGATCATTGTCGAGGCGCCGCCATTCGCCGCCCAACTAAGGGCGCTAGCCCCGAAGCTGGATGCGATCATGGCCAAGGCGCTGGTGGCGATCGACGCACAGCCAACCACGCTCGAGGACATGTTCAGCGGCATCGATCCGGGCAAACTGGTGAGCCAGGCGTTCGCCGCCGCCCGCCATGGCCTCTCGTTCGCCGCCCTGGTGGTGATCTATTTCGGCTTCCTGGCCGCCTCCCGGGCTGCCTTCTCACGCAAGTTCGCCCGCCTCTACACCACCGCCGAGCACCAAGTGTCGGCCAGACGCGTGTTCGCCTCGGTCAGCCACGCGGTCGAGCGCTACGCCTGGCTGCAGACCCTCAAGGCGTTCCTGATCGCCATCGTCGTCTGGGGATTGCTGACCGCGCTGCATGTGCATGACGCCATGTTCGCGGCTTTCCTGGTCTTCCTGTCGGCCTATGTGCCGATTGTCGGCGCGGTGGCGGGATCAGTGTTCCCCGGCCTTCTGGCCCTGGCGCAGTTCGATGATCTGACCCGGCCGATCGCCATCGTCGCGGTGCTGGCCTCGGCGGTGTTCGTGATCGACAACGTGGTGATGCCCAAGCTGCAGGGGGACGAACTGAACCTCGATCCCCTGCTGATCCTGATTTCCCTGGGCTTCTGGGCGGCGATCCTGGGCGCGCCGGGCGTGCTGCTATCGACGCCGCTGACGGTTGCGGTGATGGCCATCGCCGCCGAGTTTCCCGCCAGCCGCTGGGTCGCGGTGCTGATCTCGCGCGATGGCCGCCCGGGAGGAACCGAAGCATGAGCGAACCCTCGCCCGCCGCCGCCGCCGCGTTGGGCGCGCTCGCCCGTGATCCATCCGATCCTGAAGACCGGCGTCGAGGCCATGATCGTGGCCAGTCTGGCGTGGTTGGGACAGTAGGCGGTTGACCATCGCCGGCCCGATAGAGCTGTTCCCCTACACTCTCGATCTCGCCGGCACGTTCGTATTCGCGCTGAGCGGCGCCATGGCCGGGATCAGGCGGCGGCTGGATGTCTTCGGGATTTTCGTCGTCGCCTTTGTCGCCGCCAATGCCGGGGGCATCACCCGGGACGTGCTCATCGGGGCGGTTCCCCCTGGCGCGATCAGCGACTGGCGCTATCTGGCCGTGTCTCTTCTCGCCGGGGCGGTGACCTTGTGGTTCCCCGCCGCGATCGCCCGGCGCAGGACGCCCGTCCTGGTGTTCGACGCCGCCGGCCTGGCGCTGTTTGCGGTGAACGGAGCCCACAAGGCGCTCACCCATGGCCTGAACCCGGGGATGGCGGTCCTCCTGGGCATGCTGACCGGGATCGGCGGGGGCATGGCGCGCGACATCCTGCTGGCCGAAGTGCCCACCGTGCTGCGCGCCGACCTGTATGCAGTCGCCGCCCTGGCCGGCGCGGCGGTGGTGGTGATCGCCAGCCGGCTTGGCCTGCCCTACGCGCCGGCGGCCATCGTTGGCGCCGGCCTGTGTTTTGGCCTGCGGGTCGCGGCGATGCGCTTCAACTGGCGGCTGCCGGTGGCCAGGAACCTGGGGGGCGATCTCTAGATCTGCGCCAGGCCACTGGCGAGATCGGCGATAAGATCCGAGGGGGACTCGATCCCCACCGAAACCCGGATCAGGCCGTCGTCGATCTTTAGCGCCCGCCGCTCGTTGGCGGAGACCCCCGAATGGGTGGTGCTGGAGGGATGGCAGGCCAGCGATTCGGTGCCGCCGAGGCTGACCGCCAGCTTGAACACCTCGAGGCGGTCGAGGACCTTGAAAGCGGCTGGCTCGCCGCCCTTGACGACGAAGGAGAAAGTGGCGCCGTGAGCGCCGCACTGAGCGGCGATCACCGCGGCCGCGCGGGATTCGGCTTCGGCGAAGCCCAGGTAGTCCACCCGCTCCACCTGCGGCTGGCCGCGCAGCCACAGCGCCACTTCGGCGGCGTTGGCGAACGCCTTGTCCATTCTCAGGCGCAGGGTCTCCAGCGACCTGGTCAGCATCCAGCAGCTGTGCACGTCGAGCTGATTGCCGATCAGGTTGCGCAGCGAGCGGATCTTCTTCATCGGCGCGGCGCGACCGGCCACCGAACCGGCGATGAGGTCGCTGTGCCCGCCGACATATTTGGTCAGCGAATAGACAACCAGATCGGCGCCGTGGTCGAGCGGCGACTGATAGAGCGGCCCAAGCAAGGTGTTGTCGATGATGATTATCGGTCGCTCTCCCTGCCTGGCGGCGATCTCCTCGGCGACCGCGTCCAGCAGGTCCATGTCGACCACCGAGTTGGTCGGATTGGCCGGGGTCTCGGCGTAGATGGCCGCCACGCGCCCATGCTTCTCGGCTTCCGCCGCCGCGGCGCGGACCTCACCGCCATCGACACCATTGAAAAAGCTGGCGCTGCGCACCCCGATCCTGGCCAGCAGGGTATCGAACAGGGTCTCGGTGCCGCCGTAGAGCGGCCGGCTGCGCATCACCACCTCGCCCGGCTCGGAGACGGCCAGGAGAGCGGTCAGAATGGCGGCCATGCCGCTGGAGAATACGGCGCAGGAGTCGGCGCCTTCCAGAACCGCCAGCCGCTCCTCGACGATCTGCAGGTTGGGATTATTGAAGCGGGTGTAGATCAGGCCGGCATCCTTGCCCTCGGGGCTCGCCGCCCGGCCGGACATGTAGTCGAACAGCAGCTTGCCTTCCTCGCAGCTGTCATAGGCGAAGGTCGAAGTGAGGAAGATCGGCGTCTTGACCGCGCCCTCGGAGAGGGTCGGGTCGAAGCCGAACCCGAGCATCAGGGTTTCCGGCTCCAGTTTGCGACCTCCTACAGTGGAGCGGCGGAAGTCGTTTTTGGTGGTCATGCAGCGCTCCGTTGACGTGAGCCAAGTCTCTGGCGCTGGTTTAGCATCCTCCCCGGCCCGCGCGGGAGTGCCGGCCTCGCGAAATGGCGGCTGGCTTGCTATGTTCCCCCGCTCCATGACCGCCGCGGCACCGACAGCGTCCTCAGGCCATAGCCATGTCCCGCCCACGTTTGGGCGGGCATTCGCCATCGGCATCGCCCTCAACGCCGCCTACGTGATCATCGAGGCGAGCTTCGGCGTGATCGCCAACTCCCTGGCCCTGCTTTCCGACGCCGGCCATAACCTCGGCGACGTGCTGGCTCTGGGCCTGGCCTGGGTGGCCAGCATCATGGCGCGGCGAGCGCCCAGCGCCCGCTATACCTACGGATTACGCGGCTCCTCGATCCTGGCGGCGCTGGCCAACGCGGTGCTGCTGTTGTTGGTCACCGGCGGCATAGCCTGGGCGGCGATCGAGCGCCTGATCAGCCCCGAACCATCTGCCGGCCTGTTGGTGATGGCGGTCGCCGGCGCCGGGGTGATCGTCAACGGCTGCACCGCCTGGATGTTCGCCGCCGGCCGAAAGGGCGATGTCAACGTACGCGCGGCGTTTGCGCATATGGCCTCCGACGCCCTGGTCGCGGCCGGGGTGGTGGCCGCCGGCGCGGTCATTTTGTTCACCGGCTGGAGATGGCTTGATCCGGCCGTCAGCCTGGTCATCGGCGCGATCATCGTCGCCGGCACCTGGTCGATACTGCGCGAATCCCTCGATCTCGCCCTGCAGGCCGTGCCGGTGGGCGTCGACCGCAAGGCCGTACGAGACTACCTCGCCGGCCTGCCCGGCGTGGCCGAGGTTCATGACCTCCACATCTGGGGCATGAGCACCACCGAGACGGCATTGACCGCGCATCTGGTGCGTCCCGGCGCCGCCATGGACGATGGCCTGATCCACTGCGCCTGTGTCGAACTGAAGGAGCGCTTCGCGGTGCACCACGCCACCTTGCAGATCGAGCACGGCGGCGCCGACCACCCCTGCCACCTGGCCGACGAGGCGGTGGTCTA
>DASYGN010000084.1:0-6468 GCA_035999625.1 Caulobacteraceae bacterium | reverse complement strand
TCGCTGGACGAGCGCATCCGCCAGCGTTTCCCGGCGCGGCCGACCTTTGGCGGCTGATCAAGGTTCCGGCGCATAGCCCTCGATGCGCACGAAGACGAAGCCCTTGGCCTTGGCCTCGTCAGCCTCGGCGGGACCCGCCGTCAGCCAGTGATGGCCGCTGAGCGGGTCGCGATACTGCGCCAGCGTCACCGCGCCCGGATGCGGATCGCGCCAGACATAACCCTCTGAGGCCTCGAAGGCGTAGCCGCCGGCCAGGGCCTCGTTCTGACCCACCGCCGTGGCGCTCGCCAGATGATCGCCCAGCTTGTCGTTCCAGAACAGCTTGAGGGGCGAAAGCGCGTCGGCCTCGGCGGTGAACACACGTGCCTGAACGCCCACACGCTGATAGTTGGCGTCCTGCGCATGCTTGACCACGCTGGCTCCGGCAGCGCTCAGATGGTCAGCCCGGGCGGGATCGAACCAGGCTTCCAGCGGCGCGGTCCCCGGCGGCGGCGCGGCGGGGGACGGCGTCAGCTCGGCCGTGCGCTCGGCCTCGCAGCCGGTGGAGCGATAGTCGGTGACGCGGCCGCCCTCGAACGTCTGCCGCTGACCGTCGGGATGGTTGATCGCCTCACCGGTGGGCAGGCCGAGCCAGCCGCTGGGGCCGCCGAACTGGAAGTACAGGCGCCAGATGCAGCCACTGACCGCGAAGGTCTGGCCGGCCCTCGGCCCCGACACATGCTGGAGGATGACGCCCGAGGTGAAGTCGGTTTCGCGCGCGGCCGAGCCGCTCGGCGATTTCGCTGTCGGCATCGCCGCCGATTTCGGACAGCCCAGCGGTCCGTTCGCGGCTCCGAGGTCTTTCCACGCCTCGAGCACCGGTCCGCTCAGCGATGCGCCGCAGTCTTGCGCGGCGGCGGGACGCGCGGCCAGCACGCCGAACAGCGCCAGGATGACGATCGCCAGCATGCGTGGAGGCATCTACACTCCTTGCCGACCCCGACGACGGCGATAGCGCGTGCGGCCATCGACCTCAACGCGGCTTTTGCGCTATGATCGGCGCCAGCGCACGGCTCGCGCGTTTACGCGCGGGCCGTCGTTCGTATCCGATGGCCAGAGGACCTAGATGGCGAAAGAGGATTTACTCGAACTGCCGGGCACGGTCAGCGAACTGTTGCCCAACGCCACCTTCCGCGTGAAGCTGGAAAACGACCACGAAATCATCGCCCATACGGCCGGCAAGATGCGCAAGAACCGCATCCGGGTGCTCGCGGGGGACAAGGTCCTGGTGGAGATGACGCCGTATGATTTCTCCAAGGGCCGCATCACCTATCGCTTCAAATAGTTCGCGACCTCCGGCCCGGCGCCTTGATCGGGCCGGTCATCCGCTTAACCTGGACGCCTCATGGATATCCTGAAGGATCGGCGCGTGGTCATCGGCGCCGGGGCCGTCGTGGCCCTGTTCGGCGGTCTGTGCGTGGCGGTGGTGATCGCCATGGGCCAGAACACGTCCGACGATCCCCCACCCGCCTCGGTCGGCGGGCTGATGGTCCAGCCGGGAAAGGTCGATGCCCAGCCCCTGGATCCGGCGCGGCCGCTACGCTGCTTCGTCGGCGGGCGCCTGGTGGGCGAGATGCCGATCATCGATTGCGCGCGCAGGAATGGCGTGGCCACCGGCGCGCTCGACGTCGGCGTGGACAATAGCGGGGCGCTGACCGCCGCCGCCGCTCCAGGTCCGGCGCCGCCGCCCCCGCTGCCGCCTTCGGCCAGTGATCCGGATTCGTCCGCCTCGCCGATGATGGCCGCCGATGACGAGCAGCCTGAAAGCGCGGCGCCAGCCCCGGCCAGACCGTGCTGGGAATACGCCGGCGGCGGCTGGCGGCGCGATGCCGACGGCAGCCTCAACGCCTGCGTCCAGCAGCTGTTCGCCGGCCAGTGCGTGGGGCCGGGCGCGGCGGCCTACGGCCGATGGGGCGATCGGACCCTGCGCCTGGTGCTGGGCCGGGTCGAGATCGCCGCCGACGGCGTACAATTCCGGCCATTGACGCGGCAGGTCGGTGACTGCGCCATCGCTCCGATAGGCGAGGGATGAGGCGCGCGGGCCCGATCGTGCTCGTCGCTGCGGGTCTCCTCGCCGCCTGCCAGCATCAAGTCGCCGCGCCGGTCGATCGCGGCGTTTGCTGGCACATGGTCAGCATCAAGGGCCAGCCGAAGTTCAACGTCCTGGCGCGTGGCGTGCCGGATCTCGAGCATTGCGCCGCCGAACTCGAAAAGATGCGCATCAATTTCGCCTCGCTCGGCCTGCCCCAGAACGCCGTCACCGGGGCCTATCAGGGCCAGTTCCTGTTCCTCAATCGCTATGGTGTGTTCACCGCCCAGGCGCTCAGCGGCTATCAGTATCCGTTCATGGTCCGCACCGGCGATGGCCGACTGGCCATGCCAGGCGCCATGCCGCAGCCGTCGCAATAGTCCTGGAACAAAACTAGAACATCACGCTTGCAATGGGCGTCAACGCTGCTAGGGTCGGCGACGATTCCGGCGCGCTTGGGTCGCCGGGCGAGCAACGGAGGGACACGCAATGTCCGGCAGCGTCAACAAGGTCATTCTGGTCGGCAATCTCGGCCGCGATCCGGAAATCAGAACCCTCAATTCCGGCGATCGGGTCGCCAATCTCAATCTGGCCACGTCGGAAACCTGGCGCGATCGCAACTCGGGCGAGCGCAAGGAGCGCACCGAGTGGCACCGGGTGGTGATCTTCAACGACAACCTGGTCAAGGTGGCCGAGAGCTACCTGCGCAAGGGGTCCAAGATCTACGTCGAGGGCGCGCTGCAGACGCGCAAGTACACCGACCAAGCCGGGGCGGAGAAGTTTTCCACCGAGGTGGTGCTGCAGAAGTTTCGCGGCGAGTTGACCATGCTCGATGGGCGTGGCGAGGGGGCCAGGAGCGAGGTCGAGGCTGGCGGCTATGCGCCGGGACCTAGCGTTGGCGGCTCGGGTCCGAAGGAGGACTTCAGCGCCGATCTCGACGACGAAATTCCGTTCTGAGCTCTCAGTAAGGCGCGGCGTCGCCGGCCCTGACCGCGATCGGGCGGGCGTCCTCGACCAGATGGACAAGCACCCGGCCGGGCTCCTCGGCGTACAGCATGTGGGCGGAGTTTTCGAACCAAACCCAGTGCTTGTGGGGCGCGCTCAAGGCATCGAACCAGCGCCGCACCGGTTCGCTCGGCGTGGTGTAGTCGTAGCGACCGGCGAAGATGATCACCGGGCAGCGCACCCGCTTGACGGCCGCGAAATCGACCTGGGCCAGCTCCGGCAGCAGTTTTGGCAGGGTGAGGGCGCTGCCGGCGTCGATGGCCTTGAAGTCGGCCGCGGAGTAGTCGGGCGATAGCCGCTCGGCATTCTCCCAGAAATCGTAGCTGCTGCGTCCATGGGTGAGGCCGCCGAAGCGAACCGACCATTTGCGCTCGATATTGATTTTGGCCAGGGGAAGGCTTCCGTCGGGTTCGGGATAGGGCGCGATGCCTTCCAGTTCGGCCACCGCCTTGGCGTCGCCCGCCTTGCGCGCCTGGGCCAAGGTCCAGGCGAAGCCGACCTTCTCTCCCTCGCGCATGCTGATGATCTGCCCGGCGCCGATGTAGGCGTAGAGCTGACCCGGGATGCGACGGGCGAGCTCGAGCCCGACCACGGTCCCCCACGAGTGGCCGATGACGAAGATCTTCTTCTTGCCGTAGGTCGCGCGCAGCCAGCCGACCAGCTCTTCGCCGTCCCTGATGATCCGTTCCTTGCTGAGGGTCGGGGCGACGGCGGCCGGATCGTTCAGCGCATAGGTCTTGCCGGCGCCGCGCTGATCCCACTCGACGACGGTGAAATAGTCGGTCCACGGGGCCTCGAAAAGATAACGGGTGGGCAGCTCAGGCGCAGCCGGCCCGCCATGAATGACCAGCAGGATCGGGTTGCGGCGATCTTTTCCGCGGACGGTGATCCACTGCTTGATCCCGCCGATCTCCACCGCCTTGGCCTCGTCGATCCCATGGTCGGAGACGATGCGGCCGACCTCGGCCAGAACCGCATGCGGATCGGGCGCCGCGCCGGCGGGGAGGGCGGCGGAAACGGCCATGGCGAGGGCGACGAGCAGGCGTTGCACGCGCCCTTCTAACGGTGTCGCGGGGCGGCGGCCAAGCGGCTCGATGGATTGGCCTTTTGCGCCTTGATTTGCTAGAAAAACGGGCGGACGCGCGCGGTCCGATTCTCAAGCGACTGAACCCCCCAATTGACCGACGAGACGACTATACCGTCCGACGACGGACGGCGCGGCGCGGTGAGCCCAATCTCGATCGAGGCCGAGGTCAGGCGCTCGTATCTCGACTACGCCATGAGCGTCATCGTCAGCCGGGCGCTGCCCGACGTGCGCGATGGGCTCAAGCCGGTTCAGCGGCGCATCCTCTATTCGATGAGCGAGCAGGGCCACACGCCCGACCGGTCGTATGTGAAATCGGCCCGCGTGGTCGGCGATGTGATGGGCAAGTATCACCCGCACGGCGATCTTTCGATCTACGACACTCTGGTGCGCATGGCCCAGCCGTTCTCGATGGGCCTGCTGCTGATCGACGGTCAGGGAAATTTCGGCTCGGTGGACAACGACCCGCCGGCGGCGATGCGCTATTCGGAATGCCGACTGACGCGCGCCTCGATGGCTCTGCTGGCCGACCTGGATCGCGACACGGTCGACTTCCGCGATAACTACGATGGCAAGGAGACCGAGCCGGCGGTGCTGCCGGCGCGGATACCCAATCTACTGGTCAATGGCGCGGCCGGCATCGCCGTGGGCATGGCCACCAATATCCCGCCGCACAACCTGGGCGAGGTGATCGACGCCTGCCTGGCGATGATCGACGATCCGGACGTGGACACCGAGCGGCTTCTGGAGCTGGTTCAGGGGCCGGATTTCCCCACCGGCGCGGAGATCATCGGCCGGGCCGGCTCGCGCGCCGCCCTGATGACCGGCAAGGGGTCGGTGATCGTGCGCGGCATCGCCAGCATCGAGGAGGTGCGCAAGGAGCGCGAGGCCATCGTCATCACCGCCATCCCCTATCAGGTGAACAAGGCGGCGATGGTCGAGCGCATCGCCGAACTGGTGCGCGACAAACGCGTCGAGGGCGTCGCCGATCTGCGCGACGAAAGCGACCGGGTCGGCATGCGGGTGGTGGTCGAGCTGAAGCGCGACGCCAACCCCGAGGTGGTGCTGAACCAGCTGTACCGGTTCACCCCGCTGCAGAGCTCCTTCGCGGTCAACGCCCTGGCCCTCAACCATGGCCGGCCCCAGCAGCTCGGCCTGCGCGCGATGCTGGACGAGTTCATCGCCTTCCGCGAGGAGGTGGTGGTCCGGCGCACGCGCTTCGACCTCGCCAAGGCGCGCGATCGCGCTCACGTCCTGGTCGGTCTGGCCATCGCCGTGGTCAATATCGACGAGGTGATCGCCATCATCCGCTCGTCCAAGGATCCGGCCGAGGCGCGCGAGCGCCTGATCGGCCGCGAATGGCCGATCGGCGACATGACCGAACTCATCGTCCTGGTGGCCGATCCAAGGACGGTGGTGATCGCCGGCGAGCGCGTTCGCCTCACCGACGAGCAGACCCGGGCGATCCTGGCGCTCACCCTTTCGCGGCTGACCGGTCTTGGCCGCGAAGAGATCTTCGACGAGGCGCGCGAACTTGCCGCCGCCATCAAGGGACATCTCGATCTGCTGGGCTCGCACGCGGCGATCATGGCGGTGGTTCGCGAAGAGCTGGCGGAGGTGAAGGAGGCCTTCGCAGTTCCCAGGCGCACCCAGATCGTCGACGGCGACGCCGACGTCGAGGATGAGGATCTCATCGCCCGCGAGGAGATGGTGATCACCGTCACCCACGGCGGCTACGTCAAGCGCACGCCCTTGGCCATCTATCGCACCCAGCACCGCGGCGGAAAGGGCCGCTCGGGCATGTCGACCAAGGAAGAGGACGCCGTCACCCAGGTGTTCTCGGCCTCGACGCACGCGCCGATGCTGTTCTTCTCCTCCGGCGGCAAGGCCTACAAGCTCAAGGTCTGGAAGCTGCCGATTGGCGCTCCCAACGCGCGCGGCAAGGCGTTCGTCAACCTGTTCCCCATCGAGCCGGGCGAGACCATGACCTCGATCCTGGCCCTGCCGGAGGACGAGGAAACCTGGGCCGGGCTGGATGTCATGTTCGCCACCCGCGCGGGCACCGTTCGCCGCAACCGGTTGTCGGACTTCGCCAGCATCCATCGCGGGGGCAAGATCGCCATGAAGCTGGATGACGGCGATGGCATCATCGGTGTCGCCCTGTGTTCCAGCGGCGATGACGTGCTGCTGAATTCGGCGCTTGGGCGCTGCATCCGCTTTTCGGTCACCGACGTTCGCGTTTTCGCCGGCCGCGATTCCATCGGCGTGCGCGGCATTCGCCTGGCCGACGGCGACGCGGTGATCTCCATGG
>DASYGN010000113.1:0-3810 GCA_035999625.1 Caulobacteraceae bacterium | reverse complement strand
AGGGCGATCAGCGCGTCGATAATCAGCGGCCGCATCCTGCCTCTCCGCACAAGCCAAAACCTACTTGGCTTCCTCGACGGGATTTGACGCGCCTTTTCGCTCGGGCCGCAAGGGCATCGCTTTGGGTTCGGTCCGATAAGCAGACCTTCGCACTGATAGGCTCAATGTCTGGTTTGCGGACGCGAGCTCATGTCCGCTCCTGGCGCAGAACTGACGTCCAGGGCGGCGTGCAGCGGGGCCCGATTGCCGCCGACGCGCCTGATGCGTAATCTGGTAGCGGGGAAGGCATGATGAGATTTCGCAAGAAGCCCATCGTGATCGAGGCCATCTTGATCGGCGCGAACGCGGGTTCGACCGACGGGTCGGCATGCTTCGCCGAAATGCCGGCCTGGCTGAAGGCGGCGTTACAGGACGGCACGGTGCGCAACGCCCTCGACCAGGAAGGCGGAGTCATCGTGCGCACGCTTAGCGGCGAGATGCGTGGCCAGCCTGGTGACTGGCTGATCTGCGGCGTCGCCGGCGAACTCTATGTGTGCAAGCCGGAAATCTTCGCCACGATCTACGAGACCCTGCCCGAATGACGGGGCCAAGGGGTGGGCGGATCGCCATGGCTTGACAAGAGCTCTGCAAATTGTAATTATTGCTAATTGCAATGGTGCTTCCGACTCCGCAGCAGCTCGACGCCTTCGCCGACGGCATCGCCGAGGGCCTGAGCGTGCGCGCGGCCGCCGTGCGCGCCGGCTACTCGCCGCACTCCAGCAGCATCTATCTGTGGCCCAAAAAGCCGGCGTTCATGGCCCGGGTGGAGAAATTTCGCGCCCGCCGGGAGCCGGCCGGCGCCGTCGACCTGGCCCCGATCATCGAGCGGCTGGTGGCCATCGCCGACCACGCCGCGAGCTCGACCGATGCGGCGGCGATGCGCGCCGCCCGCGAGCTGCTGAGCGAAGCGGCGCGGCTCAAGCGGCTCGACCCGCCGCCGGCCGAACCGGCCCAGCGCGGCTATGAGCTTGACCGCGAGGCGTGGCTGGCGGCCTTCGCGCCCAAACGCGAGGCATGAGCTGGCGCCCGCAGCCGGGACCACAGGCGGCGTTCGTCACCAGCGACATCTTCGAGGTGGTCTATGGCGGGGCCCGGGGCGGGGGCAAGACCGACGCCGCCCTGGGCGAGTTCGCCTGGCATGCGCGGGTGTGGAAGGCGGCGGCCAAGGGCCTTTTGGTGCGGCGCACGCGCACGGCCCTGGAGCCGACCATCGCCCGGGCCAGGGCCATCTTCGCCAGCGAGGGGGCGCTTTGGCGGCAGAGCAAGTCGCGCTTCGAGTGGCCCACCGGGGCGGTGCTCTACTTCCGCCACCTGGACAATGACGCCGACGCCGACCTCTATCAGGGCCACGACTACAGCCGCGTCATCGTCGAGGAGCTGACCCAGTTCCCGAGCCCGGTCCCGGTGGCCAAGCTGAAGGCCACCCTGCGCAGCGCGGCCGGGGCCCCGTGCCGCTTCCGCGCCACCTGCAACCCGGGCGGGGCTGGCCACAACTGGGTCAAGGCGCGCCACATCGATCCGGGGCCCTATCAGGTGGTCAGCGAGACCTTCGTGGGTCCGTTCGACGGCGTGGCCAGCATCATCGAGCGCACCTTCATCCCGGCCCGCCTGGCCGACAATCCGGCCCTGGTGCGGCGCGATCCGGGCTATGTGGCCAGGCTGCGCCAATCGGGCTCGGCGCAGCTGGTGAAGGCGTGGCTGGAGGGCGACTGGAACAGCGTCGAAGGCGCTTTCTTCGACCGCTGGTCGAGCGCCAACATCATCGCCCCGTTCGCCCTGCCGCCGTCCTGGACCCGGTTCCGGGCCTTCGACTGGGGCTATGCGGCCCCGTTCAGCGTCGGCTGGTGGGCGGTGGTCTTGGACCCTCACGCCGTTGGCGGGCGAGTGCTGCCGCGCGGCGCCCTGGTGCGCTATCGCGAATGGTACGGGGCCGGCCGGCGCCACACCGAGGGCCTGCGCCTGACGGCCGAGGAGGTGGCGTCCGGAATCCGCGAGCGCGAGGGGCCCAGCGAGCCGATCGGGTTCGGTATCGCCGATCCGTCGATCTTCGCCCGTGACGGAGGGCCATCCCTGGCCGAGCGCATGGCCATGGCCGGGGTGCGCTTCCGTCCGGCCGACAACACCCGGGTGGGACGGGCCGGGGCGCTGTCGGGCTGGGACCAGGTGCGGGCGCGGATCGCCCCCGCCCCGGGCGCGACGCCGATGCTGTACGTGTTCGACACCTGCCGGGATTTCATCCGCACGGTGCCCATCCTGCAGCACGATGCGATGCGGCCCGAGGACCTGGACACCGAAAGCGAGGACCACATCGCCGATGAGACGCGCTATGCGTGCCTGAGCCGGCCGCTGGCCGCCAGGCCCGCCCGGCCGCCGGAAGCCGAACCGTCCGGCTGGGACTGGGGCCACCTGCCCGGCGAGGCCGCGGCCGAGACCTGGAAGACGTGGTGAAACGGGGTTGCGCTACCCCCCTCCCGGCTTCGCCGGAGCTCCCCCCAGAGGGGGGAGAGAAAGCGATAGCTCCCTGGCCTTGGCCAGGCGCCGCGCCGCCTCCTCCAGGGTCTGGCCGCGCTTGGCGAAGCAGAGGCGGATGGCGCTCTTCACCGGATCGGTCTCGTAGAAGGCGGACACGGGGATGGCGGCGACGCCCGCCGCCTTCACCGCCCGCAGGCAAAAGGCCATGTCGTCCTCGGCGATGCCCGAGGCGGCCAGGTCGACATTGAGGAAATAGGTGCCCTGGCACGGCAAGGTGACGAAGCCCTCGCGCCGGAGGGCGCCGGCCAGGTAATCGCGCGAGGCGGCCAGCTCGCCGGGCATGGCGGAAAACCAGGCCTCGCTGTTGCCGAGCCCCCAGGCGACCGCGGCCTGCAGATTGGGCGCGGTGGTGAAGGTCAGGAACTGATGCGCCTTGGCCAGCGCCGCGGTGAGGGGCGGCGCGGCGATCATGAAGCCGACCTTCCAGCCGGTGAGGGCGAACATCTTGCCGGCCGAGCCGATCTTGACCGTGCGCTCGCGCATGCCCGGAAAGCTCATCAGCGGCCGGTGGCGGACGGCGCCGAACACCACCTGCTCCCAGACCTCGTCGCAGACCGCGGTGAGGTCGTGGCGCACGCACAGCTCGGCGAGCAGGCTCAGATCCTCCTCGGGGCACACCGTGGCGGTGGGGTTCATCGGATTGTTGAGCACGATCAGGCGCGTTTTCGGCCCGATCGCCGCCTCCAGCGCCGCGCGCTCGAAGCGCCAGTGGGGCGGCTCAAGGCGCACGAAGCGCGGCGTCCCGCCCGCCCGGCGCACCATCGGGGCGTAGGAATCATAGGCCGGGGCGAACAGCACCACCTCCTCGCCCGGTTCGATCAGGCCCAGGAAGGCGCAGGCCAGGGCCTCGGTGGCCCCCGAGGTGATGGTCACCTCCCCAGCCCAGTCGAGGTCCAGACCCTGGAAGCGCGCATAGTGGCGAGCCACCGCCGCGCGCAGCTCGGGCAGGCCCGGCATCGGCGGATACTGGTTATCGCCATTGAGCACCGCCTCGGCGGCGGCGCGGCGGATCGCCTCGGGGCCCGGCTCGTCGGGAAAGCCCTGGCCGAGGTTGATCGCGCCGGTCTCGCGCGCCAGGCCCGACATGACCGCGAAAATGGTGGTCGGCAGGGCGGCATAGACTGAATTGGCCATGGCGGTGAGGCTTAGCATGGCTTTGGCCGGCTTGCGCCGGGAGCGAAACATCGCAAGACTTGCCGCGGCTGGGGGTCGAGGGGCGTTGATAATCACCGAAAAGCA
>DASYGN010000075.1:0-62537 GCA_035999625.1 Caulobacteraceae bacterium | reverse complement strand
CGCCTGTTGCCAGGGGTCGTAGCCTTGCCCGCCCACGCCAAGGTGGGTGAGGTACCATTGACGCAGGGCGTCAGGATCCTTGGCGCGGAAGAATACGCCGCCGATACCGGTCACAGCCATGACGGTCTCCCCAAAGTCATTCTGCCCATAGACCTGGGCGGGATCGCTCTCGGCGAAGCCGAAACCGTAAGCTTGAGCAGCACGGTCTTGCCGACGCCGCGCAGACCGAGCAACATCATGCCCTTGGTCGGCCGGCCGGGCCAGCGCCCGCTCCATGTCGATGCTCGCCGTCTCGATGAGGGCGTCGCGGCCCAGCGCTTGCGGACCGTGGTGACGACCTTGCGGGCGTCCTCCTTGTCGGGGGGCAGGAAACGGCGGACCCAGCGATAGCTGCGGTCGAGCAGCCCGGGCGACGAGGTCGTCGGATAGGCGCGCACCGAGATCGTGCGCGGCTGCCGCCCAGGCGCGGGGACGTCCGAGATGGCCATCTCAGAACGCGGCGCCCGAGGTCATGCTGAAGAAGCTTGAGATGAAGGTCGTCGCCGTAAATGCGATGGCCAGGCCGAAGACGATGCCGATCCCGCGGCGCAGCACCGAACCACCTTCGGAAAACGCGAAGCCCAGACCCGTCAGGACGATGGCGATGATGCCCACGGCCTTCGCAACCGGCCCGGACAGCGAGTTCTGGATTGTGGTGAGCGGCTGGTCACAGCCTCGTGCATAATGCGCTGGTGTCCCTGCCCACCCCGACCTTGCCCACCGCCCGCCTGCGCCTGCGGCCGTTCGACGAGGCCGATACCGACGCCATCTTCGTCCTGCAAAGCAATCCGCGCGTCTTGCGCTACTGGGATGGGCCGCCGTGGACGGACCGCGCCCGGGCGCAGCGCTTTATCGCCGCCTGCCGGCAAATCGAGGCGGAGGGCTCTGGCGCGCGGCTGGCCATCGAGCGCGCCGCCGACGGCGGGTTCATCGGCTGGTGCGCCCTGAACGCGTGGAATCCGGACTATCGCAGCGCCAGGCTGGGGTATTGCCTGGGCGAAGCCGCCTGGGGCCAGGGGTTGGCCACCGAAGCCGCCGGCGCCCTTCTGCGCTGGGCGTTCGCGGCGCTCGACCTCAACCGGGTCCAGGCCGAGACCGACACCCGCAACATCGCCTCCAGCCGGGTGCTGGAAAAGCTCGGGTTCCGCCGCGAAGGGACGCTGCGCGAGGACTGCATTGTCGATGGCGAGGTTTCGGACTCGTGGGTCTACGGGCTGCTGAGGCGCGAGTGGAGGCCTTAGGCCGGCTGGAACGCGGTCCGGCAGTCTTTCAAGCCAACGGCTCGGCGCCCGGCTTGGGCAGCTTCTCGGCCATGCCCAGCAGGGCTTCGCGTCGATCCATTTCCGCCCAGATGCTGCCGGGGTCAACGCCGACGTCCGACCACAGGATGACCAGATTGTAGAGCAGGTCGACGCTTTCCTTGACCATCGCCGAGGCATCACCGCGGAGCGCCTCGATGGCCGCTTCGGCCGCCTCCTCGATCAGCTTCTGGGCCATCTTCGGCGTGCCCGCCGCGAGCAGTTTCGCGGTCCGGGGGCTTTGCCTTCTGCCGGCGCGCACGTCGGCGATCGCCGCCGCCAGCTTGGCCAGGCGATCATCGGCGCCGGGGGCGGCGGTCTTCAGGCGTCGGCGGCTCTTGCGCCTGGATTTGGCCACGGCGATTCCATCCGTAAACAGACGGATACTGTGGCCATTTGCGCCTTCCCGCGCAAACTGGAAAGGCCGATGGCGCCCGAGCCCGGTCTTGGACCATATTCAGCCCGAGAGATTCGCACCTTGGGTTAGGGGGCGCCGATGGGATGGTTCCAGAGCTTCCTGCCGCGCGAGCAGGGCTTCTTCGACAAGTTCGAGGCCCACGCGCGGCTGCTGGTGCAGGCCGCCGAGGCGCTGCGCGAGCTTCTCAACGGCGGCGAGGGCGTGGCCGCAGCCAGCGCAGCGATCTTCATCCATGAGGAGGCGGCCGACGAGGTCACCCGCAGCGTCTTTCTGGCCGTTCGCCGCACCTTCATCACCCCCTTCGACCGCGCCGATATCCGCGAGCTGACCACCTCGCTCGACGACGCCATCGACCAGATGCAGAAGACCGCCAAGTCGGTCTCCCTGTTCAGGATGACCAGCTTCCAGACCGAGATGCGCGAGCTCGGAGACCTGGCGATCCAGGCCTCCTACCTGACCCTCGAGGCCACCGAACTGCTGCGCGACATGACCCGAAACGCCGACCGGCTGACGGCCATCAACGAGGCGGTGACCAGGATCGAGAACCGTTCGGACGAGGTGCACGACGCCGGCAAGCGGGCGCTCATCGCCGCCAGCCAGGACCGGCCGATGGACTTCATCGCCGGGGCCGACGTCCTCGACCACCTGGAAAAGGTGATCGACCGCATCGAGGACGTCGCCAACGGCATCAGCGGCATCCTCATCGAGCATCTCTGAAGGGCGCGCGATTGATCCTCACCCTCTGGTTCCTGGTCGCGGTGGCGTTGGCGTTCGATTTCCTGAACGGCCTGCACGACGCCGCCAACTCGATCGCCATCATCGTCTCCACCCGGGTCCTGAAACCCCGCTCCGCCGTGGCCTGGGCGGCGTTTTTCAACTTCGTCGCCTTCCTGTTCTTCGGCCTGCACGTCGCCAAGACCATCGGCGCCGGAATCATCGGCGTCGACCTGGTCACCGACCGGCTGATCTTCGCGGCCCTGGTCGGGGCCATCGCCTGGAACATCATCACCTGGATCGCCGGCATCCCGTCCTCGTCGTCGCACGCCCTGGTCGGCGGACTGGTGGGCGCGGGCCTGGCCAAGGCCGGCCTCAAGGCGATCGTCTGGGCGGGCGTGGGCAAGACGGCGGCGGGCGTGGTGGTTTCGCCGGCGGTCGGCTTCCTGCTCGCGGTCCTGCTGGTCGTCGCCGTCTCCTGGCTCTTCCGTCGCGCCCGGCCGGCGGCCGTGGATCGCCTGTTCCGCTGGTTGCAATTCGTCTCCGCCTCGCTGCAGTCCCTCGGCCACGGCGGCAACGACGCGCAGAAGACGATGGGTATCATCGCCGTGCTGCTCTACGTCCATGCCGGACGTCATGGCGCCTTCAACGTGCCCCTGTGGGTGGTGCTGGCCTGCCAGGCGGCCATGGCCCTGGGAACCCTTATGGGCGGCTGGCGTATCGTCCATACCGTGGGCTCGAAGATCACCCGTCTCAGCCCGGTTCAGGGCTTCTGCGCCCAGACTGGCGGGGCCATCAGCCTGTTCGCCGCCACCTACCTGGGCGTCCCGGTCTCGACCACCCACACCATCACCGGCGCGGTGATCGGCGTCGGCGCCGTGCGGCGCACCTCGGCGGTGCGCTGGGGCATCGCCCGCAGCATCGTCATCGCCTGGATCATCACCATGCCGATGGCCGGCCTGATCGGCGCCGCCGTCTATGCGCTCAGCGGCCCGCTGCTGCCATGAAGGCGGTCAAGACCGTCGGCATCCAGTACGCGGCCCTGCCGTTCAGGATCGAGCGACGCCGGGTGCAGGTCCTCCTGATCACCTCGCGCGCCACCCGGCGCTGGGTGATCCCCAAGGGCTGGCCGATCCCGGGCCTCACGCCCAAGGAAACCGCGGCGCGCGAGGCGGCCGACGAGGCTGGCCTCGCCGGCGAGGTCGCCGACCAGCCGATCGGCTCGTTCCACTACGCCAAGCGCCTGAAGGGCGATCACGACGCCGCCGTGCAGGTCATCGTCTTCCCCTTCCAGGTCGAGGCGCAGTTCGACGACTGGAAAGAGCAACACCAGCGCATCTTCTGCTGGCTCGACTACCGCCGCGCGGCGATGATGGTCGCCGAGCCGGGCCTCGGGCGCCTGATCCGCGACCTGGGCCTCGCCCGCTCGCCCGGCCTCCTGGCGCGCGGCGTTCGCATCTACCAGGCTTGGCGCACGCTGGCGCGCCGCCCAGCGTTGGGCTAGGGCTCTGCCAATGGTCACGCCGCGACGGTGGCCGGCTCTCCCCTGGCCGCCGACTCCCGCCCCCCTGGCGCCAGGGTGCGGCGGAACAGCCAGCCGCAGATCAGCAACAGCGCCCCGGCGATCGCCACCAGGATGGCGTGCATGGTCCAGAAGGCCGAGCCCGGCATTCTGGTCAGGAACCCGGCCAGCCAGCTCACCGCCAGGTTGCTGAGGAAGATGGCGAAGGTGAACGAGTTGATCACCGTCGCCCCCAGCGCCGGCGGCGCGGCCCTGGAAAACAGCGCCAAGCCCACCGGATAGACCATCGCAAAGCCGATATCGTTGACGAAATGGAAGCCCAGGCCCCAGATGAGGCCCACCCTGTGGCCGCCCACCGCGTGCAGGGAGGCGGCGGCGAGGATCAGCGGGCCACCGGCGGCGATCAGCGCGCCGATGCCGGCCTTGATGATCTCGTCGGGCTCGCGCCGGCGCTTGGCCCACCAGCGCCAGAAGAGCAGCGCCATCAGCACCGTCGCCGAGGAGATGATGGCGTCCAGCGAGATCAGCCACGAAACCGGCATGGTCTGGCCGAAGAAGGTTAGCTGATAGTGATCGCGGCCCCACAACAGATAGGCGTTGAAGATCTCGTTGTTGCCGACGAACGAGAGGGCGAAGATGGGCACCAGCAGCGCCAGCACCGCCACCGTGCGCCAGTCGCGCCTCGTCATCGGCGGATGCACCTCCCTTTGCGCGCCCTTGGCCATCGGATCGGGCGGCAGCCAGCGCAGTCCGGAAAGGTAGATGACCAGGCCGATGGCCATGCCCACGCCGGCGGCGCCGAAGCCCAGATGCCAGGCCACCTTCTCGCCCAGGCCCCCGCAGACGATCGGCGCGGCGATCACCGCCAGCTGGACCACCAGGGTGTAGATCTGGAAGGCGTCGGCACGGCGCAGGTCGTCCGCAGCGTAGAGGCCGCCCACCTGCGCCTTCATCACTCCGGCCAGACCGGTGCCGGTGACCAGGCAGGCCAGCGCGGCCAGGAAGCTGACGTCGAAGGCCATCAGGAAGTGGCCCAGCGTCATCAGCACCGAGCCGGCGATGATCGAGCGCGTGCGGCCAAGCCAGCGGTCGGCGATCAGGCCGCCGACCAGCGGCGTGCCGAAGGCCAGCGCCCCGTAGAGGCCGGTGATGGCCGATGCCAGGGCCTGGCCGCTCACGTGGCCATAGACCGGAGCCAGGACGGCGCGGAAGGCGCCGAAGCCGAGGATGTGGCCGATATGCGCCGGCTGCAGCAGATAGCCGGTCATGTACAGCACCAGCAGCGACTGCATGCCGTAGTAGGAGAAGGCGACCCACACCTCGGTGAAGGCCAGATAGCCCATGCCGCGCGGATGGCCGAAGAAGGCGCGGTCGGCGCGGAAGTCCAAGCTCGTGGTCGCCATCAGGGGCCCTTTGGATCCGTGTCCAGCGCCCCACGGAACCTGGGCCAGAACGCACGTTCGTTCGGCCAATGTAGCGGCCTCGGCGCGGGCGTCCACCGGCGGCTCAGGCGTCGATCGAGAAACTCTGCTGCCGGCGTTCCGCGTCGGCCCCCCGACATTGACACTCCGCGCCCGTTCGCCTAAGCCCGCGCGCTTTCCTCAGACGCCCCCGGAGCTTGGCCGTGAAGCGGACCTATCAACCCTCCCGCCTCGTGCGCAAGCGCCGCCACGGCTTTCGCGCCCGCATGGCGACCAAGAACGGCCGCATCCTGGTCGCCCGCCGCCGCGCCCGGGGCCGCAAGCGCCTGACCGCCTGACTTTCCCCATCGAGCGCCTGAAGAAACGCGCCGATTTCCTGGCCGCGGCCAAGGGCAGGGCGCAGGGCGCCGGCGCGGTGCTGACCCAGATCCGCCAGCGCGCCGACGAGACCCCCGCCGTCCGCCTCGGCTTCACCGCCACCCGGCGCATCGGCGGGGCGGTGGTCCGCAACCGCGCCAAGCGGCGCCTGCGCGAGGCGGCCCGGCAGCTGGCTCCCCTTCACGCGCTGGCCGGGTGCGACTATGTGTTCATCGCCCGTCAGGGGACGGTCAGCCGGCCCTGGGCGCGTCTGCTTGACGACATGAAATCGACGTTGCAAAGGCTCGCCGCCGAGCTTTGAGGGCGCGCCCTCGCCTCCCTCATCCACCCGGCCGCCCCGATCCCTGAATGTCCCAAGACAACCGCAACCTGATCATCTTCGTCCTGATCGCCGGCCTGATCCTGCTCGGCTATCAGCTGTTCATCGTCGGTCCGCAGGCCAAGCGCTACGCCGCCGAGCATCCGAGCGCGCCGCAGGCGGTGGTCGCGGGCACGCCGCCGGCCCCGCCGACCCTCAATCTGGCTCAGGTCCGGGCCAAGAGCCCGCGCGTGGCCATCGATACCCCGGCCCTGGCCGGCTCGCTCGATCTCCAGGGCGCGCGCATCGATGACCTGTTCCTCAAGGGCTATCACGTCGAGGTTTCCAAGGCCTCGCCGCTGGTCGAGCTGCTGCGCCCGGAAGGGACCACCGACGCCTACTGGGCGAGCCAGGGCTGGGTCGGCTCCAACCTGGCGGGGATGCCGGACGACGCCACGCTGTGGACCAACGCCACGCCCGGGGCGCTGACGCCCACCCATCCCATCACCCTGACCTACGCCGCGCCGTCGGGCCTTGCCTTCGCGCGCACCATCGCCGTCGACGACAAGGCGATGTTCACCATCACCGACAAGGTGACCAACGGCGGCGCGACGCCGGTCAACGTGGCCCCGTTCGCTTCGGTCAAGCGGGTCGGCCTGCCCGAGGCGGTGGGCAAGACCGGGAATGTGCATGAGGGGGCTATCGGCGTCCTGGGAACCGATACCCTCAAGCTCACGCTCTCCCGCTACAAGGACTGGAAGAAGAAGGGCGAAGAGGGCTGGGCCTCGAACGGCGGGTGGTTCGGGATCACCGACAAATACTGGATGACGAGCTTCATCCCGCCGCAGAACGAACACATCCAGGCCTCCCTGCGCGCGGCGACCGATGCCGCGGGGGACGATATCTACGATGCCGCCTATCTGGGCGCGGCGCGCGCCATCCAGCCCGGGGCCAGCGTCACCGAGACCACCCACATGTTCGCCGGGGCCAAGACCGTGCCGGTGCTCAAGGGCTACCAGAAGAGCCTCGGCGCCCCCCGCTTCGACGACGCCGTCGACTGGGGCGTGCTCTCGTTCCTGACCAAGCCGATCTTCACCCTGCTTGAGTTCTTCTACCAGAAGGTCGGCAACTTCGGCGTCGCCATCCTGATGCTGACCGTGGTCATCCGCCTGGTCACCTTCCCGCTCGCCAACCGCGGCTTCGAGATGAGCGTGAAGATGAAGAAGATCCAGCCGGAGCTGCAGGCGCTGCAGAAGAAGTTCAAGGACGATCCGGCGGCGCAGCAGAAGGAGATGATGAGTCTCTATGCGCGCGAGAAGGTTAATCCGGTGACCGGCTGCCTGCCGATGCTGCTGCCGATTCCGGTATTCTACGCGCTCTTCGGGGTGCTGAATGTCACCATCGAGGCCCGCCACGCGCCGTTCTTCGGCTGGATCCACGATCTCTCGGCGCGCGATCCGACGACGATTTTCAATCTCTTCGGCCTGATCCCCTGGGACCCGTCGCTGGCCCCGCTGATCGGGCCACTCTTGGGCGGCATGCTGCACCTGGGCGTGTGGCCGATCGCCTATGGGCTGGCGATGTGGCTCACCCAGTCGATGACCCCGATGCAGGGCGTCGATCCCACCCAGCAGGCGATCTTCCGCTTCATGCCGCTGATCTTCACCTTCATCATGGCCCAGTACGCCGTCGGCCTGCTCATCTACTGGACCTTTTCCAGCCTGATCACCCTCGTCCAACAGTATGTGCTGATGCGCCGCTTCAAGGTCAGCAATCCGATCGACGACTTCTTCGGCCGCCTGCAGGCCAGGACCCAAAGTTCGGGGTGAGATGAAATTCATCGTCATCCCGGCCGGAGCGGAGCAAAGAGCCGGGACCCAGAGGCGGCTTTCGCTGGCGCCTGGGACCCCTAGGTCCCGCATCTCCCCCCGGCTTGAAGCCGGGCTCCGTGCGCGATGACGGGCATGAGCGCGGCCTTCGACGAGGCAGAGATCGAGGCGGCTCGGGTGCTGTTCGCCCGGCCGATCGAGTTTCTGCTGGGCGCGGTCAGTCTGGACGCTCTGCCGCCGCCGGATCTGCCCGAGGTCGCCTTCGCCGGCCGCTCCAACGTCGGCAAGTCGTCGCTGATCAACGCCCTGGTCGGGCGCAATCACTTGGCGCGGACCTCGGCCGATCCCGGCAAGACGCGCGAGGTCAACCTCTATCTGCTCGATAAGCGCCTGCGGCTGGCCGATCTGCCGGGCTATGGCTTCGCCCGCGTCGGGCGCAAGACAGCGCGCCGGTTCCAGGATCTCGGGCGGGCCTATCTGCGCGGCCGCCCGACCCTGCGCCGGGTGTATCTCCTGATCGACGCCCGCCACGGGCTCAAGGAGAGCGACGAGGCGGCCCTGGCCGCGCTCGACGTGGCCGCCGTCTCCTATCAGATCGTGCTCACCAAGGCCGACAAGCTGAGGCCCGCCGAGGCCGAGGCCATGCGCGCCGCCACCCTCGTCAAGGTTTCCAGACGCCCCGCGGCCTTCCCGCGCGTCTGCATCACCTCGGCCGAGAAGGGGCTGGGCCTCGCCGACCTCCGGGCCGAGATCGCCGACGCCGCGTTCGCATGATAACGAGCCGGCCGTGAACGATTCCGCCGACGAGCCCGGGTGGGCGACGGCCAGGACCCTGGCCGAGGCCCTGCCCTTCATCCAGATCTACGACCGGGCCACGGTGGTGATCAAATACGGCGGCCACGCCATGGGCGAGGAGGCGCTGGCCAAGCTGTTCGCCGCCGACGCCGTGTTGATGAAGTTGATGGGCGTGCATCCGGTGGTGGTCCACGGTGGCGGCCCGCAGATCAGCGCCATGCTCGAGCGCGCCGGGGTCAAGTCGACCTTCGTCGATGGCCTCAGGGTCACCGACGCGCCGACCATGGAGGTGGCCGAGATGGTCCTCTCCGGAGCCATCAACAAGGAGATCGCCAGCTGGATCACCCGGGCCGGGGCCACCGCCGACGTGCGCGGGGTCGGGCTTTCGGGCAAGGACGCCGGCCTGATCACCGCGCAAAAAGCCACCCGCACGCGCACCGACGATGACGAGCCGGTCGACCTCGGCTTCGTCGGCGAACCCACGCGCGTCGATCCCAAGCTGATCGAGGGGCTGATCAACTCGCCCGACGACTATGTGCCGGTGGTCGCCCCGATCGGCGTCTCCGAGACCGGCCAGACCCTCAACATCAACGCCGACACCGTCGCCGGGGCGCTGGCCACGGCGCTGAGCGCCAAGCGCCTGCTGCTGCTCACCGACGTCGCCGGGGTGCTGGGCAAGGATGGCGAGCTCATCCGCGAGATGAACCTCGCCGAGGCCCGCGTCGCCATCGCTGCCGGCGTGGTCAAGGGCGGCATGATCCCCAAGCTGGAAACCGCCATCGCCGCGGTCGAAGGCGGCGTCGAGGCGGCGGTGATCCTCGACGGGCGCCGGCCGCACGCCATGCTGGTCGAGCTGTTCACCGAGCACGGCGCCGGCACCCTGGTGCGGGCGTGAGCATGGTCGCCGAGCTGCGCGCGGCGGGCGCCGATCTTCGCCATGTCGACACCTGGCTGTTCGATCTCGACAACACCCTCTATCCGCTCGATTCGGGCCTGGCCGAGCGCGTCTCGGCCCGCATCACCCTCTTCGTCGAGCGCCTGACCGGCCTGCCGAGCGCCGAGGCGCACGTCCTGCAGAAACGCTACCTCGCCGAGCATGGCCTGACGCTCCGTGGACTGATGGACCATCACGGCGTCGATCCGCACGCCTATCACGCCTTCCTGGAGCAAACGCCGATCGACTGTCTGAGGCCCGATCCGGCCCTGGCGGCGGCGCTCGCCGGCCTGCCCGGCCGACGGCTGGTGTTCACCAACGCCGACGATCGCCACGCCGAACGGGTTCTTGACCACCTTGGCCTTTCCGACCTGTTCGCCGACATCTTCCACATCGCCTGCGCCGAGTTTCTGCCCAAACCTGATCCCGAATGTTTCGCGCGCATCATCGCCGCCCACGCCATTATCCCCGCCCGGACGGCGTTCTTCGACGACGCGCCGCGCAACCTCGCACCGGCCGCTGCGCTCGGCATGACCACGGTGCTGGTCGGTCCGGCGGCGCTGGGCGAGGCTCCCGCCTTCGTCGACCACCTCGCGCCCGAGCTCACCCAGTTCCTCACGAGCCGCCGGACATGACCGACATCGCCCGCCCCGACCTCGCCGCCGAGATCGAGGCCGCCTGGGCCCGGCGCGACACGCTCTCGCCGGCCACCGACCGGGCGGCCCGGGCGGCGGTGGACGAAGCCATCCATCGCCTCGACGCCGGCGAACTGCGGGTCGCCGAAAACATCGACGGCGCCTGGGTCACGCATCAATGGCTGAAGCAGGCGATCCTGCTCTCCTTCCGCCTGTGGCCCAACCAGGTGCTGCGCGCCGGGGCGCTGGGCGGTCAGGTCGGCCCGTGGTGGGACAAGGCGCCGGGCAAGTTCGACGGCTGGGATGCGCCGCAGTTCGAGGCCGCCGGCTTTCGCGCCGTGCCGGGCGCCATCGTCCGCCGCGGAGCCTACATCGCCCCCGGCGTGGTGCTGATGCCCTCGTTCGTCAACATCGGCGCCTGGATCGGCGAGGGGACCATGGTCGACACCTGGGCGACGGTCGGCTCCTGCGCCCAGATCGGCAAGGGCGTGCACCTCTCCGGCGGGGCCGGCATCGGCGGGGTCCTGGAGCCCCTGCAGGCCAACCCCACGATCATCGAGGACGGCTGCTTCATCGGCGCCCGCTCGGAGGTCGCCGAGGGGGTGATCGTCGGCGAGGGCGCGGTGCTTTCCATGGGGGTGTTCATCACCGCCTCGACGCGGATCATCGACCGCAAGAGCGGTCAGACCCACCGCGGCTACGTGCCGCCGTTCTCGGTGGTGGTGCCCGGATCGACGCCCGATCCGCATGGCCTGGGCCCGGGTCTCTCCTGCGCGGTGATCGTCAAGACCGTCGACGCCCAGACCCGCTCCAAGACCAGCATCAACGACCTGCTCCGGGACTAATCGGCGGATAGGAGCACCCTTGGCCGCCGCAACGCCGGTCTGGGGTGCGCTGGGCAAGTGGGCCATGGCTCAGCTCGGCTGAACGCCGGGCTTACGGCGGCGACCCGGACCGGCCGTCAGCCGTGCCTGACCTTGAGGCCGATGATGGTCAGGGCCAGCAGCAGTGTCGTGCCGTTGGACAGCATCAGCGGCACGTCGCGGATCATCATCCCGTAGGCGAACCACATCGCCAGGCCGACGGCGTAGGTGACGAAGGTGCCGTAGGAAAGATCGCGCGTCGAGCGGGTGCGCCAGGCGCGCACCACCTGCGGCAGGAAGGCGGTGGTGGTGAACAGGGCCGCGGCCAGGCCGACCATGGTGGCGATGGACATGGCCATCGCCTAGCCCGGCCAGAGCAAGGCGGCAATCGCCGCGTGATCAGGCCACCATCAGGTGGTTCTCGACCCGGCTGACGCCGGCCACGGTCGTGGCCACCTCCTCGACGTGGGCGCGGGCGGCGCTGGTCGAGACCTGGCCATCCAGGGTGACGGCGCCATCGTGGGCGGCCACGACGACCCGCGTGGCGTCGATGCCGGGATCCTCGGTCAGCCGGTGGCTGATCTCATCGACGATGCGCGCGTCTGGATCGAGATGGCTGTCCGGCCCCTTGCCGGTGTGATCGCCCACGGCGCTGTCGCGCTGGCGGCGGGCGGCGGCGTCGGGATCGCCGAACCAGGCGGCGATCTCGTCCTTGGTCCGCTCGACCAGGGGCCGCTGATCCTGGGGCTGGGCGTGGGTTTCGTCGGTGGGGATGGCGGCGTGCTTGCCGTTCATGGGTCTCTGGCCTCTCGCGCTTTCCCCGACCGTTGCGAAACGCGGGAGGTGCGGTCGCGGTTGCCGGAAGGCAAATTGACAATTTGCAATCTTCTGGGCTATCCTGCGAGCCTGCGTTCCTTTGGTTTGGAGACGATCTAGTGAGCCACGTCGGACGGACCGCCGGTGACAGGTTTGCAACTGGCAATCCGAGGCGACAGCGTCGTCGGGCGCTCGGCCGGGGGGTCACGCCATCTCCCAGGCCACCGTATCTACGGTGAATCTACGGTGGATCGACGATGATTCAGGCGACCTGCTGCTCGATCGCCCCGAAGATCGAGTGACGATCCTTGCCCAGCATCTCGATGCGCACGGCATCGCCCGTCCGCAGAAACGGGGTTTTCGCTTCTCCGGCGGCGATGGTCTCCACCGTGCGCAGTTCGGCGATGCAGCTGTAGCCGGCCCCGCCCTTGCCGATCGGCTTGCCGGGACCGCCGTCCGGGCCGCGATTGGACACCGTCCCCGAGCCGACAATCGTGCCGGCGGCGAGCGCGCGCGTCTTGGCGGCGTGGGCGATGAGCTGGCCAAAGTCGAAGGTCATGTCGACGCCGGCATCGGCGCGGCCGAACGGGGATCCGTTCAGGGTCACTTCCAGGGCCCCGCTGAGCTTGCCCCCCCGCCAGGCTTCGCCGAGTTCGTCAGGGGTGACCGCCACCGGCGAGAAGGCGCTGGCCGGCTTGGACTGGAAGAAGCCGAAGCCCTTGGCCAGCTCGCCGGGGATCAGCCCACGCAGGGAGACATCGTTGGCCAGCATGATCAGGCGCACCGCGGCCAGGGCCTCGTCCCGGCTCGCCCCCAGCGGCACATCGCCGGTGATCACCGCCACCTCGGCCTCGAAATCGAGGCCAAAGGTCGGATCCCCGGCGGGGATCGGATCGCGCGGGGCCAAAAACCCGTCCGAGCCGCCCTGGTACATCAAAGGATCGGTCCAGAAGCTCGCCGGCATCTCCGCTCCGCGCGCCTGACGCACCAGGGCGACGTGGTTCACATAGGCCGAGCCATCGGCCCACTGATAGGCCCGGGGCAGCGGGCTGGCGGCGTTGTGCTCGCGAAAGCGCATCCGCTGCACCGAGCCGTGCTCGAGGCTCTGAGTCAGGCCCTCGAGCAGGGGGGCGCGCCGCTCCCAGTCGTCAAGCACCTGCTGCAGGCTATCGGCGATCGGGGCCGCCTCGACGCACCAGGCGAGGTCGCGCGAGACCACCACCAGGCGCCCGTCGCGCCCGCCCTTGAGCGATGCGAGCTTCAAATGAGTCTCTCCCCCCGGGAGGAGGAGCTAGCCCTTCCAGCTGTCGACATAGGCATGGTTCTCCACCGTCTCGGCCTCGGGAAAGATATCGACCGGGTCGCGGGCGTCGATCATCACCGCCACCTCGTCGGTCGCCGCCTTAGCCTGCACCAGCATGTTCTTCAGCGCCTTGGGATGGGGTCCGTGGGTGAAGCCGGAGGGATGGAAGGTCATCATCCCGGCCTCGATGTTGTCGCGGCTGAAGAAGTCGCCGGCGTGATAGAACAGGATCTCGTCGAAGTCGTCGTTGTTGTGGAAAAACGGCACCTTGAGCGCGCCGGGGTCGGTCTCGAACGGCCTGGGCGTGAAGGTGCAGACGACGAACCGGCGGGACAGAAAGGTGCTGTGGACGCTGGGCGGCAGGTGGTAGCGGTGGCTCATCACCGGGCGGATGTCGCGCACGTTGAGGCGCACCGGGGCCAGGTCGCCATGCCAGCCGATCGCGTCCAGCGGATTGTGCGCGAAGGTCACCGTGGAGATGTGGCCGCGCTTCTTGATCTCCACCCGCGTTTCGCCCTCTGGGCAGGCGCGGAAGGCCTCGTCCAGCCGCGGCGTTTCCAGCAGCGCCGGATCGAACACCGCGGTGGGGCCGAGGAGGCCGCGCTCGGGCAGGGTGAAGTGCTCGCCCTTGGCCTCGATGATCAGCAGCGCCGCCGGGCCATCGGGGGCGAGGCGCCACATGGTCCCGCGCGGCAGATAGACGTAATCGCCGGCTTCGAAAGCCAGGTGGCCGTAGTCGCAGAACAGCGCTCCGCCACCCTGGTGAACGAACAACAGCAGATCGCCGTCGGCGTCGCGGGCGAGGGCCGGCATCGGCGCCGCCAGCTTCCAGAAGCGCAGCTCGAAATGATCGTTGCCGAGCACCACGGGGGCTTCCCAGGGCGACGGCTCGGCGGTGTTCATGGCCGCCAGATTGAACGCCCGCGGCCGCAACGGCCCCTCGAAATTGGACCACGCGGTGGGCGGGCGGCGGTGATGGAAGAAGGCGGCCGGGCCGAAGAAGCCCTCCTTGGAGACCTCGCGCTCGAAGGTGCCCTCGGGCATGTCGGCGTGGGCCTGGCGCGAGTGGACGCCTTCCGCGCCCTTGACCGGGATCCAGTTGCGCTCAGCCACTATGCTTTCCCTCCCTCCCCTCGACGGGGAGGGTGTCCCCGCGCACGCGAGGACGGGTGGGGTGGCCGCACCACCCCCTCCGGCGCTTCGCGCCACCTCCCCCATCCAGGGGGAGGAGCGAACGTATGCGCCCCCATCACCCTTGCCTCGCCGGCAGGACGCCGCGGCGCATCTGGTCGGCCTCGATGGATTCGAACAAGGCCCGGAAGTTGCCCTCGCCGAAGCCCTCGTTGCCCTTGCGCTGGATGACCTCGAAGAAGATCGGCCCGATCATGTTCTGGGTGAAGATCTGCAGCAGCAGACCCTGGCCCTCGCTCGGCGCACCGTCCAGGAGGATTCGGTCGGCGCGCAGCCGTTGCAGGTTTTCGCCATGCCCCGGCACCCGGGCGTCGAGGGCCTCGTAGTAGGTGTCCGGGCTTTCCTGGAACTTCATGCCCTGAGCAGCCATGGCCTCCACCGCCCGGTAGATGTCGCCGGTCCCGAGGGCGATGTGCTGGATGCCCTCGCCGCGATAGTCGCGCAGGAATTCCTCGATCTGCGAGTGCTCATCCTGGCTCTCGTTCAAGGGGATGCGGATCTTGCCGCACGGGCTGGTCATGGCCTTTGAGATGAGGCCGGTCTGGGCCCCCTCGATGTCGAAGTAGCGGATCTCGCGGAAGTTGAAGATGCGCTCGTAGAAATCGGCCCATCTGGCCATCTGGCCGCGATGGACGTTGTGGGTCAGGTGGTCGAGGTAGGTGAGGCCAACGTCGGTGCGCGCGTGCGCCCCCTCGATGGGGACGAAGTCGACATCGTAGATCTCCTGCGCGCCGTAGCGATCGACGAGATAGAGCAGCGAGCCGCCGATGCCCTCGATGGCCGGGATGTTGAGCTCCATCGGCCCGACGCGCCCGCCGACCGCCTTGGCCCCGCGCTCCACCGCCAGACGCAGCGCCTTGGCCGCGTCGCGCACCCGGAAGGCCATGGCGTTGGCGCTCGGGCCGTGGTCGGCGCGGAAGGCGGCCGGCTGGCCCGCCGGCTCCATGTTGAGGATGAAGTTGATGTCGCCCTGGGCGAAGCGCAGCACGGTCTTGGACCGGTGGCGGGCGATGGCGACAAAGCCCATGCGCTCGAACAGGCCTTTGAGCGCCTCCGGCTCCCGGGCGGTGAACTCGACGAACTCGAAGCCGTCGGTGCCAAGGGGATTGTCGAACAGGTCGCGGGAGGCGTTCATCGAGCCATTCTAATCAGTCAGTTGGCATAGGGTCGAGAGGCCCGCCTGCCGACCAGGCCCGTTGAGAGTCGGGATGTAGGTCTGGCATCGCCGACGCCTGGCATCTGGACCCTGGCCTTCGGCAGGGAGGCGACTAGGAGCTGGAACTTTACCGCTTTCCTGGCGAAAGCTAGGACCCAGAATTCGTCTGGAGCGCCGCCGTCATTGACCCGCGATGAATCTCCCTAGGCCAAAATGTCCCACACGGCCTTGGCCATCCCAAGTCCACGGGCGTCGCCAATGGTCGTCATGCCCATCTTGTTCATGGCAAAGGCGTAAGTGGCCCGCGCATCCATATCGATAATGATCAGCGACCCGCCGTAGCCTCCCCAGAACAGGCAGTTCGGGCCCGGCAGGGGGATCATTGGACTGAGGCCGAAACCCAGGCCGAACTTGGCCGGAATGCCAAGAACCAGGTCCGTGCCCTCGATCAGCGGCGCCAGCGCCCGGCGACAGCCTGCTTCAGTCAAGATACGTTTACCTTTAGCGACGCCGCCGTTGGCCAGGAGTGCGTGGATCTCGGCCACGGAACGGGCGTTGCCTTGACCGCCGGCAGCCGGAATCTCAGCCCCGCGCCAGGCGCGGGTGCGGGCGTCGAGCGGGTCGACCGGTGGATTGGTCATCACATTGACCATCAGTGGGCTTGGCTCGCCGATGTCGGTTGGCAACTGCGCCGGGGGCGGGATCAGGTCGGCCACGCGCGCGTCGTGCTCCGCCGCCAGTCCGATGTGAAAATCCGCTCCCAGCGGTTCGGCGATTTCCTCGCGGAACACCCTGCCCAGTGATCGGCCGGTGATGCGACGCACCACCTCGCCGACCAGATAGCCTTGCGTCAAGGCATGGTAGCCAACCGCGGTTCCGGGCTGCCAGAAGGGCGCCTGGGCAGCCAAGAGCGCTGTGACCTTGTCCCAATCATAGAGATCGTCTCGGGTGACCATCTCCTTCCAGCCGGAGAGTCCGGAGGAATGGGACATCAGGTGGCTGACTTTGACGTCGGCTTTGCCGTTGGCGGCGAATTCCGGCCAGTAGCGCGCCACCCGCGCATCGAAGTCGAGGGCGCGCCTGTCAGCCAGCAGGAGTGCTGTCAGCGCGGTCATCGTCTTTGTCGTCGAATAGACGTTGACGAGGGTGTCCTCTTCCCAGGGCCGGGTCCTGGCCTCGTCCGCCCAGCCGCCCCAGAGGTCGACCACGGTCTGCCCTTCGACGGTGGCCGCAAAAGAGGCGCCGACATCCGCTCCACTGGCCAGATTGGCCTCGAACGCCTCGGCCACGGCCGCGAATTTATCGTCGGTAAATCCCGACAGAGATCCGCCAACCATCCCGGTTCCTCCGGCCGCTTCCGGCGGCTAAAACTTCATCTTCAGCTCGGCGCCGATCTGCCGCGGTTCGCCCCAGGTGACGTAACGGGTGCCGATGCTGGTCGAATCGCCCATGGCCTGGATGTAGGCCTGGTTGGCGAGGTTCGTGCCATAAAGCCGCAGCGTGAAGCGATTGTCGGGACTGTCCCAGATCAGATTGAGATTCACCAGGCCATAGGGCCGCTGGGAATCCAGCGGAGCGTTGAATTCCCTGAAATAGGTGGTCGATCGGTAGCTGGCATCGATCCGCGCCGTCAGTCGGCCGAAGCTCAGTGGATCGGTGCGGTAGGCGAGACCGACGTTGGCCGAGAACAGCGGCGAGTTGTCGAGAAGGTGACCGTCGAGGTTCTGCAGGCCGAGCTGGGGATTGAGCCCGTCGGTATTGCTGAAGTTCGAGTACCTGGCGTCGATGTAGGAGGCGTTGGCGCTCAGAGACCAGTGGGAGTCCGGCGCCCACACGCCTTCGAACTCCACGCCTTTGATCTCGGCCGCGGCGGCGTTGGTCACGTCCAGCGACAGTCCGACAATCTGGCTCACCTGGAAGTTGGTGTAGTCGTAGTAGAAAGCCGCAATGTTGAAGGTCACGGTGTTGTCGAGCAGGCGGCTCTTGAAACCTCCCTCGTAGGCGGTGATCTTCTCCGGTTTGAAGTCGTCGTGGCAGGAGTAGATGTTCGCGCCACCGGATTTGAAGCCCTTGGAATAGGTGAAATAGACGTTCACCGATGGATCGATATCGTACTGGAGGCCGGCGCGGGGCGTGAATGAATCGAACTTCAGGTTGTCGGTCTCCTGTGGGCAGAAGGCGGCGAGGGGAACCCTGTGCCCGCCGAGCACCAGACCGAAAGTATTGCCGTAGACCGCGGTCTGCTTGTCCTGGGAATACCGCGCGCCGGCGATCAGCTTGAGAGCGCCGGTAAGATGGAAGGTGCCATCGGCAAAGCCGGCGTAGGAGGTGGTGTCATACCGCGGCTGCTCGAAGTCGAGATAACTGCTCGGCGGCAGCCCCGACAGCCCGTGGGAGAAGACGTAGGCCAAGCTGTTGAAATTGCTCTCGCTCAGGTAGAAAAACCCAGCCACCCAGTCGAGGCGCCGCCAAGCGCCGCTCAGATCGAACTCCTGTGTGACCGCCTGGTCCCGGGTGCGGAAAACGTAAGGCGCGACTGACAGGTTCGTGCCGTCACCGTCATTGGCGCCGGTGTAGAGATAGCTCTGGAACGCCGTGATCGATTTCAGCGTACCGAACGGCAGTCGCCAGGTGAAGGTACCGCTGACCGACTCGTAGTCCCGGCTGCCGAAGATCGGATCGTTGGCGTCGGTTCGCCACGGCGTGCTGATGAAGGTCGCGTTCACCAGGAAGGGATTGATCGCGAAGGCGCCCGGCGAGGGGGCGCTGTAGTTGGTTAGATATTGCCACGGCCCGGTGCTGTGCATGGCCGACAGGCCCAGATCGAAAACCAGGTTCGACGCCAGGTCTGCCGAAAGCCGGAACCGCCCGGAGAGGGTCTTGCCCTTATCGAGGTCCTCGCCCCCGGGGAGGATGTTCTTCACGAAACCGTCCTCCCGGTCGCGGTAATCGACCATCAGGCGGGTGCGGAGGCGGTCGGAAAAGGGCAGGTTGACGACACCCTGCAGGTGATACTCGTCGTATTGGGCGTAGCCGGCCAGGAGGGAGCCTTCGAACTTGTCGGTCGGGGCGTTGGTGATGAAGTTGACCGCCCCGGCATTGGCGTTGCGGCCATAGAGGGTGCCCTGGGGTCCGCGCAGAACCTCCACACGCGCCAGATCGACTTGGGCCAGGTCGGCCATGGACGTCTCGGTCTGGTAGACGCCATCGACATTCACGGCCACGCCGGCAGTGCCACTGGTGCCCACGGTCGTCGCGCCGACGCCGCGGATGGTGATCCCCGTGGATCCGGTCAAGGTGCCGGAGTGGAAGCTAGGCACCGCGAACTGCAGGTCGTTGACGCCGGCGATGCCCCGACGATCGAGGTTCGCGCCGGTCAGCGCCGTGACGGCCGCCGGAATGGCCTGGACCGATTCCGAACGCTTCTGGGCGGTGATCACCACTTCGCCAATCGTCGTCGCCTGGGTGGCGGCCGCGGCGTCCGCCGCGACGGCGGGGGCGCCGGCCAGCAGTCCGGCGGTGGCGGTCGATACGCACAACAGCCCCCCGAAAGAATGACGCATGGTAATTTTCCCCTCGCAACTCCGCGCTACGCCGCGCTTGTTTGACACCTTAGGGCAAACATGCACGTCAGAGTTAGAGTGTGTCAAGCCGATTGACGTTCGGGTGCAACGATGATCGTTGACGTCGAATGTGGTATGTGGTCGGTCTGCGGGTGATGGATGACTCGGCTGCCACAACCGGCGCGGACACGGGCTCAAAACGAACTCTGATCCTTCAGGAGGCCGCCAGAACCCTGAACCGGCGAGGGGTGACCGGAACCTCGCTGGCTGAGGTCGCCAGCGGCGTCGGCGTCACCAGGGCGGCGCTCTACTACTACTTCGACGACCAGGAAGACCTGGTGTTCCGCTGCTACGCCCGGACCTGCGAGGTCATGGCGCTCAAGCTGGCCGAGGCGTTGTCAGGCGCCGACGACGCCATCGACATCCTCGGCGCTTTCATCGACGCGGTGCTCGACCCGGATGAACCCGAATTGGCCATTCTTTCCGACGTGGCCTACCTCGGAGACGCCAACCGCAAAGTCATCGTTGGCATGTACGAGGGCCTGATCGCCCAGATCGGCGCCATCCTGCGGCGTGGCGTCGAAGCCGGCCTGCTCCGCGGCTGCGACCGGCGGCTAACCGCCATGCTTGTCCTCGGATTGATCTCTTGGATCCCGCTGCAGAAGCGCTGGGCGTTCAGCGCGGCCTATTCGCACGCCAGTCTCGTGAAATGCGTGAAGAGCCTGTTGTTCGACGGAATGGCGCGCGACCGGTCGGCGCCGACCGACTACGAGTCGCTGGTCCTGGGTCCGGCGGACATCCCGCAAAACCAGGTGTTCGACGTCGCGGCGCTGGCGCAGGCCAAGCAGGAGGCGTTGCTGGCCGCCGCCTCGTGGCTGTTCAATCTGAAAGGCGTCGACATGACCTCACTGGAGGAGATCGCCGCCCGCGTCGGCGTGACCAAGAAGGTCATCTACCACAACATCGGTGACAAACAGGCGCTGGTGGCGGCCTGCTATCTGCGTACGCTGGCCTTCGCCACCTCCCTTGCCGAGCGCGCCGGCGATTGTGAGGGTTCTCGCGCCCACGCCTACGCCCGCCTGATGCACGGGCATGCCGAGGCAAGATTGCGCGAGGATATCGCGCCTCTGAGCGGTCTGGTGGGTCTGGACGCCCTGCCCGAGCCGGCTCGGCAAGCGACGAACGAATCGGTCACCCATCTCGCCGACGTCGCCGCGGCTCTGTTCCGAGCCGGCCTGGCCGACGGGAGCCTGCGCGGCCTGGACGTCGGTCCACTCATGGCGGTGCTACCCGGCGCGGTGGAATGGATTCCCAAATGGCTGAGCGCGGAGCCCGCGGCCCGCCGCGGCGCGATCGCCCGAGAACTGGCCACGCTCTGCCTTGTCGGCGTGCGGGCGGTGTGACCCTCCGCGTTCTGACGCGCGTTTCATGGCGGCAGCGCTCCCCGACTGCAAGGGCATTGACAATCTCGATCCGTATTGCACTAAGGTGTCAAATAGACAGGCTTCAGGGGAGACGTCGGTGAGTACAGCTGACAGCGAACTCGATCGGAGACCTTCACCGCCCGAACTCGATTTTGATCCGCGAGAACTCAGGGACAAATACCGTCGCGAGAGAGACAAACGCCTGCGTCCCGAGGGCAACGATCAATTTCTCCAGGCCGCGGGCGACTTCAGCCACTTCATCGACGACCCGTACGTGGCGCCGGGCTTCAGGCGGCGCGCGCGCGTGGAAGACGTCGAGGTGGTGATCATCGGCGGCGGCTTCGGCGGGATGATGGCGGCGGCGCACCTGCGTCAGGCTGGGTTCGACGATTTCCGTATCATCGAGAAGGCCGGCGACTTCGGCGGGACCTGGTATTGGAACCGCTACCCTGGCGCCCAGTGCGACATCGAATCCTACATCTATCTGCCCTTCCTGGAGCAGACGGGCTACGTCCCGACCGAGAAGTACGCATTCGGCCCGGAGATCCGGGATCACGTCAGGCGCATTGGCGAACGATTCGATCTCTATCCGAAGGCGCTGTTCCAGACCCAGGTGTCGGAGTTGCGTTGGCTCGAGGAGACGGGCCGATGGCTGGTCGCCACCAGCCGCGATGACCGCATCTCGGCGCGCTTCGTGATCATGTCGAACGGTCCGCTGAACCGGCCCAAACTGCCGGGCATTCCGGGCATCCAACGGTTCACGGGACACAGCTTCCACACTAGCCGATGGGATTACGCCTATACCGGCGGTGATACCTCGGGGAATCTGACCGGACTTGCCGACAAGCGCGTGGCGGTAATCGGCACCGGGGCGACGGCGATCCAATGCGTGCCGCACCTGGGCAGGGACGCCAAACACCTGTTCGTGTTCCAGCGAACGCCGTCTTCGGTGGACGAACGCGGAAACCGTCCCACCGACGCGGAGTGGGCCAGATCGCTGACGCCCGGTTGGCAGAAGCGACGCATGGAGAACTTCAACATACTGGTCAACGGCGGCCAACAAGAGGTCGACCTCGTCAGCGACGGGTGGACGGATATCATCCGCAACCTTGGGGCCCTGATGCCGCGCAAGCACGACGCCTCTGTCGCGCCTGAGGAAATTGGGCGCGTCATGGAGCTGGCGGATTTCAAAAAGATGAACCAGATCCGCGCGCGGGTGGACGCCACCGTGAGCGACCCACTGACCGCCGAGGCGCTGAAGCCGTGGTACCGCCAGTTCTGCAAGCGCCCCACATTCAGCGACAACTATCTGCCCACGTTCAATCGTCCCAACGTGACCTTGGTGGACACCCTGGGGCGCGGTGTCGACCACGTAACCGAAGCCGGCCTCGTGTTCGGCGGCGTCGAATACGAAGTCGACTGCATCATTTTCGCCACCGGTTTTGAGGTGGGGACAGCCTACACCCGGCGGGCCGGCTTCGAAGTCTACGGCCGCGGCGGCAAACCACTGAGCGAACACTGGGCGGGCGGGTTGAAGACGCTGCACGGCTTCTACAGCCACGGCTTTCCCAATTGCTTCCACATGGGGGTCACGCAGAACGCGGTGACGCCGAACTTCCCTCATATGCTCGACGAACAGGCCCGCCACATCACCGAGATCATCCAGGGCGCGAGCGAACGTCAGGCCCAGCGGGTTGAACCCAGCGCCGATGCCGAAGAAAAGTGGGTGGCGACAATCCGGGAAAAGTCCGAACTTACCCTGCCATTCCGGCGAGACTGCACGCCCGGCTACTACAACGGCGAGGGTAAGCCAGGCCAGGGTGGCCTGCTGGACGAGCTCTATGGCGCCGGTCCGGTCGAATTCTACGATCTGGTCCGCGCCTGGCGCGCGGAAGGAACCTTGGAGGGTCTTCAGTTCGCCTGAGGTGCGCAGAGACCGGGGCGCGCAAAACGCCGCGTTGACCCTGGCGTCAAATAGCCTACCGGGACGGCGAGACGGAACTGTAGTCAATTGCACCGATCAGGAGCGCGACCTTGAAGACTTGGCCGATCTTCATCACTGTGGCGGCGTTGAGCGTCCTCGCCGTCTCCCTCGCCCACGCGCAGCAGCCGCCCCTGATCGACCGAAAGGACTTTTTCGGGGAGATCCAGATCAGCGGCGCGCAGATCTCGCCCGACGGCGAGTGGCTCTCGTTCGTCAAGCCCTACCAGGGCGTGCGCAACATTTGGCTCAAGAAGGTTGGCGAACCCTTCAGCGCCGCAAAGCCGATCAGCGCCGACGCCAAGCGGCCGATCCGCGCCTATTTCTGGTCGCGTGACTCGCGCTACGTGCTCTACGCGCAGGACCACGCCGGCGACGAGAACTTCAACATCTACGCCATCGAGGCCGGCGCCGCGCCCGACCCCGCGACCGGCCTTCCACCCACCCGGGCGCTGACCGCGATGCAGAAGGTGCGCGTGATGATCTACGCCGCGCCCAAGTCCAAGCCCGACATCCTCTATATCGGCCTGAACGACCGCGACCCGCGTTACCACGACCTTTACCAATTGCGGCTGTCCACCGGCGAGAAGACGCTGCTGCGGCTCAACACCCAGCAGATCGCCGGCTGGGACTTCGACAACGCCGGCGAACTGCGCTTGGCCGAGCGCACCACGCCGAGCGGCGACACCGAGATCCTGCGCGTGGACGGCGAGGGATTCACCCCGATCTACACCTGCTCGGTGCTGGAGGAGTGCGGCGTCTCCGGCTTCGATGCCGACAACACCCACGTTTGGCTGCAGACCAACAAGGGCGAGCTGAACCTGGTCGAGCTGCAGACCCTCGATCCGAAGACCGGCGCCGTCGCCAAGGTCGAGCGCGACCCCGAAAACCGGGTCGATCTGGGCGATATCGTGACCTCCGAGGTCGACTATCGCTTGCTGTTCACCACCTATGAGGACGCGCGCCAGCGCCGGTACTTCCACGACAAGACGATGGCCGCGCAGTACGCCTGGCTGCGCTCGCGGCTGCCCGGCATGGACGTCGATTTCGGCTCGCGCAGCGCCGATGAGAATCTGTGGATCGTGGTCGCTCACAGCGACGTCGAGCCGGGCGCCGTCTATCTGTGGGACCGCAAGGCCGGGACGCTGAAGCTGCAGTACCGCATCCGCGAGGAGCTGCCCCGCGAGGCGCTCAGTCCGCGTCAGCCGTTTTCGTTCGCCTCGTCGGATGGGATGGAGATACCTGGCTACCTGACCCTGCCGAAAGGCTTGCCAGCCAGGAACCTGCCGTTGATCGTGCTGCCGCACGGCGGCCCCTGGGCGCGCGATGGTTTCGGCTACGACCCGTTCGCCCAGTTCTTCGCCAATCGCGGATACGCGGTCCTGCAACCCAACTTCCGCGGCTCGACCGGCTATGGGAAGGCGTTCCTGAACGCCGGCAATGGCCAGTGGGGCAGGCTGATGCAGGACGATCTGACTTGGGGCGTGCGCGCGCTGGTCGCCAAAGGCGCCGTCGATCCCAAGCGGGTCGGCATCTTCGGCGGCAGCTATGGCGGCTATGCCACCTTGGCCGGCGTCGCCTTCACCCCGCATGTCTATGCCGCTGCGGTCGCCTATGTCGCGCCCAGCAACCTGATCACGCTCCTGGACGCGATCCCGCCCTACTGGGAGGCCGGCCGCCGGCAGATGTACACCCGCATGGCCGATCCGACGACGCCCGCGGGCAAGGCGCTCCTGATCGCCGAGTCGCCGTTGACGGACGCCCGCCAGATCGTAACCCCGCTGATGGTGGTGCAGGGCAAGAACGATCCGCGTGTCAACGTCCGCGAGAGCAACCAGATCGTCGCCGCCGTGCGCGACAACGGCCGGCCGGTCGAATACCTTGTCGCGCCGGACGAGGGCCATGGCTTCGCCCGGCCGATCAACAACCTGGCCCTGGTCACCGAGATGGAGAAGTTCTTCGCCCGATATCTTGGGGGGCGCTACCAGAAGGACGTGCCAAGCGACATCGCCGCGCAGATCGCGCTGCTTACGGTCGATCCCAAGGGCGTCAACGGATCGGTGGCGCTGACCGGCGCAATGGCGCCTGGACACTGACCGGGCCCCCGATCAGGGCCGTTGACCCGAGCGGCGAATAGCCTACCACTCGCGCGCCATGCTCCGAGGCCTCTACGAGAGGGTGATGAGGCTGTCCGCCTCGCCCCGCGCGCCCGTGGCGCTCGCCGCCCTCGCCTTCGCCGAGTCGTCGTTCTTTCCCATCCCGCCGGATACGCTCCTGGCTCCCATGGTGCTGGCCAGACGCGAGGCGGCCTGGCGCTACGCGGCCATCTGCACCCTGGGCTCGATCCTCGGCGGCCTTCTCGGCTACGCCATCGGTTTCAGCCTCGAGCCGGTCGGCCGCTGGCTGCTGGCGATCAGCGGCCATCCAGGCGGCGAGATGGCCCTGCGCGCCGCATTCCACCGCTGGGGCGTGGGCGTGATCCTGCTCCAGGGGCTGCTGCCGGTGCCCTACAAGCTGGTCACCATCACCTGTGGCCTGGCCCGCTTTCCGCTATGGCAGATGATCGCCGCCTCGTGCGTGACTCGCAGCGTGCGCTTCTTCGGCGTCACTTGGCTGGTGCGCCGCTACGGCCCGGCCCTGCTGCCGGTGATCGAGCGCCGCCTGGCCCTGGCCGCCGGAGCGGTGGCAGCGGTCCTGGTCCTGGCGTTCCTCGGCCTTCGCCTTTTGCCCTCGGCCTGAAAATCCGCCATAGGCGGGCCGTGACCAGGCTCGCCAGACAGTGGCCCTGGGGGGCGCTGATCGCCAGTGCCGCCCTGCTGGCCATCGCCCATGCCTTCCAGGCCTTCGGCCACATGCTCCCCTGCGAGCTGTGCCTCAAGCAGCGAGACGTCTACTGGCTGGCGATCGCCATCGCCATCATCGGCCTGGCGTGGAAGGCGATTGGCCGCGGGCCCGATCCCACCCTGGCGCTGAACGCCCTGCTGCTGGCCGTCTTCGTCCTCGAGGTCGGCGTCGCCGTCTACCACGCCGGGGTCGAGTGGCGTTTCTGGCCGGGGCCGGCCGCCTGCACGGGCGGGGCGATGAAGGTCGATCCGGCCGAGCTGGCGCGCCTGCTGGCCGGCGCGAGGATGGCGGCGCCGATGTGCGACAAGCCGGCCTTCGTCTTCGCGGGCCTGTCCATGGCCGGCTGGAACGCGCTCGCCGCCCTGGCCCTGACCGTGACCGGGATCGGCGCGGTGATCGGCGCTCGCCGGAAGAGGGCATGAGCGAGCGGCCGCTTCCCCCGCGGCCCGGCCCGGGCGCCGGCGCGGCGCGCCTGGCCGAGATTCTGCGCGTCGACCATGCCGGCGAGCTGGCCGCGGTGCACATCTATCGCGGCCACCGGGCGGTGTTCGAGGCCGCCGGCATGACCGAGGCCGTCGAGCGCATGCGGGTCTTCGAGGCCCACGAGGCGGTCCACCTGGCCCGCTTCGACGCGTTGCTGACCCAGGAGCAGGTCCGCCCGACCCTGATGGCCCCGGTGTGGCGCGCTGCCGCCTTCGGCCTTGGCGTCGGCGCCGCCCTCATTAGCGAGAAGACGGCGCACGCCTGCACCGAGGCGGTCGAAACCGTGATCGAGGAGCACTACCAGCGCCAGATCGCCGAAGTCGGCGCGCGCGAGCCAGCCCTGGCCGCTGAACTGGCCGCCTTCAGGGACGACGAGACCGCCCATCGGGCGCAGGCGATCGAGCTCGGCGCGGCCGAAGCGCCGCTGCACGGTCTTTTTGGCCTCATCGTCCGCACCGGCTGCAAGCTGGCGATCAAGATCTCGGAGCGCGTCTGATGGACATCGAGACCATGCGCCGCGACGCCGAGGCGCCGATGATCGCCGGCCCCGGCGATCTCGACGCGGTCGCCGCCGACCTCGCCGACGCTTTCACCGACGATGTGATGATGAACTGGTTCTTCCGCACCGATCGCCAACGCGTCGACGCCCACAGCCGCTTCTTTCGCCTCATCGTCAGCCTGGCGCATCGTCAGGGCGGCCGCATCGAGCGCCCGGCCTCGGGCGGCGGGGCGGCCATCTGGATGCCGCCTGGAGGCGCCGGGCCCACCTCGCTGATCGAGGAGCTTAGGGTGCTGCCGACCCTGCTCCATGCCACCGGCCTTAGCCGGTTCGGCCGCCTGATGGCCCTGCGCACCGACATGGACAAGCACCATCCGGCCGAGCCGACGCACGCCTATCTGTGGTTTCTCGGCGTCACCCGCGCCGCCCAGGGCCACGGGGTGGGCTCGCGCCTGCTGGCGGTGGCCACGGCGAGGCTCGACGCCACCCGCCAACCGGCCTATCTGGAGACCCAGACCGAGCGCAACCTGGCGCTCTACCGTCGCCATGGTTTTGAAGTAATCTCGGAGCATAAGCCGAGGCCCGATGCGCCCACTTTGTGGAGCATGTGGCGGGAACCGATCATCGGCTAAGGTTGTTATCAACCGGGGCGAAACCTTGAGGAGAATGAACACGTGAACCTGAAGACCCTTGCGCTGGGCGCCATGGCCATGGCCAGCGTTGCGCTGACCGTGGCCCCGGATACGGCCGCCGCCGCGCACCGGCACTACCGGCACTACCGGCGCTACGCCTCGAACCAGCGCCACTATTCGCGCGGCTGCCATCGGCATTCGAACACCACCATCGGCACCGTCGGCGGGGCGGTGGGCGGCGGCCTGATCGGCAACGCCCTTACCCACGGCAGCGTCATCGGCACCGTAGCCGGCGTCGGCGGCGGAGCCTGGGCCGGTCACGCGCTCGGCAAGCACGTCTGCTAGCCTACCGGCTTCGCCGGGCGCCCCCCAGGGTAGCGGGCGCGCCTACGCCGCGGCGGCGGGCGCCGACGCGGACATCGGATAGCGCAGCAAGGCGTCCACGGGCCGGGTCGAATCGGGGTCGCCGGCGATGTGACGCCCGAGCATGTCCTCGAGCGATTTCTCATGGGCGACCATGTGATTGGCCACCGCGATGGCGACGGGATCGCCATCCGCCTGGACGAGTTGCGCGATCTCCCGGTAGCGCGGACCATAGCGGTCCCGCACCGCCGCGAGGACGCCGGCGGCGATATCGGGCCAGGCGGCGCCTTGGTACCTGGCCAAAGCCGCCTCGACGCTCGCCCTGGTCTCCGGCGTCGGGGCCACCGGCACGCCGAGCCGCTCCATCGCCGGCCGAAGGCGGATTTTGGTCTCGGCTTCGGCCTGGATCAGAGCCAGCCGCACGCGCCGGGCGTCTGGATCGTCATCCTCCCCCGGCAGGCCTTCAAAGAACAGCTCGCCAAAGATTTCTCCCTGGTAGAGCTCGGCCATGCATTCGAGGGCTTCCTTGGAGGCCATCGCCTTTTCTCCTTGTTCGCCCGTCATGCCGCCGCGGCTGGCGGCTTGCGCACCAGTAGGGGTCGGCCGCCGAGGCCCAATCCGGCCATGCCGCCGGAGGACAGCAGCCCGACATCGGCCAGCAGCAGCGGGATGGCCCACTTGCTCGGCGCGGCCAGGTATCTCGGCTGCCAGACGGGGTCGTACTTGTCCTTGAACCGGCGCACGCCGCGGAAGTTGTAGATCTCCTCGCCGCGCTCGAAAAGCAGGCGCCCGACCCGCGACATGATCGGCGCCAGGCGCCGTTCCTCGAGGCCGGCCAGGGGGGCCATGCCGAACTCGAACGCCCGGTAGCCCTGCTCCTGACCCCAGCGCATCAGCTCGACGAACAGGAAGTCCATGACGTTCTTGGGCGCGTCGTCGGCGTAGCGCATCAGGTCCATGGAGAAGGCCTGGCCGGCGGCGGTGGTCCACAGGGTGGCGAAGGCGACGATGCGCCCGGCCGCGCGCACGATGGCGATCGGAAACTCGGACACGTAAGCCGGCTCGAAGCCGCCCAGAGAGAAGGTCTTTTCGCCGCCCGAGTGATGCGCCAGCCACTGATCGGAGACCGCCTGCAGGTCCGCCATCAGCGCCGCCGCCGCGCCCGCCTCGACGACCTCGAAGCAGCCGCCCTCCTCGCCGGTGCGCCGCCAGCTGCGGCGAATGTTGCCGAGGCGCCGGCCTTCCACCGAGAAGCTCTCCAGCGGCACCGCGGCGGTCTCGCCGACCTTCTGGATGGAGAAGCCGAGCTCGACCAGGTCGGGCAGGCCCTCCGGACCGACGGCGTAGACCCCGGCCCTGGCGGCGTGGGCGTCGGCCAGCTCGCGGAACCGCCACAGAAGGTCGAGCTGCTCGGAGCGGCGACCGACCGGCGAGCCGAGGGCGATCCACGACCGCCGGCGCACGCCGAACATCAAAAAGCTCTTGCCGCTGTCGGAGAACAGGAACCGCTTGTCGCCTCTGAGGGCGAGGTTGGACGCCGGCTCGGCGATCTCGGCGGCCGAGAGGATGGCGCGCACGCGGGAGAAGTCGGGATCGGTCTCGCCGACCACCGCCGGGGTCGCCGGGGTGGCGAACAGGCGCCAGACGCCCAAGGCGAGCAGGAAGGCGGCGGCCCCGGCCGAGGAACGGATGGCTCGGGCGGCGTCCTGGTCGCCCATCACCCGCAGCAACGAGCTGCTGGCGTAATCGAGATTCTGGAACGACCACCAGCCAACCAGTCCGGCGCCGGCCAGCGCCGCCAGCGCCGAGACCATCCACCCGGGCGTCACTTCCATGCGCGAGAGGCGGGCGGTGCGGGTGAATGACGGATGGCATGGCGCCAGGGCCATCATCAGGCCGATGAGGATGAACGATTCCTCGTAGTTGAAGCCCTTGAACAAGGCCAGGACGGCGGCCATGGCCAGGACCGCCTCGCTCGCCGCCCAGGCGGCGTCCAGCCGGCGCGAGAGGCCGAAGGCCAGCATCACCAGGACCACGCCGAGGACCGAGGAGATGAAGCTGGAGACCTCGATGAGCACGATCGGGGTGTGTTCGGCCAGCCACATGAACCGCGCCGGATCGGTCGGCGTCGCCCCCGAGGCCAGGAGCATGACGCCGGCGGCGGCGGTCAGCACCGCCATTACATTGGGGGCGCCGGCCATCACGGCGGGCCGCAGGTCACCGAGGCGTGGCATTCGCTCCTTCGCTCGCGTCCCCTCCAGGTGGAGTGTGCTGTCTTGCGCTTGCCCGTCAAGCCGTTCATGGACATTGCTCGGGCGCCTGGGGGAGCGTTCGACGAGAGGGAGCGCGCATGAGCGAACAGGCGGCGCCTGCCAGACGGCGCGAGGCGGTGCTCGAGCCCGACCTGCCGATCATCGATCCGCATCATCATCTGTGGGACCGGGTCAGCCTGATGCGCGGCGAGCGCCATCCGCCCGCCCACAGCTTCCAATCGGTGATCGAGCGGGTGCCGCGCTATCTGCTCGATGAGCTGCTGGCCGATATCCGCAGCGGGCACAAGATCATCGCCACCGTCTACATGGAATGCGGGGCGATGTACCGCCAGGACGGTCCGCCGGCCCTGCGTCCGGTCGGCGAGACCGAATTCGTCAACGGCGTGGCGGCGATGAGCGCCAGCGGGGTGTATGGCGAGGTGCGCGCCTGCGCCGGCATCGTCGGCCACGCCGACTTCAAGCTCGGCGGCGCAGTGGAGGAGGTGCTGGAGGCCCATCTGGCGGCCAGCGCCCGGTTCCGCGGCATCCGCCAGAGCGCTTCGTGGGACGCCGACGCCAACGTGCTGGGACCCTTGTCGCGCAACCAGGCGGGGCTCTACGGCCGGGCCGACTTCCGCGACGGTTTCGCCAAGCTGGCCCCGCTCGGCCTTTCCTTCGACGCCTGGATGCTCGAGCCGCAGTTGCCCGACCTGGTGGACCTAGCCAAGACCTTCGCCGACACCACCATCATTCTCGACCATGTCGGCACCCCGCTGGGCATCGCCAGCTACGCCGGCCGGCGGGCCGAGCGCTTCGGGGTGTGGCGCGACAGCATCCGCGCGCTGGCCGCTCTGCCCAATGTGATGGTCAAGATCGGCGGTCTGGCGATGCCGTTCCCCGGATTCGCCTCGTTCATGGCCGAGCATTCGGTGTCGGCCAAGGCCCTGGCCGAGGAGTGGCGTCCCTACGTCGAGACCTGCATCGAAGCCTTTGGCGTGCCACGGTGCATGTTCGAAAGCAATTTCCCGGTCGATATCGGCAGCTGCGACTACGCGACCTTGTGGAACGCGTTCAAGATCATCGCCCAGTACTATTCGGCCGAGGAAAAGACGTATCTGTTCAGCGACACGGCGCGGCGCGTCTACCGGCTGGACGTCTAGGGAGTTCGGGAAAGCATGCTCTATGACGAACTGAGGCTGGCCTGGTCGGACCTGACCGCGCCCGGGGCGCCGTTCGAGACCGCGACCATCAACCTGCGCGGCAATCCCTGCCTCGTCTACCGCAATGCCCCGCCGAACGTGCGCGCCCTGTGGCTGGCCACCGCCGCCTACGCCGAGCGCGACTATATCGTCTATCAGGACGAGCGGCTGACCTATGGCGAGGCGCACAGCCGGGTCGACGCCATCGCCGGCTGGCTGGTCGCGCGCGGCGTCGGGCCGGGCGATCGGGTGGCCATCGCCATGCGCAACTACCCCGAGTGGATGCTGATCTACTGGGCGTGCGTGGCCATGGGCGTCGCCGTGGTCGGCATGAACGCCTGGTGGGTCACCGAGGAGATGGCCTTCGTGCTCGAGGACTCCACGCCCAAGGTGCTGTTCTGCGACAAGGAGCGGCTGGCCAGGGTGGCCGAGCGCCCCCTGCTCGCCGAGCGCCTTACCCTGGTGGCCGTGCGCACCGATCCGGGACCGCTGGGCGCCATTCCCTGGACCGAGGTCGCTGCCCATGACGGCGCCCTGCCGGCGGTCGAGGTCGATCCCGACGCCGACGCCTGCATCTTCTACACCTCGGGGACCACCGGCTTTCCCAAGGGCGCGCAGCTCACCCATCGCGGCTGCGTGCACAACCTCTTCAGCATGATGTTCTCGGCCCAGGTCCAGGCTCTGGCCGCCAGCCGGCACACCGGCGTCGCTGTGGATCCCACCGCCCCGCCGCCGATCCCGGTCGGCCTGCTGACCACGCCCCTGTTCCACGTCACCGCCAACAACTGCGGCGCCTATGCGATCACCGCCGCCGGCGGCAAGATGGTCATGATGTACCGCTGGGACGCCGGCGAGGCGCTGCGCCTGATCGAGACCGAAAAGGTCAGCGCCATGAGCGGCGTGCCGGTAATGGCCCGCGAAGTGATCAACCATCCGGACTTTGAAAAGCGCGACACCTCCAGCCTGCTGAGCCTTGGCGGCGGCGGCGCCCAGGTGCCGCCGGACCTGGTCGGCAAGATCGACGCGGCGGTGGCCACCGCCCGGCCGAGCACCGGCTATGGCATGACCGAAACCTGCGGCATCATCACCGCCATCGGCGCCGATTTCTATGTCAACAAGCCCGACAGCGCCGGGCCGGTAATGCCGTGCTTCGCCTACCAGTGCGTCGACGATGACGGCAAGGCGGTCGGCGAGGGGGAGCTCGGCGAGCTCTGGGTGCGCGGGGCGCAGGTGATCAAGGGCTATATCAACCGCCCCGAGGCGACCGCCGAGGCGATCACCGATGGCTGGCTGCACACCGGCGATATCGCCAAGGTGGACGAGGACGGCTGTCTGTTCATCGTCGATCGCAAGAAGGACATGGTCCTGCGCGGCGGCGAGAACATCTACTGCGCCGAGGTCGAGGCGGCCGTGTATCGCCATCCCGGCGTGGCCGAGTGCAGCGCCTTCGGCGTGCCTGACGCCCGCCTCGGCGAGGAGGTGGCGCTGGCGGTGGTCGTCCGCGATGGCGAGACGCTTCGCGCCGGGGCCCTGCGTGAGCACCTCGCCGGCATCATGGCCGGGCACAAGATCCCGCGCTACATCTGGATTCTGGGCGAGGCCCTGCCGCGCAACGCCAGCGGCAAGTTCCTCAAGAACGAGCTGCGCGAGCGCCTGTCGCTGGCCGAGGCGGCGTAGCTAATCCAGGTCCTTGGCCAATTCGGCGCGCGAATCGCCGCCGATGACCGCCAGATGACCATAGTTCGGGTGATCGCAGCCGATCCTGATCGGCGCTGACCCCGCCTTGAACGCCGCCGCCGCCTCGGCGCTGAATGCAAAGCGCACGAAATGCACCGACGAGGTCTTGCCGTCAGCCCGGTCGCGCTCGACATCGCCCTCGGGCCGACCGGGGATCCGCTCGCCGCCGATCTCCATGAAGAAATGGTCGGCGACCCCGGCCAGGGTGCGCAGGGCGGCCTCGCGCCGGGCCGGATCGTCGATCTCGAACATCACCGTGGCCACCAGCTCGCGGCCCTTGGGGATCAGCGGATTGTAGGCGGCGAGTTCGTCGGCCAGCTGCTCGGCCCCGCCGCGCTCGGTGAGCAGCATCTCCTGGACCTGGAACAGCATGGTCGCGAAGGTCTCGAAGTAGAGGGTGCAGATGGGTCCAAGGGCGATGCGACGCAGGCGCTTGACCGGCAGCAGGGCGGCGCGGCGCTCGGCCCTCTGGCTGGCGTAGACCGCGTCGGGGATGATGTCCTCGGCGGTGATCATGCGTTCGCTCGCAGGCATGGTCAGATAACTCCGTAGGCCCGGGCGAAGATCTCGATCGGGTGGGCGAGCACGCCGGGGCCGGCGCCGGTCTCGGCCCCGACCAGCTGGCCGAGGTGGGCGCAGGCCAGCGGGCAGTCGGAGCACAGCGCCGGGTTGGCCTTCTGCACGATCTGGCGCGCCGCCGGCTTGCCGACCTTGACCGCCAGGGCGTGGGTGGGCTTGAGCACCCCGAAGGTGCCGCCGTGGCCCGAGCAGCGCTCGACCACGTCGACCTTGGCCTCCGGGATCAGGCGCAGCATCTGTGCCGACTGGGCGCCCATGTTCTGCGCCCGCGCGTGGCAGGCGTGGTGCAGAGTGACGCCGCTGGTCGCCGGCGCCAGGCCCGGCGCCAGCCCGTAGGCCTTGGCCAGTTCGACGACGTACTGACTGATATCGCGCGTCGCCTCGGCCAGGCGCTGCACGGCCGGATTATCCGGCGCCAGCAGCGGCCATTCGAACTTCAGCATCAGGCCGCACGAGGCGGTCAGGGTGATGACATCGAAGCCCTCGTCGATCAGCGGGGCCAGTTCCGCGGCCACCCGCTCGGCGTTTCCCGCCACCGCCGCGAGGTCACCCGCTTCGAGCTTGGGCATGCCGCAGCATTCCGGATAGGCGGTCCTGGTCGCCACCCCCTGCTTGGCGAGCACGGCCTGGGCGGCCAGCGCCGTCTCCGGGGTGTTGAAGTTGGCGAAGCAGGTCAGGAACAGCGCCGCCTTGCGGTGGCCGAACGCCGGGCCGGCCGGATCGGCGTCGAGACCGCCACGCTCGAGCCGCCTGGCCGCCGGCTTGGCGTGATAGCGCGGCAGCAGGGCGGTCTTGTCGATTCCGGCCACCGCGTCCAGCACCGCCCGCACCGGCCGGTTGCCGAGATCGCTCGCCCAGTTGGCGAGGGGCGCGACCCCGGCGGCCAGCTTGCCGTTGCGGTCGGTCTCGCCGAGCTGCTCGGCCACCAGCTTGCCGCCCTCGGCCCGCCGCTTGGCCGCCCGGTGGCGCAGGATCAGGTGCGGGAAATCCACGTCCCAGGCGTGCGGCGGCACATACGGACATTTGGTCATGAAGCACATGTCGCACAGGGTGCAGGCCTCGGTGACCTGGCCGAAATCGGCGCGCGCCACCCCGTCCATCTCGCCGGTCGGACCATTGTCGATGAGGTCGAACAGGCGCGGGAAGGAATCGCACAGATTGAAGCAGCGCCGGCAGCCGTGACAGATGTCGAACACCCGCGCCATCTCGGCCTCGACCTTGTCGAGGTCGTAGTAGTCGGGATCGCGCCAGGCGATCGGATGCCGCATGGGCGCGTGCAGCCCGCCCTCGCCGGCCGGCTCTTTGACGTCGGTCATGAATTCACCGGAAACGGTTAGGGTCAGAAGGGTGTCGCCGCCCGCTGGGGGGAGGAAGCGGGCGGCGACGGCGCTGAGTGATCCGAGACCCGGATCGCCTCCCGCCTACTCCAGGCTGTCCAGCGCGCGTTGGAAACGGCCGGCGTGCGAGCGCTCGGCCTTGGCCAGGGTCTCGAACCAGTCGGCGATTTCCTCATGGCCCTCGTCCCGGGCGGTGCGCGCCATGCCCGGGTACATGTCGGTGTATTCGTGGGTTTCGCCGGCGATCGCCGCCTTGAGATTGAGATCGGTGGCGCCGATGGGCAGGCCAGTGGCCGGATCGCCGACCACCTCCAGGAATTCCAGGTGGCCGTGGGCGTGGCCGGTTTCACCCTCGGCGGTGGAGCGGAACACCGCGGCGACATCGTTGTAGCCTTCGACATCGGCCTTCTGGGCGAAATAGAGGTAGCGCCGATTGGCCTGGCTCTCGCCGGCGAAGGCGTCCTTCAAGTTCTGTTCGGTCTTGCTTCCAGCTAGCGGCATGGCGTCCTCCAGGGCTCGTCTCAAGGGTGTGAGCCAAGGTTCTAGGTTGGCCGCCCGCCCACGTCCAATCGATTGATTGGATCACGCCGATAGAGAGCGCCTATGAAGGCGGCGCCAGGTGGATGGCCACGTCGGCACGGCGGCGCAGAGGCTTTTGCGCCCCCGCCGGAGTGGCCGCGCCGGCCGCGCCGGCTGCGCCTTCGCGGAACTCGACGTTGCTGAAACCGCTGGCGGCGAGGAAGCGCGAGACCGAGTCGGCGCGCGCCTTGGAGAGCTCGAGATTCGCGCCTCGTGTTCCCTTGGCGTCAGCCAGGCCGACCACAACGATGCCGGTCACGCGGCAGCCTTGCGCGCGGTCCCTGGCCGAGGAGATGAGTTGCGCCGCCTCACGCGTGATGCCCGCCGAACCGGGTTCGAAATAGATCGAAAAGTCGATGTCGTGACAGCTGGGCGGCGGCGCGATCACCGGCGCCGGCGGCCGCTCAGTCTGGCACCCCGCCAAGACCAATCCCAATCCGATGACCATCGCCCATCCGGCTCGCTCGGCATGCATTGTCGTTCCCCTAGCCCGCTCCAGCTTCATTCAATACCCAAACGCGGCCGTTGCGAAAGTCCAGCTTGCCGGAACCCTCGCCATGACCGCTTCGTTCCGGTGTCTTTCGTACGCGAGAGCAGCCATGCGGTGGTGGTTTGGAACGCGGCGGGCGCAACTGGCGAGCGGATCGCAGCCCGCCTATGATCCCGGACGGCGCGAGGAGCAGGAGGCGGAGGCGGACAATCACGTCGCTCGGCGCGACCTTGCCGCCGCCTACGAACGCGGTCGACGCGACGAGGCCCGCCGCCGCCGCGGCTCGCCGCTGCTCAGCCTGCTGGTGCTGATCATCATCGTTGGCGCGGCGCTGCTGGTCTATCTGGCGGCGCGGGATGGCTCGTTCGCCAGCGGTGGCGCGGTGGTCGACAATAACCTCGCCCAGGCGACCAACACCGTGCAGGCGCCCTTCAGGCACGCCGCCAACCGGGCGGGCGACGCCCTGCAGAATGCCGGCCAGCGGCTGAAGCAGGACGCCGGACCGGCCAATCCCTGACGGCGCTAGCGGGGGGCGCTCAGGAAATGGAACTCGGGTTTGCCGACCACGCCCGCGCCCTTCATCTTGGCCGCCAGCCTCGGCGCCGCGGTGAAGGCCTTGGCCTTGGCCACATCGGCCATCTGGCAGGCGATGTAGATATCGTTCGGATCGCTGATCGTCGGCCGCACCTGGCAACCGGTGAGCCCGGCCGCCGTGCGCGCCGGCTGGTCGGCGTCGTAGGCCGGCCGCCACTTGGCGTAGTCGGCCACCTTGTGGTGGATCACCAGCAACGGCGAGCCGGCCGCCACGGCGGACGTGGACGCCGCAGCCGCCAGCGAAACCGCGGCCGTGGCCAGGAACAGGCGCATCATGTCAAATCTCCCCTCAGCTTTCCCCGAGCCTCGACACTAGCATCCAAGGCCGCCGCCGCGCGAATCCCGTTCCCGCCACTCAATCAGCTGCGGCCAGGCGCGTTTCGGCCTCGGCGATCATGGACTGGAATCGGGGTTGGTCGCGCAGCGCGGCCAGGTCCGGGTCAGCCTTGGCCCAATCGACGTCGAACCGGGAGGTCTGGGCCAGGTAGGGACCAAGCAGGTCCAGCGCCGCCTCGGTATCCCGCAATTGGCTGCTCAAGGCGCAGGCGAAATTGTAGCGCATGGCCTGGTTCTCGGGATCGATCAGCAGCGCGCGGCGCATCCAGTCGCGCGTCCGGTCGGCTTCGCCAAGGGCCGCGAGCGCCAACACGCCGTAGCCCATGGCCATGCCGTTGTCGCGATCGTGGGCCAGGATGGCTTCGGCGCGGGCCAGACTGAGGCGCGCGGCCCGATTGACGCCTGCCCCATCGCCAAGGGCGGTGAAGCAAGTCAGCAGCAAGGCGGCGGCGGCCGTGTCGGTCTCGACCAGCGCCGCCGCCTTTTCATAGTATGAGGCTGCGTCGGCGAAGCGTTCCTGAAAGAAGCACAGATCGGCGGCGGCGTTGTGCGCCTCGGCGCACTCGGGATCGAGACGCAAGGCGGTCCGGGCTTCCTCCCAGGCTGCCTCGATTTGGCCGTCCGCGCGTAGATTGGCCGCCTTGGCGGCGTGGGCTTCCGGCAGATCGGGGTCGAGCGCCAGCGCCCGTTCCAAGGCGGCCGAGCCATCGACGTTGGGCATGTTGAAGCGCCGGCGCAGGGTCCATTGGGCGTTGGCCATCAGCGCCCAGGCGCGGGCGTAGGCCGGATCGATCTGCACGATCCGCTCGCACAGGCGGACGGTGGCCTCGATCTGGCGCACATTGAAGTTGCCGGTGAGGTAGCGCTGCCTGGCCATCAGATAGAGGTCGTAGGCTTCGGCGCTGTCGGTGCCGCGACGCTCGATCGCTTTCCTTTCCTCCGGCAGGAGGCGGAGCTTCAGCGCCTTGACGATGGCCTCGGAAATCTCGTCCTGGAGGGCGAAAATATCGGTCAGGTCGCGATCGTAGCGTTCGGCCCACACGTGGCCGCCGGTGGCCCCGTCGATCAGCTGGGCGGTGATGCGCACCCGGGCGCCGGCCTTGCGGACGCTGCCTTCCAGCACGTGGCTGACATTCAGCTCGGTGGCGATTTCGGTCACCTTCACCGCCTTGCCCTTGAAGGTGAAGGCGGTGTTGCGGGCGATGACGAACAAGGCCGACACCTTGGAAAGATCAGTGATGATGTCCTCGCTGATCCCATCGGAGAAGTACTCCTGCTCGGCATCGCCACTCATGTTGGCGAACGGCAGGACGCAGATGGAAAGCTTGCGCACCTCGGGCGCGGCGCTCGGCGCCGAAAGCGCGCCGCCTGCCTTGATCAGCTCCGCGATGCTGTCGGTGACCTTGCGCCAGCCAGGGGTGTCCGCCTGGCCCGACCAGTCCCTGAGATCGGCGCACTGGATCTGATTGAAAGGCATCGGCGGCAGGGCCCCGTCGATGCTGAGCTGGACCAGGGTTCTGGCGTTTCTGGCCGCGTCCGCTTCGGCCCGCACCCACTCCGACTTCACCGCCTCGGACGACCAGACGACGACCACCGCCTTGGCCGATTTCAGCCGCTCCTCGATCACCTCGGCGTAGGAGCGATGGGCGGGCAGTTCGTCATCCCGCCACACGCCATAGCCGAGCGCGCGCAGGGCTTCGCCGATCCGGCGCGCCTGGGCTTCGGTCGATCTGGCGTAGGAAATGAAGACTTCGGACATCGCGGCCCCCGTCCGCGGCGCACCCTAACGACCCCGGGTCGGCGCGATCAAGGGAAAGGTCCCCGCCTCCCATCGGGCCGGATAGCGAACCTACCGCCGCCGCTTCGGCGCCTCGCGGCCTTCGATGAAGCTGCGGATCGCCGCGCCCAGATAGCGCGGGTTGCGGATGGCCATGAAGCCCACGCCCAGCGCTCCAGCGATCGCGGTCACCGGCTTGTCGCGCACGAAGTTGACCACTCGCTCGGCGGCGTCCTTGCCGCGCGGCTTGATCTGCGGCCGCTTGCCGCCGCGCGCCAGCATGACCAGCGACAGCGCCGCGAGGATCAAGAGCAGCGCCGCCGCGCCGGCGACCACCGCTCCGGCGCCGGCGGGACCGACCACGGGCCGCACCCAGGCATAGAGGGCGAACGCCAGGGCGACAACGATCACCGCCGCGCTGGTGGCGGCGATCGCTGCGGCGGCCAGCCCCAGCCCGATCCGCCTCAGCAGATAGCCGATCACCGGCGATTGTTGCTGAGCAGCAAGCCGAGCAGCAGGCCGACGCCGAGCCCGGTCAGGGCGGCGGTCACCGGCCGCTCCTTGACCCGCTCGACCACATAGCGCTGGGCGTCGTCGAACTGTTGGCCAGCGTTCTCCCGATAGGAGGCGCTCTGCGTGCGCAGGTTCTCCGCGCCTTCGCGCAGCGCCTTCTGGGCGATTTTGGCGGTCTCGGCGATCTTTTGCTGGGCCATCGCGAGCGCCTCGTTGAGCGCCTTCTGACCCTTGTCGATGGAATCGGCGGCGGAATTGCCGGCCTTGTTGACGATTTGATCGACGGTGTCGGTGGACATGGCGGTTCTCCGCGCCGGAAAGGTTGGGGCCTGAACGCCATCTCCCGGGACCAGTCCGGGACTTTCGGCGAGGCCCGAACTTAAGGTCTCACACCGTGGCTTTCCAGTGGCGAGGCGTTGGCGACCAGTCGCACCGGGATGGTGTTGTCGTCGGAATCGCGGTCGATGAGCTCGTTGTAGGGATCGATGCCGGCGAACTTCGGCGTGGCGGCGGTGATGAAGGTGAAAGTCTGATCGCCGGAGATGATGCGGCGCTTGCCGAATTTCAGCACGTCGCGGGGGCCGAAGTTCGCCTCCCCGGGCCTGGCGGTGAAGACGCCGAGGTTGACCGTCTCGTCCATCGGCGCGGGCCGCTCGAGACCAACGCCGTTGGCGTAGACCTTCCTGGCGCTGACCTTGAGCGTGACCTGATAGCGGCCGTCCGGCAGTCGCCGGGCGCGCGCGTCGTCCGCCTTGAGGTCATAGAGGGTGATATTCTGAAACAGGTCGGTGATCAGCTGCTGCTTGTCCGGCGGGGCGACGGCGCGCAGGGCGGCGAGGAGGTCGAGCGCGGTCGGGTAGGGCGGGCCCTTGAAGGCGTACTTGGCTAGCAGCGAGCGCAAGGCCCGGTTGACGTTGGCCTCGCCGATCTCGTCGGCCAGGCGATACATCACCAGCGATCCCTTGCGGTAATGGATATAGCCCTGGTCCGGCTCGACCTTGTCCAGCGGCTGCTCCTCGGAAGCCTCACCGCCGCGCGCGCGCAGGTATGAATCGAGCTCGTACTTGAGGAACTTGCGGATGCGGTCGGGGCCGTACATCGCGCGCATGACTCGCAGGGCCGAATACTGCGCCAGGGTTTCGGATAGCGCTGTCGCGCCCTGCTCGTCGGCGCCGATGATCTGGTGCGCCCACCATTGATGGGCGAACTCGTGGGCGGCTACGTAGGTCACCATGTCGATACGGGCCGGATCGCGATAGTCGGCGATGAAGCCCAGGCCCTCCGACCACGGGAAGGTGCCGGCGAACGACTGGGCGAACTGGGCGTAGTCGGGAAACTCGACGATGCGGACGTGGTCGAACTGGTAGGGACTGAAATTGGCCTGATAGTAGTCGAGCGAGGTCTTCAGCGCGCTCAGCATGCGCTCGACGTTGGCCCCGTGGCGGGGGTCGTAATAGACCTGGAAGCGGATGCCTTTGTAGATCTCGGTCCTGACCGCGTAGCGGGCCGACTGTACGGAAAAGAACTGCAGGATCGGCCGCTCGGAAACGAAGCGCGCCACCCGCCAGCGGCCAACGACGCGGTCGAACACCTCGCGGCCCGGGGCGAGCGGGGTCTGGTCGGCGGCCGTGGTGACGGTGATGTCGCTGGTCACCCAACCGGCATGGCCGGCATAGTTGTGCGCCCGGGCCGCCTGATCGCCCAGCGGGGCCGGATGCAGCACCGGCGGCAGACCATAGCGCCGTCGCTTGGCCTTGTCGGTGAGGAGCATCTGCCGATCCATGCCGATGATCGGAGCGATGTCGGCCGAGTTCACAAACGTGCCGTTGTCGACCACGCTGGTCAGATCGCGGGTGTGGTGCTGGGCGTTGCGGAAGCCGCTCTCCGCCAGGCGGGTGTCGAACGAAAGGGTGCGGCGCTCGCCAGGGGCCATCGGCGTATCGAAGGCGAAGATGCGGTAATTGAAGCGGTCGTAGGTCTTGCTCGGCCTGGCCCCCTGGACGCTGAGGGCGCGCACCTCGAGGTCGCGCATGAACCGCACGTGGACCTCGCGCAGCGGCGAGGGGGTGGTGTTCTGCAGCACATAGACCCCACGGGTCTCGAGCGATGGGGCGTCGGGATCGATGATCACGCTCATCCGCACCCGGATCACCGATGGCTGCGGCAGCGTCTCGAACGGCAGCAGCGCCTTTTCGTAGGCGGCCGCCCAGCGGTCGTCGCCCGGCCCGGTGCGGTAGGGATTGAGCACGTTGGTGTTGTGATAGATGAAGCCGCCGGCGCCCAGGAAGATGACCAGCGCGCCCAGGCCCAGCCATCCGGCCCGACCCCTCAGCCGCGCCGGCGCGCCCAGCAGGCGCTGGCCAAGGGCGTCGGTGACGCCGCGCCGCCACAGGGCGTAGGCGAACACCAGCAGGGCGAGCGCGAAGGCCCCCCAGTAGATCCGGAACCACCAGGCCCCGATCCAGAACCGGCCCTGACCGTTCATGTCGGACAGCGGCTCGGGCGTGACGCCGCCGAAGATGTAGAGGTTGTGCTCGAGGCCGTTGGCCGGCAGGGCGAAGGTGACGATGATGTAGATCACCATCACCCCCCAGCCGGCGAACTTGTTGGGGGCGATCACCTGGCCGAAGATGGCCAGCGCCGAGAGGATGGTGAGATCGGCGAGGCCCGGGAGCAGGTACCAAAGCAGATACTCCCGCGGCTGGTAGGCGTAGTAGCCCTTGAAGGTCTGGACCAGCACCGCCGCAATGACGCCGATGAGCAGCAAGGCGGCCATCACCAGGCTGAGGGCGACGGTCTTGGGGACGATGAAAGTCCAATCCGGCGCGGGGGTGGCGTCGATGATCTCGTGCGTGCGGCGGTCGCGGTCTCGCCACACCAGCTCGCCGGCGAAGTAGGCGGCGATGATGGCCACGAACAGGGTGAAGCTGCCGTCGAGCGCCGGGATAAGCACCCGGGTGACCGGCCAGGTGGCGGCCCCGTAGCGGCCCTCGCTGGTCGTGGTCCACAGCTCGACGCCGGCGTTGGCCAGGCCGAGGCCGAGGATCACCCACAGCACCGGGCTCCTGAACACCAGACCGACATCGAACCGGGCTCGCTCGAGCAATTGGGCGAGGACACCGCGCCGGTTGAAGGTCCGCGCGCTGCCGGCGAGGGCCGGCGACAGGCGTTGGCTTCCGCCAGGCGCGACTTCCGGGGGCGCTCCAGCGCCGCCGGGCCGCCCCTCGCGCCGATAGAGCGGGTAGGCGATGGCCAGGGCGGCGAGGCCGATTCCGACACAAAAAAGCCGGTTCCACAGCAGCGCGCCTTCGAGCGCCGGCAGCAGGGTGTTGCGGTCGCTGGCCGTCCAGTAGCGGGTGGCCACGTCGAAGGCGAACAAGCCCAGCGGATCCCAGCGGCCCAGGATTGGCTCCAGCTCTGGCTTGCCGAAGGCCACCGCCGCGGCGACGTAGCTGACGATGAGGACGATCACGGCCACGAACGGCCAGGCCATGGAGCGGGTCGCCGCGGCCAGGCAGAAGAACACCGCCGAGGTGAGCAGCAGGGTCGGCCCGGCCATCACCCAGAAGGCGTAGGCGTAGGCGTCGGGCCGGAAGGATCCGAACTTGTCTGGATCGTGACCGAACAGAGCGGCGCCGAAGATCAGCCCGGCGGTCACCCCGGCGAAGGCCAGCAGGGCGGCGGCGAAGGCGCCGGCGAAACGGCCATACAGATAATCGAACTTGCTGAGCGGCGCGGCGGCGAGGATGGGGCCAAAGCCGGTCTCGTCGTCGCGGGTCACCGCCGCGGCCACGAAGGCGGTGGAAGCGAACATGAAGAACATCGCCAGGGTCAGATGCGTCTGGATGGTGGCGAACGGCGAATTCTTATGGACGTTGGCGGTATCGCCGATCTGAATGTGGTCGCTGGCCATGAACCCGAAGGTCATCAGGAAGAAGATCCCGGTGACCGCCCAGAACAGCGGCGAGCGCACGACCTGGCGGAATTCGAAGGCGGCGACCTTGCCGAACATCAGGTGGCGAACCCCGGGACCCGCGGATCAGGCCGCCTGGGCCGGCGCGGGAGACGCGGCCAGGGTTGAGAAGTAGACGTCGTCCAGTCCGCCGGGCGTGGGCGCGAACCCATCGCCTGGTGATTGCTCGCTAAGCACATGGACCACCGTGCGCCCGGAAAACAGCCGCTGCGAGATCACCTGGTGGTGGGTGCGGACCTCGGCCAACTCGTCCTTGTCGACGCTCTTCATCCAGATGCGGCCGGCCAGCTGGTGGGTCAGTTCGGCCGGGGCCCCTTCGCGGACGATGCGGCCCTGGCTGATGATCGCCATCGCCGGGCAGAGATCGGCGACGTCGGCGACGATATGGGTGGAGAGCAGCACCACCCGGTTCTCGCCGAGTTCGGCCAGCAGGTTGAGGAACCGGTTGCGTTCCTCCGGATCGAGGCCGGCGGTCGGCTCGTCGACGATGATCAGTTGCGGATTGCCGATCAGCGCCTGGGCGATGCCGAACCGCTGGCGCATGCCGCCGGAATAGCCGGCCAGGGCCCGCTTGCGGTGCTCCCACAGGTTGACCTGGCGCAGCAGGCCCTCGACCACCTCGCGCCGGATCCTGGGCGCGGCCAGGCCCTTGAGCACCGCCAGGTGATCAAGCATCTCCAGGGCCGAGACCCTCGGATAGACGCCGAAATCCTGCGGCAGGTAGCCCAGCGTGCGGCGCAGGGCGTCGGGCTCCTTGAGCACATCGATGGTCCCGAAGCGGACGAAGCCGGAGGTAGGTCGCTGCAGGGTGGCGACGATGCGCATCAGGGTGGACTTGCCAGCCCCGTTGGGACCCAGGAGGCCGAACATGCCCTGCGGTATGGTCAGGCTGACGTCGTCGAGCGCCCGCACTCCGCCGCCATAGACATGCGTCAGGGACTCGATGATCAGCATGGAACGCGCCCTCCGGCCCGATGCATGGAAATGCCCCTCATCGGCAATGCCCTCGCCGGCGCTGGGCGGCAAGTGAAAGAAAGGTTAGATAGCCGCCGCCATGAGCCCCACCTCGCCGCCAGCGCCGTCGCCTCCGAGCGTCGCCATCTTCGGCACCCCAGAGCGTTTCTATGTCCGTCGGATCCTGTGCGTCGGGCGCAACTACGCCGCCCACCGGCGCGAAATGGGCGGCGACGACCGCGACCCGCCGTTCTTCTTTTCCAAGCCCGCCGATGCGGTAGTGGCCAGCGGCGCCGACATCTCCTACCCCTCGGCGACCGCCGATCTGCACCATGAGGTCGAACTGGTCGCGGCCTTGGGATCGGGCGGCGCCGACATCGCCGTCGAAGAGGCCCTCTCGCGGGTGTTCGGCTACGCCGTCGGCGTCGATCTCACCCGACGCGACCTGCAGGCCGCCGCCCGCGGCAAGGGCCAGCCCTGGGACGCCGCCAAGGGCTTCGACGCTTCCGCGCCGCTGGGGCCGATCCGGCCCGCGGATGGTTCTGCGCCTACGGGTCGCATCCACCTCGCCGTCAATGGCCGGTCCCGTCAGGACGCGATGATCGCCGACATGATCTGGAATGTCGCCGAAATCATCAGCCAGGCCTCGCGCCTGTGGCGCCTGGAGGCTGGTGACTTGATCTTCACCGGAACGCCGGAGGGCGTCGGTCCGCTGGTGCGCGGCGACGCGGTTTCGTGCGCGATCGAGGCCGTGGGCCGGTTGGACTTCCGGATCGTGTGATGAGCGGCTCGCTCCCCAGAAGGCGCTGGCGCTTTTTCCCCCCGCTGGCGGGAGCCCCGGTACGCAGGGGAATCTGGGCCTTCGCCGGCCTCGCCGCTTGCGCTCTCGCCCTTCCGGCCCCCGCCGAGGAAGCCTCAACCCGCGTCCCGCTCGATCATGAGGCGATGCTCGGCGGGGTGGCGATCGCCTGCACCGGCATCGGTCAGGAAAAGCACGATCCGCGCTGGCAGGCCTATCCGGTTCAGGTCGAGTTCGCGCGCGCCGATGGGGCCTATCTGGCCGACGAGACCTTGCGGGTGATCGATGCCCACGGCTCGGTGCTGGCCAGCGTCGACTGCGAGGGGCCATGGATCCTGTTGCGCCCGAGCGCCCCTGGTGAATATCGCGTCGAGGGCTGGGTCCCCGGCGCCGCCGGGTGGATCAAAGGCGGCGCCTTCCGCATCCCCGCCAAGGCCCGCGCCCATCTGGTGCTGCGGTTTCCGGTCGGCTGATGCTCGAGGACCTCAAGGCGCGCAACCTCGCCTGGTCGCAGAGCAAACGGCGCGCCGACCCCGACTTTTTCCGCCGCCTGGAGCGTCAGCAGACTCCCGCCTACCTGTGGATCGGCTGCTCCGACAGCCGCGTGCCGGCCACCGAGATCGTCGACCTCGACCCCGGCGAGATGTTCGTCCACCGCAACATCGCCAACCTGGCTCCGCCTCAGGACGCCAACTATCTCTCGGTGCTGCAGTTCGCCGTGGAGGTGCTGAAGGTGCGCCACGTCATCGTCGTCGGCCACTACGGCTGCGGCGGCATCAGGGCGGCGCTGGAGGAAGAGCGCCACGGCCTTATCGACCACTGGCTGCATCCCATCCGCGAGACCGCCGAGGCCCACCGCGACGAGCTCGCGGCGCTGGGCTCGGAAACCGCGCGCCTGAACCGAATGACCGAACTCAATGTGATCCGTCAGGTGAGCAACGTCGCCAATGACGTGATCGTCCGCGACGCCTGGAAGCGCGACCAGCCGCTCAGCGTGCACGGCTGGGTCTACGGCCTCGGCGATGGCCTCGTGCGCGATCTCGAGGTGACCGTTTCCTCCCCGGGCGACTACGCACGCGTTCTCGGCCGCTAAAGGCCGCCTTAACCCTCTTGCCTTCACCCTGGCCGCGCTATCCTGCGGGTAGCGATTCTGTTCAGGGGCGGAGCCATGGCGAGGGCGGCCAAGCGGCGGCGAGGCAAGGGCTGGCGCGGCAGGCTGGCCAGTCTGTGGACGCCGGTCCTGCGCGCCCGCCTGATCGGCGCCCTGGTGGCCACGTTGGGGGTCGGCATCGCGGTGATGCTGGCCTCCTACCACGCCGCCGATCCCAGTCTCGATGCGGTCAGCGACGGGCCGACGCGCAATCTCCTCGGACCGATCGGAGCGGAGATCGCCGACCTCGCCATGCAGACCCTGGGCCTGGGCGCCTGGGCGATCGCCCTGCTGCTGGTCCAGGCCGGCGGCTCGCGGATGATCGATGGCCGCCCGCCGCGGATCAAGAGCCGTCTGGGCCTTCGCATCGCCCTGGGCGTCGTCGCGGTGATGGCCATGGCGGGCGCGGCGGCCGGTCCTCCGCCGCCGGCCAGCTGGCCGCTGGCCACCGGCCTGGGCGGCCTGACGGGCCGCGGCCTGCTCGGCCTCCTCGAGCAGCCGCTCGCGGCGACCAACGCCCCGGCGCCGGCGGTGGTGGCCGCCTGCATCCTGGCGCTGGCCAGCCTGACCAGCATGGCGTTGGCCATGTTCCTCGGCCGCCCCCTGGCGCTGGCGCGCCTCGCCGGGCCGCACATCGCCACCCCGGCGACGGCCGAAGCGGCGTCGTCGATCGACGACGAGCCTGACGACGATGACTGGGACGACGAGCTTGCCGAAGACTCCGGTCCGGCCAGCGCCGCCTCGATCCGCCAGCCGAAGGTCCCTTCCCGGTCGTCGGGCCGCGAAGCCCGCGAGACCCAGCCGGCGCTGCCCTTCGGCGATGGCTTCCGCCTGCCCGAGCTGGCCATGCTGGCCAAGTCCAAGCCGCGCGCCGCGGCCTATGACGAGGATGCGCTGCGCGCCAACGCCACCCAGCTGGAAGGCGTGCTGGCCGAGTTCGGGGTTCGTGGCCAGATCGATCACATCCGTCCAGGACCGGTGGTCACCCTCTATGAACTGGCCCCGGCGGCGGGGGTGAAATCGGCCCGTGTGGTGGCGCTGGCCGACGACATCGCCCGCTCGATGAGCGTCACCGCCTGCCGGGTGAGCGTGGTGCCCGGCCGCAACGCCATCGGCATCGAACTGCCCAACGATCGCCGCGAGACGGTCTTCCTGCGCGATCTCCTGGCCGCCGCCGAATACGAAAAGGCCACCCAGATCCTGCCCCTGGCGCTTGGTGAGACCATCGGCGGCGAGCCCTACATCGTCGATCTCGGCAAGATGCCCCACCTGCTGATCGCCGGCACCACCGGCTCGGGCAAGTCGGTGGGCGTCAACGCCATGATCCTGTCCATTCTCTACCGCCTCACGCCCGACGACGTGCGCTTCATCATGATCGATCCCAAGATGCTGGAGCTGTCGGCGTACGACGGCATCCCGCATCTGCTGGCCCCGGTGGTCACCGAGCCCAAGCGGGCCATCGTCGCCCTCAAGTGGACCGTGCGCGAGATGGAGGACCGCTACCGGCGGATGTCCAAGATCGGGGTGCGCAACATCGCCGGCTACAACGAGCGGGCGCGCGAGACCCTGGCCCGCAAGGAGCATTTCGTGCGCACCATCCAGACCGGCTTCGATGAGCGCGGCCGGCCGATCTTCGAGGAGGAGAAGCTCAAGCCAGAGCCGATGCCCTATCTGGTGGTGGTCATCGACGAGGTCGCCGACCTGATGATGGTCGCCGGCAAGGACATCGAAGCGGCGGTCCAGCGTCTGGCGCAGATGGCCAGGGCCGCCGGCATCCACCTGATCATGGCCACCCAGCGGCCCTCGGTGGACGTGATCACCGGCACCATCAAGGCCAATTTCCCCACCCGGATCAGCTTCCAGGTCACCTCCAAGATCGACTCGCGGACGATCATGAACGAGCAGGGGGCCGAGCAGCTGCTGGGCATGGGTGACATGCTGTACATGGCCGGGGGCGGCCGGATCACCCGCCTGCATGGCCCGTTCGTCTCCGACCAGGAGGTGGATTCGGTGGCCCGCTTCCTGCGCGCCCAGGGCCGCCCGGACTACGTGCCCGACGTCACCGCCATGAGCGAGGAGGAAGAGGACGGCGGCGGCGGTCTCGTCGGCGAGGACGGCGGCGATCTCTACGACCAGGCGGTGGCCATTGTCACCCGCGACCGCAAAGCCTCGACCAGCTACATCCAGCGTCGGCTGCAGATCGGCTACAACCGCGCCGCCTCGCTGATCGAGCGCATGGAGCAGGAGGGCGTCGTCAGCCAGGCCAATCACGCCGGCAAGCGCGAGATTCTGGCGGGGCCGCCGCCGGTCTGATAGGCCGGCGGCCATGCCGTCTTGCGCGTCCGATCGCCGGGCTTTTCTGATCCTGGCCGCTGGTCTCCTCCTTGCCGCCGCCGCGCCACCGCTTTCGGCCGACGATCTGGTTCTCATCGAGGAGGCGCGGAACTATCTGCGCGGCCTTTCCAGCGCCATGGGCCGCTTCACCCAGACCGATCCGCGCGGACGCACCACAACCGGGACCTTCTATCTGCGCCGACCGGGCAAGGCCCGGTTCGAGTACGACCCGCCGTCGGGCCTGGTGGTGGCCTCCAACGGCTTCCGCGTCGCGGTGATGGACAACCGCCTCAAAACCCTCGACGCCTATCCGCTCGCCGCCACCCCGCTCGGGGTGCTGCTGTCGCGCGATATCCGCATCGACAAGAGCGTGGCCATCGGCGGGGTGCGGCGCCGGCCGGGCGGTTTCACCATCATCGCCCGCCGCGCCGGCAGGAAGAACCAGGGCCAGATCGCCCTCGAATTCAGCGATCGCCCCCTGGCCCTCACCGGGTGGACGATCACCGATCCCCAGGGCGGCGTGACGCGCGTGTCGCTGCTCGACTTCAGCCCCTCCAAGCCGATGCCCGACCGGTTCTTCGACCTGGCGTTGCCCAAAGCCAAGCCGAGTCCCGGGTGATGCGCATCGCCACCTGGAACATCAACTCGGTGCGCCCCAGGGCCGAACAGGCGGCGCGGTTCATCGCCGAGCAGGCGCCCGATGTGCTCTGCCTGCAGGAGATCAAGTGTCGCGAGGGCGAGTTCCCGCGCCAGGCGTTCATCGACGCTGGCCTGCCGCACATCGTCATCAACGGTCAGAAGGGCTGGCACGGGGTGGCCATCGCCTCGCGCCGGCCGATCGATCCGGTTGAACCGCTCGATCTGTGCCGGGAGGGTCACGCCCGTTGCGTCTCGGGCCGGATCGCCGGGGTCGAGATCCACAACCTCTATATTCCCGCCGGCGGCGATGTTCCGGACCGCGAGGAAAACCCCAAGTTCGACCACAAGCTCGATTTCTTCGCCCGCCTGACCAAGGGGATGGCGACCAGGGACGCCGGCGCGCCGATCATCCTCGCCGGCGACTTCAACGTCGCCCCGGGCGAAAACGATGTGTGGAACCATCGCTTCATGTCCAAGGTGGTCAGTCACACGCCGGTGGAGGTGGCGGCGATGGCGGCGCTCAAGGCCAGCCTCTCCTTCGCCGACCCGGTGCGCGAGGCCGTCCCCGAGCCCGCCAAGCTCTACACCTGGTGGAGTTACCGCGCCCTCGACTTCCGCCTTTCCAACCGGGGCCTGCGACTGGACCATGTCTGGCTGACGCCCGCTCTCGCCAGCCATGATCCGCGCATCCACGACCATGTGCGCGGCTGGCAGCGACCCAGCGACCACGCCCCGGTGAGCGTCGATCTCTGCCCTTGAGCGTCGTCTTCCTTCACCTTCCCAAGAGCGCCGGCTCGTCCCTGGCCAATATGCTCGCCGCCCATTTCGCGCCCGAAGCCATCTACCGGCCCGAACCGCGCGAGCTTGGCGGCCGCTCGCGCGAGGAACTCGCCGGCTACGGCCTTATCCACGGGCATTGCCAGTGGTCGGAATTGGCGGCGATCCCGCGGCCGGTCCGCATCGTCAGCCTGATGCGCGAGCCGCTGGCCAGGGCGCTGTCGCTCTACTGGTACTGGCGCGCCCACACCTGGGCCTACGGGGTGGAGGAGATCAGCTCGCGCGGCGTCCAGTTCGCCAAGACCCTGAGTATGGAGGCGTTCTTCGGCGAGGCGCCGCCGGATGTCATGGGCAATTTCGAGAACGCCGTCGCTCGCCAGCTGGTCGGGGCGGAATATCTGGCCATGAACACCGGCTTCACCATTCCCGATCAGGAAGTGATCCGCATCTGCCGCGCTCACCTCGACGCCATGGTATTTTGCGGCCTGACCGAACGCTTCGCGGCCAGCGCGGCGGCGATCCTCGGGCGCCTGGGCCTGCCGGCGAGCGCAACCCGCGCCGACAACACACTCGCCGGCCAGATGCTTGCGCCGGGGTTCGAGACGGTGCGCCCGACGCCGCCATCGCCAGCGCTGCTGGCCCGCCTGAGGGACCTGAACGCCATCGACGCGGCGCTCTATCGTCATGTCCGGGACGGCTGGCGCATGCGCCTGGCCAGCGCGGCGCAGGCGATGCGCGGTGGGATCGCAATGGCTCAGTCGGCGTTTCCCTCGGGGCGAGGGCGAATTAGGAGCCAGACATGAAGAACAAGATCCTGGGCGTCACCGCGGCCGCCGCGGCCGCCAGCCTGGCCGGCGGCGCGCTGGCCCCGGCGAGCTCATACGCCGAGCTGCTGCAGCCGATCCCCAACGCCAGCGAGACGTTGCGGCTGGCCGACATGCAGGAGCAGGCAGCAGCGCCGCAACTGATCAAGGCGCAGTACTACAACCAGCACCACCACCATCATCACCATCACCACAACCGGAGATGGTACCGTCAGCACGGCTATATTTTCTTCAACGGCGCCTGGGTGACGCGGCTGTTCTACAATCAGCACCACCATCACCACCATCACCATCATCACAACAACTACAACAACCCCCCGCCGCCGCCCAACCCCTACTGAGCCTTGGGCTCAGGCCTGGCGGTCCCGGGCCTTGGCGGCGCGCATGAGATGGCGATAGGTGCCATCAAACACCGTATTGGTGGTCGACAGCCAGCGCGTGCTCGCCGCCAAGGTGTCGCGGCTGTCGCGAATCCGCCGGGACTGCAGCTCGCGCTCGGCGGCTTCCTCTTCCTCCATCGGCTCGAGGGTGAGATTCGGCTCGGCCGGGAGGACGATGATGCTCATGAACGGCTCGCCCTGGCGGAAAACATGAGTCACCCCACGCGGCGGAGCCTTGAAGATGACGAAGTACATCATCGGCCACCATTCAGTGCGGATCAGCGCCGGGACCGCCAGGGGCGTGGTGTGGGTCAGATCGGCGTAGTAGCGTGGATGCGGTTCGGCGCGGATCGCCCAGCCCGGCGGGACCTTGAGGTCGAGGACGATCTGATAGGAATAGAAAGCCTCGCCGAAAGACCGGAACGGCGGCCAATTGAGGCCGTTGTCGGGGTCCTCGCCCCAGTCGGCGTCCAGCCGTACGCGGCCGCGATGGGTGGTGACGCGCAGTTCCTGCTCGAACGGATAGACGACCTCCAGGCCATAGCGGGCGCCCTCCGAGAACGGGCCGCAGTGCCACACCTGCTCGTGCGAGCCGTCGGCCCGGGGCTGGGCCTCGCCACCCCAGCCGGGGACCGGTACCTGGATCGGCCGCGGCGGCTGTCCTGGACCGACAAAGCGATACTTTACCAGAGGCATAAAATCTCCCCGACTTGGACAAGCCACGTTACAACGCGGCAGAGCCGTCCGCGCTCCGCCATCGGAGGCTGAAGCATGTCTGACCGCCCATCTGCCGTCTGGGATCTGCGCCGCTACAACGCCGCCGCCATCACACTGCATTGGCTGCTGGCGGCGCTGATCCTCATTCAGATCGGCATCGGCGTCTATATGAACGAGATTCTGCCGGACCATTCGCCGGCCCAGGCGGCGGCCGAGAAGTTCCACATCTCGCTCGGCATCACCATCTTCCTCCTGGTCCTTCTGCGCATCGCCATCCGGCTGATCACGCCGCCGCCGCCGCTCAGGTCCGACATCCCCCCGTGGAACGCCGCGCTGGCGCGTTTCAGCCACGCCCTCTTCTATGTGCTGATGGTGGTCCTGCCCCTGACCGGCTGGACGCTGGTTTCGGCCGGGACCCACCCGATCTCCTGGTGGGGCATTCCCTGGCCGCACCTGCCGGTCGCCTCGGCCTTCGGCGGGCCAGCCCACAAAGCCGCGCGCCACACGCTGATGATGACTCACACCCACTGGCTGATCTACATCGTGGTCGCCAATCTGCTGCTGCATATCGCGGGGGCGCTCAAGCACCAGTTCGAACACCACCCGGTGCTCTGGCGCATGGGCGTGGGAGCGCCGACGCGCTAGATTCGCCCGCCGAACATCGCGCCCAGAGCGGCCACGTAGGTCTTGGCGATCGCGCCGAAACCCTCGGGCTTCGGGTGCAGTTCATTGGCCCACTCGCTCGGAGCGAGCGTTCCCTGGGTGTGGACGAGATGGAAGCCGTTGGCCGCCGCGCCAGCCAGTCTGGTCAGAAGCTGGCTGAAGCCCTCCAGCGCCGTCCTCACGATGCGCGCGCCGTCGGCTACATCGGTCCAGCCCATATAGGCCAGCGACGGTTGCAGCCAGGGCCCGGCGCACAACGGATGGACGCCGTTGGGAATCGGGAAATCGTAGTCGTGGGCGAGGATCGGCGCACCGGAAGCGTGTCGGTCGCGAAAGGCGAAGAGATCGAGAAACGAGGCCTCGACCATGCCCAGGGCGTCGTTGAAGCGCTGCTGATCAAGCCCGGTCGAGCCCGGCGTGTTGGCGTCGAGGAAGATGCAGAACTGATCGCCGGCGATATCATCGCCGCCGCCGGAGAAGAGGATGGCGTCGGGCTTGCCGCTCGGCCCCCAGTTGGCCGGATCAGCCAGCGCCGCGATCAGGCGCTGCTGCTTGGGAAGCGCCATCTCCTGGCTGGCCGCGTCGCCGAAGTGCGAGACGTTGAGGATCAGCGGGCTGGGCGAGCCGAGGGTCTGCAACTGGGCGATGACGTCGGTCTGGCAAAGCGGCAAGCCATTGCCGGTCAGGGGATAATCGAACCAGGAATCGCCATGCGCCAACAGAATTAGCGGCGCGTTTGCATCAAGCGCCGCGCCGACGGTTCGCAGCTTGGCCACCTCCGCCTGATGCCTGGCGGTGCGCTCGGCGACATCGGCCCGGATCGAAGCGTGCAGGTCCTGGCGCAGGCGAAGGCTGCGGTTCATGCCAGCTCGATGATCGGCAGCGCCGTGGTCAGTTTGATCCGCTCCATGGCGAACGAGGAGCTGACGTCGGCCAGTGGCGCGGTGGCGATCAGGCGCTTGTAGAAGAGGTCGTAGGCAGCGACGTCGGCCACCACCACCTTCAGTAGATAATCGACTTCGCCGGCGAGGCGATGGAATTCCAGCACCTCCGGCAGGGCTCTGGCGCCCTTCGCGAACGCCTCCAGCCAGGCTTCATCATGGCGATTGGTCCTGACGGCCACGAATACCACCAGCGGCAGGCCCACCGCCTCCGCGTCGACCAGGGCTACCCGCCGGGTGATGACCCCGGCTTCCTCCAGGCGCTTGATCCGCTTCCAGCACGGGGTCTGGGAAAGGCCGACCCGCTCGGCGAGGTCGGCGATGCGAATGTCAGCGTCTTCCTGCAGGATGGCGAGAAGCCGCCGATCGATGGAATCGAGAACAGCCTTCTTCGTCATCGCGCCGGCATAGCAGAAAATTCGCGGCCTGGCGGCGGCGCCAACATCGCCTGGATCGCGATCAGCTGGTCGGCGAGGCGTCGCGACGCTGCGAAGGCGCCCTCGAACACCGCCGTGCCGATGGTGAAGCCGGCGGCGCCGGCGTCACGGGCCGCGGCGATCCGCTCACGGCGGTCGATCGAGCCGGCGACGATCACCGGCTTGGGCGCGATGGCGCGGACCACCTGGTCGATCAGGTCGGGCGCATCGCCGGGGAAACGCCAGGCGAGGAGGTCGAGGCCGGTGACGCCGTCCACGGCCGCAAGCCGTCCGGCGCTGGCGACAATTTCCGCGCAGGTTCCGGTCAGTACGCTCGGGTGGCCGCTGACCGCGCCTGGAAAGGGGTAGTAGTCGATGCCGCTGCCGGCAATGATCGGCAGGACGATCCTTGGCCGCCCGCCGCCCATCAGCACGTCGACGCCATGGCGGACCGCGGCCTCGGCCGAGCGTTGCTCGCTCTCCGCGTCGGTGGACACGACCTCGAGATAGATTCTGGCTCCGGCGGCGCGGATGGCCGAGGTCAGTTCCTCGGCGTGCGTAAGGCCGACATCCTTGAAGCCGACGTGTCGGACCCCCGCGGTCAGGGCCGCCGCGACGTGGGCGAGCGCATCCGGGACGGTCACGTCGTTCCGGGTCAGCATGAAGATGAAGTCCGGCAATCGGCTCACAGGCGCCCTCCCGCCAGGCGCACCGCCTGGTCGAAGGCGTAGCGAAGCGAGGCCGGATCGGCTGACCCGGTCCCGGCGATGTCGAAGGCGGTGCCGTGGTCGACCGAGGTGCGCACGAACGGCAGGCCGACGGTGACGTTCACCCCGCGCTCGAGGCCGAGGTACTTCACCGGGATCAGCCCCTGGTCGTGATACTGGGCGACGACGATATCGAACTCGCCGCGCCTGGCGCGCATGAACACCGTGTCGGGCGGCCAGGGGCCGGTGGCCTCGATCCCATCGGCGCGCGCCGCGCTGATCGCCGGGGCGATGACAGCCACCTCCTCGCTGCCGAACATGCCCGCCTCGCCGGCGTGGGGATTGAGCCCGGCCACGGCCACCCGCGGCCGCTCGAGACCGCAGGCGCGGCAGATCGTTTCGGCCAGGCGGATGGTGGTCAGCACCCGCTCGCGGGTGACGCCGGCGATCGCCTCGCCGAGGGATACGTGGTCGGTGACCAGGATGACCCGCAACTCGTCGTTGGCCAGCATCATCGCGACTTCCGCGCTGGCCCTGGCGGCGAGGATTTCGGTGTGGCCGGCGAAGGCGATTCCGGCGGCGCGCAAGGCTTCCTTGGAGAGCGGCGCGGTGACCATCGCCGAAATCTCTCCGGCCAGGGCCAGATCAATGGCCTTGTCGACGTAGGCGTACGCGGCCGCGCCGGCGCGCGCGTCGATCTGACCCAGCGGCAGTTCAGCCGGCAACTCAGTGAGCGAGAGGACATCGAGCACGCCGGCTTGCGAGCCCGCCTCGGCCGGTCCGCCGATCTGGCGGATGGCCACCGGGGCACGGGCCGTGGCGGCGGCGCGGGCGAGAACGCCGGCATCGCCGATCACGAAGGCGTTGGCTTCGACGCCGGCCGCGAACAGCTTGGCGCAGATTTCCGGCCCGATTCCGGCTGGATCGCCCATGGTGATCGCGATCGGCTTCATCGTCTCAGCGTAGAACGAATTTCTCCGCCACCGCTATCGGGCGGTGGAATGAAGGCGAATTTTCTTGTCCGCCACGCGCATTCTGCGCCCCATGCTCGACGCCTTCACCCGCCATCCGCACGCTGTCGGGGAGACCTGGGGCGAGCATTGCCTGACCGCCTCCGGCTTTGGCTTGACCCTGATCGGCGCCGGCCTGGTCTGCCTGGTGCATGCGGCGCTTCCGTTCCTCTTCCAGCACACCGCCAGCGACTGCATCGCGGCGCTGCACCGGCGCATGGCCGCGCGGACTCTCGACACCTCCGCCGCGCCGTCCACCCCTTCGCGGCTGCACGCCGCCTGATGGCGTTCGCCGGACTGGCGATATCGCCCGCGCGGGCGGGCGAGTGGGCGCGGCTGGCCCCGGGCGCGCTGGCGGCGGTGCTGGCGGCGGCCATCGCCCAGGAGGGCGGCAATCTTGTCCACGCGCCGGCGCCGCTGACCGCGGTGCTGCTGGGCCTGGCCTTGACCGGCCTTGCCCCCGGCCTGGCGCAGGCTTTGGCGCCCGGACTGAACCTCGCCGCCAAGCCCGGCCTCAGACTCGGAGTGGCCCTGATGGGGGCGCAGATCGCCTGGGGCGAACTGCTGGCGCTTGGCCTGCCTTCGCTGATCGCCGGCGCCGCCATCGTCTTTGGCGGCATCTGCGCCGGCGGGACCATCGGACTGGCCCTCGGGTTGCCGCTGGCCGAGGCGATAGTGGCCGCCTGCGCGGTGTCGATTTGCGGCGCCTCGGCGGCGCTGGCGGTTTCCCAGGTGGCCCCGCCGGCGCCCGATCTGGCGAGAAAGACGGCGCTGGTGGTGGTTGGCGTCAACCTGCTCTCCACCGCGGCCATGCTCGGCTATCCCCTGCTGACCACGGCCCTGGGGCTTGGCCCCAGGCAGGCCGGCCTGTTCTTCGGCCTCTCCATCCATGACTTCGCCCAGGTGACCGGCGCCGGCGCCGCGGTCTCGCCGGCCGCGACCCACGCCGCCACCCTGGCCAAGCTCGGCCGCATCTTGTGGCTCGGGCCGGTGGTGATGCTGGCCGGCGCCGGCCTCGCCCGGCGCGGCCCCGTCAGCGAAACCAAAGGGTCGATCGCTCCGCCGGCCTTCGTCTGGGGCTTCGCCGCCCTCGCGCTCGCCCGCGGACTGGGCCTGCTGTCCCCCGGCGCAATCTGGCTTTTCACCCAGGCTTCGAAGTATCTGCTGCTGGCGGCGGTGTTCGCCATGTCGGCCGGCCTCGCCCCCGGCGCCATCCTCAGGGCCCCGGCGCGGCTGATGGCGGCGCTCGGCCTGACCACGGTGGTGGTGGCCGGATTCGCCATGGCGGCGGTTTACGCGCTGCCAGGCTAGATCTCACCGCGGGCGGCGAGGGTCTTGATCCGATCGGCGGTGCGGCAAGCGATCGCCTGGATGGTCAGCGACGGATTGACCCCGCCGACGGTGGGAAACACCGAGCCATCGCAGATCCACAGGTTGGGGATGTCCCAGCTGCGGCAATCACCATCGACGACGCTGTCGCCGGCGCTGAAACCCATTCGCGCGGTGCCATTCAAATGGCAGGTGTCGTCGGTCTCCTCGAAGATGTCGCGGCCGCCAGCGGCGGCCAGCGCTCGACGCATGAACGCCAGGGCGTGGGCGATCATCGCCTTGTCGTTGTCGCAATAGGAAAAGGTGACCCGCGCGATCGGGAGCGCGAAGCGATCCCTCTCATCGGCCAGGGTGACCTGGTTGCGCTCCTGCGGCAGGCACTCGCCGACCATCTTTAGGCCGACGCGGTGGTTGTAATTGGCCATCTCGTCCAGCAGTCGCTGGCCCCACAGGCCGCGGCGAATTTGGGTGGCCGCCGCTTCGACCGGCAGCGGCCCCTGGCTCATGTAGGCGTAGCCGCCGAAAAAATCGGCGCTGGGCGCATAGTTCCAGTGCTCGGTGATGGCCAGCGAGGGCGGCCCTTTGTACGAGCGAATCTCCCGCTCATGCACGCCCCAGACCGCCTGGTTCGACTGCACCATCAGGTTCTTGCCCACGAGGCCGGACGAATTGGCGAGGCCGTCGGGATAGCGCTGGCTGGCGGAATTGAGCAGCAGGCGCGGGGTCTCGATGGCGTAGCCGGCGACGATGACGTTGCGCGCCCTCTGGAACCGCCACCCGCCGTCCCGGTGATAGCGCACGCCGCTCACCAGTCCGTCGCGGTCGTGCTCGATGCGTCCGACCATCGCCAGGTCGCGCACCTCGGCCCCCGCCTTGATCGCCCGCGGCAGCCAGGTGACGAGCGGGCTCTGCTTGGCGTTGGTCGAGCAGCCGAGCACGCACATGCCTCGATAGACGCATGGGTGAGCCAAGCCTCGCGGGGCCGAAAGCGTGGCCAGCGGCGTCGGGCTCCAGGCGATGCCGAGCGCCTCGGCTCCCTTGGCCAGCACAGTGGCGGCGGCGTTGAGCTCGTGCGGCCGGTAGGGATAGCGCGGCCGTCGCGGGCCCCAGGGATAGCGCACCGGACCGCTGATCTTCAGGGCCTGCTCGACGTAATCGTAGTAGCGCCACATCTCGCGCCAATCGAGCGGCCAGTCGGCGCCGTAGCCCAGCAAGGTGCGGGCCTTGAACCACTCGGGGCGGAAGCGCAGCGAGACCATGGCGAAGTGGACCATCGAGCCGCCGACAGAGCGGCCGGAGTTGTTCGAACCGAGCTGGAGTGGATTGTCGCCATCGACCAGGCGCTCGTCATTCCAGTGCAGCTTGGCCTGATGGCGCTCGTCGGAGGCGAAGTCCTCCAGCGGCCGCCAATAGGGCCCGGCGTCGAGCGCCACCACCGAGAATCCGTGCTCGGCCAGCCGGCAGGCCAGGCTCGCCCCGCCCGCGCCGGCGCCGACAATGGCGAAGTCGACCTCTTCGTCATCTGAAAAGCAGCGCATCGGCATCCAGCCGCCGACGCGAAACGCGTCGGGAGCGCGGCCGTTGATCGCGCGCGGCGTCTCAGGTGCGTCCGACACGGGCATTCATCCGCTGGGCCTGGGCCTCGTGACCTGGCCTGGCCTCCGCCGCCTCCCAGGGATCGCGGCGATCGAAATCCATGCGCACATAGCCGCGCGGCGAGGCCGGGCCGCCAAAGCCAATCTCGTTCCACGCCAGCGGATGGGCGTAGTAGGCGGCCACGATGTCCGGCAATACCCGCGCGGAGAAGAACAGCGCCGACGGCATGCCCGCCCACGCCTGACCGGCGAGCAACCCCTGCTGCATGGCGGTGAGAAGCGCGTTGCGCTCGGCGGCTTCGAGGGCGTGGAAACAGCGGCCATGGCGCGCCCGCGCCTCGGCCTCGAGCGCGGCGAGGCCGCGGCGCCACGCGTCTGCCTGCGGCGGCAGGCTGGCGTTGCGATAGCCATCGCCCTCGCCATCGGCCAGCTTGCCGTCGACCATCGCCGCCAGCGGGACCGGGTGCGCCCGATCCTGGGGGACGATGCGGTCGCAAACCGCTTTCATGGTCAGCCACTCGGCGTCGGTGAAGAAACGGTGATGCTCGGGATCGATGGCCAGGCGAGCCTCGACCACCCGGCGCGTCTGCTCGTTCCACGACGGCGTCCGCGCCTTGGCCATCACGTCATAGCCCGGGTAGAGCTCAGCCATCGGCGCCGTCCTCCAGGAGGGCCAGCGCCGCCAGGCCGGCGATGGCCAGGCCGGTGAAGCTCGGCGGCGCCGGCAAAGGCGGGCCGTTGAGCAGGTTCTGGCGCCAGTTGCGCCAGCCGCCCATGGACCGGCCGACGCCAAAGGCGTGGAAGCCGACGCCGGCAAGGCCGAGCGCGGCGGTCAGCTTCAGCCACAGATCGGCAATGCGCCGGAGCCCCTTCGAGGGCTTTGCCGCCGCGCCGGCGATGAGGGCGGCGGCCACCGGCGGTCCGCTGACCGGCAGGACCATGGCCGGGTTCTGGAAGGCGCCGCGGAAATGCAGCAAGCCGGCCTCGCCGGCGCTGCCGGCAAGGCCAAGGGCGCTCACCGCGGCGAGCAGGCGGCCGAGCGGAAGACCTCGCCACGAGCGCTTGCCCTTCTCCGCCGCGTCGGCCGCGGCGCCAATGGTTCCGGCCAGCACCAGGGCCGCCGGCGCCGCCACCGGCGCGCCATAGAAGAGGTTCTCCCAGCTCAGCCTTCCCGGCCGCTTGAGGATATTCCAGGCGTGAAAGCCGAGCCCGATCACGCCGGCGATGGCGGCCAGAGCATAGACGCGGTCGCGGGGGAACCTGCTCCTCGACCCCATCGCTCCCGCCACACCGGCGGCCAGGGTCGCCGCGGCGGCGGCCAGCGGCGCGAACATCGCCCGGTTGTAGAACGAGCCGCGATAGTGCTCGACGCCGCTGTCGGCCAGCACCGAAGCGGCCAGCATGGCGGCGGCCAGATGCGCCTGGCGAGCCGGGCTCACTGGAAGTCACCGGCGATCCGACAGCTCTCCGCGTCGGCGGCCTTGAACGTCAGGCCGTGGCCGGGCCGGTCGAGATCGGGGGCGATCTCGCCGTCCCTCGGGACTGGAGCGCCATCGAACAACATCCCCTCGATGCGCACGTGATCGTGGAACCATTCGAGGTGGCGCAGGCGATTGGCCGCGCAGGCCGGGTGCAGGTGCAGGGCCGGGGCGCAATGGCCGGAAAGATCGATATGATGGGCTTCGCACAGAGCCGCCATGGCCAGAAAGCCGCTGATCCCGCCGCAGCGGGTGACATCGGCCTGCAGCACGTCCACCGCCCCGACTTCGAGCATCCGGCGGGCGTCGTCGAGGGTGAAACCGTACTCGCCGGCGGCGATGTCCACCCCGGGCGGCGCGCCCTCGCGCACGAGCCGGAGCCCGGCCAGATCATCCGAGGTCACCGGCTCTTCGAACCAGCCGATCCCGGCCCCGCGGCAAGTCTCGGCGAAGGCCAGCGCCTGGCGGACGGAGAAGGCGCCGTTGGCGTCGACGAACAGCGTCGCCCCGCCGATCGCCGCGCGGGCCGCGGCCACCCGCGCCGGGTCGCGGCGCGGATCGGCCCCGATCTTCATCTTGACCCAGCGGCAGCCGTCATCGTTCGCCCAGCCGCCGAGCTGCTCGCGCAGGCGCTGGTCGGCATAGGTGGTGAACCCGCCGCTGCCATAGATTGGAACCTGCTCGCGCCGGCGGCCGAGCAGCAGCGCCAGCGGCAGATCGAGCCGCTTGGCCTTCAGGTCCCACAGGGCGCAATCGAGCGCCGAGATCGCGCACGCCGCCACCCCGGAGCGGCCGAGGTTGCGCACCGACCGCTGCATGGCGTCCCATGCGCCCGGGATATCGTCGGCGTCCCGGCCTTCGATCGTCGGAGCCAGGGTTTCGGCGATCACGGCCACCGCGCCGGCGCCGCTGTAGGTGTAGCCGAGCCCGGTCCGCTCGCCAGCGCCGACCAGCGCCACGACCAGGGTGGTCGCCTCCCAGGTCAGCGTGCCATCGCCTTCCGGAGCGTCGGTGGGGATGCGGTAGGCGCCCGCCTTCACCGTATCGATCGCCGCCCCGCGCCGGCTGGGCGCCACGAGCTACTCTCGCTCGCCGAGCAGCGCCCCGACCATTTGGCGGGCGGTTCCGGCCAGCATCCGGCCCTCGTCCGGGTCGCCCTTGAGGCTCGCCTTGGAGAACTTCACCGCTTCGTCGAAGGTCATGTGCGGCGGCAGCGGCGGCACTTCCGGATCGGTGCGAACGTTGAGGACCACCGGGCGGTCGGCGGCCAGGGCGCGATCCCAGGCGGGCCCCAGGTCCTCCGGCCGCTCGACCAGGATGCCGGCAAGGCCGATTAGCTCGGCGAAGGTGTGGTAGGGAACATCGGGAATCTGCTGCGAGGCGTCGAACTTGGGATCGCCGTTCATCACCCGCTGCTCCCACGTGACCTGATTGAGGTCCTCGTTGTTGTAGACGCAGCAGATCCAGCGCGGGTCACGCCAGGAGCGCCAATACTTGGCCACGGTGATCAGCTCGGCCATGTTGTTCATCTGCATCGCCCCGTCGCCGACCATGGCGATCACCGGCCGGTCGGGATGGGCGAACTTGGCGGCGATGGCGTAGGGAACCGCCGCGCCCATGGACGCCAGACCGCCCGAGAGCGAGGCTTTCATGCCGGCGCGGATCTTGATATCTCGGGCGTACCAGTTGGCGCACGATCCCGAATCGCTGGTCAGGATCGCGCGCTCGGGCAGCCTCGGCGACAGCTCCCAGGCGACCCGCTGCGGATTGATCGGCTTGGCCGGAACCATGGCCCGTTTCTCAAGCGTCTCCCACCAGGCTTTCACGCCATGGGCGATGTGCTCGCGCCAGGCGGTGTCGGTCTTGGTTTCCAAGAGGGGCAGCAACGCACGCAAGGTTTCGGCGGCGTCGCCGACCAGATTGACCTCCATCGGATAGCGCAGCGAGAGCATGTCGGGGGCGATGTCGATTTGCACCCCGCGCGCGGCGCCCTCCTTGGGCAGAAACTCCGCATAGGGAAAACCGGAGCCTACCATCAGCAGGGTGTCGCATCCGGCCATCAGATCGTCGCTGGGCTTGGTCCCTAGCATGCCGATCGAGCCGGTCACCCACGGCAGATCGTCGGGCAGGACCGCCTTGCCCAGAAGCGCCTTCGCGGCCCCGGCCCCAAGCTTGTCGGCCACGGCGATGACTTCCTGAGCGGCGTCCAAGGCGCCGGCCCCGACCAGAATGGCGACCTTGTGGCCGGCGTTCAGGACCTCGGCGGCGCGGCGCAGGTCGGCTTCGGCAGGAACCACCGTGGGCTTCACATAGCCGATCCCCGAATGCACGGTGCCGTGCTTGCGCGCCGGCTCGGCGTAGGGCAGCTCCTGCAGATCATTGGGCAGGATGATCGCCGTCACCCGCCGCTCGCCGAGGGCGATGCGGATCGCCCGGTCGACCAGATGGCGGACCTGGGGCGGTGTCGCCGCCTGTTCGACGAAGGCTCCGGCGACGTCCTTGAACAGGGCCGCGAGGTCGACCTCCTGCTGATAGTGGCCGCCCATGGCCCCCCGGGCCTGCTGGCCGGTGATCGCCAGCACCGGCATGTGGTCGAGGCGGGCGTCGTAAAGTCCGGTGACCAGGTGCGCGGCCCCGGGCCCGGAGGTGGCCATGCATACTCCAAGGCCGCCGGTGAACTTGGCGTAGGCCGAGGCCATGAAGGCCGCCATCTCCTCGTGGCGCGCCTGGATGAATTCGATCTCGCCGTGGGCGCGGTTGAGAGCTCCCAGGACGCCGTTGATGCCGTCTCCGGGGTAGCCGAAAATCCGCCGCACGCCCCAGGCGTGCAGGCGCTCGACGACGAAATCACCGACGGTTTTGGACATGGCTGGCGGGCTCCTGCCCCCTGATGGGGAACCGGCGCGCCCAGGATCGGTTCCTGGCTGAGCCGTGCGTCAGCCGACCCGGGCTCGAATCTCGCCGCGCCCCTCGTAGAGTTCGAAGAACTTCTGCGCGATCGCCGCCGGCTCGATCGTATCGCCTTGGGCCCATGGCGTGCCCTTGACCGCGCCGGCGAT